>NZ_SDPN01000002.1 GCF_004134825.1 Agromyces albus
GGGCCGCGAGCGCCGCAACGTCGACCGACTCGCGCCATCCAGGCGGGGTCGCGCCGAGGGCGTGCAGCTCGGCGACGAGCGCGCGGGCGACGATGGCGGCGTCGCCGCGCACGAAGGCGCCGACATGCGGATGCGTCGCGGCAGGCGCCACATCGACCTGCACGACCCGCGTGCCGGGCGCGAAGAGCTCGCCGAAGCGCATCGTGAACTGGTTGAGCGAAGCGCCGAACACCACGGCGACGTCGGCCTCGTGCACGAGCTCCATCGCGCGCTCGGCACCGAAGCCGCCGGTGACGCCGAGGTCGTAGCGACCGTCGGGGAAGACGCCTCGCCCGAGGGCCGTCGACGCGGTGAGGGCGCCCGTGGCTGCGGCGATTTCGCCGAGGGCCTCGCCGGCTCCGGCGAGCCACGCCCCCCGACCGGCTAGGAGGAAGGGGCGCTTCGCGCTTGCGAGCGCCTGGGCGGCCTCGGCCACGGCGCGGGTCGCGAACACGCCCGCGGGTGCCATCGGGCGCGGGAGCCGGGGCTCCGGCGTCACTCCGGGCTCGCCCGCCTCGAGGCCGCCGACGTCGTAGGGGATCGCGAGTACTGCGGGCCTGCGGTAGGCGAGGGCGTGCTCGATCGCGGTGACGGTCGTGGCAGCGGCATCCGTTCGGCCGACCGTATAGGTGCGTGCACCGACGGCCGATGCGAGCGCGATCTGGTCGACGTCCCATGGGCGCCGCCCCGAGGTGGGCTCGTCGCCGACGACGAGTACGAGCGGCACGCGCGCCTGCGCGGCCTCGGCGAGGGCCGTGAGGGTGTTCGTGAATCCGGCGCCGTAGGTCGCGGTGGCCGCGGCGAGCCGGCGCGAGGCGCGGAAGTATGCGTCGGCCGCGACGACGCCGCCGACCTCGTGGCGCACGGCGGTGAACTGCGCGCCGGTCTCGCGTTCGAGCGCGTCGAGGAACCAGGCGTTGCCGTTGCCCATGACGCCGAAGACGTGGTCGACGTGGGCGGCGAGCGTGCGGGCGACGTGCGAGGAGACGGAGGGCATGGCGAAGCCTTTCGAGACGATGACGGATGCGGGGTTCCGTATGTGTCTCGCGCGAACCGCTTGTGGCGGCGTCGGCTTCGTGCTCTTTTTTCAAGCACCGGCGCGTCGTGAGCCGTGACGGGACGAGTATACGACGCGGAGGTCGCCTTGACCGACTGTGCTGCCGGTCGACCGAGAGTGGAATCACGAGCGAGCCGGCTCGGTTGCACCCACCATGAGAGCCATCGTTTACCGCCGCACCGGGGACTCCTCGGTGCTCGAACTGTCGGAGCGGGAGATCGCGGAGCCGGGCCCGGGGGAACTGCGGGTGCGGGTCGCCGTCTCCGGAGTGAACCCCACGGACTGGAAGGCACGCCGCGGGTCTGGATCCGCGGCCGCCACCGGTGAGACCGTGCCCAACCAGGATGGCGCCGGCGTGGTCGATGCGGTGGGCCCGGGCGTCACGGACTTCGCCGTGGGCGACCGCGTGTGGCTGGCGATCTCGGGCTGGAAGCGTGCGGTGTCGGGCACGGCGCAGGAGTACCTCATCACGCTCGCCGAGCGGGCGTTCCCGCTGCCCGACGAGGTGTCGTTCGATGTCGGGGCGAGCCTCGGCGTTCCCGCGGTCACGGCGCACCGCGCGCTGACCGTGTCGGAGGATGCACCGGCGCGACTGCACCCCGGCGCGCTCGATGGGAAGACCGTGCTGGTCGCCGGGGGAGCGGGTGCCGTCGGCCACGCCGCTATTCAGCTCGCTCGCTGGGCCGGCGCAACGGTGCTCACGACGGTGAGCGGCGACGAGAAGGCAGCGCTCGCCACCGCCGCGGGCGCCCACCACGTCGTCAACTATCGGGATGCGGATGCCGCGGCCCAAGTCCGAGGGATCGCGCCCGGCGGCGTCGATCTCGTGGTCGAGGTCGCCGCGGGCGCGAATGCCGAGCTCGACCAGTCTGTGACGCACGAACGCTCCACGATCGCGAGCTACGGCAACGACGGCGGTGCGCCGGTGACGCTCGACTTCGGCCGGGCCATCATGCTCAACCTCCGCTACCAGTTCGTGCTGATCTACACGATGGGGGCGGATGCCTGGATCGCGGCCGGCGAAGACGTGACGGCCGCGGCGCGCGACGGAGCCCTGGCGATCGGTGCCGAAGCTGGCCTCCCGGTGCACAGGTACCCGCTCGAGGAGACCGTGGCCGCGCATGACGCCGTCGAGGGCGGTGTGGTCGGCAAGGTGCTCATCGACGTCGCCTCGGAGTGAGGCCCTGCGGTCCGGCGGTAGGCGTCCGCCCGTGATGCACCCCACTGCTTCAGCGCTCGACGCCCGCTGTCCGTTCCAGTGCAATACCGATGGTCGTGTAGAGCTCCTCATGAGCGAAGTACGAGTCGAGCCAGTCCGTGCGCGGGCGATCGTCAGGTCAGGCCGACGGCGCCAGATCAGGGGGCCATTCCTCACCCGTCCTCCACATGGCACTGGTCAAGGCCGATCTTCCTCAGATCGACCGCCAACACCGAGATTGTGCGCGCCGCGGAGTGACCGTATCGACATAGGAATCCGCTACTACGCCTATCCGCTTGCGTCAGATGACATCGATGATGCGAAGCGAGACCCAGACCGGTATCTCGGCATCGACCCGCTCATGGATGCCTGGGGTGGAACGGAGCCGCGACCTCGCATGCTCTATCTCGATAAGTGCTGGGGCTGTCTTCAGGGGAAGTTCGGGGTCGACACTTCCACTCCACGACCAGCCGCCGAACTCGTCCGTGGCGCGGTGACGTTCGTCGATCTCGGCTGGATCGGCTTCCGGCGCGTACTCGATCCCGATGAGGTTGCGGCTATCGCCAACGACCTCGAGCTCGCGCTCGCAGAGGCAGATCCGACCTTGATCGACTGCCGCTTCGACGGCGCGACGGACTACGTGCGGAGCTACATGACGGCGGCTCGCGACTTTACTCGATCACTTGCTACGAGGGGCGAGGGCCTCGTGTATCTGATCGGCTGATGCCGTACGATCTCGAAGTGGCGGATTTTGGAAAGGGCCGGTAAATGACCATTTCCAGCGTCCCTGCGATGCCGTCGGAATGTCAGTGGGTCGTGGTGGAATCGAAGCATGAGGCCACCCGTCGAAGCGATGCAGACGCACCTGTCGTCGTCATCGCTCGAGCGTGATCTGGCAGCTGATCTCCATGCGATCGTGGCGCTCGAGCGCGAGATTCGTGTCGCTCAGGCGGAGCAGTTGCGGCTCGTGGCGCGTGCCCGTGCTCGTGCTGCCCAGCTCGAGGGGGTGCACGATGGCAGCTCGTCGGGTGATCGCGAATTCGCGACGCGCTCGTTCATCGCCGAGCTCGCGACGACGCTCGTCGTGAGTGAGCTGCGCGCGTCCGCCATGGTCGGCGACGCCGCCCGGCTCGCCGAACTGCCCGCGACGGCCGCGGCCTTCGCCGCCGGTGTCGTGGGGCTCGCCCAGGTGCACACGATCATGGAGGTCACCTCGGGTGCGTCGGCCGAGTTGACGGCGCGCCTCGAGCGGGAGGCGATCGAGCGTGCGGCCCGGCAGACGAACGCGTCGCTTCGCCGCAGCCTGCGCCGGTTGCGCGAGCGCCTCGAGCCGCAGCCGCTCGACGAACGCCGCGCCGCCGCCGCACATGATCGCCGCGTCTGCGTGGAGCCGGCGGCTGACGGCATGGCCTGGCTCAGCATCCTCCTCGAAGCCGAGCGGGCGCACGCGATCAAGGCCAGGCTCGACCTAATCGTCGCTCGGGCGGCCGAAGCCGACGGCGCTGATGTGACGGATACCGCGGCATCCGTCACCGCGCACGACCCACGTACGACGACCCAGCGCGTCGCCGACCTCGCGGGCGACCTGCTGCTCGGGGGCACACTCGTCGAGGGCGATGCCGCCCCGTTCACCGTGATCGGCGCGGTCACGCCGCGGATCCTCGTGACCGTGCCGGTGCTGTCGCTGCTCGGCCTGAGCGACGAGCCGGCCGAGCTCGACGGGCACGGGCCGATCGACGCCGAGACCGCCCGCCGGCTCGCGGCGCATGCGCCGAGCTTCCAGCGCATCCTCACCCACCCCGAGACGGGCGCGTTCCTCTCCTACGGCCGCACCTCGTACCGGGTGCCCGTCGACCTCGCCGGATACCTCGCGGTGCGTGACGGCGGATGCCGCTTCCCGGGCTGCGGGCGACGCGCTCGCCAGGCCGACCTCGACCACACCGTCGACTGGGCGCACGGCGGAGCCACCAGCCACGAGAACCTCGCCCACCTCTGCCGCAAACACCACCGTCTCAAGCACCGATCCCGGTGGCGGATGACACAGGAGCCAGGCGGCGTCATCCGTTGGACCTCACCCGCCGGCCACGTTCTCCGCACCCACCCCGAACGCCCATTCATCGCCGTGCCCGATGCCGCCATGCGCGCCGCTCCAACCGACGTGCGGGTGGCCGCCTGAAGGCGTCTCGATCCGAGACGCGCGCAGGCGAGCGCCGGCAGTAGATGCCTTCGGTCCTGATCTCGGGTCCTCGGCCTGATTCGGCGGGGTGATGCGTCCAGGGCTGGGAGTGACGAAGCGCCGCATCCACGGTATCGATGCACCCATGTGAGGGATCACATTGGCGGCCTGCACAGCCGCACCACTGTGTTCACGAGCCGCAACACATCAACAACACAATGTTGTGATCGCGGATTGTGAGCGATAACATCACGCTTGTCATGTCTGCGACCCCGTCCGCGATGCCGGGGCACGTCCGAAGGATTGCGCAATGAAGCACAACGTCGTTCGACGATCCGTGGCGGGGGTGACCGCCGCGCTCCTCGGCGTCTCCGTCGCGCTCACGGCCACCCAACCCGCGTTCGCCGCTCCAGATGAACGTCTCGTCGCCCACTACACGCTCGACGAGACGAGCGGCGCGCTCGCCGCCGACCAGTCGGGCAACGGCCGAGACGCCACGATCATGGGCGGCCCGACCCTCACCGGGGGCGAGGGCGTGCGGCTCGACGGGGTCGACGACCATGTGCGGCTGCCGAACAACATCCTCGCCGGGCTCACCTCGATCACCGTGAGCACCGAGGTGCTCATCCGCACGACGCAGTCCACGCCGTACTTCATCTACGGCATGGGCAACACCAACTCGTCGGGCGTCGGCAACGGCTACCTGTTCTCCACGGGCAATGCCTTCAAGTCGTCGATCGCGACCGGCAACTGGTCGACCGAGCAGACCGCGTCGAGCGGCGCGAACCTCGCTCGCGGCGTGTGGAAGACGATCACCTACACGCTCGACGACGCCTCGAACACGGCGCGCATCTACCTCGACGGCGTGCAGGTGGCGCAGAACACGAACGTGACGATCACTCCTGGTGCGATCGGCAACGGCGTCACAGCCGCGAACTACCTCGGCCGATCCGTGTACACCGCCGACCGCTACCTCGCGGGGAGCCTGCGCGACTTCCGCATCTACGAGGTGGCGCTCACCGCCGTGGAGGTGGCGGCGCTGCAGCCCGCCGACCAGGTCAAGGTCGACCGCGACCTCGCGGTGCTCGACCTCGGCGACCTCTCGGCCGTCGAGGGCAACCTGACGCTCCCGACGTCGGGACCGAACGGCGCCGCCATCGCGTGGGCGTCGAGCGACCCCGAGGTGATCTCGGCTTCGGGCGTCGTCACGCGCCCAGCGGCATCCGACGGCGACGCATCCGTCACGCTCACCGCCACCGTCACGCGCGGCGGTGCCACCGGCACGAAGCAGTTCGTGGCGACCGTGATCGCCGAGGAAGACGACCAGGCCATCGTCGACGCGGCGGCAGCGGCGCTCGCGATCACGAACGTCGACGACGTGCGCGGCAACCTCACGCTTCCCGGTGCCCCCGCGGGCACACAGATCGCCTGGGCATCGTCGGCACCGGCGACGATCACGACCGACGGCGTGGTCGTGCGGCCCGCCTCCGACACCGACGTGACGCTCACCGCCACGGTCACCCGCAATGGGGCGACGGCCACGCGCGAGTTCGTCGCGACCGTGCGCGCGGCAGTGGCGCTCGAGCCCTTCGAGGGCTACGCGTTCTCGTACTTCACCGGCAACTCGATCGCGGGCGAGAACATCTACTTCGCGGCGAGCAACGGCAACAACGCGCTCGACTGGACCGAGCTCAACGGCGGGCAGCCCACACTGACGTCGAAGTTCGGCACGAAGGGCCTGCGCGATCCGTTCATCATCCGCTCGCCCGAGGGCGACACGTTCTACCTGATCGCCACCGACCTCTCGATCGGCGGCGGCACCAGCTGGGACGCCTCGCAGCGCCAGGGCTCGTTGCACCTCGAGGTGTGGGAGTCGCACGACCTCGTGAACTGGTCGGAGCAGCGGCACGTGAAGGTCTCGCCCGACACGGCCGGCAACACGTGGGCGCCCGAGGCGTACTACGACGAATCGATCGGCGCGTTCGTGGTGTTCTGGGCCTCGAAGCTCTACGCCGAGAACGACCCCGGTCACACCGGCAACACCTACAACCGGATGCTGTACGCCACCACCCGCGACTTCGTCACCTTCAGCGAGCCGCAGATCTGGCAGGACGGCATGTCGCGCATCGACTCGACCGTGATCAAGGACGGTGACACGTACCACCGGTTCACGAAGGACGAGGGCGCCGGCAGCACCGGATGCAGCGACATCATCCAGGAGACGTCGACCGAGCTGCGCGCGCCCCTCACGTCGTGGACGATGATCGACTCGTGCATCGGCCGCGACGCCGGCACGAGCGCCGTCGAAGGGCCGACGGTCTTCAACGCGAACCCGGGCGACGTCAACGGCGACAAGACCTATCTCTTCGTCGACGAGTTCGGCGGACGCGGGTACATCCCGCTTCAGACCGACGACATCGCCAACCCGTCGTGGGCCGTGGCACCCGAATACGACCTGCCCGCGAGCCCGCGGCACGGCACCGTGCTGCCGGTCACCGCTGCCGAGCTCGAGCGGCTCACGGCAGGCCCGCCACCGGTCGAGGCCAACGAAGACGGCGAGATCCTGCGCTATGACTTCACGGATGCCGCCGGCACGGTCGTCGCCGACCGTTCGGGCATGGGCAACGACGGCACGATCGTCGGCGGTGCCGCCTGGCAGGGCGACGCGCTCACGTTCGACGGCACCGACGACTACGTCGACCTGCCCGACCACCTCCTGACGGGCGTCGAAGACGTCACGGTCGAAGCAGACGTGAAGATCAGCCCCTCGCAGTCGGGCTCCTATTTCATCTACGGCTTCGGCAACACCGACGCATCCGGTGTCGGTTCGGGGTATCTCTTCACCACGGGCAACAGCGCCTATCGCACCGGCATCGCGTCGGGCAACTGGACCACGGAGCAGAACGTGAGCTCGGGTTCGGCGCTGCCGCGCGACAAGTGGGTGCACCTCACCTACACGCTCGAGGGCACGACCGCGCGTCTGTACCTCGACGGCGTCGAGGTCGCCAGGAACACGGGCGTGACGCTCGACCCCGGCGACATCGGCGGCGGGAGCACGATCGCCAACTACCTCGGCCGGTCGCTCTACAACGCCGACCCGCGCTTCCGCGGCCAGTTCCGCGAGTTCGCGCTCTACAACCGCGCGCTGAGCCCGGGCGAGGTGCTGACCCGGTCGGGCAACACCGCGGCGCTCGCCGGAGTCACGCTCGCCGACCCCTCGCAGTTGAAGATCGCGCCGATCGTCGATGCTGCGGCACGCACGGTGGTCTTCCCGGTCGTTCCCGGCACGGATGTCGCGGCGCTCACGCCGGTCTTCGGCATCGCCGACGGCGTGACGGCTTCGCCGGCCTCGGGCGACACCGTCGACCTCGGTGAGCCGCTGGTGGTCACGCTGACCGCACCCGACGGCTCGACGGCGACGTGGACGATGCAGGCGCGCGTGATGGCGAGCCCGGTGCTGCCGGGCCTGTACGCCGACCCGAACATCGCGGTGTTCGGTGACACGTACTACATCTACGCGACCACCGACGGGTTCGCCGGTTGGGGCGGCAAAGAGTTCTATGTCTGGAAGTCGAAGGACCTCGTCGACTGGGAGCGCTCGGCCGAGCCCTTCCTGACCCTCGACGGCGCGAACGGCAATGTTCCCTGGGCCACGGGGAATGCGTGGGCGCCGACCATCATCGAGCGCGGCGGGAAGTTCTACTTCTACTTCAGCGGTCACAACGCGGCGCTCAACCGCAAGACGATCGGCGTCGCGGTCGCCGACCATCCCGAGGGTCCGTTCGTCGCCCAGTCGACGGCGATGATCACCAACGGGGAGGCGGTGAAGTCGGGGCAGGCGATCGACCCGGCCGCGTTCCACGACCCGGTGACCGGCAAGCACTACCTGTTCTGGGGCAACGGCAGCCCGCTTTACGCCGAGCTCAACGACGACATGGTGTCGATCAAGCCGGAGACCATCAAGACGATCGGCGGCCTGACGTCGTTCCGTGAGGGCACCTTCGTCAACTTCCGTGACGGGCTGTACCACCTCACGTACTCGATCGACGACACCGGCTCGGAGAACTACCGCGTCGGCTACGCCACCGCGACGAGCGTCGACGGACCGTGGACCTACCGCGGCGTCATCCTGCAGAAGGACACGTCGCTCGGGATCCGCGGAACGGGACACAACTCGGTGATCAACGTGCCGGGCACCGACGACTGGTACATCGCCTACCACCGGTTCGCGATGCCCGACGGCAACGGGACCCACCGCGAGACGACGATCGACCGCATCGAGTTCGACGAGAACGGCCTCATGAAGACCGTTACGCCGACTCTCGAGAGCGTCGACGCGCAGACCGTGGTCGATCCCGAGCCACTCGGCGTCGCGATCGGCGGCCAGGCGGAGGTCGGGCAGACGCTCACCGCCGCGGTGGCCGATCCGTGGACCGCGTCGGCCTTCCAGTGGACGCGCGACGGCGAGGCCATCGCCGACGCCACCGGCGTCGAGTACGTGCTCACGCCGGCCGACCTCGACGCGACGATCGGTGTCACGGTGACCGCCGCAAAGCCGCTCTGGAGCCCGTCGACCGCGAGCGCCGAGGTCGGGCCGGTGCTGCCACTGCCCACGGCGCCCGCGCAGCCCGGCGCGCCCAAGGTGACGGCCGGACCGGCGTCGATCACGGTGCGCTGGGAGGCGCCCGACGACGGCGGCCGTGCGATCTCGGGCTACACGATCACGCTGACGCCGCGTGGGACCGATCAGCCGACCCTCGTCAAGGAGGTCGGCGGCACCTCGGCCACGGTGACGTTCACCGGCCTGCAGCCCGGTGCGAAGTACCGCGCGACCATCGTGGCGCACAACGAGATCGGCTCGTCACCGGTGTCGGCGCCGTCGGCGGAGGTGCTGGTGCGGAAAAAGTAGCCGGCGCGTGCGCCGAGGGGCGGGGTCGACTTCGGTCGGCTCCGCCCCTCGTCGCGAGAGCGCCACGGCGCAGACGGCGCCGCCCGCGCGTCACGACCCGCTCGACGATCCGCTCACGCGAGGGAGCTCCGGCGTATGCAGCCGGCTGAGCATCCGGTCGGTGTTCAGGGGCGTGCGGCGGTCGAGCAGCGAGACGGCGATCGTGGTCAGTGCGGCGGCAGGGATCGTCCAGGCTCCGGGTTGTGCGAGCAACGCGGCCGCGGCGCCGGCCTGCGGCCCGAACACCGACGATGCGATGAGCGCGGCCGCGCAGAGCACGGACCCGACGAGCATCCCGGCGATCGCGCCTCGAGCCGTCAGGGGGCGCCACCAGATTCCGAGCACGATGACGGGTGAGAGCGCCGAGGCGGCGAAGACGAACACATTGGCGACGGAGGTCACGAGGCCCTGGGGAACCGTTGCGAGCGCGAATCCCAGCGGCACGGCGGCGCAGACGACGGCCGCCCATCGGAAGGAGCGCACGGTGCCGTGGAACAGGTCCTGGCTGACGACACTCGAGAGCGACACGACGAGTCCCGACGACGTGCCCAGGAACGCTGCCAGGGCGCCGGCGATGACGAGCGCGGTGAGCAGCTCTCCCGCAATGCCGGGGATCAGGCGCGAGGGCAGCAGGAGTGCCACGGTGTCGGCGATGCCCGGCTTGGCGAGGTCGGGTGCGGTGGCCCGGGCGACGAGGCCGATCGTGCCCGAGACCATGTAGAAGGCGCTGATCATGGCGATGACGATGACGGTGGTCCAGCGCGCCGAACTCCCGGTCGGGCTCGTGTAGAACCGCACGAGCACGTGCGGCAGGCCGATCGTGCCGCAGAGCAGGGCGAGCAGCAGCGACGCCGTCGTGTAGGCGTCGAGTCCGCTCGGACCGTGCTCGGCAGGGAACACGAGCTCGGGGTCGATGCGCGGCTCGTGCCCGCCGAGCGTGATCACGAAGAAGATGACGGGCACGAGGAGTGCCCCGAGCTTGAGCCAGAACAGGAACGCCTGCACGAAGGTGATGGAGCGCATGCCGCCCGCCGCGACCGAGCCGCTCACGACGACGGCGACGACCACGGCGCCCACCCACGGCGGGATGTCGGCGACGACGTTGACCGCGAGTGCGGCGCCGTGCAGCTGGGGCACGATGTAGAGCCAGCCGATGACGAGCACGAGGGCGCTCGTGATCCGGCGAGCGGTGATCGAGTCGAGGCGGGCGTGGATGAAGTCGGGGATCGTGTACGCGCCGCTCCGCCGCAGGGGTGCGGCGACGAACATGAGCACGAGCAGGTATCCGGCGGCGTAGCCGATGGGGAACCAGAACGCGTCGGAGCCCGAGAGGAGCACGAGCCCCGACAGCCCGAGGAACGTGCCGGCCGAGAGGTACTCGCCACTGATGGCGGAGGCGTTCCAGATGGGGCGCACCGTGCGGGATGCCACGAAGAAGTCGCTCGTGGTGCGAGAGATGCGCAGTCCGTAGACGCCGATGAGCGACGTGACGACGAGCACGAGCGCGATCGCGGCGACCGCGAGGATCGGGTTCATTCGTGCTCCACGAGGGCGTTGAACCGGCGCTCGGTGCGCGTCGCCGCGACCGCGAAGACCACGGCATAGATGATGATGATCGGGTAGAAGCCGTAGGCCTGGATCAACCAGGGCAGCGGCACGCCGCCGATCGAGAGGTCGTGCAGCTCGGGCACCCGGCTGATCACGAAGGTGACGGATGCCACGACCACGACGAACGAGAGCACGCACGCCAGCGCGAGGCGGCCTTGGGTGCGCATGAGGCTGCGGGTGAACACCGTCTCCGCCTCGCTGACCTGTGAGGCGCCCACGCGCACCAGCGGCTCAGCTCGATTCGAGGGCTGGTCGGCGGAGCTCACTCGCTCACGGACCGGCTTGCCCTGCCCGCGGCGAGGTTCGGCGGGCGGCCCGCCGCGCGAGGCATCCGGATCGGTCATGCTCGGCCCTCACGGGGCTGCAGGATCGCCTCGCGAACCGCGGCGATCGATCGCCGGCTGACCGGGATCTCCTCCGAGCCGACGCTGACCGAGGGGTGCGTGCCGGTGAGCCTGATCGTGCTGATGGCGTTGCGATCGACGAGGTACGAGCGATGGACCCGGATGAAGCCCGCCTCGGCCCAGCGCAGCTCGAGGTCGGAGATCGACTCGCGGATCAGGTGGCTGCCGGTCTCGGTGACGAGTCGCGAGTAGTCGCCCTCGGCCTGGACCCAGCGCACGTCGTTGCGATGGACGACGCGGGTGATGTGCCCGACTCGGACCGGGATGCTCTCATCGGGGATCGTCTCAGGCTGTTCGGGCGTCTCGCGACCGGCGATGATGCGCCCGATGGCGCGGTGCAGCCGTTCGCGGCGGATGGGCTTGAGGATGAAGTCGACGGCGGCGAAGTCGAACGCCTCGACTGCGCCGGCCTCGTCGGCAGTGACGAACACGATCGCCGGCGGCTGCGTGAACCGCGACATCGCGCGCGCCAGGTCGAACCCCGACAGGCCGGGCATGTGGATGTCGAGGAACGCGGCGTCGACTTGGTGCTCGGCGAGCAGGCGAATCGCTTCAGAACCGGAGGAGGCCCGCCAGATCCCGCCGATGCGCGCATCACGGCGCAACAGCTGTTCCAGCTCGTCGAGCACCGGGCGTTCATCGTCGGCGATGAGCACGTCGATCGTCGCGGCGCTCGCGCCGGGGTCGGCTCCTGACTCGTCTGCGGCTGTCATCGGTCGACCGGCCTTTCCGTCTCGTTGAACGGCTGCGACTTGGGAATGCGCATGCGCACCATCGTGCCCGCCCCGGGGTTCGTCTCGACCACGAGTGCGTGGTCGTCGCCGTAGATGCGGCGGATGCGGGAGTCGACGTTACGCAAGCCGACGTGGTCGGTGATCTCGCCGGCGGTGAGCAGTGCTCGCAGCTCTTCCGGTTGCATGCCGACCCCGTCGTCGTCGACCGTGATCTCGGTGTGCGTGCCGTCGTCGCGCGCCGCGATGACGATGGTGCCGCCGCGCTCGCGGGGTTCGAGTCCGTGCCGCACCGCGTTCTCGACGAGCGGTTGCACGCTGAGGAACGGGATGACGGTCGTGAGCGTCTCGGGAGCGATCTGCAGCGTGACGCTCAGGCGCTCCTCGAAGCGGGCCCGCTCGAGCTCAACGTAGGAATGGACGCTCTTGAGCTCCTCGGCGAGCGTCGTGAACTCGCCCTGCCGCCGGAACGAGTACCGGGTGAAGTCCGCGAAGTCCAGCACGAGGTCCCTGGCCCGCTCGGGGTCGGTGGTGATGTACGACGCGATGGCGCCCAGCGCGTTGTAGACGAAGTGGGGGCTGATCTGCGCGCGGAGGGCTCGCAATTCCGCCTCGGCGAGGGCGGCGCGCGAGGTCTCGAGCTCGCCGAGCTCGATCTGCGCCCCGCACCACTTCGCGACCTCGGTCGTCGCCCGCACGAGTGGCGGGCGAACCTTGGGGGCGAAGGCGACGATCACGCCGACGACTCTGCCATTGGCGACGACGGGTGCTCCGACCGCGGCGGGTTCCGCGTCGGAGCTCGAGGTGAGCAGTTGTCGCTGGCCGGTCTCGATCACGCTCGAGGCGACGTGCCACGCGGCATCCGAGAGGCTCGGCCGCCCGTCGATGGAGACGACCCCCTGTCGGTTCGCGATGGCGATCGCGTCACTGCCCAAGAGGGAACGCAACGCCCGCGACGCACGGTGGAGATCGCCTGTGTCGAGACCCCCGCGCAAGTGCACGGCGGCACGCGATGCGAGCGAGAGGGTGCGGAAGGTCGCGCGCTCGGCATCGCTGCCCAGATCGCGTGAGCCGCGCATCAGCCGCCACACGAGCTGGAACAGGAGGGTCAGCGCGATGCCGATGCCGACGCCGGCGAGGACGAGGGCCCACACGTCGTCGATCATGTGGGCTCCTCGTCACGTCGTCGTCAGCAGCAGCGCGCCCCCGGGTTGCGGTCCTGGTCATCCATTCTCTGCCGCCAGAACGCTCGCTCGCTCAGCGGCTGGTGTTCTTCGCCGTGATTCGAGCGGTGGTGTTCAAGATAGCGCTGATAGGAATTGTCGCCCATCAGGTCTTGGACGTACCAGGCGATGGCTCCGGGCGCGCGCTTCAGGGTCTGGAGCAACGTCTCGGCCATCAGTGACGCACCGACTCCGGCTGGTGGTCGGCGGGGAGTGCCGCCCATTCGCGCTCGATGGTCTTCTCGGCCGGCGTGGCGATCAGTCCTGCCGGAGCGAAGCGGCGGGATGCCACGGGCGGATCCTCGTGGTTCTCGCCCCCGCCGTTCCGCAGTGCCTTGATGGTCGCGAGGATCGACGTGATGAGCACGATGATCGCGAGGGTGACGAACACGATCGAGAGCGTGCCCTGCACCGACGTGTTGCGAACGACCGCCTCCATCGCCTCGACGCTCGTCGCCGTGCCGAACGAGGTCTCACCCGCGGCCAAGGCGTCGCGGAACGCGACGTTGTTGGCCCAGTAGCCCACTTGCGGCACCGGCGAGAAGATCTTGAACATCGACGCGGTGATCGTCACGACCGCGGCGAAGCCGAGCGGCACGGCGATGATCCAGAGCCACGTGAAGTAGCTCCTGCCGCGCTTGACGACGATCGCGAGCACGACGGCGAGCGCGATGACGGCGAGCAGCTGGTTCGCGATGCCGAAGAGGGGGAAGAAGGTGTTGATGCCCCCGAGTGGATCGGTCACGCCGAGGATCAGGATGTAGCCCCAACCGGCGACCATGATCGCGGTCGAGATCCAGACGCCCGGACGCCAGGCCGTGTTCTTGAACTTGGGGAACACGTTGCCGATCGCGTCCTGGAGCATGAAGCGCGCGACTCGCGTGCCGGCGTCGACGGCCGTGAGGATGAAGAGCGCCTCGAACATGATCGCGAAGTGGTACCAGAATCCCGCCATCGCAGCGCCGCCGAGGAACTGCTGCATGATGTGCGCGAGCCCGAGTGCGAGCGTCGGTGCGCCGCCCGTGCGGGAGACGATCGACTCCTCGCCGACCGCCGCAGCCGCCGAGGAGAGCATGTCGGGTGTGAGGTTCACCCCCATGAGACCGAGCCCGTTGACGAACGCGACCGCGCCCTCGATGGTTCCGCCGGTCGCGGCGGCCGACGAGTTCATGGCGAAGTAGATGCCCCGATCGAGGGAGATCGCGGCGACGAGTGCCATGATCGCCACGAACGACTCCATGAGCATGCCGCCGTAGCCGATGAAGCGCGTCTGGCGCTCCTTCTCGATGAGCTTCGGTGTCGTGCCCGAGGCGATCAGGGCGTGGAATCCCGAGAGCGCACCGCACGCGATCGTCACGAACAGGAACGGGAACAGCGGGCCGGAGAACACCGGGCCGAGCTCACCGCCGGCGAACTCGCTGAACGCGGGCACCGTGATCTCGGGGCGCACGACGACGACGGCGCCGGCGAGCATCACGATGACGCCGATCTTCATGAACGTCGACAGGTAGTCGCGCGGGGCGAGCAGCAGCCAGACGGGGAGCACCGCGGCGATGAAGCCGTAGACGATGATGCCCCAGGCGATGGTCGTGCGGTCGAGGTGGAAGATCTCGGCGCCCCACGGGGTGGCGGCGACCCAGCCTCCCGCGACGATCGCGGCGATGAGCAGCACGAAGCCGATGAGCGACACCTCGGTGATCCTGCCCGGGCGGAGGTACCGCAGGTAGACGCCCATGAAGAGCGCGATCGGGATGGTCATCGAGACGCTGAAGACGCCCCAGGGGCTCTCGCCGAGGGCGTTGACGACGACGAGCGCGAGGATCGCGACGATGATGAGCATGATCAGGAGCGACGCGACCATGGCGGCGGTGCCGCCGATCTTTCCGAGTTCGTCGCGGGCCATCTGGCCGATCGTGCGACCGCCGCGGCGCATCGAGAAGAAGAGCACGAGGTAGTCCTGCACGGCGCCGGCGAGGATGACGCCGACGATGATCCAGATCGTGCCGGGAAGGAAGCCCATCTGCGCGGCGAGCACGGGACCGACGAGGGGCCCGGCGCCCGCGATCGCGGCGAAGTGGTGTCCGAAGAGCACGCGACGATCGGTCGGGACGTAGTCCTTGCCGTCGGCCTTGACCTCGGCGGGCGTCGCGCGCCGGTCGTCGGGTCGCGCGATGAAGCGCTGGATCACCTTCGAGTAGAAGCGGTAGGCTATCAGGTAGCTGCACACGGCCGCGAAGACGAACCAGATCGCGTTCACGGTCTCGCCGCGAACGATGGCGATCATCACCCACGCGATACCGCCGAGCAGGGCGACCGCCGCCCACAGGAGAATCTTCGGCCAGGTCCACTTGCGCTCGCGCTCGAGCTCGCGCTCCGGCACCGCCGTCGGCGGAAGACTCGGATCAGGTTGGAGCTCGTCGCTCGAATCGGCTTCGATCGTCGTTCGCCGCAGCTCTGACGTCATGGGGATCCTCCTCGGGTCGCATCGTTGCGTACGGTCACCGTAGGAGCGATCTCGGGCGCCGAAACGTCGAGAACGGTCAATGGTCGCGTTGTGCGACAGGCGGTCGATTTCCGCGACGAACGGGCGACCAACGCGTGTTGAGTAGGGTGGCGCCATGGCCACCCCCGACTTCGTGCTCGAACTGCGCCGCCATGTCGGCACTCGACCGCTCGCACTCGCCGGAGTGACGGCGGTGATCCTCCGTGGTGACGAGGTGCTGCTCGGCCGGCGCTCCGACACGAGTGCGCTCACCCCGATCACGGGCATCATCGACCCAGGCGAGGAGCCGGCGGATGCCGCGCGCCGCGAGGCACTCGAGGAGGCGGGCGTGCGCATCCGCGTCGATCGCCTCGCGTGGGTGCACCAGATCCCGCGCATCACCTACGCCAACGGCGACGAGGCCGACTACCTCGACCTCACCTTCCGCTGCACGTGGCTCGAGGGCGAGCCGTATCCGGCCGACGGCGAGATGACCGAGGTGGGGTGGCACCGGCTCGACGAACTCGGCGAGGTGGAGGAGGAGCAGCGACGACGCATCCTCACCGCCCTCGACGATCGCGGCGAGGCTCGATTCGAGGGCGGCGCCTGAGCACGCGACGGATGCCGCAGCCGCACGTCACTCGGGTCGGTTGCCGGCTGCGCCGTTGATGGTGAACGGCGTCGAGACGCCCTCGTACATGACGTGCGCCACGAGGCCGTCGACCGCATGCCCCAGGGTGTGGCAGTGGTCGCTCCAGATGCCGGGGTTGTCGGCGACGAACGCGATCTCGTACGACTCGCCGGGGTGAACGTCGAGGGAGTCGACCCACCACGGGCTGCCGGATGCCGCGACGCCGTCGCGTGAGAGCACGACGATGTGGTGCCCGTGCAGGTGCATCGGATGCACGTCGCCCGAGTCGTTGACGATGCGCATCACGACGACGTCGCCCTCGCTCACGTGGAACATCGGCACGTCGGGGAACATGCGCCCGTTGATCGTCCAGAAGTTGCCGGGGCGGCCGTCGATGAGCCCGAAGCGCCGCGCGATCACGTAGTCGAACGAGCGTTCGGGCGTGGCGGGGTCGAACGACAGCGGGGTCTGCGTGCCGTAGGCGAGCAGGTCGAGGGTCTCCGAGGGCTGGCGCGCGGCAGGCGGGACGGATGCCTCGGGGTCGCCGATCAGGATGCTGCGTGCGCCGCCGACGTGCAGCCGCGCCGCTTCGCCGCCGGGAGGCGCCTGCACCGCGACATCCGCTCGCCCGCCGGCCGGGATGAGCAGCCGCTGCCCGTCGACGTCGGTCGGCTCGTTCACCTCGTGCCCGTCGGTGGCGAGCACCCGGAACGGCGCTGCCGACCACACGGCGGCCGTGCCCTGGTCGGTGTTGATGACGCGGACCCGCACGGTCTCGCCCGGGGACGCGTCGACGCGCTCGTCGGCGACGCGGCCGTTGAGCGTGTGCTGCCCGCCGTAGACGTGCAGCAGTGCCGTTGCCTCGAGGCCGGCCGCGGTGTCCGCGGGCGACGCAGGCTCGATGATGATCGCGCCGAGCAGGCCTCCCTCGACCTGCTCGTGCGACACCTGGTGCGAGTGGTACCAGTACGTGCCGGCATCCGTCGCCTCGAAGCGGTAGACATGGCGGCCGCCGACGGGCACGGCGTCTTGCGTGATGCCCGCGACGCCGTCGGCAGCATTCGGCACGTCGATGCCGTGCCAGTGCAACGTCGCGCCGTCGGCCACCGACTCGTTCACGAGCGCGACTTCGACGAGGTCGCCCTGCCGTGCCCGCAGCTCGGGTCCTGGTGACATGCCGTTGACGGTATATCCCTCGATGGGGTGCCCGCCCGACACCTCGACGGTGTCCTGCCGAGCGACGAGCTCGACGCGCACGTCGGCGGGCCGGTCGGGATCGGCTGCCAGCGAGGTCACGTCGACGTCACTCGCGTCGCCGGCGGTTCCGGATGCCGCGGATGCACCCGGTCTGCTCGTTCCGTGCTCCGCGTGGCCGTCGTACCCGGCATGCGTGTCGCCGCTGTGCCCGACGCCCATGGTCATCACCGAGTACTCGCCGAGCAGCGTGGAACTCCAGGCGAGGGCGCCGGCGCCGAGAGCGGTCGTGACCGCGACGCCGATCGCCGCTCGGCGAAGGAGCTCACGCCGCGACGGCATCGGAGGTCGCCTCCTCGGCGGGGGTGCGCGAGATGCGCTCGCCCCGAATGCGCAGCGCGGCGATCACCGCGGCGACCACGATCGCGAGCGCGTTCGCGCCGTGGATGAGACCCAGGTAGGGCATGTCGGTGATCGAGAAGCCGAGCGTGACCTGCAGTGCCACGAGGCCGAGCGTGATCGCCGCCCACAGCTTCGCTCCTCGCACCCGCACGAAGAACGAGCCGACGAGCAGCGCGACGGCGAGGAGCGGGATGACCCCGCCGCCCACGATTCCGTGGATCCAGAAGCCGAGCTCACCGGTGCCGCCCGCCCCGCCGCTCTCGAGGAGCGCCTTGTCGACGACGTCACCGTTCGACACGCGGTTGAGCACGCCGCCGAACGCGAAGGCGATCGCGGCCGCCTGCACGACGACGCCGCCTGCGATGATCCAGGCCAGGCCTGCGTAGATCTTGCGCATGATGTCTCTCCCTGTTCGTGCGGCGCCCGGTCGCGGCATCCGCTCGACCCTCACCCTCGCGGTCGGGTGCGGATGCCGGAACGCAGCAGACCGGACCTCGCATGGCGGAGTTCCGCACGCTCGATGGGGGCTGGCTGCTAAGGGCGGACGGGGATGACCCTCTCCCGCGACACGTCGGGGAGGAGGACCATGGGACTGTGGAACGAAGGTGGGTGTGTCTGGCGACGCTCGGCCCGATCGGGGTCGCGGCTCTGGTCTACATCGTCGTCGTCCGCGGGTTCGTGGAGGGTGACGCCGATCACGGCCTCGCCTGGCCGCTGCTCGGCGCCCTCCCGTTGTTCGTGTTCGGCATGTGGCTGCTCACGGTGTCGTCGTCGCGCATCGCGGTGCTCGTCGCCCTCGCCGCGACCGCGATGCTCGTCGGCTCGGCGTATGAGACCTTCGTGCAGCGGAACATCGAGCTCCTCGTGGAGCCGTGGTTCCCGCTCTTCAACGTCGTGGGGCTCACCGCCGACGCGGTCGCCACTTCGGCGATGCTGATGATGTTCGCCACGTTCCCCGATGGTGTGACAGAGCGGCCCTGGCAGCGCATCGCCGTCGCCTTCGTGTGGACGCCGGTGCTCGTCGGGCCGCTGACCCTGCTCACGACGCAACATGTGGTGACGCCGCAGTATCTCGGCATCAGCGGCGACGCGATCCCGAACCCGTTCGCCGTGCCGTGGCTCGAGTGGGCGGCCCCGGCCGTGTACTACCTCATCGCTCAGCCATGGCCGGCGGTCTTGCTCGGGCTCGGGGTGCTCGCCTACCGCGCGCTGCTCGGCGAGCCCCGGGTTCGCACCCGCACGCGGGTCATGGCCATCACCGTCGCGGTGACCCTCGTGATGTTCAGCCTGTGGACGTTCCTTCCCGGCATCCCGCTCATCGAGTTCGGCGTCTACGCGTCGCTCATCGCGCTGCCGGTCGCTGCGATCCACGGCATCCTCCGTTTCGGCGCATTCGACATCGCCCCCGGCGACCGAGGCCGGCTGGTGGCCCGTTCCTCGAACCTGCTCATCGCCGTCGTGTACGCCATCGGCGTCGCCACACCTGCCGTGCTGCTCTCCGGTCGACTGCGGGTCGTGCCCGCCGTGCTCATCACGACGCTGGCGGCGGTGTGCCTGCTGCCTGTTCGCACCTGGATGCAACGCTGGATCCACCGCGCGCTCTTCGGCGACCGCGACCGCCAGCTCCTCATGCTGAGCGAACTCGGTGCGCGCCTCGAGCAGGCCGTCGAGCCTCGCGAGCTGCTCACCCGGCTGGCCGAGGCGGTGCGCGAGGGGCTCGGGGCGTCGTGGGTGCGGATCCGGCTCGCGTCGGCGGATGGCGTGCTCGCCGCGTCGCCGACGGGCGTCGCCGGTGACCTGGCCGGAGCCGGCGAGCCGATCGAGTCGTGCGACCTCGTGCGCGGCGACGAGAACCTCGGACGTATCGAGGTGGGCCCGCGTCGCCGCGGGGAGTACGGCGATGCCGAGCGGATGCTGCTGCGCACGGTCGCCGGCCAGGCCGCGGCGTCCGTGGCCAACGTGCGGCTCACCGCGCAGCTCGCTGAGCAGCTCGACGAGCTGACCGCCTCTCGCGAGCGGCTCGTCGCCGCGCAAGACGACGAGCGCAAGCGCCTCGAGCGCGACCTGCACGACGGTATCCAGCAGACCCTGGTGGCGCAGATCGCCGGGCTCCGCCTCGCTCGCAATCGACTGCAGCGCGCTGAGCTCACCCCCGAGGAGCTGACGGAATTGCAGGACCAGGCCCGGGAGACGCTCACCGACCTGCGCGAACTCGCCCGCGGCATCCACCCGCCGGTGCTCAGCGACAACGGTCTCGTGGCCGCGGTCGAGTCGAGCGTGGCCAGGTTCCCGATCCCGCTGACGGTCGAAGCGGATGACGGCGTTCGTGCCGAGCGGTTCCCCGCCGACGTCGAGACGACGGCGTACTACGTGGTGAGGGAGGCGCTCGCGAATACGGCGAAGCACGCGAACGCGACGCGCGCCTCGGTCGAGCTCGCGCGCAGCAACGGCCGCCTGCGGATCGCGATCAGCGATGACGGACGCGGCATCGACACGCCGTCCGCGGCGCAGGCGTCGAGCGGCGGCCTGGCGAACATCCGCGACCGGGTGGCGGCGCTGCGGGGTACGGTGAGCGTCTCGGGCAACGACCCCTCGGGCACGACCGTGCTCGTCGAGCTGCCCGTCAGACGCCCCATCGAGCGAGAGGCGGATCCCGTTGGATGAATCGGGCGTGCTGCGAGTCGTGATCGCTGAAGACAACTACCTCGTACGCGAGGGCGTGCGACGTCTCCTCGAGGACTCCGGCGAGATCGACGTGGTCGCGGGCACCGGCAACGCGACCGAGCTGCTCGACGCCGTGCGGCGTCTCAACCCCGACGCGGTGCTCACCGACATCCGGATGCCGCCCGGCCATCACATGGAGGGCATCGAGGCTGCCCGCGCGATCCGCGAGGCGCACCCCGACACGGGCGTCGTCGTGTTCTCGCAGCACGCCGACGAGAGCTACGCGCTCGCGCTCTTCGCCGATGGCTCGGCGGGGCTCGGCTACCTGCTGAAGGACCGCATCGGCGACCTCGAAGACCTCGTGCACGCGCTGCGCGAGGTGCGCGCGGGGGGATCCGTCATCGACCCGCAGATCGTCGACACGCTCGTGCGCCGCCGGAGCGCGGCCGCGGCGAGCCCGCTCGCCGCCCTGTCGCCGCGCGAGCTCGACGTGCTGCGCGAGATGGCGCGGGGCCGCACGAACGCGGGCATCGAGCAATCGCTCTTCCTCTCGTCGTCGACCGTCGAGAAGCACGTCAACGCGATCTTCACAAAGCTCCGCCTCCCCGAGACGGGCGTGCACCGCCGCGTCGCCGCGGTGCTCGCGTTCCTGCAGACCGACGGCGGATGACGCGACGACCTGACCGATCGGCTAGTGCGCGCAGGCCGCCCACGTGCTCTCCACGGCGCGTCGCGCTTCTCGTCGCCGCAGCGTCTGGCGCGACCGCTATGTTCGTCCCGTGCGTACGAACGCCGCCGTCGCGACGGCCTCGCTGATCCTGCTCGCCCTTGCCGGATGCTCCGCCGTCGCGGCCCCGACGCCGACGCAGACACCGACGTCGACCCCCGTGGCAGCCGCCCCGCTCACCTGTGATGACCTCGTGCCCGCCGGCCTGGTTGCCGACACTCTCGAGGGAGCCGATGGGGTGCCGGTCGAGCCGGTCGCCGCGGTGAAGACCGGTGATGAGTTCGAGAGCATCGTGCTCGAGGGAGCCGGCGGCCTCGCCTGCTCCTGGCGCGTCGGGAGTGGCATGCCCGAATACAACGCCCCCAGTGACTGGGCCTACCTGCGCGTGGACGTGCTGCCCGGCGCCGCTGCCCAGTGGCAGCCGTTCGAGAGCGAAGGTCGTCCGTCGACCGATACTCGCCAGGTCGCCGGTATCGAGGCGTCCGTTTCGGGCGGCGACGCCGGTTGGGCGATCTCGGCGCCCGTCGGCGACAGCTGGGTGCACGCGACCATCCGCGCCGCGGGACTCACCGGCAGCGGCAGCCGGTTCGGCGCGTTGGCGGGCGGCGGCATGATGGATCGCCTGGTGGAGGTCGCCGCGTCCGCGTTCGCCGCGATCGAGCAAGCGGATGCCGCGCAACTCGTCTGGCCCGCCATGGAGCTGCGGCAGAACGACGCGATCTGCAACGGCGGACTCGACGAGCAGGGAATCGTCGCCGCCCTGCAACTGCCGGAGGAGTCGACCGTGGAGTACGTGACGGTGGAGCCCGACGCAGCCGGCCCGAGATCCTTCGAGGAAGCGGTGAACGGTGCGGCCCGCACATTCGCCTGCGGACTCCAGGTCGATGGGATCGCGTGGGTCCGGATCTCGACGGCGCGCGGCTTCGCGCCGCTGTTCGACCGGCTGCTCACACCCGACGCGGATGCGGCATTCACACCGCTCGAACTCGCCGACGCCCCGGCCGGCGCGCGGGCGGTCACCGACTCCGAGAACAGTCGCGCGTCGACGGTGTACCTGGCGATCGGAGACTCGCTGTACAAGATCAAGGGCACGGGCGCGCCGGCCGTCGCCCAGGCGATCATCGCCCAGACGTACTGATCGATCCCACGCTCGAGACTCCTGAAAACAAGGACGCCGTCCGAGTTCGAATCCGGCGTCCTTGTTTTCAGGAGTCACCGGCCTCGTACCTGTCGAACGACCGCAGACTTGAGCGTATCCAGAGACCCGACCTCCATCCGCGACCGTTCGACCGACGGCGGGTGGTCCTACTGCACCCGGCCGCGCCGACCTTCGAGGTACTCTCGCAGCGCAGCGTCATCCGTCAGCTCGATCGCGCGTTCGTAGGCGACGGATGCCTCGGCCCCACGCCCGGCGCGGGCGAGCAGGTCTGCGCGGGTGGCCCACCAGGGCTGGAAGCGGTCGCCGCCGGGCGGCAGCGCGGCGAGGCCGGCGTCCGCGTCATCCGTGCGCCCGATGACCGCCGCGAGGGCGACCTGCGATCCGAGGCTCGGCGCGACGGCGACGAGCGCCGTGTACAGCTGCCTCACTGCGCCCCAGTCGGTGATGCCGGTGCGCCGGCGGTCGAGATGCACGGCGTGGATCGCGGCTTCAAGCTCGAAGCGGCCCGGTGTGCGCCGGCCGGATGTCGCGGCCCGGCGCAGGTACGTCTCGCCCTCGTCGATCAGTTGTGCGTCCCACGCGGCGGTGTCCTGCTCCTCGAGTGGCACGTAGGTGCCGGGGCGTCGCCGCGCGAGCGACAGGGTCACGAGCGCGGCGAGCGCCCACGCCTCGGGCTCGCGTTCGAGCAGCGAGGCGAGCGTGACCGCGAGGTGCTTCGCCTCGCCGGCGAGGGAGCTCGCATCGTCGCGCCACGTGATGGCGGCGCATCCGTACACCGCCTCGAGCACGGCGGGAAGGCGCTCGGGCATCGCGCGCCGATCGGGGATGACGAACGGGATGCGGGCGCGGGCGATGCGCCGCTTCGCCCGCACGAGCCGTTGCGCCATCGTCGGAGCGGGCACGGCGTATGCCGCGGCGATCTGCGCGGCGTCGAAGCCGAGCACGGCTTGCAGCATGAGCGGAGTGCGCGCGGCCGGGTCGATGGCCGGATGCGCGCACGTGAAGAGCAGTTCGAGCCGTCGGTCGGGGATGCGCAGCAGGTCGAGCCCGTCGAGCGGGTCGATCGCGGCATCCGTCCCTTCGAGCGGGACATTCGTGCGGACCGCCGACGACTTCCACACGTCGCGTTGCCGGTTGCGTGCCACGGTGATCAGCCAGCCCTCCGGATTCGTGGGGACGCCGGTGCGAGGCCACCGCTCGAGTGCCGCGGTGAAGGCCTCGGCGAGTGCGTCCTCGGCCAGTGCGAGGTCGCCGGTGCCGGCGGCGAGCACGGCGACGAGTCGTCCGTAGGAGGTGCGGGCCGCGTGCTCCGCCGCGGTGCGCGCTTCGGTGACGGATGCCGCGCCTGATGCCCCGCCGACGGATGCCTCACCCGCGCCAGTGCCGCCGGCGCTCAATCGTTCGGCGTCCACACGCCGTCCACGGTGTGGGTCGCACCCGGGCGGATCTCGACCGTGCCGCCCCACTCGAGCGCGGGTGCCTGCGATGCCCACTCGAGCGCCGCGTCGAGGTCGGGCACGTCGATGACGATCGTGCCGCCGAGCTGCTCCTTCGTGTCGGCGAAGGGTCCGTCCTGCACCTGCACGGATCCGTCGACCCGGCGGACCGTGGTCGCGACATCCGATGGCTGCAGCACCTCGGCGGCGATGAGCACGCCCGCCGCGTGCAGGGTGGCGGCGTAGCTCGCCATGCGTTGCATGCCCTCGGCGATGACGTCGTCGCCGATCGTCTCGGGCAATTCCTCGGCGTAATGCAGCAGCAGCGTGTAGCGCATGGTGACTCCCGTGCCGGTTCAGCGAACAGCGTACTGCGCGATGATGACGCCCGTCGTGGTGGTCATGCTGCGGCGCAGCTCGAGGTCGACGTGAGCGTCGCCGAACAGGGTCGTGCCCGTTCCGAGGACGAGCGGATGCACCAGCAGCACGAGCTCGTCGACGAGACCCGCGGCGAAGAGCGTGCGTGCCAGTTCGCCGCTGCCGAGCACGGTCACGGCGCCATCGAGCTCCCGCTTGAGCGCCGCGACGGTCTCGGCGGCGTCACCGGCCAGCACGGTCGAGTTGGGGTAGCCGAGTTCGGTGCCGCCGTCGCGCGAGGCGACATACTTCGGCGACCCGACCAGCACGTCGGTGAACGGGTTGGGGTCGGGCGTGCTCGTCCAGAAGCCGAGCAGGTCGTCGTAGGTGCGGTGCCCGAACAACATCGCGCCGCCCTTGGACATGCCCTCGCCGGCGAACCGCATCGCGACCTCGTCTTGATACGGCAGCGCCCAACCCCCGTGGGTGAAGCCGCCGCGAGTGTCCTCGTCAGGCCGTCCGGGCGCCTGCATGACGCCGTCGAGCGTGACGCTCTCGAACACGGTGAAGGTGGCCATGATGTGCTCCGATCTCGGACGCCGAATGCGGCCCGTCATCGGATGAACGAGTGACGGGCGCGCCGATCGACACCTTCGCGAAGCTACGCTTCGGGAATCGTGAGCGCGAAGGTCTCCGTCGTGATGTCGGCTGGGTTCGGTCCGCCACGCATACCGGTGTCGAGCCGGTCGATCGCCTCGAGCTCTGCCGAAGCGAGTTCGAAGTCGAACACGTCGAAGTTCTCGGCGATGCGCTCGGCGCGCACCGACTTCGGGATGGCCGAGCGACCCTGCTGCAGATGCCAGCGCAGCATCACCTGCGCAGGCGTCTTGCCGTGGTTCACGGCGATCCCGCCGATCACGTCATCGTCGAGTGTGCTCTCGCCCTCGCCGCGGTAGAACGTGATGCCGCCGATCGGCGACCACGCTTGCGTCAGGATGCCGTTCGACTCGTTCGTGGCCCTGACCTCGGGCTGCGAGAAGTACGGATGCACCTCCACCTGGTTCACGGCGGGCACCACCGAGGTCTGCGCGAGCAGCGACGCGAGGTGGTCGGGCATGAAGTTGCTCACGCCGATCGCACGCACTCGCCCGTCGGCGAGCAGGGTTTCGAGCGCCCGGTACGCCTGCACGGTCGCATCGAATCGCTTCGGCATGGGCTGGTGCAGGATGAACAGGTCGAGCACATCGACTCCGAGCTTGCGCGTGCTCTTCTCGAACGAGTGCAGCGTCTCGTCGTAGCCGTAGTCGCTGATCCACACCTTCGTCTCGATGAATACCTCCGACCGGTCGAGGCCGGAGCGCCGAATGCCCTCGCCGACCTCGCGTTCGTTCAGGTACGCGGCGGCGGTGTCGATGTGGCGGTAGCCAGTGCGGAGAGCGGATGCCACGGCCTCCACGGTCTCGTCGGGTGGCGTCTGGAACACGCCGAAGCCCAGTGCGGGCATCGTGATTCCGTTGTTCAGGGTGAGTGAGTTCAGGGTCGCTGTATCAGTCATCTGTTCGAAGCTACGCGAGTTCGGGGAGACGAGGGAGGATCTGTCAGTACCGGTTACGGCAGACCCGCCGTGTCACGGGGCCGCGCTGCGCAGCCATCCCGCGCAGCGTCGGGGGGTATCGCCGACGCGCCCGGTTCGCGTAGATTCGCAAGGCGCTACCCCCCGCGCCGAGCGAGTGACGAGGAGACACCGTGACCTACCCGCTGCACCCCGCCGACCCGAACCGAGACCCGGCCGAGCCGTTCCGAAACCTCGACCCTGCGCCCACGACGGGCTCGCCGTCGACCGTCGAGTTGCAACCCGAGACGTGGGACGACGTCGTCGATTCCCACCCGCTCACCACTGAGGAGGTCATCGAACGCCAACGGGAGCAGTTCGGCGGCGTGAAGGTCGGCTCGGCATTCTTCGGCTG
Organism: Agromyces albus; assembly: GCF_004134825.1. GTDB lineage: Bacteria > Actinomycetota > Actinomycetes > Actinomycetales > Microbacteriaceae > Agromyces > Agromyces albus. The sequence goes on from NZ_SDPN01000002.1 coordinate 26,404, forward strand.
GCTCACCGCCACCGGCACCGCGACCATCCTCACCGGGATGATCGCTGCCACCGGCGCTGCACTCGGCCTCGGCGTGGTGGTGCAGGACCCGGGGGCCGCCGGCGACGCCCCGCTCGACGTCGAGACGGTCGGCTGGGTCGGCGCGGGTGCGCTGCTCGTGATCCTGCTCGTCGCCTACTACTGCGGGGGCTACGTCGCGGGGCGCATGGCCCGCTTCCACGGCGCCAGGCAGGGCCTCGCCGTCTGGGTGTGGGCGCTCGTGATCGCGATCGTGGTGGCGCTCGTGAGCGTCGCACTGGGTAGCCAGTACGACATCCTCGGCCAGGCGAACGCGTTCCCCCGCATCCCGGTCTCCGATGGCGTGCTGACGATCGCGGGCATCGTCACCGCGGCCGCCGTCGCCGTCGCGAGCCTCGGCGGCGCCGTCCTCGGCGGTGTCATGGGGGACAGGTATCACCGGCGCGTCGATCGCGCCGGGCTGGAGGAGTAGCAGCGCCGCCTGACGGCTCTCGGCTGGTCGGCCGTAACGGCCCTTGACGGATGCCGGTGGCCGCACGAGGCTGAACGCATCCGGATCCGCTGAGGCGCGGGACACCGCGCGGGAGGGCAGGCTCATGGATCTCACGAACGAGAAGATCGCCCGCGCATTCTCGAGCCATCGATTCGAGGTTGCGCTGCCGCACCTCGCCGACGACGTCGTCTGGACGCTCGTCGGCGCGGCACCCATGATCGGGCCTGAGGCGGTGAAGCAGGCCTGCGCGCGCACCGCCGCGGATCTCGCCGGTGTCACGACGGAGTTCCAACGCTTCCGCACCGTGGTCGGCAATGAGAGTGTCGTCGTCGGCAACGAGAGTGTCGTGGTGGCCAACGAGAGCGTCGTGGTCGACAGCCTCGCGAGGTACACCGACGGCGGGGGAGACGTCTCGGTCGTGGCATCCTGCGACATCTACGACTTCGTCGACGGGCGCGTCAGCGAGATCGTCTCCTACACCGTCGAACTCCCCAGCTGACGTCGCTCCGTGACGAGTCGACCTCCCGACCCGCGTGCTGCGCTGACGCAGTTCGCCGTGCTCGATGCCCTGCTCGCCGGCGCGTACGAGTCCGGCCTGCCGGTCGCCGAAGCGCGCTCGATCGGTGACTTCGGCCTCGGCTGCGTCGACCATCTCGGCGGCGAGGTCGTCATCCTCGACGGCGAGGTGATCGAGTGCACGCTCGACGGTCCTCCCATCGAGATGGACGACGAGGAGATCTTGCCGTTCGCCATCGTGTGCCGATTTCCCGATGTCGCCTCGGTGGGCATTCAGGAGCAGGATCTCTCGGGATTCACGGCATCCGTCGAGCGGGCGCTCATCAGCAGGAACCTCTTCCATGCTGTGCGGTTCGACGGCGTCCTGTCGGAGGTCCGCTTGCGAATCACGCCCCGACAGCATCATCCGCTCCCGGCGCTCGCCGAAGTGACGAGCCACCAGGTCGAGACGGTCGAGAGGGCGGTACGCGGCACGTTGGTGGCGTTCTGGACGCCTGCCATTTATCAGGGAATCGCCGTCGGCGGGCTCCACCTCCATTTCCTCAGCGATGATCGAAGCTTCGGCGGACACGTGCTCGACCTCGCCGTCGACGCCGGCGACCTGCGGGTGGCGGCCTTCACCCGTTTCGACCTGCGACTGCCAACGGATGAGCTCTTTCTGCGCACGGAGCTCACCCACGCGGAGGATCACCGCATCGTCGCTGTCGAGGGAGGCGTGCAGGCAGGAGCCGGGGCGGCGCCGCCTGCGCACTGAGGGGATGCGCTGCTCACAGGGTCGGAGGCGACCCGCCGGGTAGAGTGAGGCCCGGCCCGACCGCCCGCGCCCCCGCCTGGGTGCCGTCTGCGCATGCGCCGGCTGACGACATCCCACCGCCGTATCTCCCGAATGCAAGGACACCGCACCCGTGAGCCTGATCCGCCTGAACGACGTGAGCATGGAATTCGACGGGCGACCCGTTCTGCGGGAGGCGTTCCTCAAGCTGCGGCGGGGCGACCGCATCGGCCTCATCGGCAAGAACGGCACCGGCAAGACGACGTTCCTCGAGCTCGTGCTCGGGCGACAGCAGCCGTCGGGCGGCACCGTCGACGCGAGCCTCGGCACCACGATCGGGTACTTCTCGCAGTTCTCCGAGCTCGACGGCGAGCAGAGCACCTACGAGACCCTGAGCGCCCACTTCGGCGCGGTGCACGAGACGCAGGCGCGCATCGACGCGATCGGCCTGCGGCTCGCCGAGCCGATGACGGATGCCGCGATGACGCGCCTGCTCACCGAGCAGGGCGAGCTCTTCGAACGCATGGACGCGATCGGCGGCTGGACCTACGAGAACACCATCGACACCGTGCTCACGAGCCTCGGCTTCGACGAGGAGCGGCGGCACCTTCCCGTCGACCGTTTGTCGGGCGGATGGCGCAACCGGGCCGCGCTCGCGCTGATCCTCGTGCAAGCACCCGATGTGCTGTTGCTCGACGAGCCGACGAACTTCCTCGACCTCGACGGCGTGCGCTGGATCGAGGGGTGGCTCGGCGGCTTCGCCGGCGCGGTGCTCGTGGTCTCGCACGACCGCCAGTTCCTCGACGGGGTCGTCAACCGCATCGTCGAGATCGAGAACTACCGCCTGCAGGAGTACGAGGGCAACTACTCGGCGTACGTGCACGCGAAGCAGTCGCGGCTGAAGATGCTCGAGCGCCAGTTCGCGCATGAAGAGGAGCTGCTCGCCTACGAGCAGGCCGCGTCGACCGCGCGTCGCGAGGCGGCCCGCAATCCCGCGAACGCGGTGGCCCGGAAGCTCGCCGATATCAAGAAGCGCCAGGCGCCGCGCCCGATCGACCAGATCATTACCGCCATCTACGACGGGCTGCGGGTCAGTAACGACCTGCTCACGGTCGAAGGCCTCACCAAGGGGTTCAACGGCACGCCGCTCTTCGAGGGACTCACGTTCAGCCTGCACCGCGGCGACCGCGTCGCGGTGCTCGGGTCGAACGGCTCGGGCAAGTCGACACTGCTCGACGTGCTCACGGGCGAGACTGAAGCGGATGCCGGGACCGTGCGCTGGGCGAAGGGCGTGCGCTTCGTGTCGTACAACCGGGTCTACGCCGAGCTCGATCTCGAGGACACTGTCGGACACGCGGTGAACGCCTACCCTGACTCGCTCGCGTTCACCGCGACGAAGAAGAGCGTGAACCGGTTCCTCGCGATGCTGCAGTTCTCCGACGCCGACCTGCAGCAGAAGATCGGCACCCTCTCGGGCGGTCAGCGGGCGCGCGTCGCGATCGCGCAATGCCTGCTCTCAGGCGCGGGCGTGATCGTGCTCGACGAGCCGACGAACCACCTCGACATCACTTCAACGCAAGTGATGGAGCGCGCCCTCACGCACTTCCCGGGTGCCGTCGTCGTGGTGAGCCACGATCGCTTCTTCGTCGACAAGCTCGCCGACCGGCTGCTGGTGTTCGGTGGCACGTCGCGCGTGCGCGAGACCGCGGCGACCGGGGCGCTCTGAGAGACCGCCCTCCGTCCGAAGGCTGAGAGCCGATCTTCTGTCACCGTTCGCGGTGGACTTCTTCGCGTAGCCGCTCAGATCGGTTGACGGCGCACCGGATAACGCAGGTGAAGCACCCGGTTGCCCTGAATCACCACGTCGGGATCCTCCAACAGGTGCGGCGAGTCGACCGACCCGAAGTAGCGCTTGCCCGACCCGAACACGACGGGTACGACGTCCATGCGCACCTCGTCGACCAGGCCCGCGGCAAGCGCCTGGCCACCGACGTCGCCGGCGGCGACCTCGACCAGGCGGTCACCCGCAAGCTCCTGCGCCTTGGCCACGGCTGCCTCGACGCCGTCGACGAAGTGGAACGGCGCCTCGGGGTCCCAGCCCTCGGGCTTCGGCCGGTGCGTCACGACGACCACGTGGTCGACCCCGCCCGGAGGCTCCCCGTCCCAGCCGTCCGTCATGTCGAAGACGTGGCGGCCGGCGATTGTCGCCCCGATCTGGTCCCAGTACGGCCGGGTGTAGTCGTAGGACGTCTGCGACACCTTCAACACGCCGCTCTCGTCCAACGGGACGTCACCGCTGGTCAACCAGTCGAACAGCGGTCCGGGCTGGTCGTGCTCGTCGGCGATGAAGCCGTCGACCGACACCGAGGCGTACATGACCACCTTGCCCACGGGGTTCTCCTCTGCTTGGGGTGCCCGCAATTTTAGTGTCTACTCGCGCTCGCCGGGCCCGTCGAGTTCGCCGAGCTCCTCCAGCAGGCGCAAGCCACGCTCGGCCCACGCGATCTCCTGATCGGCGCGACCCACTTGGCCCTCGTAGGCGAACACCTTGAATCGACTGATGCGCTCCCACTGGTCTTCGGGATTGGCGGCGAGGCGGCGCGCGAGGGTGGGGCTCGTGCGGTTCTCGATCGCCGCGATCTGTTCGAGGGCCTGTGCGCGCTGGTCGCGGAAGTGCTCGATATGGGCGCGAAGCTGGGTTGCTGCGGCGCCCGGTGCGGCCCACTCGAAGTAGGCGGCCCGCAAGTGCGCGGCATCCCGCTCCCTGACGTAGCCCTCGGGTTCGTCCTGCCAGTGCCGGAGTGCCTGCTCGCCGTCGCGCGTGATCGAGTATTCGGTCTTGGTGGCCCCGCGGCTGCCCCACGGCACGGGCCTGCTCGAGAGCAGCCCCTCGGAATGCATCCGCCGAAGCTCGGGGTAGATCTGCGAGTCGGGCGCGTGCCAGACATGACCCACCGAGGTGCTGAACTGCTTGACCACGTCGTAGCCCGTCATCGGGCCGGAGGAGAGGAGCGCCAGCAAGGCCGAACGGAGGCTCACTCGCGGGTCCCTTCTCGAGTCGGGCGCGCGGTTCTCACGAGCCGAGCCGCGGCAACCCTTGCAGAATCACTATCGACATAGGTAGTGTATGCCCACATCACCGAATACCTATCGAGATAGTTATTCGCGGCTCTTGGAAGAACTCAGCAGAGGATGCCCCCATGACCACGTCAATGACGACGAGCACCACGACGAGCACGACGAACAGCACGACCGCCAAGCTGCTGTCCTACCCGCTCAATGCGTGGTATCCCGCAGGGTGGGACCACGAGATCACCAGCAAGGGCATCATCTCGCGCACGATCGCGGGGCGACCGCTCGCGCTCTACCGCACGCAGGACGGCCACCCCGTCGCCCTCGCCGACGCGTGTTGGCACCGGCTCGCCCCGCTGTCGCAGGGCAAGCTCATGGGCCGCGACGAGATCCAGTGCCCCTACCACGGCCTGCGCTACAACTCCGCGGGGCGATGCACCGCGATGCCGGCCCAGGAGACGCTGAACCCGTCGGCCACCGTGGCCTCCTACCCGGTGTCGGAGCGCTACCGCTACGTGTGGGTGTGGCTGGGCGACCCGACCCTGGCCGACCCGGCGCTCCTGCCCGACATGCACCAGCTGGAGAGCGACGAGTGGGCGGGTGACGGGGAGACGATTCACGCACCCTGCAACTACCAGCTCGTGCTCGACAACCTGATGGATCTCACCCACGAGGAGTTCGTGCATTCGTCGAGCATCGGGCAGGAGGAGCTCAGCGAGTCCGAGTTCGAGGTCACCCACGACGAGAACACCGTCACGGTGACCCGCTGGATGCGCAACATCGACGCCCCGCCGTTCTGGCTCAAGAACATGCGCGACAGGTTCCCCGGGTTCGAGGGCAAGGTCGATCGCTGGCAGATCATCCATTACACGTTCCCGTCGACCATCTGCATCGACGTGGGCGTCGCGGAGGCGGGAACCGGCGCGCCGGAGGGCGACCGATCGCGCGGGGTCAACGGCTACGTCATGAACACCATCTCCCCGGAGACGGATCGCTCGTGCCACTACTTCTGGGCGTTCATGCGCAACTACCGCCTGGAGAGCCAGCTCATCACCACGCAGCTGCGCAACGGAGTGCACGGCGTGTTCGGCGAGGACGAGGCCATGCTGCAGGCCCAGCAGGCGGCCATCGACGCCAACCCCGACCATGAGTTCTACAACCTGAACATCGACATGGGCGGGATGTGGGTGCGCCGGCTCCTCGAACGGGCGCTCGAGGCGGAGGGCCGCTCCATCGCCGCTCGCGCCCCCGCCCCGGCGGCCTCCTCGAAGGCCTGAGGCGCGCTCGTGATCACCTCCAGAGACGACGTGTGGCAGAAGGCCGACGTCATCGCCGTCGACGAAGTCGCCGATCGCATCCGGCGGATCGTGTTGCGCCCCGAGCTGCCCCGGCCCGCGCTCCCGGGCGAGCACATCGATGTGCTCGCCACCGTGAACGGGGAGCCGCAGGTGCGCTCCTACTCGGTCGTCGAGGCGCCGGACAACGGCGGCCAGCTCGTCATCACCGTCTTCCGCACCCCCGAGTCCCGCGGCGGATCGGAGTTCATGCACTCGCTCGAGCAAGGCCAGGTGCTGAGGATCACGAAGCCGCTGCAGAACTTCCCCCTCCGCGTCGGGGCACCCTCCTACGTGCTGCTGGCCGGTGGCATCGGCATCACGGCGATCGCCGGCATGGCCGCGCTGCTCCGCCGGCTCGGCGCAGACTACCGACTCGTGTACGTCGCGCGTTCTCGCGCCGCGATGGCGTATCTCGACGACCTGGCCGCTGTGCACGGGGATCGGTTCGAGGCGCACATCGACGACGAGGGCGGCTCCCTCGACGTGCAGGCCCTCGTTGCCGGCGTGCCCGTGCACACCGAGCTCTACATGTGCGGCCCCATCCGGCTCATGGACGCGGTGCGCCGCACGTGGGCCGATCGCGGGCTCGACCGCACCAACCTGCGCTACGAGACCTTCGGCAACAGCGGCTGGTTCGACGCAGAACCGTTCGTGGTCCGCATTCCACGCTTGGGTGTCGAGGCCGCCGTCGGCTCGGGTGAGTCCATGCTCGAAGCGCTCGAGCGCGAGGGCGTCGACATGATGTCGGATTGCCGCAAGGGCGAGTGCGGGCTGTGCCAGGTGAAGGTCCTCGGCCTGGCCGGTCGGATCGACCACCGCGACGTGTTCTATTCAGATCGGCAGAAGGCCTCCGACTCATCGATGTGCTGCTGCGTCTCGCGGGCTGTCACCGCCGCGCCGCCGACGACCTCCGGCGACCGCCCGGCCGTGCTCACGATCGAAGTCCCCTGAGCTGCCTGGAAGACGACGTAGTCTCGTCGGTATGAGCGACGACCCGTTCGTTACCCACCGAGGCCTGCTCTTCACGGTCGCCTACGAGATGCTCGGCTCCGCCGCCGACGCCGAAGACGTTCTGCAGGAGTCCTGGCTGCGGTGGGCCGACGTCGACCAGGCGCACGTGCAGGAGCCGCGCGCGTACCTCGTGCGGATCGTCACCCGGCAGGCGCTCAATCATCTGCGCACGGTCTCGCGGCGCCGTGAGGACTACGTGGGGGAGTGGCTGCCCGAGCCGCTGCTCACGAGTCCGGATGTCGCCGACGACGTCGAGCTCGCCGAGAGCCTCTCGATGGCGATGCTCACCGTGCTCGAGACGCTCGGCCCCATCGAGCGCGCCGTCTTCGTGCTGCGCGAGGTCTTCGACGTGCCGTACGACGAGATCGCTGAGGCGGTCGACAAGACACCGGCCGCCGTGCGGCAGATCGCCCATCGCGCGAAGGATCACGTGGCGGCGCGCCGCCCCCGGATGCGGGTGGACGCGACCGAGCAGGGGCAGGTGGTCGAGCGCTTCCTCGCCGCGCTCAACACCGGTGACCTGCAGGGGCTCATGGACGTGCTCGCACCCGACGTCGTGGCGGTCGCCGACGGCGGCGGACAGGTTCGCGGGGCTGCGCGCCGGCCGATCGTCGGCGCCGAGAAGTTGGTGGCCTACATCCTGGGCGGCCTGGCGAAATTCGACGTGCGGTTCGTGGCCACGCCGGCGTGGGTGAACGGCGCGCCCGGCGCTCGAGTCGAGGTCGACGGGAACCTCGCCGGCGCGATGAGCGTGACCATCGAGAACGGACGGATCACCCGGCTCTACACCGTCGCGAACCCGCACAAACTGGCATGGCTCGACGCCGAGGCGGCACTCGCTCGGTGAGAATGGGACCCGACGCGAGGGAGTTCGACATGGGTGACGAGGCGCCCGGTTCGACGACGGATGCGGCGACGCCCGCGGGCGTGACCGGCGACCGCGATATCGCACGCTGGCGGCTGCATTCGCAACTGCTCGCCGCCCCGGTCGCGAGCGCCGAGCACGTGGTGTCCTCGCTCCTGGCCGTGCAGGCGGAGAACCCCTCGCAATCGGCGTGGGCGGTCGCCACCCGCACCACGACTCCTCGCCAAGACGACCTGGCCGGGATGATCGCGAGCGGCCGCGTGCTGCGGACGCACGTCTTGCGGCCGACCTGGCACTACGTCCATGCGGATGACGCGCGATGGCTGATCGAGCTCACCGCGCCGAGGGTGCTGCCGGTCATCGACCAGCAGTTGAAGCCGCTGGCCGACGAGCTGACGCGCCTCATCGATTCGGTGACGTCGATTCTCGCTGAGAACCCCGACCGCACGCGCAACGACCTCGCGGGCGAGCTGGCCGAGAACGGGCCCCCGCTCACGGGCCAGCAGCTGATGCTGCTCATGGCGCATCTCGAGTTGCACGCCCTCGTGTGCAGCGGCGTGCCGCGCGACGGGGAGCACACGTACGCACTGTTCGCCGATCGGGTGCCCGCGCCGAGGCAGCTCGAACGCGACGAGTCCCTCGCCGAGCTCGCCCTGCGGTACTTCACCTCTCACGGCCCAGCCACCGAGCGCGACCTCGCCTACTGGGCCACGCTCACGCTGACCGACGTCCGCCGCGGGCTCGCAATCGCCGCCGATCGGCTCGGATCCTTCGAGCACGACGGCCGCACGTTCTGGCACGCTCCCGGCGCCGCTCCGGATGCCGCTGCACCGGCGGGCCACTTGTTGCAGGTGCTCGACGAGATGTACCGGGGGTATCAGGACTCGCGCTGGATGCTCGACGCTGAAGGAGTCATGCCGCGTGCGCGCGAGGCTGCGGCCGGCATGGCCCTCGTCGACGCCCAGATCGTCGCCGGCATGCGACGCGCGGTCGGCCCGACGGCGGTCACGTTCGCGCTCCTGCCCTTCCGCGAGCTGCACGCGCGCGACGTCGAGTCGATCCGCGACGCCGCCGCGCGATACGCCGACTACCTCGGCCTCGAACCACGGGTCGAGGTCGTCGACGGATGACCGGGCCTACGTCTCCTTGGTCGCACGGATGACGCGGCGCGCGACGTTCTCGGCCGCGTCGGCGGGCACGTCTTCAGTGATCCACGGGCCGGTGCCCTCGCTCGGATCGATGATGCCCTCCTCGAGCCAGGTGTAGCTGCCGTCGAGTACTCGTGCGGCGAGGCGCTCGTCGGCGGCATCCGTGTTGTGCCACAGCGCGTCGAGCAGTCGCTCGATGCGGAGACGGGACTGCTCGGCGAACGTGTCGGCGAGCTGGTACGCGGCCTTGCCCTGCTCCGGCGTGTCGGCGGCGATCATCTCCGCACGCACGCACGAAGCCGAAATGGCGAACAACTCGGCGCCGATGTCGACGACGCGGGCGAGGAACCCCTGCTTGCGTTCGAGGCCGCCCTGCCAGCGGGCCATGCCGTAGAAGGTCGCGCGTGCGAGCTTGCGACTTGTGCGTTCGACGTAGCGCAAGTGCGGCGCGAGTGCGCCGAACTCGTCGTACGCCATGGGGAGGTCGCCCTTGCCGGCGACCAGCTGCGGCAGCCAGCGGGCATAGAACCCGCTCGCCGAGGCGGCGGCCTTCATCCGGCGGGCCAGGTCGAGGTGCGGGTCGATCAGGTCGCCCGCGGCCTTGAGGTGCGCGTCGACGGCCTCGCGCGCGATCAGCAGCCGCATGATCTCCGTCGAGCCCTCGAAGATCCGGTTGATCCGCATGTCGCGCAGCACCTGCTCGGCGCCGACCGCGCGTTCGCCGCGGGCAGCGAGCGACGCCGCCGTCTCGAACCCGCGTCCGCCGCGGATCTGCACGAGCTCGTCGGCGATGCGCCATCCCATCTCGGAGGCCCACATCTTGGCGAGCGCCGCCTCGATGCGGATGTCCTTGCGGTCCTCGTCGGCGAGGATGCCCGACAGGTCGACGACCGCCTCGAGCGCGAACGTCGTCGCGGCGATGAACGCGACCTTGTGCGCGACCGCGGCGTGCTCGCCGACAGGTCGGCCCCACTGAACGCGTGCCTTCGACCACTCGCGACCGATCTTCAGGCTCCACTTGCCGACGCCGGCGCAGAGGGCCGGGATCGCCAGCCGGCCGGCGTTGAGGGTCGTGAGTGCGATCTTGAGACCCTCGCCCTCGCGGCCGATCAGGTTCTCGCTCGGCACGCGCACGTTCCGCAGCGAGGTCAGTCCGTTCTCGATCCCGCGCAAGCCCATGAAGGCGTTGCGGCGATGCACGGTGATGCCCGAGGCGTCGGCTTCGACGATGAAGGCGCTGATCCCGCCGCGGTGTCCGTCGGACTTGGGCACGCGCGCCATCACGACGAGCAGTTCGGCGACGACCCCGTTCGTGGTCCACAGCTTGGTGCCGTCGAGAACGTACGCGGTGCCATCCTCGGTCGGCACCGCGGTGGCTCGCAGCCGGGCCGGGTCGGAGCCGACCTCGGGCTCGGTCAGCAGGAAGGCGCTGATGGCGCCCTTCGCACAGCGCGGCAGGTACTGCCGCTTCTGCTCGTCGGTGCCGGCGAGCACGAGCGGTTCGGGCAGGCCGACGGACTGGTGCGCAGAGAGCAGCGCACCGATGCTGGCGTTCACCGACCCGATCATCACGAGCGCGCGGTTGTAGTAATGCTGTCCCAGCCCGAGGCCGCCGTGCTCCACCGGGATCTTCATCCCGAAGGCACCGATCGCGGCGAGTCCGGCGAAGACCTCGTCGGGGATGCGCGCCTCGCGCTCGATTCGCGCGCTGTCGACGGTGCGCAGGAACGACTCGAGATCGGCGAGGAACCTCTCGCCGCCCTCGCGGCGCTCGGGTGCCGGTCGGGGGTGCGGATGGATCAGCGACAGGTCGAACTGCCCCAGGTACAGGCCCTTGGCGAAGCTCGGCTTTCGCCACTCCGTTTCGCGGGCGGCCTCGGCGACGGCGCGCGACTGCTGCTCGTCGACGTGCTCGACAGGCGGGATGGTGGACTCACGGATGCTGCTCACGCGAACCTCCTCGTTGAGGCCAATCTACGCCTAGGTGACGTTCTGGCGATCGGGGTTGCGGGGATGTCGCGATGCCCCTCTCATCACCTCAGTTCGACGCGAGATGATCCTCGATCACCGCGTCGATCGTGCGCCGGGCCTTGCGCGCCTCGGTTTCGGGGGAGTGCGAGCCCGCCATGCCGGCGGCCACGATGAGCGCCTTCCAGATCGCCCAGCCACGTGCCCGGGCCCACGTGTCGGCGTCGAGCTCTCGATGCTCCCGGAACGCCTCGCGAGCATCCCCGCGGAACGTCGTCAGCCCGATCACGAGGTCGCACGCGGGATCGCCGATGCCCGACGTGCCGAAGTCGATGACGGCGGCGAGCTGCCCGCCGTCGACGAGGAGATTGCCCTCGCTGACGTCGCCGTGGAACCACACCGGCTCCGCCTGCCACCGCGTCGAGAGCGCGGCATCCCAGACCTCGCCCACGACGGCGGCATCGATCGTGTCGCCGAGGGCCTCGATCGCCTGCCGGGTCTGCGCGTCGTAGACGGCCGGTGAGTCGCCGCGAGAGAAGTTGTGAGCACCCGGGAGCGGGCCGCCGGAGGCATCCGCTCGCTGCAGGTCGGCGAGGAAGTCGCCGAGATCGGCGGCGAACGCCGCGTCATGGGCGATGAGGTCGGCGGATGCCGCGTGGCCGGGCAGCCACCGGTACACCGACCATGGGAACGGGAAGCGCTCGGACGGCTGCCCGATGCCGACCGGCTCGGGCACCGGCACGCGCAGCTGCGGAGCCAGGATGGGCAACCAGCGCTGCTCCTTCTCGACCTGGAGCACGTAGCCCTCGCTGCTCGGCAGACGCACGCTCAACTCGTCGCCGAGCCGGAACGTGCGGTTGTCCCACCCGCCGGGCAGCACCTGGGAGATGGGGAGCTGGCTCCACTGGGGGAACTGGTCGGCGACGAGCGCGGTGACGAGTTCCACATCGATGGTCGCGGCGGCATCCATCTGCCCATCCTTCGGGATCTGCGCGCGGGATGCCAACCACTCGCCGATCGGAAATGACGCGACCCGCCCGGGCGGGCGAGACCGGCGCGACGCGGGGCGTCAGTCGTCAGGCGTTCTCGAGCTCGGCGATCACGATCTTCTTCTGGCCCATCATCACCTGGATCTGCTCGGGCCGGCGGGTCAGCTCACCCATGTTCGCGGGGATGACCTGCCAGCTGACCCCGAACCGGTCCTTGCACCAGCCGCACTGCTCCGACTCGGGCACGTGCGAGAGCGCCGACCAGTACCGGTCGATCTCGTCCTGGTCTTCGCAGGAGACGATGAACGAGATCGATTCGTTGAACGTGAAGAGCGGCCCGCCGTCGAGGCAGACGAAGTCGACCCCGTTCAGCGTGAACTGTCCGTTGATCACCTTGCCCGACATCCCGGCGAAGTGCTCGTCGAGCGATTCGTCCGGGTATTCATCGATCCGGTTGATGCGGGAGTTCGGGAAGACGTCGACGTAGTACTCCATCGCCTCGCGTGCCTGGTCGTCGAACCACAGGCACGGCTGGATCGGTGAGAGCTCAGCCATGAGAACCTCCTTGTTCGGCTCGCTTCGCCGCCTACCCTACGCGGATGTTTCGACGACGGCGAGGCTCGATGAGATCTGGCCAATCGATTGACAAACGATAGAAATAGCGCGATCTTCGATATATGAAGAACATCCGTTGGCTCGTCATCCCGCTCAGGGTCCTCCTCGTCGTGGTCTTCGCCGGCCTGCTGCTGGCACAGCTCTTCAGCCTGCCCGGGCAGTTCTCGCACATGGCCGAGGAGTCTCCCCGCCTGGGCGTGATCCCGTGGCTGTTGCTGGCGTTCTGGATCCTGGAGCTGCTGTGCGTTCAGATCGTGATCGTGTGCACCTGGAGGCTGCTCACTCTGGTCAGGGCGGATCGCATCTTCAGCGAGGAGGCCTTCGTGTGGGTCGACGCGATCCTGTGGGCGATGGCCACCGGCTGGGTGCTCGTTGCGGGTGTGTCCGCATACCTCGTCGGGTTCATCTACGTCACGCCCGAACTCCGTGATCCGGGGCTGCCGATCTTCCTGTTCGGCATGGTGCTGATCAGCGGAGTCGTGGTGCTGACGATGTTCGTGCTGCGGGCGCTGCTGCGGCAGGCGACCGTGCTGAAGACCGATCTGGAGGAAGTGATCTGATGCCGATCGTCGTGCGGATCGACGTCGAGCTCGCCAAGCGCAAGATGAGCGTGGGGGACTTCGCCGAGCGCATCGGACTCACGCCGGCGAATGTGGCGGTCTTGAAGAACGGCCGCGCGAAGGCGGTGCGATTCAGCACGCTCGACGCCATGTGCCGGGTTCTCGAGTGCCAGCCGGGTGATCTCCTCGAGTGGGTCGAAGAGGACGAATCCGCGTAGCGGACGACGATACGGAGCGTTCACGGCCTGCCGGAGCCATTATTTTCAGCGTGGAAGTTTAGAAGCCAACAGCTTTCCTGCGTCGTCGGCAAAATTGGGAACTTACCCTTGTGAAGTCGAGCCATAGTCACTACGTTTCTTCCAACAAGGAAGTTAATCGGAGGACCCCATGGTGGCAACGAAGCCAGCAGCAAGGCGCAGTGACCTCAAGTCGGCGATGCCAGCCCGGCGCAGCGACTTCACGTCGGCGAAGCCAGCCCGGCGCAGTGATTTCAGATCGGCGATGCTCTTCCTCATACCCGCGTTCATCGGGTTCATCGCCTTCTTCGCGTGGCCCACCGTGCGCGGTGTGTACCTCAGCTTCACCGAGTTCAACCTCCTGCAGCCTCCAGAGTGGATCGGCTTCGACAACTACGTGGCGATCGCCGGTGACCCGGTCTTCTGGAATTCGCTCGTCGTGACCTCCGAGTACGTGCTCATCAACATCGGTGTGCAGACGATCGCAGCACTCGTGCTCGCGGTCCTCCTCCAGCGATTCACCCGATCGATGGTCGTGCGCGGGGTGGTGTTGCTGCCGTACCTGATCGCGAACGTCGTGGTCGCGCTCGTCTGGTTCTGGCTGGCCGACTACAACCTCGGACTGATCAACTCCACGCTCGATGCCGTGGGCTTCGATCGCGTCGGCTTCTTCGGCAACGAGGCACTCGCGATGCCGACGATCGCCCTGATCAACGTGTGGCGTCACCTCGGGTACACGACGCTCCTCATCTTCGCCGGGCTGCAGGCCATCCCACGCGACGTCTACGAGGCGGCCGAAGTCGACGGCGCCGGCGAGGCTCGCACGTTCTTCGGGATCACGCTGCCGCTGCTCCGGCCGGTGCTCGCCTTCGTGCTCGTCATCACGCTCGTCGGTGCGTTCCAGATCTTCGACACGATCGCGGTGACCACTGGGGGAGGGCCCGTCGACGCCACCCGAGCGATCACCTACTACATCTACGAACGGGCGTTCGGCCGGTTCGACTTCGGGTACGCCTCGGCGATGTCGGTCATTCTCATGATCATCCTCGGTGCTGTGGCCCTCATTCAGCTCCGCGTGCTTCGTGCCAACGACTCAGACCTGGAACGGTGAACATGTCGATCCTCACTCGCCCCCGCCCCGAAGACCTCGACGGCTCCAGCGCCGACGATCTCGCTCTCGCCACCGACGAAGGACCCCGAACGACGTCGCGGGGCGCTCGCGCCGCCGCTCGGGCCGCCGCCTCCGATGAGGGATTCCGCACCTCGTCGCGCCGCTCACGGATCTTCGGCGGCATCGCCCTCGGCGTCGTCGTGGTCGGCACGCTCTTCCCGTTCTGGTGGATGATTCGCACCGCATTCAGCACGAACAACGCGATGTTCTCCGATCCGCTGAGCCTGCTGCCGGTCGAGTTCACCTTCGGAGCGTTCGAGCGAGTGCTCGGAATCGCCACCACGAGCGATGCGCTCGCCGAGGGCGGATCGGGCGCCGACATCAACTTCGGCCTGTACCTGCTGAACTCGGTCATCGTCTGCGTGCTCATCACGGTCGGGCAGGTGGTGTTCTCGGCGGCGGCGGCCTATGCATTCGGAGTGCTGCGCTGGCGGGGCCGTGACACGGTGTTCGCGATCTTCCTCGTCGCCCTGCTCGTACCGGGAATCTTCACGCTGCTTCCGAACTTCATCCTCGTCAAGGAACTGGGCCTGCTGAACACCTTCATCGGGATCGCACTGCCCTCGATCTTCATGTCGCCATTCGTCGTGTTCTTCCTCAGGCAGTTCTTCCTAGGGGTGAACCGGAGCATCCTCGAGGCCGCCGTCATCGACGGCGCGGGAACCTGGCGGATCTTCTACCGGATCGCCGCGCCACTGGTCGCGCCGCAGATCGTCACGATCGCGATCCTGCAGTTCATCTTCTATTGGAACGACTACCTCTGGCCCCTCCTGGTGGGCCAGTCCGAAGACACCAAGCTCCTCACCGTCGGTCTCGGCATCTTCAAGTCGCAGACCCCGCAGGGCAGCCCCGACTGGGCCGGCCTCATGGCCGGTGCACTGCTGGCGGCTGTGCCGATCTTCATTCTCGTCGTCATCTTCGGTCGCCGAATCGTCGGCTCCATCCAGTCGTCCGGGGTCAAGTAGCGCGCTGCTCGCTGCGGCGACTCCCGACGGGGCACCACCGCCCTTCCCACCTCCACCAACCCTTTCTCCACCCCCACCAAGGAAAGAAGCAGGACCAATGAAGCGAATCACAATCGCCAGCACAGCCGCTGTCGGGATAGTCGCACTGCTCGCAGGGTGCTCAGCCGGAGCCCCGAGCGACGGCAAGGTGACCCTCAGCTACGGCCTCTGGGACGCCAACCAGTTGCCTGCCTACGAGCAGTGCGCCGCCGACTTCGAGAAGACGCAGGACGACATCAAGGTCAAGGTCGAGCAGGTCGGATGGGACGAGTACTGGAACAAGATCACGACCGGGTTCGTCTCGGGTGAGAACTTCGACGTGTTCACAAGCCACGTCGCGTTCTACCCCGAATTCCAGGCCAGCGGCCAGGTGCTGCCCCTCGACGACTACATCGAAGCCGACGAGCTCGACCTGAGCATCTACCAGGACGGCCTCGTCGAGCTCTGGCAGGACCCCGACGGTGTGCAGTACGGCTTGCCCAAGGACTTCGACACCATCGCGTTGTTCTACAACTCCCAGTTCACGGATGCCGCGGGGTACACCGCCGAGGACCTCGCGTCGCTGACGTGGAACCCCGAAGACGGAGGCACGTACGAGGACGTCATCGCACACCTCACCGTCGACGCCAATGGCGTGCGAGGCGACGAGCCCGGCTTCGACAAGAACAACGTCGCGACCTACGGGCTCTGGATGGAGGCGTCCGGCGGTGCCGACGGACAGACCCAGTGGTCCTTCCTGACCGCGTCGCTCGGCTGGAGCCAGACCGACGAGCCGTGGGCCGACTCGTACAACTACGACGCGCCTGAGTTCGCCGACACCATCTCGTGGTGGTATTCGCTCGTCGAGAAGGGCTACATGCCCTCACTCGAGGCGCAGACCGGCATCGCCTGGGCCGACCAGCTCATCGCGGGGAAGGCGGCACTCGTGCCGAACGGATCGTGGATGACCGGTCACGTCTTCGGCGCCGCAAGCGACACGTTCACGCCGGCGCTCGCCTCCACCCCCGAGGGCCCGGATGGCAAGAGCTGGTCGATGTTCAACGGCCTTGCCGACAACATCGCCGCCACGACGAAGCACCCTGACGAAGCTTGGGAATGGGTGAAATACCTGGGCTCCGCTGACTGCCAGGACGTCGTCGCCGACTCTGCCGTCGTGTTCCCCGCCATCAAGACCTCGACGGAGAAGGCTGTTGCCGCCTTCGAGGCCAAGGGCGTGGATGTCGCGGCATTCGCCGACCACGTGACGAACGGCACGACGGTGCTCTACCCGATCACCGACCACAAGTCGGATGTGAACGCGACGATGACCCCGGTCATGGAGTCGATCATGTCGGGCAAGTCGGGGACGGATGCGCTCGTCGGCGCCAACGATCAGGTCAACGGCCTCTTCAAGTAAGTCTCATCAACCCGGTCGGCGTCAGGGGCAACCAGCTGCTGGCGCCGACCACTGTGTTCGGAGTGATCTTCACGTGGTTTCGCATCGCGACCAAATCGTCCTGTCCGCCGACGGCGTCCAGCTCGTCCTCGACCTGTCCTCGGGTGCACCGGTGGTGCGTCACTGGGGTTCGCCCCTGGGCGACGTCGAGAGCGATGCCCTTCGCCGGATGACGACGCCGCCGATCCCGCACAGCGCGGTCGACGTGCCGCAAGATCCCGGCGTCATGCGTGAGCGGGGGAGGGCCTTCCACGGACGCCCCGCGCTGAGCGGGAACCGGAACGGCCTCGACTGGGCGCCCCTGTTCCGGATCGTCGAGCACCACGCGTCGGAGACGGAGACGAGCATCCGGCTCCACGATGCCGAGGCATCGCTCACGATCGACTTGCGGTACCGAATCGAGCCCACCGGAATCGTGCTCGTCGACCTCGCGGCGGTCAACGATGGCTCCGAACCCTACCGTCTCGAGGAACTGACCACCTGGATGCCCCTGCCCGAACGGGCGTCCGAATCGCTCGACTTCACCGGGCGCTGGCTCAAGGAGCGGCAGCCGCAGCGCCGGCCGATCGCGGTGGGCAGCTGGGTGCTCGAGTCCCGCGAGGGCCGCTCGGGCCACGGGGCATCCGTGGTGCAATGCGCCATGACCGGCGGGGCCGGGTTCGCCAATGGAGAGGTCTGGGCGCTCGGGCTGCTCTGGAGCGGTGAGCACCGGCACCTCATCGAGCGGGGAACCGACGGCCGCACGGCCATGGGCGCGGGCGAGCTCCTGCAGTCGGGGGAGATGGTGCTGGCGCCTGGCGCTCGCTACCAGGCACCGACGGTGGCGGCGGCCTACTCCGATGAAGGCCTCGACGGGCTCAGTTCGCGGTACCACGAGTGGCTGCGCGCCCGACCGGAGCACCCCACCCGGGTACGGCCGCGTCCGGTCACCCTCAACGTGTGGGAGGCGGTGTACTTCGATCACGACCTCGAGCGACTGAGTGCCCTCGTCGATGTCGCGGCCGAGATCGGCGTCGAACGTTTCGTGCTGGACGACGGATGGTTCGGCGCTCGCCGCGACGACCGTGCCGGCCTCGGCGACTGGGTCGTCTCCGACGAGGCCTGGCCCCAGGGTCTCGATCCACTGATCGATCGGGTGACGGCCGC
The DNA here is from genome assembly GCF_004134825.1 of Agromyces albus. Lineage (GTDB taxonomy): Bacteria > Actinomycetota > Actinomycetes > Actinomycetales > Microbacteriaceae > Agromyces > Agromyces albus. The sequence continues at coordinate 44,760 of NZ_SDPN01000002.1, forward strand.
GGGCATGGAATTCGGGCTGTGGTTCGAGGGCGAGATGGTCAACCCCGACTCCGACCTGTATCGCGCGCACCCCGAGTGGATCCTGCACGTGCCCGGTCGCACTCCGCCCACCGGTCGCAACCAGCAGGTGCTCGACCTGACGCACGACGGAGCCTACGAGCACGTGCTCGGGCAGGTCGATGCGCTGTTGTCGAAGCATCCGATCTCCTACATCAAGTGGGACCACAATCGCCCGCTCGTCGACCCGGCGCACTACGGGCGCCCCGCGGTCAACTCCCAGACCCTGGCGATCTATCGACTCTTCGACGAGCTGAAGTCGCGTCATCCGGGCCTCGAGATCGAATCGTGCGCCTCGGGAGGAGGCCGCGTCGATCTCGGCATGGCGATGCACGCCGATCGATTCTGGACTTCGGACTCGAACGATGCGCTCGAGCGGCAGGAGATCCAGCGTTACTCGATGATCGCCATCCCGCCCGAGATGCTCGGCACGCACATCGGGCCGTCGACCTCCCACTCGTCGAGTCGCTCGCACTCGCTCTCGTTCCGGGCCGCGACGGCGCTCTTCGGCCACGCGGGCATCGAGTGGGACATCACGGAGACGACGAACGCGGAACGGTCGCTCCTCGCAGAGTGGGCGGCCTATTACAAGGCGAATCGCGACCTCCTCCACTCCGGTCGCGTCGTGCGAGTCGATCACAGCGACACTGCGGCGCTCGTGCATGGCGTGGTGGCACACGATCGTTCCGCGGCGATCTTCTGCTACACGCAAGTGGCTGCCGCGGGCGGGGTGCTGCCGTCGCCAGCACTCATCCCGGGCCTCGACCCCGACGCACGGTATCGCGTGCGTCGAATCGAGCCGGCGGGGCGTGCACCCGCCATGCAGCACGCCGATCCGATGTGGGTCGACGGCGTGACCACCACGGGGGCGGCGCTCGCGACGATCGGCCTGCGCCCGCCGATCCTGCATCCCGAGCAGGCTATTCTCATCGAGATAGTCCTCGCATGAGGGCAGACCCAGGGGGGTTGTCAGGTGGCTGACGCAGCACTGCGCGCTGAGAGCGCGATTTCCGGCCCGGCGCTGGAACTCGCTCGCACGGTGCTGATTCACGGCCCGATCTCGCGCACCGACGTGATGAGATTGCTCGACATGTCGCCACCGACGCTCACTCGCCTCGCGCGTGAGCTCACCGCGGGAGGGGTGTTCGTTGAAGACGCCGAGCCCGGCGGCGCTGTCGGTCGACCTCCGAAATTCCTCGATGTGCGCTGGGACAGCCGGCACTACCTGGGAGTCAAGCTCACCGGAACCTCCGTCGTCGCGGTTTCGACCGACCTTCGGGCCACCGAGCTCGATCGGCGCGAGTACGTCTTCTCCGAGCAGTCCGTCGACGCAGTCTGCGATGTGGTCGTTCGGGCCCACGACGAGCTCTCGGCCGGTGGCGGTTTCGATGCCGTCGGAGTGAGCCTCGGCGGCACGGTCACGGATCGCCGCTTCGTCATCCGGGCGCCGTTCCTCGGCTGGCGTGACGTGGATCTGGGGCGCGAGCTCGAGCGCAGGCTCGGGGTGCCGACCGTGGTCGAGAACGACATCGTCGCCCTTACTGAGGCCCAGCATTGGTTCGGCGAGGGCCGTGGGCTCACCGACTTCGCGGTGATCACGATCGGCGCGGGCGTGGGCCACGGCTATGTCTGCGCCGATCGCGTCGTGCGCTCCGACAAGGGCATCGGCCTCGCCGGGCACATCCGACTCGATCCCCTTGGCGCGGTCTGCCCAGAGGGCCATCGCGGGTGCGCCACGGCGATGCTGACCATTCCCAGCCTCTGCGCACAGGCATCCGTGGCCTTCGGACGTGGCATCGAGTTCGACGAGCTGATCTCCCTGGCCGCCGAGGGAGACCCTGTGGCGCTGGCCATCACCGAACCGGCGGGGCGCGCCCTTGGTCGACTGCTCGCGTTGGCGGCGAATCTCGGCATGGTGGACACGATCGTGCTCGCCGGCGAGGGGCTGCCGCTCTATGAGGTGACCGAGCCCATCGTGCTCGAGGCGATGCACGCCGATCGCGATGCCGAGGCCGATCCGATCGACCTTCGGCTCGACGCCGCCGACTTCGTCGGTTGGGCGCGGGGTGCCGCGGCGGTCGCGATTCAGTCGTCGGTGCACCGACTCATCTGAGCTCAGCGGCCTCCTGTGCGATCCATTCGCTCAGCCGAGTCGGCGTGATCGTCGCATCGGGGCCCGGCAGCAACTCGCGCTCATCGAGGTCGGTGCCGAAGTACCGCGCGAGCGGGTCGGCGACCAGCTCGCGCGGATCGTCGCGAATGCGGAAGTCCTCTCGCACGAGCTTCCCGAGCCGGAACTGGTCGGGCCCGGCGAACTCGACCACGCCGTTCACGGGCGTGCCGAACGCGACCGACTCGATCGCGGCCGCGACATCCTGCGCGGCGATCGGCTGGATGAGCGCATGCGAGAGCCGGGCGATGTGCTGGCTCGTGGCGGCATCCGCGATGCTCGCGATGAACTCGAAGAACTGGGTCGAGTGCACGATCGAGTAGGGGCGACCTGACCCGCGGATGAGTCGCTCCTGCGCCGCCTTCGCGGCGAAGTAGCCGCCCTCGGTGCGGGCGAGCCGGTCGGTACCGACGACCGAGAGTGCGACGTGATGCCGCACGCCCGCCGCAGCGCCGTACGTGAGCAAGTTGAGGGTGGAGCCGTAGAAGAAGTCGTTCGCGCCCCGCTCGTCGAGGTATCCCGAGTTCGACACGTCGATGAGGATCTCGACACCGGCGAGGGCCTCCGCGAGACCCTCGCCGGTGTAGGAGTTGACCCCGGTCGCGCGCGATGCGGAGACGACCTCGTGGCCGTCGGCGGTGAGCGCCGCCACGATTCGCGTGCCGATGAGCCCTGTGCCGCCGATGACCGCGACCTTCATGGCTCGAGTTTACGCGGCTGACTGGACGGCCAGCCAGTCCCCGAACGTGGTCGACGACAGCTGCGCGTCGGGGCCGGTCACGAGTTCGTCGCCCAGGAGTCTCGACGACTGAGGGGGTCCGCCGGCGCAGGTGCAACCGGGGGGTTGCACTCTGTCTCATGATCTGCAACTATGGGGTTGCACAAATCGAGGGAGTGAGACATGACCGACATCCGCCGCACGTCGCCCCGCCCGACGCTCGTGCTCGCCGTGCTCTTCGCCGGCGCGTTCGTGATGGGCTGCGCCGAGATGCTCGTCGTGGGCCTGATCGACCTGATCGCCGTCGACCTGTCGGTCTCGGTGCCGGCTGCGGGCGCGCTCGTCACGGCCAACGCGCTGGGGCTCGCGATCGGCGGCCCGCTGCTGACGTTCCTGACGACGCGATTCGACCGGCGACGCGTGCTGCTCGCCACGATGGTCGTCTTCGTGCTGGCGAACCTCCTGCCGGCGTTCGGCTCCGACTACTCGATCTTCCTCGCCGCACGCGTCGTCATCGGCGCCGCACAGGGCCTGTTCATCGCAGCCGCGATGGTGATGGCGACCACGATCGTGCCGCCCGAGCGCGCCGGCCGCGCGATGGCCGTCGTCATCACCGGCTTCGCGTCGGCGAGTGCGCTGGGCCTGCCGCTGGGCACGTTGCTCGGGCAGGCGGTCGGCTGGCGCGGATCGTTCACGGCCGTCGTCGCGGTCGCGCTCGCGCTCCTGGTCATCGCCGTGCGAGTGCTCCCCTCGGTGCCGACGCCGCGCGAGAGCGGTGCCGTCGGCCAGGCGCGGTTCGCCTTCGCCCCGCGCGTCATCGCCGTGCTCGGCCTCGCGGCACTGATCTTCGTGGCCATCCAGTCGGCAGTGACGTACCTCGTGCCGTTCCTCGCCGGGGTGACGGATGTCTCTGGGTCGGCAGTCGGCGCATACCTGCTGGCCTACGGCGTCGCGACCACGGTCGGCTCGTTCGTCGGCGGACGCTTCGCCGACGCGAGCGCCACGCGCGCCCTGGTCGTCGGCGCAACCGGAGTGACGGTCTCGCTCGTCGTGCTCTTCAGCTTCGGCGGCAGCCCGCTCGTCGTCGCCATCGCAGTGTTCGGCATCGGGCTGTTCGGCATGGCAACCGGGCCGTCGCTCCAGCACCGCGTCGTGAGCCTCGCCGGGCCGGGCGCACCGCTCGCAGCCTCGCTGCCGGCATCCGCTGTCAACGCCGGAATCGCCGGCGGCGCGTTCGCCGGGGGAGTGGCGATCGACCTCAGCGGCATCCCCGCAGCCGTACTGACCGGCGCCGTCGTCGCGGCGATCTCGATCGCCGTCGCGTGGGCGACCGGATTCCTGAAACCCGCGGCGGTCGCCGCACCCGAACCTGTTGCAATCCAATAGCTGCAGGCATCCATAGAAAATCCATTGAAAGGAAGATCATTGTGACTATGACCGACAACCAGGCCTCCGTCATCGACGCAGAGACGTTCACCGTTCGGCGCACGATCCGCATCGCCGCGCCCATCGAGAAGGTGTGGACCGCCGTCACCGAACCCGCGCACATCTCCAAGTGGTTCGGGCAGACCGTGCTCAATGGAACGGGCGCCGGGGCGCTCGGCACCATCACGTTCCCCAACTACGGCTCCGTGCCGCTGCGGGTCGAGGCGGTGGATGCCCCGCGCATGGTCTCGTACCGCTGGGGCAACGACGATGCCGCCGATGAGCGGCCCGACGCGATCGACGAGGAGCACTCGACGGTCTTCACCTTCACGCTCGAGTCGGTGCCCGACGGCACGCAGCTCACCGTCGTGGAGACCGGATTCGACCGCACTACCGACCCGGCCGCGAACATGGCGAGCCACGGCGAGGGATGGGTCTCCGAACTCGACAAGCTCGTCGCCCTGCTGGAGGGCGACGCGTGACCACGGGAACGCTGGTCCCGGTGTTCGCCGCACTCGGTGACGAGACCCGGTGGAGCATCCTGGCTGCACTCGGCGAGGGCGACGCGTCGGCGTCGGCCCTCGCCGGGCGCCTCCCGGTCACCCGCCAGGCGATCGCGAAGCACCTCGCCGTGCTGCAGGAGGTGGGCCTCGTCGAACCCATCCGCGTCGGACGCGAGGTTCAGTACCGGGTGATCGGGTCGCAACTGAGCGACACCGCGCGTCGGCTCGAGGCCATCGGGGCCGAGTGGGACCGCCGCCTCGCGACGATCAAGGAGATCGCAGAGGGGCTGTAGCCGGCGGATGCCGCGTCGTGCCGTCGCTGCACGGCCGGCGGCATCCGTGGTTCTCGGGCGGCCCGCGGCACCGGACCCTAGTCTGGGCTGATGGCGGTCATCACGGTTGACGTTGTTCCCCAGCACCTGGCGCTGCTCGATGGCGAGTACGCCGTTGAGCCGGTCTCGGGCGAGTCGGTCCCGATCGGATCGGACTACGAGCTGGCTGTGGTGCGGGCTCCCGATGGAACGACGCGGGTGCGACGCGCGAGCGAGACCGATCGTGAGCGGTGGTTGGCGTTCTACTCGGGCGGAACCGCCCATGGTCTGGAGACGCCCGGAATGACCGTTTCCGTCATTGCGCCGCTCTCTGCCGCCGGATGCCCGATCTTCGTTGCATCCACCGCCACAGCTGACCTCGTGCTGGTTCCGCTGACGCATCGACAGCTCGCCGTCGACGCGCTCATCGCGGCCGGCCACACGGTGGCGGACTGACGTTCCCCAGAGCGCTGGGAACGCTACGAGCGGCTCACACGTTCGTGCGAATCCGACCGCGCAAGAACGGGAGCGCCGGCGCCCGGTACACGAGCGCTGGCGGATCGTGCGGTTCGAGAGCGAACTCGGCACGGCCGAAACGCCATAACCGGTTGAACAGGAACACCCCGACGACCACCGTCTCGTCTGCCGGCACTTGCCAGGTTCCGATTCCCCACTGGGCAGGCTGGCCTCGCCCGGCGATCACGAGCGTCGGCTTGATTCGGGCGTGGAGCGCAAACCACGGCTTGCGCAGCGTCAGTTGGATGCGGCGGGCCGCCTCGTCGTCAGAGTGCATCGGGAGTTCGACGGCTCGAGCACGAACTCGCCCTGATCAGGGTCGGTTGTCCGCTCAAGCCGCACTGCCTTTCGTGGTTCGCTCCGGCTAAGGGTAGTCGTTACTCCGAGCACTCGACACCGCCTTTGCGGCGACCGCTACGCCCAAGCTCCAACCACACCCGCCTCGGTGAGCACCGTACGCACGTCGCGCGCCGGCCGGCCGAGCACCTCACTCACGCCGGTGGCAGTGGCCTCGTTACGACCGTCGAGCACTTCGCGGCACAGCTCGGTGAGCATCGTCGCGACTTCGGGTCCCTCCGCGGCGGCGACGGCGGCATGGAACTCGTCGAACGTCACCGGCAGGTACACGACCTCTCGCCCGTTGATCTCGGAGAGCATGGTGGCCACTTCCGCGAACGTCAGCGACTGGGGCCCGGTCACCTCGTAGAGGCGACCCTCGTGGCCTTCGCCGGTGAGCGCCTCGACCGCGACCGCAGCGATGTCGTCGACGTCGATGAACGGCTCGCGCACATCGCCGGCCGGAAGCGCCAGGACTCCGCTCAATGCCGCGTCACGAAGCATCCCCTCGGTGAAGTTCTGCGTGAACCAGCTGGCGCGCACGACGGTGGCGGGGATGCCGGAGGCGAGCAGGATGTCCTCGCAGCGACGCGCGCCATCTTCGCCGCGCCCGGAGAGCAACACGATGCGACGTACGCCGGCGTTGCGAGCGACCTCGATGAGACGGGTGATGGCGGCATCCGATCCGGGGACTGCGAGATCAGGGACGTAGGCCGCATACAGGCGCTCGACGCCGTGCAGTGCCTGCGGCCAGCCCTCGGGGTGCTCCCAGTCGAAGGCCGGGCTCGTGCCGCGGGCCAGGCGGCGCACGGTGAGGCCGCGCTCATCGAGCAGGTCGGCGATGCGACGTCCGGTCTTTCCGGTGGAGCCGATGACGGCGATAGTGGAACTCATGATGAGGTGTCCTTTCGGTTCGTATGCGTCCACTTTCGCGGCACTCGATCGGACGAACAATCGCCGTGAGTACGCGTCTTATTGCTGATCGTCCAGTCCCCGGGACTTCTGGAAGACCTGCATGCCACTGTGGACGCATGGTCAATCCGCGCACAGCCGGCGCTGGCCCCGCCGCCGGCGAACAACTCGGCGATGGTCTCCACCTCCTGCGGTTCACCGGTGCGCTCTACTGCCGCGCCGAGCTCTCCGCTCCGTGGGGCGTGGAGGTTCCGCGCCTCGACGGGTACATGACGCTTCCGGTGGTCTTGGCCGGAAGGTGCGTGCTCGAGATCGGCGACGATCGGCACATTCTCGAGGCCGGCAGTGCGGCCCTCATCACGCGCGGCGCCCCGCACCGGCTGCTGAGTACTGCGGATGCCGCGGCAACGCCGCTCTTCGACATTCCCGTCGAGCAGCTCAGCGACACGTACGAGCACATACGTTTCGGTGGCGGCGGTGAGCGCGCTCAGGTCGCCTACGCGGCGATGCGGGTCGATGCCCCGCTCACGGCTCGCCTGATCGCCGAGCTTCCCGATGTCATTCGCGTCGACGCTTGGGCTGACGGCGAGGCGGGTGTCTTCCAGGCGGTGCTGCGCCTGCTCGCACGGGAGGCCGAGGCCATCGAACCCGGCGGCGAGGCCGTCATGACTCGGCTGGCCGATGTGCTGGTCATCCAGGTGCTCCGCTGGTGGCTGCGCAACGCCGACCTCGCGGCGACCGGATGGCTCGCAGCCCTTCGTGACCCACAGGTCGGCCGCGCGCTCGGCCGCATGCACGCTCGTCCCGAAGCCGACTGGACCTTGGTCGAGCTCGCCAGGCAGGCCAACATGTCACGGTCGGCGTTTGCGGAGCGGTTCATGACGCTCGTCGGCGAGCCGCCGATGCGGTACCTCGCCGGATGGAGGCTCGAGCAGGCCCGCTCCGAGCTGCTCCGCACCACCGACGCGATCGCGTCGATCTCGAGCCGGGTCGGCTACACCTCGGAGGCGGCCTTCAGTCGAGCCTTCAAGCGTCACTACGGAACAACCCCCGGCGCGGTGCGTCGGTCGGCTCCCGCACCGCAGCCCCTGGCGCCGGTGCGCGCCGGCATCCCGGGGTAGGCGCCTCCGCGGTGCTGGATCGCTCGCCGTCGTAACGTGGGCGAGCGGCATCCGGCCTCAGATCGGCAGCGGGCGGTCGTCGACGATCGCCTTCATGACCAGGGTCGACTCGACGCGGCGAACGCCCGGCAGCGCAGAGAGGCGTTCGTCCCAGAGCCGTTGATATGCAGGAAGGTCGGGCACCGCGACACGCAGCAGGTAGTCGGGGTCGCCGAAGAGTCGCAGCGCCTGGATCACCTCGGGGATCTCGGCCACCGCGGCGTCGAAGGCGGGGATGGTCGCGCGGTTCGCCTGCTCCATCGTGACGAACACCAGGGCTCCGAAACCGAGCCCGACCACCTCGGGGTCGATGACGGCCCGGTACCCGGTGATGGCTCCGGATGCCTCGAGCGCGTGGAGCCGACGATGGGTCGGCGACATGCTCAGCTGCACGCGCGCGGCGAGGTCGGTGAGGCTGAGCCGACCGTCTTGCTGCAGTTCCGCAAGGATTTTCCGATCAGTGGCGTCCATGGAGTGAATCATTCCACGAGAGAGGCCTGTGGTGGGCAAACTTGGAAGCCTATTCTGCCCGTTCTTGCCTAAGTTCGTCGTATCGAACGAGGGCCGGAGGTGGGGCAGGATGAACACGGAGTTGCTGCTCGCATGCTGGGGCATGATGACGCTCATGGTGTTGGTTCCCGGCCCTGATTGGGCGTACATCATCGACGCGGGCACTCGGGATCGCACCATCGCGCCGGCGCTCGCGGGGATCCTCGTCGGATATCTCGTGGCGGTGACGGCGGTTTCGGTCGGCGTCGGTGCCGCAGTGGCGGCCCTGCCGTGGGTGCTCGTCGGGTTGACGTTCGCGGCGGCGGCGTACCTGTCGTTCCTCGGCATCCGCGTGCTCAGGCAGCCGCCCGCCCTCGTGGCAGGTGATGCGGCATCCGGTTCCGACGTGGGATCCACCCCTCGGCCGTGGCTGCGACTCGCCCAGGGCGCCGGCGTCAGCGGACTGAACCCGAAAGGGCTCCTGGTGCTGGTCGTGTTGCTGCCGCAGTTCACGGATGCCGCGAGCTCCTGGCCGATTCCGTTGCAGCTCGCCGTGCTGGGCCTCATCTTCGTCGGGAGTTGCGCGCTCGTCTACTCCGTCGTGGGCATGAGTGCGCGGGCAGTGCTCCGATTCCGGCCGTCGGCAATGCGCATCATCTCGCGCATCTCGGGTGGCGCGATGATCGTGCTCGCGGTCGCCCTCGTCGGCGAACAGGTCTCGCACTTCGTCAGTGCGTGACGAGGTCTCCCACGCTCTCGCCGTGCGCAAGCCCTTGTACGACCGCGCGGGTTGTTCGAGGATCGTGACGCCGAGCGAAAGGACTGCGACTCATGAAGATCAGCGACAACGGACCCGAGCCGAATGCGTTCGACATCGAGAGGGCGACGAAGGAGAACGCCAACTATCGCACGGTCGCGTGGACCGGCAAGTACCTGCAGGTGACGCTCATGTCGATCCCGGCGGGGGAGTCGATCGGTCTGGAGGTGCATCCCGAGACCGACCAGTTCCTGCGCCTCGACGCCGGCCGAGGGCGAGCGAAGATGGGCCCGTCGAAAGACGAGTTGACCTTCCAGCAGGATGTCTCCGACGGCTGGAGTGTCCAGGTGCCGGCCGGTACGTGGCACGACGTCGAGAACATCGGCGATGAGCCGATGCGCCTCTACGCCGTGTACGCGCCGGTGCATCACGCCCCAGGCCTGGTGCAGAAGACGGCGGATGAGGCGCAGCGAGACGAGGAGTCGGGCGCCGACGAGCCGCCGTCGTGGAGCGTCGAGCCCGAGGGCGGCCAGCCCGACGAGCACGCCTGAGCAGGTCGACCCGTACTGCTGGCGACTCGACACTCGCGCCGCGCGCTGGGCGACGTCGCGCACGGTGCTCCTCGGCGACGCCGCCGCCGGAACAGATGCGCGCCGTCGTGCCCGTGGCATCCGTCTCGCCCTACTCCTGAAAGCAAGGACACCCATGAATCGGGCGCCTTCTCCGCGTCGAAGCCGGGCACCCGTGAAAGGGGGGTGGGGGCGAGCAAACAGGCGGAGCAAACTTTGCCGGGGAAGGGAACCTCATGGCCGAGCTCACAATTGCAGGTGCTTTCACGGTCACTATCGGCCACGGCGACGGCCCGGAGGTGATCGCGTTCATCTCCGCCTGCAGGCCCGACGGATCGGCGGCGCAGTTCGATCCACAGTCCGACGAACTCCAGATTTTCACCGGCCTGACGGCTATGTTCGGCACATCTGCGTTCCCGTGCGAAGTCACGGACGTGCAAAGCTCGTACTCGCCGCCGCCAGGCTTCGTGGGCGTCACACTGCAGCTCACGTGGATGGAAGAACTCGGCCGCCTCAATACCTTGGGCGTCGCGGCGCTCGGGGTGATCATCGACGCCCACGGGGATCGCGGTCAAGGTGTCCTCACGTTCGCGGCCGCCGGCACGCCCCAAACCTGGTGGTCGCAGAGTCAGCAGGAGCCGCCGATGCGGATGCGTAGCGTAGGCGCGTGAAGCGGGGACGTCGAGGGCGGTGAGCTCGCCGCTCTTCCCGCGTTCAATTCCAAGAGTCGCGTGTTCCTGATGCGGCGAGTCAGCGTGCGCTGCGCGGCCCACCCCGATCGGGGTGAGAATGGAAGGCGACGCGCGAAGGGGCACAGCATGAGTGAGCTGACGACAGATTCGACGACGGATGCGCCGGGGCCGACGCCGGCACCAGGTGCCTCGCGCTCACCGCACGGCCCCGGCCATCACGCCCTCGGTTGTCCCGAGTGCTTCGAGGAGCTGCAGCGCAACCGCGACTGGTGGAAGGCGCGTCCCGAGGGGTCGCGACTCGTGGGGCTCGTCGTCGCGCGCGACGACATGCCGTCGGTCGTCGAGCAGCGGAATGACCTGGCTGCCTTCGGCGTGGCGATCCTCGATTTCAAGCACCCGGCGGCAGAGGCGCCCGAGACCTGGGAGCAGCGGCTCGGCCGGTTGTTCGACACGCTGCGGGCCGGTGACGTGCTCGTGGTCGCGAACGAGCGCGCGCTCGGCCGCGATCGCGACGAGGTCACGCGCACGATCCGAACCCTGCGGCGGCACAATCTCGTCGTGAAGGTGCTGAACCACGGTGCGCCGCACCTCGAGGATGCAAGCGGCTGAGTCGAGCACTGAGCATCATGGAGCGCTTGAGCGGAGCACGGATGTCGCGAGCAGAGGTTCGATCGTTGCGTGTCGCACGCCCCGACGGTGCCGTGATCGCAGCCGAGGCGATCGGGTCGGCGGAGCATCCGTTCGTCTTGCTCGTCGCCGGAGGCGAGTCCTCGATGGACTGGTGGCGGCCCGAGTTCTGCGACCTCATCGCGGATCGCGGGCTGTGCGTGGTGCGCTACGACCAGCGCGGCATGGGCGAGACGACGCTCGGGCCGCCCGGCACGCGGCTCGACGGGCTGTCGGTCTCCGTCGACGACGCGATCGCGGTGCTCGACGCCGCCGGTGCGAGCGATGCGAACTGGGTGGGCTTCTCGGCGGGCGGATGGGTCGCCCAGCTCGCCGCGCTCGACCACCCCGAGCGGGTTCGCGCACTCACCCTGGTGTCGACCAGCCCGACGATGTTCGAGGCAGATCCCGACCTGCCCGGTGCGGTCGCCCGCATGCAGGAGGTGTGGGCGAACCCGATGCCCCAGCCCGACTGGAGCGACCCGAACGCCGTGATCGAGTACCACGTCGACGTCGACCGCGACTACGCGGGCGACGAGTTCGATGAGGTGCACGATCGCGCGATCTGGACCGACACGGTTCGCCGGTCTCCCGGCATGCACCGCGACGAGGGCGGTCCGGATGTCATGGAGGACGCCCCGCGCTGGCGTGAGCGGCTCGGTGAGATCCGGGTGCCGACGACAGTGGTGCACGGCACGGCCGACCCCGTCTTCCCGATCGGGAACGGGGAGGCTCTCGCGCGCGACATCCCCGGGGCTCGGTTCGTGCCGTTACCCGGCGGTGGGCACGAGCTGCCCCCGGCGGCGTGGGGCGCGGTCGTGGAGGCGGTGGCGGCCACGCGGGCATCGGCATGACGGGCCCGCGGTACGTCGCAGCACCCGCGTGATCTGCGCCCGCCTATCGCGCGTCGATCGCCGTCAGCGCGAAGACGGGATGACGATCAGCCTCGGCGGAGAAGGTCTCGGTCGGGTCGTCAGCACCCGCGGTGAAGTAGGGCAGCACGATCGGGGCGACGGCGACGTACCGCTTCAGCACCGGGCCGGCCTCGGCGGGTGTTGCCTCTCGTGCGGTGAACCGCCGCGTCGTCCGTCCTCGCGAGAGCGTGAGGTCGCCGGCGGCACGCAGATTGTGCACCCAGGCGACGGTGCCGTACGGCGAGACGAGCCAGACCGCCCCGCTGTGCTCGATCGGAGTGACCGGTATCGAGCGTGGTTCGCCGCTCTTGCGGCCGCGCACGGTGAGCACGACGGTGCGCGGCACCAGACCGGCCCGGGCGAGCGCACGCATCACGGCGTGCGCCGCTTTCATGGCGCGGTTCGGTTGATACTTCTTCGGTGCGTGCTGCTCGCTCATCGTGTCCTTCGTCCGGCGCATGGCTCGCCGACAGCCTCGCGCCTGAGCGGGTCGAGGTGCAAGGGTTGCGCCGCGGATGCCTCGCTACGACGCCGGCGAGTTACCACGATCAGGGTGTCGCGGGGTACGGCCGCATGGCAGGTCGACCGGCGTGCGGACCGTGACATCCGGCGTTCAACGGAGCATGCTGGGGCGCATGGGCAAGGTGACGATCTCATTCGAAATGACGCTCGACGGGGTGTTCGACCAGATGGAGCACTGGTTCAACGTCGAGGATCCGGAGCTGGTGCGCCACTCCGACGAGCTGGTCTTCGGGGCCGACGCGGTGTTGCTCGGCCGGGAGAGCTACGAGTTCTTCCGCGAGTACTGGCCCGCGCAGACCGATGACCGCGGCTTCGCCGCGCACTACAACGCGCTCCCGAAGTACGTCGCGTCGACGACGCTCTCTGGTCCGCTCGACTGGAACGCGACCCTCATCGAGGGCGACGTGGCCGAGGCGGTGAGGCGCCTGCGCGACCAGTACGAATCGATCATCTCGCACGGCTACGGCGGGTTGGCCGCCGAGCTCGTCGACGCCGGGCTGGTCGACGAGATCCATGCCGGCATCCATCCGTTCCTGGTGGGCAACGCCCAGGACCGGTTGCGCACGCCGCACCCGGTCGGCCTGCGACTGCTCGACGTGCAGGCCTACGAGTCGGGCATCATCGCCGCGAGGTACGCGCCGTCGTCATCCTGACGCGGCCGCTGACAGTAGACGTGCGCGACGAGAACGAGGACCGGGAGTTCTGGGCGCGGGTGCACCGCGAGAACGCGCAGCTCTCGACTGCCGAACGTCAGGTGTACGTCGATGGCGGCACGCTTGGTGATGATCTCGACGACGCGGGCGACGATGCACTGAGCGAGCGCGCCGAGTGGTGAATCGAGGCGAGATCTTCCTCGCCGATCTCGGCGACGCGATCGGCCACGAGCAGGCACTGAGCTGCCCTGTTGCGTCGACTGCTCGCGTAGGTGCCGGGCTGTGCACACGCCGACGCGGGCTCAGGGAGTCGCCGCGAGCGCGCGCACAGCTCGCTCGATGGCCGGACGCACATCGAGCTCGGGGTCGATGGTGAGCCGGTGCAGCATCAGTCCGTCGCTGAGTGCCATGAGGGTGCGCGCCGCGGGCCCTGGGTCGGGGATGCCTGCCTCGGTGACGAGCCGGTCGGTCCACTGTTCGAACTCGCGGCGCTGGCGGTGGAGCGGCGCGAGGAGTTCAGGGTCGGCGGCGAGTTCGAGGAAGAGCGCGTAGCGCGCCCGGGTGCGCGCCGCGAACAGGCCGGTCTGCACGAGCAGCACCGCGCAGAGTCCTTCGGAGATCGTCTCGGGAGTGGGTCGCTCGAGCAGCGATGGAGCGAAATCGGCGCGCTCCTGCTCGGCCATCCAGTCGATGATGCCGGCCAGCAGTGCTCGTCGGGTGCGGAACCAGTTCGAGGTCGACCCGGCGGGCAGCCCGGCCCGTTCGTCGACGCGCGCGTGGCTGAGTGCCCGCACGCCGTCGGTGCCGAGCAGCTCGACCGCCGCCTCGAGTGCCCGCTCCCTCGTCGCAGCCATGGACACCTTTCATGCGCGTTTTACTATGACCATAGTACTCCGCTCAGTCGGTTCGCCGGATCCAGTCGAGGGTGAGGTTCGCGACGGTGTCGGGTGCGTCGTCTGGGAGCAGTTTCCCTGCGTCGTCGACGAAGGCGAATTCGACGTGGTCGGCGAACCGCTCCGGGTTCGGGCAGAGGTGGCGTACGAGTGGCTCGTTGAACCGGGTGTCGGCCCGGCCGAAGGCGAGGAGTGTCGGAACGGTCAGGTGCCTCCGTTTGTACACGCCCCGACTCAGCCGCATCGACTCGGGGATCACCATGCCGCGGTACAGCGCGCGCACCGCCTGGTCGATGCCGGAACGTTGCATGGGCGCGAGGTGGGCGTCGATGGTCGCTTCCGGCGTGGGCTTCGCGGTGTACTGATCGGCCCACACGCCCCGGAGCGAGTCTCCCGGGTGATGCCAGATCAGGTGCGGCATGTGCCGGAACGCCGCAATGAGTTTGGGGCTGAACGAGATGAACCCGGGCGGCACCGAGAGCTGTACCGCTCGCCGCACACGATTGGGGTGGGTGTAGGCGAGCTGCATCGCGGTGATCGCGCCCATGTCGTGGCTGACGACGTGTGCGCGGTCGATGCCGAGAGCCTCGAAGATGGCAAGAAGGTCGTGGAGTCTCGTTTCACGCTCGATGCCGGGGTCGTCGGCTTCGGTCCATCCTGCACCGCGAAGGTCAGGGCAGATCACGCGGTAGCCATGCTCGGCGATCAGGGGTGCGACCTGGTGCCACTGCCACCAGTGCTGCGGGAAACCGTGCAGCAGCACGATGGGTTCTCCGTCGCCCACGATGGCGACGTGTTGGCGCAGGCCCGGCGTCTCGACCAAGAGGTGATCGAAGCCGGATGCATCAGGCAGTGGCGGCACCCAATTCGCGGTCTCAGCAGAGGAAACGCGGTGAGGTTCAAATGCACGCATGACGGCTCCTTGGTGTCTGCGTTCGAATACTATGTTTATAGTAGACGCGCGCGGGGAAGGTGTCTATGGCCGCTACCAAGTGGCTGCACGACACGGTGCCGGATGTCGCGGGCGCGCCGGCCCCTTGCCGGCACGCGCGGCGACCTGGGATCGTCGAACGATGACCGTGTGGATCGGGACATCCGGGTGGAGCTTCGGCCACTGGGACGGCGTGCTGTACGAGCCCGGCCTGCCGCCGTCGCAGCGGCTGGCGCGCTACGTCGAGTCGTTCCGTACTGTCGAGCTCAACGCGTCGTACTACCGATGGCCGCCGGATCGCACGTTTGCGAGCTGGCGACGGCGCCTGCCCGAGGGGTTCGCGATGTCGGTGAAGGCGCCTCGCGGGCTCACCCACGCCAAGCGGCTCTACGCTCCCGAGGCGTGGATCCGTCGCGTCGCCGCTTCGTGGCACGAGCTCGGCGAGCGGCGGGCGGTGCTGCTCGTCCAGCTTCCGCCATCGCTGGCACGGGATGACGCGCGGCTCGACTACTTTCTCGCCGACATCCCGGAGTGGATGCGGGTGGCGGTCGAGTTCCGCCACGAGAGCTGGCATGTCGAGCCGGTCTTCGAACTGCTCGCCCGGCACGGCGCCGCGTACTGCGTGATGAGTGGCGCGAACCTGCCGTGCGTGCTCCGCACGACCGCCGGGCTCGTCTACGTGCGACTGCACGGACCCGACCACGACCACCTCTACGGCGGCTCCTATTCCGACGCCGATCTGGGCTGGTGGGCGGACCGCATTCGCGAGTGGGCAGGAAGCGGTCGCGACGTCTACGCCTACTTCAACAACGACGGCGGCGGCAACGCCGTGCGCAACGCGTGGCGGTTGCGGCAGTTCGTGGACGAGTGACATCCGACCCCGACGCTGCGGTTCGGCCTCGGCGATCGGGTGAATCAGGCCGGGTCGATCCGCAGCACCGTCGCCGACTCGCCGACGGTGAGGTCGTCGATGACGCGGATGCTGCGCGCGAGCTCGTCGACGGCTCCGATTACGGTGCCGAACCGCTCGCGATTGCTGCACACGGCCGTCACGCTCACGAAGTGCGAGCCGAGGTCCCAGGTGTAGGTGGCGAACGGCGGGCGACCGCCCGGCGGAAGCGGCATCGCGAGCTTCTCGCCGACGCCGAGGTAGGTGCCGCGGAACTCCTCGGTGTCGTTATACTCGATCGGCATCGATGCGCGGGCGATCCGCAATTCCGGTGTCGCGGCCTGCACCTGGGCCATCACCGTGAGCAGATCAGCCGCTTTCCAGACCCAGACGAGTACCCGGCCGGCCGCTTTGCGCATCAGGAGCGGAACGGCCTGACTCAACGCCCAGGCGGCGAAGCCGCCCCCGCTCGACGGCGCCGCGTCGGGGCCCTTCGCCTGCGCCAGCAGCATCCCGATTGCCGCCTTGCGGTGGCGGCGACCGCGGAATCCGAGGGAATCCGTAACGGGCACCCACTTGGATCGATCGGGCTCTGCATGAAGTCGGGGCACGCTTCCAGCCTACGAGCCGATGCGACGGATGCCTCGACGCAGTCGGCGCTCAGCCGGGGTCGTCGCGGCGCCGTGACAGATAGGCGGTCTCGGCGGTGTTGCCCGCAAGCGCGATGGCCCTGTCGTAGGCGGCGCGCGCCTCCTCGCGGCGCCCAAGCCTGCGCAGCAGCTCAGCGCGGGTGACGTGGAAGGCGTGATATCCGTTCAGCGCGTCGCCGAGGCGATCGATGATCGCCAGCGCGACATCCGCACCATCGAGTTCAGCGACCGCGATGGCCCGGTTGAGGGCGACGATCGGCGAGGGGTCGAGGCGCACCAGCTGGTCGTAGAGGGCGACGACCTGCGACCAGTCGGTGTCGCGGGCGTCTCGCGCGTCGGTGTGCACGGCGTTGATCGCGGCAAGCAGCTGGTAGCGACCGGGAGCGACCCCGGAATCCAGGCGCTCGCGCACGAGCCGATGCCCCTCCTCGATCAGCGCGGCATCCCAGGCGCCTCGGTCCTGCTCGCCGAGGGGCACGAGCTCGCCCTCCGCGGAGACGCGGGCGGGGCGACGAGCCTCGGTGAGCAGCATCAGTGCCAGCAGACCGGCCACCTCGCCGTCGTCGGGGAGCAGCTCGCGGATCAGTCGCGTCAGCCGGATCGCCTCGGCGGTGAGATCGGCGCGCACGGGGTCGGTGTCGGGGCCGGTCGCGAGGTAGCCCTCGTTGAAGACGAGGAACAGCACGGCGAGCACGCCCGTGATGCGCGCCGGCAGATCCTGTGCCGACGGCACTCGGTAGGGGATGCCGGCGGCCGCGATCTTGCCCTTCGCGCGAGTGATCCGCTGCCCAATCGCGCTCTCCTGCACGAGAAAGCCGCGCGCGATCTCGGGTACCGTCAGGCCTCCGACGAGGCGCAGCGTCAGCGCCATCCGTGCCTCCATCGCCAGGGCCGGGTGACAGCAGGTGAAGATGAGCCGAAGCCGATCGTCGTCGATGGCGCCGAGCGGCTCGGGCGGGGCGTCATCCGTCAGCATCAGCGCCTCCCTGTGCTTGTCGTGGCGTTTGTTCTCGCGCCGGATCCGGTCGATCGCCTTGCGATTGGCGGTCGTGGTGAGCCACGCGCCGGGGTTGGGCGGCACGCCGTCGGCCGGCCACCGCTCGACCGCGGTCGCGAATGCCTCGGCCGCCGCCTCTTCGGCGATATCGAGGTCACCGAAGCGTTTGGCGAGCGAGGCGACCACCCGCGCCCACTCTTCGTGATGGGCACGGGTGATCGCTGCGCGAGCGTCGACCAAGCTCACACGTCCAGGATCGGGCGCACCTCGAGGCGACGATTGCAGGCCTTCGACCCATCGGCCATGAGCTCGAGCGCGACATCGAGGTCGGGGGCGTCGATGATCCAGAACCCGGCCATGTGCTCCTTCGCCTCGATGAAGGGCCCGTCGGTGAACACCGGCTCCTCACCTCGTCCGTCGATGACGGTCGAGGTGCTGGGGTCGGCGAGGCCGGCCGCGAAGACCCAGTGGCCACCGGCCCGGAGGCGGTTGTTGAACTCGTCGATCGCTCGCGCCTCTTCCGCGGTGCCGGAGTTGGACTTGTCGTGGATCACGGAAACGAGGTACTGCATCTCACACCTCCAGGATGTGGTTCACGGACATACTCCACGAGTGCTGCCTGCTACGCATGCTGCGGGCGCCCATCAGGCCGGTAGGTCTTCACCGTGATGCCGGTCGGGAACGTGCGCGATTCCACCAGTTCGAGGGCGACGTCTCTGCCCGCGTCGGGGAACAGCCGCGTGCCCGCGCCGACGATCACCGGGAAGACGATGAGCGTCATCTCGTCGACGAGCTCGTGTTCGAGCAGCCAGCGGATCAGCTGGCCGCTGCCGTGCACCTGCAGCTCGCCGCCCGGCTTGGCCTTCAGCTCGCGGATCGCCGTCTCGAGGTCTCCGGAGAGCACGGTCGTCTCCGCCCACTGCGGATCG
Organism: Agromyces albus; assembly: GCF_004134825.1. Lineage (GTDB taxonomy): Bacteria > Actinomycetota > Actinomycetes > Actinomycetales > Microbacteriaceae > Agromyces > Agromyces albus. The sequence goes on from NZ_SDPN01000002.1 coordinate 63,419, forward strand.
GTGATCGTGTTCGATGCGACGAACTTCGGGCGCGAGTTCAACGAGCTCACGAACGGATCGTCGACGTCGTCTTTGCGCACCCCGCCCCAGTACCCGGCGAAGAGCTCATACGTGCGCCGCCCGAACAGGAACGCGTCGGCGCGCTGGTAGAACTCGCCGATGTAGCCGGTCGACTCCTCGTCTCCCAGCGGCAGCGCCCACCCGCCTCGGTCGAATCCGGGGTCGAACACCGGATTGTTCCCACCATTCGCCTGCATCACGCCGTCGACGGTGATCTGGGTGTTGGTGACCAGCTTCATTATCGTGATCCCTTCTCGGTGCCCCTCGCGGGCAACCTCTCACCCTTGCTACGAACGAGGTCGGCTCGATCCGACACCGCGTGCGAAAAACTCTTGACGTGTCGACCCGGTTGAGGGATGGTGCGCGAGCGGGCGGCATCCGTAGGCTGAACTGCACCGACGGGCACGAAGTCGCCCGTCCCTCGCCGGGGTGGGGGAGCGACGATGCTGGACTGGTTCTACGACACGAGCATCCTGATCACGCTGCCGTTGTTCGTGGGCGGGTTCGTCGTGGTCTCCTGCCTGATCGTGGTCGCGCTCCGTCGGGTCGTGCTGCGGCTGGTCACCGATACGAAGGAATGGGACCGCGCCCTCGCTCACGTCATCGGCACCTTCGGTGTGTTCTTCGGCATCCTGCTCGCCCTCGTCGCGGTGTCGGTCTACGAGAACTTCGCCTACACGCGCCAGGTCACGATCGAGGAGGCGGGTCGTGTCGGCGCGCTGTATCGCGCGACCACCGGCTTGCCCGACGAACTCGGCGACCAGATGCGTCAGGTGCTCGACGAGTACATGCACACGGTCATCGAGGTCGACTTCCCCGACCAGGCGTCGGGGATCCTCCCCGGAGTCAGCGACGCCCAAGTCGACGAGTTCGAGCGTCTCCTGCACACCATCGAGGCCGACACACGGAGTGATCAGGCGCAATTCGAGCAGGCGCTCGCCACGTTCGACGACTTCATCGAATCGCGGCGAGCGCGGATCGACGCCACCGCCCTCGCCCTGCCGCCGCTCTTCTGGCTCGTCATCTGGGTCGGGGCCGCCGTCAATGCGGTGCTGATCGCCTTCATTCACGTGACGAACCCGCGCCTGCACATACTCATGGCGGGCATGCTCGCGCTGTTCATCGGCCTCGTCATCTTCGTCACGGCCGACATGGACCACCCCTACGCCGGGGAGATCTCGATCGGCCCGGGGGCATACGAGCGGGTGCTCGAACAGATCATCGACGCGCGCGAGTAGAGCCGGATGCTTCGACCGGAACCGACCGCGAACCGCCGTTACATCATCGACTGCAACAGCTGCGTGGCCCGCTGGTTGTCGCTCGTCGCAAGCACGACGCGGTTCCTGGAGGCCACGTAGACGAGCGTGATGTTGATCCCGGCGTCGGCGAGTGCGCGCGCCATTTCACCGAACTTGCCCGGCGTGTCCACGTCGGGCTCGGGCAGGGCTGGACTGACGATGACGTCGGTCTCCGCCTCGACGGTGATGCCGGCGCCCTCGAGCGCCGCTCTGGCGCCCGCGACGTCTTCGACGAGCACGTGGACGGCGCCCGATCCGCCTTCCATGATCGCGCAGAGGCCTTCGATGTTGACACCCGCGTTGCCGAGCGCCTCGCCGAGTCGAGCTCCCTCGCCCGGCTGGTCCTTGAGGGTGACCAAGAGATCCTTCGCCATTGCGGCACCTCCTTCTCGGATGCCTCAGGTCTACGCCCGCGGCCGCGGCGCGTCAACGGGTCGGCAGGCGATCGTTGAACGCTGAGGCCGCCGCATCCGCTCGGAATGCGGCGGCCCCAGCACCTGCCGGCCGGTGGCCGACGTCAGGCAGCGCGGAGCGCGTCGGCGTTCTCCCGGGTCCAGGTCTTGAAGTCCTTGAGCTGGGGGTTGAGTTGACGGAGCCGATCGAGGTCACGCGCACCGGTGAACTCGGCATCGAAGTCGCCGTAGTACTGGAACATGTTGGCGATCTCCTCCGCTACCGGCATCGGGAGCTCCCGGAACACGTCGTAGGGCACGGACTGGAACCGCACCGGCTCGCCGATGACCTCAGCCAGGTGCTCCGCGTACTGCGCACCGGTGAGGTGGTCACCGGCCAGCCCGATCGTTTCGCCGATGTGTGCATCTCCGGCGGAGAGGATCGCAAGCGCAGTGCGACCGATGTCGTTGACATCCACGCCGGCCAGCAGCTTCCCGTCTTCGAACGGCAGCGCCAACGTGAGCACGCCGTCTTCACCGCGCCGGGGCGCCAGGTCTTGAAGGAATCCCTGGTAGAAGAACGTCGTGTTCAGATAGGTGGTGGGTACTTCCGCGGCGGCGAAGATCTCATTGCCTTCGGCCTTGGCGTCGAAGTGGGGCACGTTGTAGCTGCCCTGCAGCACCGGCATGCGGGCATCGTCGATCGGCAGCAGCACGCGGGTGTCCTCGAGGGTGGACCACACCACGTGCTGCACGCCGGCTGCCTTCGCCGAACGAGCGAGCACGCCGATCTCCTCGAGTTCCTTCTCGGCGGAACCGTGTGCCCAGAAATTCGTGACGAAGAAGGCCCCGTACACACCCTCGAGGGCGGCCAGCACGCTCGGCTCATCGTAGAAATCGGCTCGAACGACCTCCGCGCCCAGTTCGACGAGTGCCTTCGCGGCAGCCGACTCGGGGTCGCGGGTCAGCGCCCGCACCGTGAAGCGGTGTTCCGGGTCGGCGAGGATGGCTCGCGCTGCGCCGCCGCCCTGAGCGCCGGTTGCTCCGGCGACGGCAATGATCTGCTGCTCAGTCAATGTGATGCCCTTCAGAGTGATTCGGTTGATACGTCAACCATTATGCCACGGATGGTTGACGCGTCAAGCAAAATCGAGGCCGGGTTTGATTAACCGCTTGACCAACGTGCGAAAGTGCGTATACAGTCTGCGTAACCGATTAACCAATGAAGGTGATGATGGACCAGCGAGGGTTTTACCAGCCGAACGGCGCGTGGGTCGGAGACGTGATCCCGTGGCAGGAGGACGGGGTGTTCCACCTCTTCTACCTGCACGAGACACGCCAAGTGCCGAAGGAGGGCATGCCGTGGCGACGCGTCGTGACCGAGAACCTGGTCGACTTCCGCGAGGCAGGCGAGGCCATCTCATCTGGAGGCCCGTCGGCCGCTGACTTCAACGTCTACACCGGCAGCATCGTGCTCGCTGGTGACGGCACGCACCACGCCTTCTACACCGGACAGAACCCGGCGAAGGCCGGTGACGATGGACTGCCGTTGCAGGTGGTCATGCACGCGACGAGCGATGACGGCATGCACTCGTGGCAGCGGCATCCGTCCGACACCTTCGGAGCGACCGCCGGCTACGAGACCGCCGACTGGCGCGACCCGTTCGTCTTCTGGGACGAGGACGCGCAGCTCTGGCGGATGCTCATCACGGCGCGTCACGTCGACGGCCCCGCTCGACGCAGGGGAGTCATCGCGCAGTGCACCTCGCGCGACCTCTCCAGCTGGGAGCCGGCACCGCCGTTCTGGGACCCGCGACGCTACCTCGCGCACGAATGCCCCGAGGTGTTCAAGTGGGGCGAGTGGTGGTACCTCGTCTTCTCCGAGTTCAGCGATGCCTTCACGACGCGATACCGGATGTCGCGCAGCCTGCACGGGCCATGGATCGTGCCGGAGCACGACACGATCGACGGACGCGCCTTCTACGCGGCCAAGTCGGCCGCCCGCGATGGGCGGCGGCTGTTCTTCGGCTGGATCGCGTCGCGCGAGGGCGCAGACGACGCCGGCGCCTGGCAGTGGGCCGGCACGATGTCCGTGCTCGAGGCGGAGCAGCGCCACGACGGCACCTTGGCCTTCCACCCGGCCGACGAGCTCCGCGAGGCGTTCTCACGGCCCGGCGAGGCGATCGCGAGCGGCACCACGCTGCACGCGCCCGACGGATACCGCGATGTGCTGACGCTCGGCGACGCCCCGTCATCGTTCCGGCTCCGCGCCCGCCTCGAGATCGACGAGGGCACGAGCGAATGCGGCGTGCTCCTGCGGGCGAGCGCCGATGGCGATGAAGGTTACGTGCTGCGGCTCGAACCGAAGCGCGGGCGTCTCGTCTTCGATCGGTGGCCGCGCCAGTCGACGGGCACCGAGCAGTGGCAGATCTCGGGCGACGTGCCCTTCGCCGTCGAACTCGAGCGACCCTGTCGGCTCGACGCGGGCGAGCACGAGCTCGAGGTCATCGTCGACGGCGATCTGTGCGTTGCCACCGTCGACAACGCGACGGTCCTGAGCACGCGTCTGTACGACTTCGCGAGCGGCCGGCTCGGCGTCTTCGTCGGTGAGGGCGCCGTCACCGTCACGGAGTTCTCCGTGTTCGCTCGCGACGACGCCGAGGTCACTCCGCTCGATGCAGCCGACGACCTTTTCGCCACCGCGACCTAGCGCTCCACCTGCAACACAGCCCCACCCGCAACACAGCCCGAAGATCAATCAAAGGAGATTCCGATGTCCACCACGAAGCGCAGACGAGCGTTCCTCGCCGCTGCCGCCACCGCAGCCGCCGCAGCCCTCGTGCTCACGGGCTGCGCCGGCGCATCGAGCAGCGCCGACCCGACCGATGTCGACCCCGACGGCGAGATCGTTCCCCGCGAGATCTCCTGGCTGCTCTCACGGCCGGCCGACGGCGGAGTGATCACGGCCATGGAGCAGATCGCCGAGGAGTACGCAGAAGAGCACTCCGGCTTCTCGCTCAACCTCATCACCACGCCCGACCGGCCCTCGTACATCCAGAAGTACGAGACGCTCGCGGCCGCGAACAAGCTGCCCGAGCTCTTCGACACGGATGCCACGCCCTTCGCGCAGAAGCTCGCCGGGCAGAATCGCATGGTCGACGTCGAGGTGCTGCTCGACGACCTCGGGCTCGCAGACGAGTATCGCGAGGCCGCGCTGAACTACCAGCGCTTCGACGACGGTTCGCTGTACATGGTGCCGTTCGAGTTCCAGCTCGAGTTCTTCTGGTACAACACGGCGCTCTTCGCCGACGCGGGCGTGGAGGTCCCGGCGACGCTCGACGACTTCCCGGCGATGTGCGAAGCACTCCGCGCCAAGGGCGTCACCCCCATCGCCCTCGACGGGCAGGACCAGTGGCCGCTCGAACGGTACATGGCGTACTACCCGTTCCGGATGGCCGGGCCGGAGTACGTCCAAGACCTGAAGAACGGCGACGCCGCATTCGCCGACCCTGCGGGGAAGGCGGCAGCCGAATGGCTGTACGACCTCGGACAGGCCGGATGCTTCCAAGAGGGCTTCTCGTCGACGGGCTACGCAGATGCCCAGGCACTCTTCACCTCGGGCAACGCCGCCGTCTACAACATCGGCACGTGGGAGCTCGCCAACCTCGCCACGGAGACGCTCGACCCCGGCGTGCGCGACTCGGTCGACTACTTCACGCTGCCGACCATCGACGGTGCGGTGACCGAGGACAACGAGTTCGTCACGCCGTCCGGCATCGGCATGGCCGTGAACGCGCGCACCTACGACCCGCTCGTGCGCGACTTCCTCGCCTTCGCGCTCGAGCGCTACCCCGAGGTCTACGCGGCCACCGGAGCCCTCTCGCCGACGACGAACGTCGAGACGACCATCCCCGACAACGCGACCGAGCTGTACTCTCGCGCCGTCGAGCAGGCGAACGAGGTCGGCGCCAAGATCGCGATGCCGTGGGACACGCAGCTCGACCCGGCGACGAACACGCGCTTGCAGCAGGAGCTGACCCTTCTGGTGCAGGGCGACATCACGCCCGACGAGTTCATCGAGACGATGGATGCCGCCCTTGCGGAGAACAGCCATGGCTGAGTCGGTACCACTCGGAGTGGGTGCGGCGAAGCCGCGCCCGCTCCGGCGGCCGCGGCCGATGTCGACGTCGATGCTCCCGCGTCGTTCACGACTGTCGGTCGCGGTGTTCCTCCTTCCTCCGCTGCTGCTCTACGGCGTGGCGGTGCTGCTGCCCATCGTGCAGTCGCTCTTCCTGAGCCTGTTCCGCTGGGACGGCATCACCGACATGGCCTTCGTCGGAATCGACAACTACGTCAAGATGCTCACGCGCGACGACGTCTTCTGGACGGCGTTCGGCAACGCGCTCGGCTATCTCGCGATCTGCCTCGTGCTCCAGCTCGGCGGTGCGCTGGTCGTCGCGAGCCTTCTCACGGCGCTCCCCAGGGCGCGCGAGCTCGTGAAGACCATCTACCTGCTCCCGGCCGTCATCTCGACCGTGGCGATCGCCATCCTGTTCCAGCGGATCTACTCGCTCGAACCCGTCGGCCTGCTGAACCAGGTGCTCGCGTGGGTCGGGTTGGAGGGCCTGCAGAACGCGTGGCTCTCCGATGTGCAGACCGTGCTCGCCGCTGTGTCGATCCCCGAGGGATGGCGCTTCACCGGGCTCTACATGCTCATCATCTACGCGGCCCTCATCGCCGTGCCGCGCGAGCTCGAGGAAGCGGCGCGACTGGACGGTGCTTCGTGGTGGCAGGTGTTCTGGCGCATCCGCTTCCCCTACATCCGGCCGGTGTGGATCACGACGACGATCATGGCGACGACGTTCGCCCTCCGCGGCTTCGACATTCCGTACCTGCTCACCAATGGCGGGCCAGGGCAGGCCTCTGAGCTGCTCACGACCTACATGTACAAGACGGCGTTCGTGCATACCGACTACGGCTACGCCAGCGCGATCTCCGTCTTCATCGTGGTGGAGTGCCTCGTCGCGGTCGGCCTCATCTTCCTGCTCCTTCGTCGAAGGGATGACTCATGACCGCCCCTGTGCTCACGCCGGCCGCCCCGCGGCAGTCGGAGCCGCAGCCGCCGCGCCCTGCTCGACCAGCCCGGCGTCGGACCGTATCGCTCTCGCCCCGACTCCGCATGCAGCGCACGCTGCTGACCGTGACGATCGTGCTCATCGTGATCGTGCAGGTGTATCCGCTCGCGTGGCTCTTCCTCACGAGCTTTCGCACGGCAGCCGATTTCGCCGGCGGGAACCCGTTCGCCCTGCCATCCGAGTGGACACTCGACAACTACGCGCGTGCGTTCGACACCGGCAACCTCGGGCTGAACATCGTCAACAGCCTCGTCGTCACGCTCGGCTCGAGCGTGTTCATCGTGCTCGCCGGCATGATGGCCGCCTACGCGTTGCAGGTGCTCGGGTTCCGGTTCAGCGGCCTGATCAAGGCGCTGTTCCTGCTCGGCATCATCGTGCCGGTGCAGATCGCGCTCGTGCCGCTCTTCATCGACTACTCGCAGATCGGGCTCCTCGACACGCACTTGTCGATGATCATCCCGCTCGCCGCGTTCGCCCTGCCAATGGCGATCTACCTGTTCTCGTCGTTCTACGAGTACATCCCGCGTGAGATGTACGAGGCCGCGTCGATCGACGGCGCCGGCCCGTACCGGATCTTCGGCCAGATCACGTTCCCGCTGTCGGCCAATACGATCATCACGGTCGTGCTCGTCAACAGCATCTTCATCTGGAACGATTTCATCTTCGCGAACACCTTCGTGCTCTCGGATGGGCTCAAGACGATCCCGCTCGGCCTGCAAAACTACATCGGAGCGATGGGCAACACCGACTGGACAGCGACGTTCGCAGCGGTCTGCGTGACGGTGACCCCGCTGCTCCTGGTCTTCCTCGTCTTGAACAAGGCGATGATCAGCGGACTCGAGAGCGGAGCAACCAAGGGATGAGCACCTCGGAGCACGGCAGGCACGGCCCGGCCGTCACGATGCGCGACGTCGCCAAGGTCGCCGGTGTGTCGGTGGCCACCGTTTCGCACGTCGTGAACGACAAGCCGGGCGCCCGCATCGGCGACGACGCCAGGCGCAGGGTGCAGGAGGCCGTGATCGAACTCGGCTACCGGCCGAACGCGCTCGCGAAGACGCTCTCGCAGGGCACGTCGCGGTTCATCGGCCTCGTCGCGGATGCCATCGCCACGACCCCGTTCGCCGGCCAGATCATCCATGGTGCGCAAGACGAGGCGTGGAAGCACGGCTACGTGCTGCTCGTCGCCAACACCGACGGCAACCTGGCGGCCGAGAACGAGGCGATCGCGATGATGCTCGAACACCAGGTGCACGGCATCCTCTACTCGACCTGGTTCCACCGCGAGATCCAGGTGCCCGAGGCCCTGCACCAGACCGACACGGTGCTCGTCGACTGCTTCGCCGAGGGCAGCGGTCTGCCCGCGGTCGTGCCCGACGAGGTGCAGGGCGGTCGCACCGCGACCGAGGAGTTGCTCGCTGCGGGCCATCGCCGGATCGCGTTCATCAACACGACGACCCCGTCGCCGGCCCAGAGCGGACGACTGGCCGGGTATCGCGCTGCGCTCGAGGCGGCGGATGTCGCCTACGACGAGTCGCTCGTCTTCCCGGCGACACCCGAGCAGGAGGGCGGCTATGCGGCGACATCCGGCATCCTCGACTCGAAGGCGACGGCGGTGTTCTGCCACAACGACCGCGTGGCGATGGGCCTCTACGACGGGCTGCGCGAGCACGGGCTGCGCATTCCCGACGACATCGCCGTGATGGGATTCGACAACCAGGACGTCATCGCCGCCCACTTGCGCCCGCCGCTCTCGACGGTCGCGCTGCCCCACTACGAGCTCGGTGTCGCGGGCGTGCGGCTGCTGCTCGGCCTCGAACCCGGCCCGAGTGCCGGTCCGCAGCTCGTCGCATGCCCACCCATCAGACGGCACTCGATCTAGGACACGACGTGCGAGACATCACCGGCCGAGTGCCCAGACCAGCATTCCACTTCACGCCTCAGCGCAACTGGATGAACGACCCCAACGGGCTCGTCTACGACCGCGGCCTCTGGCACCTCTACTTCCAGTACAACCCCGAGAGTTCGGAGTGGGGCAACATGAGCTGGGGTCACGCGACCAGCGCCGATCTGCAGCACTGGACCGAGCATCCCGTGGCGCTGCAGTATCGCGACGGCGAGCAGATCTTCTCGGGCTCCATCGTCGCCTCGCCGGCCGCCGACGAGACCCTGCTGACCGCGTACTACACGAGCGCCTACGACGACGACCACCAGGCGCAGTCGATGGCGACGAGCCGCGACGGCGGCTACACGTGGGAGCCCGACGGCCGAAACCCCGTGCTCGACCGCGGCACGAGCGCGTTCCGCGACCCGAAGATCATCAGGTACACCGACGGAAGGGGCGGCTCCCGTTGGATCATGCTCGCCGTCGAGGCCGACGACCGCCAGGTGCTGTTCTACTCGTCTCGCGACCTTCGCACCTGGGAGTACCTGAGCTCGTTCGGGCCGCTCGGCGACACGGGCGTCGTGTGGGAGTGCCCCGACCTCGTGCCGCTCGCGGTCGACGGCGATCCGACCGACGTTCGGTGGGTACTGCTGCTCAGCACGAACCCGGTCGGTGATGACGCGAATCCCGACGGCTCGTCGATGGGTTACGTCGTCGGGCAGTTCGACGGTGTCAGTTTCACAGCGGATGCCGCAGAGCTCGTGCGACTCGATCACGGACGCGATTTCTACGCCGGCGTGACCTTCGACAGTGCGCCCGACGGCGACGCCGTCATGCTCGGCTGGCTGAGCAACTGGCGGTACGCCGGTGCCTTCCCGTCGGCTCCGTGGCGGGGTGCGATGTCGCTGCCGCGGCGATTGTCGCTGCGCACCGTCGGGGGAGCGCCTCGCCTGGTTCAGCAGACGCCGAGCTTCGTGCGTGAGCACCTCGCGGGCGCGGCATCCTCGACCGTCTTCGGTGCAAGCTGGCCATACGGCTTCACGTTGAGCGGCCACTCGCTGATCGAGCTGGAATGGGAGCCCGAGTCCACCGGGATGCTTCGGCTGCAACTGCGGGGCGACGCGGATGCGCTCGTCGAGCTCGAGCACGACCCGCTCTCGAACGTGCTCCGCATCACCCGGGGCGGCTCGGCCATGGAAGCCGTGCACCCCGACTTCTCGTCGACGAGCACCGTCGAACTCCGCCGTGACCGCTCGGTGCGACTGCTCCTGAGCCTCGACGGCCCGCTGCTCGAGGTATTCGCCAACGACGGCGAAGCGACGGCTTCGAACCTTGTCGTGCTCGGAACCGGCCCCATCGAGGCCATTCTCGACACCACGCGGCATGGCCCGATCTCCGTGACCTCCGCCGACGTCAGCGCTGCGGAAGGAGCTGCAACTCCGGCACTCGCCGGCGCACGCGACTGACCCCAGATTCGAACACCGCCGTTCGACTCGGCGGGCGCACCGTCGCGCCCGCAGACAAGGAAAGGACCGACCATGATGCATCCGATCTCACGACGCCGTGCGCTGCAGGGGGCAGGGGCTGGAGCCCTCGCCCTGTTCATGAGCAGTGTCGCCCCGCCGCTCGCCGCACGAGCCCAAGCCTCGCTGCGAGCGATCTATCACATGACCCCGCCGTCGGGCTGGCTCTGCGACCCGCAACGACCCGTCGTCACGAACGGCGCCTACCAGCTGTACTACCTGCACTCCGATCAGAACAACGGCCATGGTGGCTGGGACCACGCCACCACGAGCGACGGCGTCGCGTTCACCCACCATGGCGCGGTGCTGCCGCTGCAGCCGAACTTCCCCGTGTGGTCGGGGTCGGCGGTGGTCGACACCGCGAACACCGCAGGGTTCGGCGCGGGCGCCGTCATCGCCCTCGCGACGCAGCCGACCGGCGGCATCCGCAAGTACCAGGAGCAGTACCTCTACTGGTCGACTGACGGCGGGTTCACGTTCGCCGCGCTGCCCGACCCCGTGATCGTCAACACCGACGGCCGCACGGCGACCACGCCCGCCGAGATCGAGAATGCGGAGTGGTTCCGCGACCCGAAGATCCACTGGGATGCCGCTCGCGGCGAATGGGTGTGCGTCATCGGCCGGGCGCGGTATGCGGCGTTCTACACCTCGCACAACCTGCGCGATTGGGAGTGGACGAGCAACTTCGACTACCCGAACCATGCGCTCGGCGGCATCGAGTGCCCCGACCTGTTCGAGATGACGGCCGGTGATGGCACGCGGCACTGGGTGCTCGGCGCGAGTATGGACGCCTACGGCGTCGGGCTGCCGATGACGTACGCCTACTGGATGGGCACCTGGAACGGCGAGGAGTTCATCGCGCATGACCTCATTCCGCAGTGGCTCGACTGGGGCTGGGACTGGTACGGCGCGGTCACGTGGCCGTCGATCGAGGCACCGGCGACGCGTCGCCTCGCCATCGGGTGGATGAACAACTGGAAGTACGCGGCCCGCGATGTGCCGACCGATGCATCCGATGGCTACAACGGCCAGAACTCGATCGTGCGCGAGCTGCGTCTCGAGCGCCAGTCGGGCGGGTGGTACAGCCTGCTGAGCAGCCCCGTCGCGGCCCTCTCGAACTACGTCACCGCGACGACCGCGCTTCCCAACCAGACCGTGAATGGAGGCTTCGTGCTGCCATGGAATGGGCGGGCCTACGAGCTCGAGCTCGATATCGCGTGGGATGCCGCGACGAACGTCGGCGTCTCCGTCGGTCGTTCTGCGAACGGCGCCCGTCACACGAACATCGGCAAGTACGGCGCCGACCTGTACGTCGATCGCGCGCCATCGGATCTCGGCGGCTTCTCGCTCGCGCCCTACACGCGCGCTGCGGCGCCGATCGATGCGGCAGCCCGGTCGGTGCACCTGCGGATCTTCGTCGACACGCAGAGCGTCGAGGTGTTCGTCAACGGTGGGCACACGGTGCTCTCGCAGCAGGTGCACTTCGCCGAGGGCGACACCGGCATCTCGTTCTACTCCGACGGCGGCCCCGCAACCTTCACTGGGATCACGATCCGGGAGTTCGGTGGGGTGAACTGATGGCTGCACCTCCGGTTCTGAGATCTCGGCCGTTCCCCGACGTCCTCGTCGTCGGCGAAGCGCTCGTCGACCTCGTGCATCGCGCCGACGGGTCGATCGATGAGTCGCCGGGCGGCAGTCCGGCCAATGTCGCCCTCGCACTCGGGCGTCTGGCCCGCCACCCGCGCCTGCTCACCTCCCTCGGCGATGACCGACGCGGCCAGACAGTCCGTCGGTGGCTGGAGGCATCCGATGTCGTACTCGAGGGCAGGCCCGCCGCCCGCACCTCGACGGCCATCGCGCGCCTCGACGGGCAGGGCGCGGCGAGCTACGAGTTCGCGATCGACTGGCAGATCGAGGTCGCCGGGGTCGGGGTGGCGGATGCGCTGCATCTCGGATCCATCGCCGCGACCCTCGAGCCCGGTGCCTCCGCCGTCGCAGAACTCCTCGAACGGCATCGGGGTCGGGCGCTGATCAGCTACGACCCGAACATCCGGCCGAGCCTCATCGATGACCCCGAGTCGGTGCGGCGGCGGGTGCTGTCGCTCATCGAACGGGCCGACGTGATCAAGGCGAGTGACGAGGATGCCGCGTGGCTGCACCCGGGGGTCGCCGTCGACGAAGTGGCGCGACGGTGGTCGCGTTCAGGGCCCGGGCTCGTTGTGGTGACCCTCGGTTCCGAGGGCTGCCTCGCTTTCGCGAATGGGTTCGAAGTTACGGTGCCCTCGCTCACCGTCGACGTGGTCGACACCGTCGGCGCCGGCGATACCTTCATGGCCGCGCTCATCGACGGGCTCCTCAGCGAAGGAGCGCTCGGCACACACGCGCGCGAGGCGCTGGCATCGCTTGATGAGCGGCGCCTGACAGCGCTGCTGGGCCGAAGTGCAACCGCCGCCGCGGTGACCGTCTCCCGACCCGGTGCCGACCCGCCGACGCGCGACGAGCTGGAGGTGGGCGCGGAGATTCTCGTGGGCTGAGTCGGCGTCACCATGGCGAGCCGGCGGCAGCCGATGGATGCCACGCACCGCACCGGCCTTCGAATGGGCCTCTCGCGGAAGCCGACGGGGTGCGCGATCTTTTCAGAGGTTGATGGGTAACGGCGTGTCGCAACGCCAACAGTGCTACATGTTGTGCTATGCGTCGGCTCGGAAACTATGCCAGGCGGAGCCTCGTCAGCTCCGCGAAGAACGCGATAGCTGACCGGCAGGTGGCCGAGCGTCGAGCCAGAGCCGTCACCGAGGGCTCTCGTCGAAGCAGAGCGCCCGCCCTCCGGCGCGCAGGAGCCGTGCTCGCTCTCGCGATATCCGCCGCCGTCGGGTTCCCTGCGACCGCGGCGACGGCCGGTCCCCTCGTAGACCCGTCAGGGTTCACGCCCGCACCGCCGCCGACTGCGGAATGTCGTGAACATGGGACCTCAGTCCTGTGCCGGACGCGCTTCACATTCGTCCTCGAGGCGGTGCCGGTGCTCGAGGCGCCGTGCGGCACCGTCTACGAGAATTCCCTCATGCCGCGAGACATCTACACGGAGTACGTCGACGGACTGCTCGTCGGGCGTCACGTCACGTCGCACGTCACCGGAACATGGTCGCTCTCGCCCGCAGGAGCTGAACCGAGTGTGCGCATCCACGCCGGATGGAACTGGCGAACCGCACTGGACGTGCCCGGCGACGAGTCGACCGCTCAGATCACGACGCACGGGAATCAGCTGAAGCTGAGCGCCGGCTTGTCGCGGTTCGCGAACATCTCCGGAATCTTCTACCCCGACGGGGAGTACCACGGACAGCTGATCGACACGGTCTTCTTCTCGCCCGAGGCTCAGGAAGCGCTCTGCGACGTTTTGGCGCCTGGGCCAGGTGGCGTCTGACGAATCCGGTGCTTGGTATCACTTTGATACCTGGCCGCTAGAATGGGCGTCGACAGAAGGAGCTGCCATGGCGATGACCCTGCGTCTCGATGAGGATCACGACCGCCTCCTCGAGGCTCTTGCGGCGAAGTCCGGGCGCTCGAAGACCGAGGTCGTTCAGATCGCCCTCGATGAACTCGCCGCTCGTGTCGACAAGTCGGCTCGCACTCGCGCCGCGTTCGACCGCGTTCGTGCCCGCGATGCCGACCTCCTCGACCGCCTCGCGCAGTGACGGAGTTCCTCGACCCTGAAGACGTGGAAGCCCTCCTCGATGAGGAGGGCTTCCACTACAAAGACGGCGCACGTGGCCGCAACCTGCTCCTCTCCGCACTCGCCGCACCGATGCCCGTGTTCGGCGAAGACGTGCATCCGACGCTCGATGAGAAGGCCGCGGTGCTGCTCTTGGCGGTTATGCGCAATCACGCGCTCGCCGACGGCAACAAACGCCTCGCGTGGCTCGTCACCGCAGCGTTCCTCGAGCTCAACGGGGTCGATCTGGTGGTCGACGATGTCGATGGAGCGGATCGGTTCCTCCGCTCAGTCGCATCGGGAGGCGTCGCACTGGGAGACGTTGCCAAGTGGGTTCGAGAACGGATGCATCCGATCGCATAACACTCGCGCGGGCGGCCGCCTGAAGGCGATGCCCCGTGCCCGTCGGCCGCGCTGTCCCCAGATGCGTCACCGCACGTGCGCGAGCTTCTTCGGATTCCCGATGCCGTGGATGACGGAGATTCGGTCGTCGGCGAACTCGAGTGCGAGCACGGAGATGACCCGCCCGCGGCGGCGAACGATGATCCCGGGTTCGGCGTTCACCTCCGCGACCTCGAAGTCGAGGCCCCGCCCGCCCACCCCGGCGAGGAACTGCCGGGCGACCGTTTCGGCTCCGACGACCACCTCGGCCGGTGCGTCCGGGAAGACTCCGCCGGAGTCGAAGTGGCCAGTGGCGTCGGGGGCGAGCACGGCGACCAGCCCGGCGAGGTCGCCGTCGGATGCCGCGGCGGCGAATCGCTCCGACAGTCGGCGGGCGGCGGCGGGGTCGACGGAGAACCGGGCTTCGCCCTGCGCGGCGATCCGCTTCCGCGCGCGTGACGCGGACTGCCGCGCGCTCGCCGGGCTCACGCCGAGGACGTCGGCGATGCGGTCGAAGCCGAGGTCGAAGACGTCATGGAGGAGGAACGCCGTGCGTTCCGCGGGCGTGAGCTGTTCGAGCACGACGAGCAGCGCCATCCGCACCGAGTCGTCGAGGGTGACGCGGTCCTCGGGAAGCGTCCGCTCGTCGGTGACGATCGGTTCCGGCAGCCAAGGCCCGACGTAGGCGCGACGGGAGTGCTCGTGCGCGCGCAGCCGGTCGATCGCGAGCCGCGACGCCACCGTGATCAGCCACGCGCGCGGCTCGTCGAGCGGCTCCACGTCGGGCTCGTCGCCGCGGGCAAGCAGCCGGAGGTAGGTCTCCTGGGTGACATCCTCGGCCTCGGCGACGGATCCGAGCGCCCGGTAGGCGACGTCGCGGACAACGTGACGGTGCGCGGTCCAGAGGTCGGCGAAATCGGTCATGACAAGAAGACGATCCACCCACGGCGAATGTGACGCAAGCACGGATGTCGCTGCCGGGATGTCACATCTGCCCCGGCTCATCCGTCCTCTCTGCATGAATGAGATGTCCCATCAATCCAAAAGCCCCGAGCCACGCGTCGGCGGCGGACCGCCCCGCCGGCTCGTGAACGCGACCGCGCCGGTCGCGCGCGCCCTGGCGGGTCGCCGCTGGGTGCCGCTCTGGGCGCTCATCCGCCATCGCGGACGCCGGAGCGGCACCGCCTACGAGACACCGATCGCCGTGGTGCCGACGACGGACGCGTCCATCGTGATGATCGGCCTGCCGTGGGGCAGTACGACCAACTGGGCACGCAACGTCGTGGCGGCGGGTGGCGCTTCGCTCCGGTGGAAGGGGCGTGACGTCGAGCTCGGGCATCCGCGGATCGTCGACGGTGCAGAGGCGGAGCGGCTCGCGAGGGCACCGCTCAGGCCGGTGCTCAAGCGGTTCCCCGCGGCCATCGTGTTCGAACGGGGGTGAGCCCTCGGCGGCTGATGCCGTCAGCGCAGCCGGTGCCGATCCGCCCAGCGTCCGATCTCGGCGGCGATCGCATCCGGCTGATCCTCCTGTGCGTGATGACCGGCGAGCCCACCGCCGGCGATCTCGAGCGAGGCGATCGACGCGGCACACCAGTCCGTCATCGCGTCGTCGATGAGCAGCGTCGGCGAGCCTGAGAACTTCAGCAGCAGCTTCGGCACCGACGTGCTCGTCGCAAGCCATCGATCGTAAGCCTCGATGCGTTCGACGACGTCTGCCGGTTCGCCGCCGAGCGGCATCTGTCGCGCCCAGGCGAGCACGGGTGCGCGGCTTTCGGGCGTGGGGAACGGCGCGAGGTAGGCGTCGAGCTCGGCACCCTCGACCGGCGTCAGCACGCCGCCGGTGAACGCCTGGCGGATGAAGGCGTCCGTGGTGAGCACGCGCTCCTCGCCCAGCCCCGGCGTGCGCACCAGTTCTGATCGGGCTCGAGCCTGAGGTGACAGGTCGCTCCATTCCATCGGCTTCACGATGGTCTCGAAGAATGCGACGCCGAGTACCCGATCCGGATGCCGCGTGGCCCAGTCGAACCCGAGTGCACCACCCCAGTCGTGACCCACGAGCACGGCCCGTTCCACGCCGACGGCGTCGAACCATGCGTCGAGGTAGCGCGCGTGGTCGGCGAAGCGGTAGGCGAGGTCGGGCTTGCCGGATCGGCCCATGCCGATGAGGTCGGGTGCGAGCACGTGCCCCTTGCCGAAGCGGGCGATGACGTTGCGCCACTGGTGCGAGGATCCGGGGTTCCCGTGAAGGAACACGAACGTCGTGCCCTCGCCGCGCTCTTCGAAATGCATGGTGGAGTCGAGTACCGGGATCACGGGCATGGTCGTCGCTTTCTGCTCAGTTGACTTCAAAACGTTGGTGACGCCAACGATATGGAGAATCGTTGGCCGTGTCAACGAACTGTTATGGTGACCCGATGGTCGACGAACTCGCACCTCGTTTCGCGCAACGAGCCACATGGAAGCTCTCGACGGTGGCGCAGCGCTCGCATCAGTTGCTCGCGGCGGCGTTCGCCGAACGTGGCCGGCGCGGCTATGACTTCCGTGTACTCGCTGCGCTCGACCACTTCGGCGAACTCCATCAGGCGGCGATCGGCCGGCATACCGGCCTTGATCCGAGTGACGTGACCCAGACCGTTCGCGATCTCGAGGCGGCCGGAGAGCTCACCCGCCTGCCGAGCAGCGAAGACCGGCGCCGCATGGTGATTGCGATCACCCCAGCTGGCAAGCGCACTCTCAGCCGCCTGGAATCCGCGATCGACACGGCCGAAGCTGCCCTGCTGGCGCCCTTGAGCGACGCCCAACGCGAACGACTCCTCGAGGGTCTGGAGGTGTTGGCGCAGGCTCACGATCGACGTTGACGGCGCTCGCCGGTGGGCCTATCTCCGCTGGGCTCTAGCGACGCCGCGACGAGCGGCACCTGCATGGCCCTGCGGTGACCTGTGACGGATGCGTCGGCGCCCGAGCCGTTCGGCCAGGTGGTGTCCGACGAAGCCGGTGCCGCCGGTGATCGCCGTGCGCGGTTAACCGGCGCTCGCGTCGGCCGTGACAGCCGCGTCGGCTGACTCGACCTCTTCGCGATGCGCATTCTCGATGCCGTCGAGGATCAGCCCGAGCCCGAACTCGAACTCGTTGCCGTACGCGTATCCGGGCTGGAGGATCAGCGTCCCTGCCATCTCGGCCAGGTTCGGGAACGCGTTCGACATCATCTCCTGCTGCGCCATGATGTCTTCGGTGGCGGCGCCGATGTCGCCCGACGCGTCGAGCGGCAGGGTCGTCTCCTGCATGGCGAACCCCTGGACGTAACTGTCGAGCAACGACATCGCGTGCCCGACGAGGGGCATCGAGAATCCGGCGGCGCGAAGCACGCCGATGGTCGCGTCGAGATGGCCGAGCGTCGCCGGGCCGGGTGACGTGCGTGCGTCGAGGCTGATGGCCCACGGATGCCGCGCCAGCACCGCGCGCGTCGACCGCGCACGTTCGAGCATGGCCGTCCTCCACTCGGCGCCGAGCTGCGGCGCATCCATTTCGGAGTACACGACGTCGAGCATCCCGTCGAGGATGTCGTCTTTGCTCTTCACGTGGTAGTACAACGACATCGGCGTGATGCTCAGCTCCGTGGCGAGCTTGCGCATGCTGACGGACTCGATTCCGCCCGCATCGGCGAGTTCGACCGCCAACCGCACGGCTCGCTCACGCGTCACGGGCTCCCTGGTCGCAGTCACTGCGGCTGCAGCTGCCGCCGTCTCGCTTGGCTCGCGCGCCATCTCGCCTCCGGTCTTCGGCCTCTCGGCCATCCTGATCGTCTCCTAGACGTGACCATACACCGTATGGTAGCGTTCACCCAATCAACCATACACCGTATGGTTGATCACTCCTCGAGACAGGTCACACCATGAACACCACGCCGAATCCGGCACGGCTCACCGCACGCTGGGTGGGGGTGCTCATGTTGAGCGCCTTCCTCCTCTACGGCATCGGCAGTGCGCTCGCGACGAGTGCCGCCGCTCCCGACTCCGGCGGCGCCGGCCTCCTCCTGGTCGCCGGTGCGGCGATGATGCTGCTCAACTCCGCCGCCGTCATCGCCATCGGTCTGCTCATGCTGCCGATCCTCCGGCCGCGCACCCCGATCATCGCGGTCGGCTACCTCGCCTCCCGCATCTTCGAGGGCGTGGTGCTGGCCATCGGCGTCATCAGCCTGCTCACGCTCTCGGCGGGCGCCATTGCGGGCAACTTCCTCGCCTACAACATCGCCATGACGGGCCTCGGCATCGGCAGTCTCTTCTTCTGCGTCGCGCTCTTCCGGTCGCGCCTCGTGCCGCGCTTCCTCGCCGTGTGGGGCTTCGTCGGCTACGCGTCGTTCGCGCTGGGCTGCATCCTCGAACTCCTGGGGGTCGCCGGCGCTGGCCTCGTGTCGACCGTTCCCGGCGGGCTCTTCGAGCTGTTCTTCGGCGTCTGGCTCATCGTGAAAGGCTTCAACCCCGCGGCGATCACGGCACCGATCACACCGATCGCACCGGTCGCGCTCCGCACGTTCGCGTCGCAATCATGACCGCCACGACGGCAGTTCAGCCGGGTTGGACGGCCGAGCGGATGCCGCGACTCGACGGCTCGACCATCATCGTCACCGGTGCGAACAGCGGCATCGGCCTCGAGGCCGTCCGCGCCTTCGCCCGACACGGAGCACACGTCGTGCTCGCTGTTCGTGACGAGGATCGGGGCCGGGATGCCGCGGCAACCGTCGAGGGATCCACCGAGGTTCGCCGGCTCGACTTGGCCGATCTCGCGTCGGTGCGCCGGTTCGCCGCGGAATGGACCGACGACATCGACATCCTCGTCAACAATGCGGGCGTGCTGATGCCGCCGTTCGGCCGCACGACCGACGGCTTCGAGCTGCACTTCGGCATCAACCACCTCGGCCACTTCGCGCTGACGAATCTCCTCCTTCCGCGCATCAGGGGCCGCGTCGTGACCGTCGCCAGCGGTGAGCACCGAAGAGGCAGGATCGACTTCGACGACCTGAACTTCACGACCCGCCGATACGGCTGGGGGTCGGCGGCCTACGGGCAGTCGAAGCTCGCGAACCTGCTCTTCACGCTCGAACTGCAACGGCGGCTGGATGCCTCGGGCTCGCACGTCTTGGCGACGGCCGCGCACCCCGGCATGGCCGCCACCAACCTCGGGTCGAGCTCGAAGAAGAACCTGATACTGAAGGCGGTGGCGAAGGTCGCCGTGCGCCTGTTCGCGCAAGACGCCACGAGCGGAGCCGCCCCCACCCTCTACGCGGCGACCGAGCCGATGCCCGGCGCCGGCTACGCGGGCCCGGGCGGCCGCTGGGAGATGACCGGGCCGCCGGTGCTCGTCGGCCGCTCCGACGAGGCCGCGGATGCCGCGATCGCTGCACGACTCTGGGCGGCATCCGAAGAGCTCACCGGCGTCGGTTATCCGCTGTAGCCGCGCAGAAGGCGTGTTTGGTGACTGCCGGCTCCTAGAATGCGCGGGTGAGCCTTTCGCATCTCGGCGCGCCGATCGGGCCGATGATTCGCGTTCACGGCGGGTTCGCCAACCGGATGTACCGGCTCGACACCGACCAGGGGTCGTTCGCGGTGAAAGAGTTGAACCTCGTCGACCGCCGCTGGACTTATCGCGTCGACGACGTGTTCAGGTTCGAGCGGGCAGCCTTCGCTGCCGGCATTCCGATGCCAGAGCCGATCTCGGCCAGCCACGACACGCTCGTTCACCGATGGGTCGAAGGCGAAAAGGTGCCCGAAGCGCCGGTGTCGGCGGCGTACGCGTTCGAGATCGGTGAGATCCTCGCGCGCATCCACGCGCTCGACGTCGCGTGGACCCATGTGTCGATCGAGGAGCCGACGTCGCGGGACTGGTCCGAGCTCGCCGCGCGGGCGGCGGCGACCCAACAGCCGTGGGCCGACGAGCTCGCCTCTCACGTCGAGACGTTCCTCGCGATTGCCCGCTTCGTCGACACCTGCGAACGGCCAGGCCCCGTCGTGCTGACCCACAGGGACATCCAACCGTGGAACCTGCTCGCTCGAGAGGGTCGGCCGGTGGTGCTCGACTGGGAGCTCTCGGGGATGCTCGACCTGTCCGGTGAGCTTGGCTCGACCGCGCTGAGCCTCGCGAAGGGACCTGGCTTCGACGACATCAAGCCCGCCATTTTCCGCTCGGTTCTCGACGGCTATGTCGCAGGGCGCGGAGCGCTGCCGCCGTCAGGTCCAAGCTGGTTCGTGTTCATGATCGGCGGCTGGCTGGGGCACACGAGGTGGAACATCCTCCGGTGCCTCGCCGGTGTCGAGGCGAGCACCGGCCCTGACCTCGCGCTGTCGCACGAGTCCGTGCGCAATGGGGTGCGCGGCCTCCCCGACCTGTTCGGCCGACTTCCGGAGCTCGAGGCGCTGCTCGTGTGACCGTGAGCAGCGGGAATCGACGCGCACAACTTCGGTCATTGACGCCCCCAGCGCGCTGTCAACCCCCTGTAATCGGCTCTGCGTCCGACCTACCGTCGGGGTATCACCCATCACGATCAGGGCCCTTCACGGGCACCTGCGAAGGGAGGAATGATGAGCCCCACGTGGGACGCGTGGACGTACCGCACGTCAGCCGGGCGCACCGCGCAGAGCGCAGAAATCGTCGGGTACGAAGTTCACGCCACCGATGGTCACATCGGCAAGGTGGATGACGCGAGCTACGACGTCGGCGCGAGCCAGATCGTCGTCGACACCGGCCCGTGGATCTTCGGCCGTAAGGTCCTGCTTCCGGCGGGGACCATCGACCGAGTCGATGACGTCGAGGAGCGGGTGTATGTGGACCTGACCAAGGACCAGATCAAGAACTCGCCCGAACTCAACGAGGGAACCAGCTGGGATGACGCCGCCTACCGAGAACGAGTCGGCGGCTACTACAGCGGGTTCTACGGCTGAGATTCAACCCAACTGAGATCAACCCACTCGCCCGCCGTTCAGGAGTCCGCTCCGGAACGGCGGGTTCGCGACGACCGGGGCTGAAGCCCTGGCCTGCGCCAACGAGCGATCACCCCGGCCCGCGCCGGCGGAACATCCCGCCGAACACGGCGTGCACCAGCGGGATCACGGATGCCGCCATCAGTGCCACGCCCCACACCGGCTCGTCGACGCGAAGCAGGATGCCGCCGATGAACAGGCCGACGAACACGACCGCCGAAACGATTCGTCCGGCCGTGCGCTCGAGCCTCGCCAACCGCTGCTCGATCCGCGGCGAATTCGCGACGAGGCGCCCCTCCTCGATTCGGTCGGCGAGCGCATCGAGACGCTGCGGCAGCCGCATGACCGTGCTTGCGATCGACAGCGCCTCCTTCCCGAGCGCCTGCGCGATGTTGCCGCGTTCGTCGCGCAGGAGTTGCGCCGCGTAGGGCTCGACAGCGTCCCACATATTGAAGTCGGGGTCGAGCGAACTGCAGAGGCCCGACGTCAGCGACATCGAACGGATGACGAGCAGGAAGTTCTCGGGCAGCTGGATCGGCAGCGCCCGCATCACCTCGCCGAACTCGATCGCGAAGCTGCGCAACTCGCGCTCGTCGATCTGCCGCACCTCGGCAAGGCCCATGCCCCCGAAGCGCGCGAACAACTCGGCCATCGCTCGCTCGAGTTCCTGCGTGTCGGCCGACGGCAGCAGGATGCCGACGCCACGGATGCTCTCGACCAGTCGCTTGCCGTCGCGCGCAGCGACCGCGAGCAGGAGCTGCTGCAGGCCGCGGCGCAGCGTGTCGGGCACCTCGCCCATCATGCCGAAGTCGATGAAGGTGAGCCGCCAGTCGGGGGAGGAGGCAGGCGACGCGGCATCCGTCACCCGCTCGACTGGCGTGATGAAAATGTTGCCGGGGTGCGGGTCGGCGTGGAAGAAGCCGTCGCGGAAGAGCTGGTCGAACATCACGGCCGCGAACTGCTTCGCGACCGCCTTCGGGTCGATGCCCGCCGCAACCAAGGCCGCCCGGTCGTTGATCTTGATCGCGGTCACGTCGGCGAGCGTCAGCACTCGGCGCGTCGTGCGCTCCCACACGACTTCGGGCGCGGCGACCCGCGGGTCGCCGGCGAAGCTCTCGGCGAACCGCTCGGCGTTGGCCGCTTCCTGCAGGTAGTCGATCTCTTTGAGGCTCGTGACCGCGAACTCCTCGACGAGCGAGGGGAGGTCGACGTGGCTCGCGACGAACCTCACGCGGCTGAGCCATCCGGCGACGCGGCGCAGCGCCGCCAGGTCGACGTCGACGATCGTCTCGATGCCCGGGCGCTGCACCTTGACGACGGCCTCCTCGAGCCCCATGTCGGCGGCGTCGATCGGGAGGAGCCGCGCGCGGTGCGCTTGACCGAGGGATGCCGCGGCCAGCGGTTCCGGGTCGAACCACGCATACGCGCGCTCGAGCGGAACCCCCAGCTCGGCAGCCGCCAGGCGTTCGATCGCCTCGAACGGCACTGGCGGCACTTCGTCTTGGAGCCCGGCGAGCTCGTGCGTGATCTCGGGCGGCAGCACGTCGAGTCGCGACGACAGGTATTGGCCCACCTTGATCATGAGGCCGCCGAGATCGACCGCGAGCACGTGGAAACGCTGGGCGATGCGGGTCAGCCGCGCTGCTCGCCCGCGCGCCGCGTACTTCGCCAGGCCGAAGCGCGGCAGCACGAGCTCGAACCACCAGGTCTGCACGATGTGCCGGGCGGCGAACCGCAGGATGCGCCGGTAGCGGGCGCGCGTGTTGCCGACATCGGGGGTCGCGTCTTCCGGACCCCGACGTGCCGAGGGCACTCCGGTCAGTCCTGAGCGAGGATCGAGTAGAGACGACGACGCGCCTCTTCGAGTACCTCGACGGCCTGCTTGATCTGCTCGGGAGTGCCCGTGCGCTGCACCTGCGCCGCCGCCTGTGCGAGCTCGATGCCCGCCTTCGGCAGCGCCCCGCCCGTGCCGGAGTCGCGCGCGCTCGAGGTCTGCCAGGGCGCCGGGCGATCAGCGGATGCCTCGGCCTCGGCCCGCCCCGCTTCCGTGAGCGAGTAGGTCTTGCGGCCGTTCGACTCCTCTGCGCTGATGAGCCCCTCGTCGGCGAGCAGCTGCAGCGTCGGATACACCGAGCCCGCGCTCGGCTTCCATGCGCCGCCGCTGCGCTCGGCGATCTCGCTGATGATCTGGTAGCCGTGCATCGGCTTCTCGGCGAGGAGCGCGAGCACCGCCGCGCGGACGTCGCCGCGGCCCATCCGCGGTGCGACCTTCTGCTCGAACATGCCGCGAAGTTGATCCATGGCCTCCCACAGTCCCTGTCCGGAGTGGCCTTGCCCCCACCCGCCCGAGGGACCGGTGAAGCCGTCGCCCCTGTACGAACCGTTCATGATGTCCTCCCTGAACCGGGCGCTCGCCCGATCTCGACGATATATCAACGATATATCGTTCGGCGGCTATGGGCTAGAGGTGAATCGGTTGCGTCCCAGCCCACTAAATCGACTATAATCACGAATACCGCATCACACATGGCGAAGGAGGAGGCGCATGGCTGAGATCTCGACGCTCGTGCGCTCCGCTCGGCGTGCTCGCAAGCTGACGCAGCGTGACCTTGCCGATCGGTCGGGGGTTCCGCAGAGTCGTGTGGCGCTCGTCGAGGGGCGCCACGAGACTCCGCGCTTCGACACGGCGAGCCGGCTGCTCGCCGCCGGCGGCCATCGGCTGTACGCGGCCGCCACGACGCGCGACGATGTCGCCACGGTCGCGGCAGCCATCCGTAGCGCCGTGAAGCGTGACGATGCGCGGCTGGCGTTCCGGTACTTCATCCAGATGAATGACAATCTCGTCGCGGAACGGGGGCTACTCCGCGGCGTGCTGGCGATCACGGAGCCGGAGACGACGGGGTCGAAGACGTGGGACTCGGCGATCGCGGCTCTCGTCGCGTACCGGTTGAATGCGCAGCGCGTCCCGCTGCCGCCCTGGGTGCACGCGCCCGAGCGCAGCCTTGAACGCGCCCGCGTGCTTCAGATCGACCCTGCCGATCCCGCGCCGCCTCGCGGTGATGTGCCGACCGAGTTCCTCGAGCACGGCGTCTTGATCTGGCGAGACTCTTTGGAGAGCGTGTGATCCTCTTCGACCGCGACGACCTGATCGACGGCTTGCGCGAGCTTGTCGAGGAGTTGCATGCTGCCGGAGAACCCGTCGGACTCAGGATCGTCGGCGGAGGGGCGCTCGTGCTGCGCCATTTCGATCGGGGAACAACGGTGGATCTGGACGCCGTTCAGGTACGGCCAGGATCGGAGACAGCCGTCGTGACCGCCGCCGAGCGGATCGCCGATCGGCGCGGATGGCAGCGCGACTGGCTCAATTTCAAGGCGGCGGGCTTGGCGCCGTGGTGGGGTCGCGAGATCCTGTGGGAGACGATCCACCGCGACGAGCTCGTGACGATCGAGGTTGCGTCAGCCGAAGCGCTGCTCGCCATGAAACTCAAGGCCAGCCGACCAGGCCGCGACACCGACGACGTCCGCCAGCTGCTCGCGATCTGCGAGGTCGACTCGGTCGAAGCGGCTGACGCCCTGTTCAGCGAGTACTTCCCCGGTGACGCTCTCACCGAGCGTGCATGGTCGATGATCGAGCGCATCCTCGCCGATGGGCCGCTGGATCCGCCGGCGGCGCCCCCGCCCGTTCGCCTCTAAACGCTCCGACTGATCCGCAGGTCGCGCCACCCGAACCCGCCGGGCTCGGGCAGGCTCTCGCGGATCTGCTCGGCCGTGAACATGCGCCGCGGTCGCAGGTCGTCGGGCACGGATGCCGCGGGCGGCGCGGCTTCCGTCACGCCCTCGGCGAGCATGCGCACCTGGGCCTTCGCGACGAGCGGCACCTTCATGGTCCACTCGGTCACCTGCGCGAGCTACGTGGTCGTTCCCTGAGCCTGTCGAAGGGCACGGCACGACGACGACCCGTCGTCCGAGAACGGATGCACGAGCTTCGCGTGCGCGTTCAGTCGTCCACCTCGACGATCTCGTACTCTGGGTCATCGTCATCGTCGTCCTCGGGGTAATCGCCCGGGTTCGAGAGATGAAGCACTTCGCCGCCTGCATGGTAATTGCTGACGCCCTCGAGCGCGTGCGCCTCGGCTTCCTCATAAGTGTCGAAGACCTCATCGTCCTCATCGCCGTCTTCCCACTCAACCTTGAAGCCCATGGTGCCCCTTTCCATCTACAACATAGCCAGGTACGCACGTCCGTCCAGGACGACAGGGCCGACGACTGGCTCGCGCTCGGGTAGGAACGCGCATCGACGCGGCGGAACTTTGTCGGCGCGTTCTCGCTGAGTGCCGTCAGCGCGCAGGCAACTGCACGTGCTTCTCACGTCCAGAGTCCTGCCAGAGTCCGTGTCAGGCGATCGCGGTGGCCACAGCCGGACGAATCAGTATTCGCGCGCCTTCGACAGTTTCGAGACCTCCACCGACAACTGCCTACTTCACGGTGCTCTGGACGGGACAGGAGGCGCCGTTTTCTCAACTTGATCAGGGTATTTGTGAGGAGTGTTCGACGTCCCGTCTGCTTCCCAGTACCGGGTTGTTGCCTCGGGCCATGCGCGCGCGTGTTGAGAGTGACATTGAGGTGGGGCATCCGGGACGTTTGGGACCAGCTGCGAAAATCTCTGATGGAAGGATAATAAATCCGTCCCGATTCGTGCCCATAGGCGGGACCGGTCCGGACCGATCCGGGCGCATCAGCGTGTTCAGGCACGTAGTTGTGGTGCAGCACCTTCGGTCAAAGCAATCTTGGGGGCGGTAGTTTGCTTCACCATCCGCCGGAGCCCCGCACCCGGCTGGAACGAATCTTCTCGGCCGTCTCTACGAGCTCTTCGGCGTACGCGTTCATCGACACTGACCGGGCAATCACAGCAAACTGCAGTACGTCGTTCTCGCCGTACCTTTGGACATCCACGGAACGCAGGTATGCGCGCTCAGCCGCCTTGTAAGAGAAGCGGCTGGTGCTTGAGTCATCGGTCACCCGGATGAATAGTTCTGCTGCATGATCTCCTCTCATGGCGGCTTCGCGCCACTGGTTCCTGGCGGATGCATTGTCTCCGGAGTCCATGGCGACGATGCCGAGTCCAGTGATCGCACGTGCCTCACCCAGGGATCGAGATTCCTCCCACGCCTCGACGGCTTGATCTCTGGCCTCATAGCGCCCGAGGCCACCGTCGTTGTACTTCCGCATCTGACCGGCACCGAAAAAGAACTGGTCTACACCTCTGTTCACCTGCTTGCGCTGCGCATGCGTGGAGTTCGGGCCGTACTGGGTGTAGTAACCGGTGCCCTTCTTCTTGTTGAAGAGGCTCGTGATACCGACGAGAGCGATGAGGACGACTGCCACCACCGCTCCGAACGCGACGGACTCCATGGTGACTCCCCTTCGAATCGGCAAGCCAGGTGCTTCGGATCGTAGTGGATTGAGAGGGCTCAATGCCGTCATCTGGCGATCACGACAATATCCCGCGCCTCGTCATCGGAACAGGCTCTGCATTTGGATTGAGCCTTCGGGGATTCAATAGGCGCGTCCGCATCGCGACGCGGAAAATCCGCCAGGGGAGCCGACGCCGGAGCTTCTGGTCCTTTACGAGCTGGCATGATCCGTCAACGACCGGTTGCGTTGGTCGCGCGGCATCGAGGGCATCCAATGGGCTCGGGCACAGTTCGTTGTTGTCGATGCACCCGTTGCTGTTCGTGCATCCGGCCATGAGATAGGCAGAGGTGGTGGCGAGAATGGCGAGGGTGGCGCTGGGCTGCTTCACGATTGGTCCTCGGGCTACTATCCGGCAGCGTCCTCGTCGGACGCAGGGGCAGGGCTGGCCGTTCGAGCTGTCGTTCCCAACGGCCCGACGCCTTTGATGGCGGCTCCCTTGTCCACTTCGCTTCGCCAGGCGGCACTCGTCCCCGAACTGGGGGCACGAACGTCGTCAGCCGCTGACCCGCAGATCCTTCCACCCGAACCCGCCGGGCTCGGGCAAACTCTCCCGAATCTGCTCGGCCGTGAACATGCGCCGCGGGCGAAGGTCGTCGGGCACGGATGCCGCGGGCGGCGCGGCATCCGTAACGCCCTCGGCGAGCATGCGCAACCTGGGCCTTCGCGACGAGCGGCACCTTCATGGTCCACTCGGTCACCTGCGCGAGCGCGTACTGCGCCCACACCGGCCACGGCACCACGACTACGCGGCGTCCGACGACGGATGCCACGCGCCGCACGGCCCTCCAGAGCAGCAGCTGCTCGGCGCCCGACGACCGCGACGGTCTCACGCGGCATCCGCCCGTCGATCGCGGCGACGAGGATGTCGGTGAGGTCGTCGATCGGGATGGGCCGGATGGGTTTCTCGCGGAAGCCGACGGTCGCGAACACCGGCAAGGTCTGCACGGTGTGGCTGAGGTGGTCGATGAGATGGTCGCCGCGGCCGTAGATCATGCCGGCCTTGAGGATCGTGTAGTCGAGGCCCGAGTCGCGGATCAGCTCCTCGGCCGCCCATTTCGACTCGTGGTACGCCGACCCGCAATCGGGGCGTGCCCGCAGGTAGCTCAGCATGATGACCTTGCGCACTCCGGCCCGCTTGGCCGCCTCGATCACGTTGGCCGTGCCCTCGATGTGCACCCGCTGGTAGGTCTGGCCGCCGATCTCGCGGTTGATGCCCGCGCAGTGCGCGACGACCTCGCATCCCTCGAACGCCCGCGCGAGCGCGTCGACGTCACTGGTGTCGACGCCGGTGCGCCGGGAGATGATGACGGATGCCCCGGGCCCGAGCTGTTGGGCCAGGTGGCGTCCGACGAAGCCGGTGCCGCCGGTGATCGCGGTGCGTGGGTGGTGGGTCATGTGGCGACTCTAGGCCGCGGTCGCACACACGAACCGGCGAAGGACCCCGAGGACTACCCGATCATCGCTTATCGCGCATTGAAATCACCCACTCTTCCCTCGTTCTTCGGTTCTTGCGCAAATTGCACTGCCAGCAGCAGAGCATCGAGTTTGCCCAGGTGTGGCCTCCACCTCCGGACAAAGGAATGATGTGCTCGATGGTCGCTTTCCGAGGTTCGTACTGTCGACCTCTTACATATTCAAATGACATGGGCTGACCGCAGTACGGGCAGATGTCTCCGAACTTCTCGCGTAGCGCTGCGACTGTGATGCCACGATCGCTCGGTTCCATTGTCATCCTGACGCGCCGACGGTGCACCGATTCGGTGGCGAGAGCGATTCGCTTGTCTTTGTCCCGTTCGTAGCGCTCCTTGTCTTTCGCGCGACGGACGTCGATTGATTTCGCGTAGTTCTTGCGCGCGAGGCTGCGGAGACGACCGGGTTCCGCCTCCCAGCGACGCTTCTCCGCTGCGCGCCGACACGCCTTGCAAATCGCCCGCCTGCCACCTGTCGCGAGTTTGTCGAGGTTGAACGCCTCGATCGACTGACGCTCTCCACAGTTGGGGCAAGTGCGGGTGCCATCCTCATGGTCGAGCGCCTTGCGCACCCGTGGAGACCTGGCTCCGCCGAGGGGGTCGCCGTGCTTTGAATACCTAAGAAAATGTCGATTGCAGAGTCCTCGTGCCGAGATTGGTTGGCCGCATCCATCCACCTCGCATTGCGCACCGACCCCGTATGTTCTGCGTACCTTTCCTGCTAATGGATCGCCGTGCGCTCGCCATCGCTGCCAGTGCATGCTGCAGTAGCCTCTGGCTCGGGCGTCTCGTAGACAAGCCGGTACGGAACATTCTTTACCTTCGTTGGCATGCCGCCGCACAGGGCTCGATGGGTCGCCGTAAGTTTTCCACCGGTAGTAGTGGCTTCGGCACCACCCGCGCGCCGAAGCCTCCACTTCGCAGCCCACGATTGAACAACTCGGTCTTGGACCGACGAACTTGATTCTCCCCATGCGCAACCTCCCGTGCTGACGGTAGTTGGGGCTCACGACACTTCGTCGGATGTGGTGCTCTGAGCGCCGACGACCTGCACGGATACGGACCGGCACTCGTCAGTGGTCGACCAGATCGTGACCGCGGGCCGGTGCTCGCTGGAACCTATGCGCGTGATGGCCTCTCGCCACTGGCATAACGATCACCGGGGGGAACCTCGCTCTCGAGCCTGCAACGAGCTACGCGGCCACCTCACACAGAAATGCTGATCGCGTATAACGACCTGCCCACGCCTGGAGCTCAGAGTATGGATCGAGGAGCTGCACCGTCGAACAGTCTGTTGCTGCCAGAAGGCTTGCTGCGAGGTGGTGGGCGCTGAGCTGTCGTGCTCCCGCCTGCCTCAATGCAGCCGCTGCGGCGCCCAATACGTCGTGACCTCCGCAGAGCTCGGACCGTCCTGACGTGCGCGCCGTCGCCGCTTCAATGTTGGCCCGCAGCACGGAGTGATTTAGCTTCGCCTGGGAACGGGAGTTCACTATATCGACGAGGTCTTCCCAAGGTTTCGGCGTGTAATCGGCCGCTAGTGCCAATCCAAACGGAAAATCCCTGAAACGCGAGGCGACGCCGTGTTCCTGGGCAATGAGGCGAAGCGGACTAATTGCACTTGCAAGCCTGAAGGCGACTTCCGTAGCCGAGACTCCAGTCTGGCTCTCGATGTGCTCAGTCGCCGCCCGCGAATGCACTCGAAGGACGCGGTCGAGTAATGCGGTGTTGACACCAACGATGTCAGCGACGAGATCGTAGCCTCGGGTCGCAACCGCGGTTGGAGGGTAGGCCGAGGACTGTCCGGTCAAGTCGTCCAGATCCCGGTCAATGAGGGCGATCGCCGCTGGAATCTGTTGCGAATGGATTAGATGAGCCGCAGCGAGCACCTCGCCTTTTCCTCCAGCCACGAGCAGCGTCACATCGGGCTCGTTAATGTGCCCAAACAAGACCCGGTCTTCATCGTCGCCCTCGACGACCAGCAACAGCTTCCCACTTACCTGACGTTGCATAACCGCAGTCATGAATAGGGTGCTGCCAGTTAAGAATTGCTTCACAGTGCATCCCGTGCAACGGGACCGAAGAACTCTTCATTGTGCGGGCCAAGTTGCTTTGCACGGCTCCACCAGGTGTTGATGATTTGTGGAGAATGAGTTGCCACGATGAACTGGAAATCCGCAAGGCTAGCAATGCGTTCAACATCTGCAATGAAGTCGACTTGCCAGCTCACGTGGAGCGAGATTTCTGGCTCATCGATCATTACGAGGCTCCCGGCCTCAACATTGAACAGCAGATCGAACATAAGGATGATCTCGTGCTGTTCGCCCGATGAAAGCGAGTCCAAGGAAATTGGCCGCCCGTCGGAAGTGTGTGTGACCACGAGCCCGTCGTGCGCGTTGACCGCAAAGTGTTTGCGGAGCAGACGTGCGTTGATGATTTCTTCGAGGGCCTCGATTTTCTCGAGGAGGTTTTCGAATGATTGGAGTTTGTTGTCCGCATCGGCGAGGTAGAGGTCAAGCATGCTGACCTCCCAGATGGTTAGCGTTCGTTCAGGAAGCGCGAGTTCTGGTTCCAGACCGATCAGGGCTATGTCTGCCAGTCGGCTGCGGAAGCGATTCTGCGACTCGTACTTTTCGCGAATGCCAACTTCATCCAGTACCTCGGACGCGTCATCCCTGGAGAGAACGCGACTTGGGAAAGTGCGGTCGAGCTGTTGCGTAACCCGCGAATTTTCCGCGAGCGCTTTGGAGAGCAGTTCGCGCATCTTGCTCGCGTAATCAACGATTGTGGTCTGCCCGCGTCGGTTGCGCGGGCTATTGCGAGACCGAGGCGAGCGGTCCATGTACTCCTCGATCTTGAGCCGCTGCGTCTCAATGAGGTGCGTGGTGAGCCGATCTGCGAACGCCACGAAATCGGCTGGCGGGCGGTTCTGCTTCCGGTTAGTCCTCACATCGCGCCAACCAAAGCGCATTGAAAGTTCGTCGAGATCAGCGATTTCGCCGTCCGTCTGGTCCTGCCATGCGCCACCGTTGATTGGTATCCACGTGGTTTCACGTTGAAGGTAGAGCTCGAAGTTGTTCTGATCTTCACCACGCCATGTCCAATCGATATGGCTGCCGTCTGGGCGCTCCAACCGAATGGTGACCTGCCCGTGTTCCCGCATACTCTTGAGAGATCCCTCAAAATCGCTGTCCCGTTCCTCAGCCGGCGCCGGGCCGTGGATGCGTGATACGGCTGCGCTAAGCGCTGAACCATCCTCAAACTCAAGCCGCGCGGTGGAGAACGGCTTTCCGCTCAGCATCGCGAAATTCATGCGAAGAAGCGCGTCAATAATCTCGAGCAGCTTGGTCTTACCGATCCCGTTCGGCCCATAAACGATGACGAAATTACTGCCGTCCTGAAACTCAATTTCGTGGTCGTACTCGCCTAGAACGCCCAGCACAGACGCTGACCTGAGCCGCAAGCTCGCAGTTTCCGTCATCTCTCGGTCTTCCTTCCTTGGCGCCGCGAAGCCTCCGCTCAGCAGAAGATATTGAGTGGGCCCACTCTGGCAGTGCGTCGTGGTTCGTGTGCTGTGTTGCTGCGCGCTGAGCGTCTCGGCCCGCATCGGCTAAGTCTGCCGGTTGGACTGGGTGGGCACCGTCGAGTCTGTGTCCCCAGTACGGGGGTGTGGGAATACGCCAGCTCCCGCCGCGTTGAACTTGAGCGAACCACACTCAAGTTCCCAGGAGGATTGGTGCCCGAAGACTTCAACCCCGAAGCCGGCGCGAACTCGTTCGATGAGTTCCTGTCCCGGTATCTCGCAGGTGAGCAGGCGCGTCAGGCTCGGTCGATCGACCTCAGCCGGTTCCTGACAGCCCGCACGCAAGGCATCCTGCAGCAGGCAGGACGCTTCGCGCTCGAGCGCGGCCAGACCGAGCTTGACGCCCTGCACATCCTGCGCGTGATCGTCGAAGACGACAGCGTGAAGCAGGCCATCGAGCGCATCGGCGTCGCCCCCGAGCGGCTCATCACAGCGACCGAGGCGCGCCTGCCCGCGGCATCCGGTTTCGACAGGCTCAACCAGCACGAAGCTGCCAACGCGGCCACAATCACGCCGAGCGCCAGCCGCGCGCTGTTCCATGCGTACCAGGTCGCGCGCTCGGCCGGCTCGACCTACATCGACCCCGAGCACCTCTTCTTCGCGCTCGTGCTTGGACAGGATGCGCCTGCGGGGCAGGTGTTGGCGCGGGCCGGGGTTACTGCTGAGGCGCTGACGGAGGGGCTGGGCGCGAGCGAGGGTGATGGTTTCGATACGCGTGCGACTTCGTCGCGCGCTACTCAACCGGCGGGGGAGTCGAAGACGCCGATGCTCGAGAAGTTCGGCACCGACCTCACAGCGCTCGCCGAGAACGGCGAGCTCGACCCCGTGATCGGACGCGTCGACGAGATCGAGCAGACCATCGAGATCCTCAGCCGCCGCACGAAGAACAACCCCGTGCTGATCGGCGAGGCCGGCGTCGGCAAGACCGCGATCGTCGAGGGCCTCGCCCGCGCGATCGTCGAGGAGTCGGTGCCCGAGGCCCTGCTCGGCAAGCGCGTGATCTCGCTCGACCTGCCCGGCATGCTCGCCGGCACCCGCTACCGCGGCGACTTCGAGGAGCGCCTCACCAAGACGATGGACGAGATCGCCGCGAACAAGGGCGAGTTCATCGTGTTCATCGATGAGATCCACACCGTGGTCGGCGCGGGCGGCTCGGGCGACGGTGGCACCGACGCGGGCAACATCCTGAAGCCGCGCCTCGCGCGCGGCGAGCTGCACCTCGTGGGTGCGACCACGCTCAAGGAGTACCGCACCATCGAGAAGGACCCCGCGCTCGAGCGCCGGTTCCAGCCGGTTCGCGTGGGGGAGCCCTCGATCGAGGACGCCGTGCTGATCCTGCACGGGCTCAAGCCCGCCTACGAAGAGCACCACGGCGTCGAGTACACGGATGCCGCGCTGCGGGCGTCCGTCGAGCTCAGCGCGCGCTACCTCACCGACCGGGTCCTCCCCGACAAGGCGATCGACCTCATCGACCAGGCCGGGGCGCGGCTGCGCCTGCGGCTCGGCGTGAAGACGGATGTCTCCGCGCTCATCGCGCGGCTCGCCGACCTCGAGGCCGACAAGAACGCCGCCGTCGGGGCCGAGCATTACGAGGAGGCGTCACGGATTCGCGACGAGATCTCGAAGGTGCAGGCGAAGCTCGATGAGGCGACGGCGAACGGCCGCGCCGCGGCATCCGCTGACCCGAACGCCACCGTCATCGACGAGGCCGAGATCGCTGCGGTGATCTCACGGGCCACCGGGATTCCGGTGAACCGCCTCACCGAGAGCGAGCGTGAGCGCCTCGGCGACCTCGAGGGCGAGCTGCACGCGCGCGTCATCGGTCAAGACGACGCGGTCACCGCGGTCGCGAAGGCGGTGCGCCGCAGCCGCACCGGCATGGGCGACGCGAAGCGTCCGGTGGGTTCGTTCCTGTTCCTCGGTCCGACGGGTGTCGGCAAGACCGAGCTGGCGAAGGCGCTCGCTGCGAGCCTCTTCGACGACGAGGCATCCGTGATCCGCTTCGACATGAGCGAGTTCGGCGAGCGGCACACCGTGTCGCGACTCGTCGGTGCCCCTCCCGGATACGTCGGCTACGACGAGGCCGGGCAGCTCACCGAGCGCGTGCGGCGCAACCCCTACTCGATCGTGCTGTTCGACGAGATCGAGAAGGCCCACCCCGACGTGTTCAACCTGCTGCTGCAGGTGCTCGACGACGGACGCCTCACCGACGGTCAGGGTCGCACGGTCGACTTCCGCAACACGGTGGTCGTGATGACCTCGAACCTCGGTTCGGAGTTCCTCGCGTCGCGCTCGGGTGCGCTCGGGTTCGTGGCCTCGACGGATGGCTCGGGCTTCTCGTCGCAGGATGACGTGCGCAACCGCGTCATGGGCAAGGTGCGCGAGGCCATGCGGCCCGAGTTCCTGAACCGCATCGACGAGATCGTGCTGTTCCAGAAGCTCGACCAGCCGCAGCTCGAGCAGATCGTGCGGCTCATGCTCGGGGCATCCGCTGCCCGACTTGCTGCTCGCGAGGTCGAGTTCGAGGTGACGGATGCCGCGGTGGCGCTCCTTGCGGAGCGCGGCTACGAGCCCGAGTACGGTGCCCGACCGCTGCGCCGCGTCATCCAGCGCGAGATCGACGACCGCATCAGCGACCTGTTCGTGAGTGGTGCGCTCGGCGACGGCGAGGGCGTGCGCGTGGATGCCGCCGACGGCGAGTTCGTCGTGACCGCCGTGCCGCGGGCGACGGTGACACTGCCGCAAGCGGCATAGTCGCAGCATCCGCTCGGTACCGAAGTACCGAAATACCGGACGATCAACAGACTGAAGGCGCAGTCCCCTCCCATGAGGACTGGGCCTTCGTCGTTCCATGCGGGCGTGAATCGTGACGACGGCCAGAACCTTTATGCTTCGTTTGGCGAAAGGATGCACGTCCCGTGAGCAACCGACCGAGCAAAGCCGCGATCTACGCCGTACTTGCTGCCGCATCAGTGGCGACTCTGCTGGCCGTGGGGTTCATTGCGCCCGTGGCTACCACGGATTCAGCGGAGGCCGCGGAGTTGCATTCCATATCGGGGCATGTGGGCAGGGACGACGTGCGGCTACCGACGTTTGGCATTCCCGCTTTCATTCAGGTCTATCGCGCTGGCTCCGATGACCTGATCGCATGGGGCGAGTCCTCGGGCTCCGGCGACTACACGATCGCCGGGATTCCCGACGGCGAGTACCAGTTGCGCTACTCCCATACTCGCAATCCCGACGACACGTCACTCGGCTATGCGTCGATGTGGTTCGGTGGCACTCCGTATCACCTCGAGGCCACGGTCGTCACCCTGGCCGGCGAAGACCTGCGCGCAGACATAGACCTGCCTATCGCGGGAGCGATAGCAGGGCGGATAAACGCACCGTGGACGGCCCCCGGGAATGATTTGGTCGCCTGGGCGTACCTCATCGAGCCCGATGGGGCTCTCGAACTGGTCACAGGATGGAGCGGCACCTCCGGTGCGTATCAGCTCCGAGGGCTCCCAGCAGGCTCCTATTTGGTGAAGTTCACGAATGGCAGCGGAGGTGCCGACGGCGCTGCCTATCGGCCCGAATGGTGGCCGGACGTGCGCCTGAGTGTTGACGCCGATGAAGTACACGTAGTGAGTGGATCGACGACCCCGAACATCGATGCGTGGCTCTCGCCCTGGCAACCTGCGGTCATCGATCGAGTTGCAGGCGCCGATCGGTTCGAGGCGGCAGCGGCGATGTCAGCGGGCACATTCGAGCCCGGCGTCCCAGTGGTCATGGTAGCCAATGGACTGAATTTTCCAGATGCGCTGAGCGCAGGTCCGGCTGCAGCCGTTTTGGGCGGACCAGTACTCCTCGTGACACCCTCCGCGATCCCACCGTCGATCGGGGCGGAACTCGAGCGGCTGGCTCCCCAGAGGATCGTCGTCGTCGGGGGCCCAGCCTCAGTCAGCGAAGCAGTCCTGTCTGAGCTGAGCGGGTTCGCGACAACGGTGGAGCGAATCACCGGGGGCGATCGCTATGAGGTGTCACGGAATGTGGCGGCCTACGCGTTCTCGGAGCCCTCGATGGAGTACTTCCAAGTGTTGTTCGCAGACGGTCGAGGTTTCGCCGACGCGCTGTCAGCTGGGGCAGCTGCCGCGAACAGTGGCTTTCCGCTCGTATTGGTGAATGGCGGTCGTCCTGAACTGGACGCAGAAACGAAATCGTTGCTGACGGACCTTCACCCGTTCCACACGTGGATCATTGGTGGGCCGAATTCGGTTCATTCTGGCTTCGACGACTCGCTTCGTTCGAACGGATTCTCAACTCAGAGGATCGGCGGTGCCGACCGGTTCGCCGTTTCGGCTGGGCTCACTGCGTATTTCAGTGTCACCAATCACGACGAGATCGTCTTCTTCGCAACGGGCTTCAACTTCCCCGACGCACTAGCAGGAGCACCGGTCGCCGCGGCGACACGTGCCAACCTGCTCCTCGTGCCCCGAGATTGCGTTCCCATCGTCACCCTGCAGGCGATGCAGCAACGCTCGCTCTCGGACGTCGTCCTCCTCGGCGGTCCGGCGAGTCTCGGATCGGGCGTTGAGAACCTCATTCCTTGCTGATCTCCCTTCGCTTGTGCAACCGAGAGGTTGCCGCAGTCGGTAGCGCCGAAACATCCGCTCCCTTTGCATGAACGCCCGGCCTCTTCAAGAGGGGCTGGGCGTTCGTGGCTCATGCTCGGTGCGACCGCCTCGCGGCTCGCGTCGCGAGAGGTCACCTTCGA
The DNA here is from genome assembly GCF_004134825.1 of Agromyces albus. Classification (GTDB taxonomy): domain Bacteria; phylum Actinomycetota; class Actinomycetes; order Actinomycetales; family Microbacteriaceae; genus Agromyces; species Agromyces albus. The sequence continues at coordinate 100,053 of NZ_SDPN01000002.1, forward strand.
GGTGACGGATGCCGCGGTGGTGCTCCTCGCGGAGCGCGGCTACGAGTCCGAGTACGGTGCACGTCCGCTGCGTCGCGTGATCCAGCGCGAGATCGACGACCGGATCAGCGACCTGCTCGTGAGCGATGCGCTCGGAGACGGTCATAACCCGGGGTCGAGTAGCGCCGCGCGACGCGTATCGAGACCACTCGGCTCACTGCGTAGGCCCGGCCCTCATTCGCCCCGAGGGTCGGGCCTTCTGCGCGCAGCGCTGCCGTGCGGCATCCGCTCGGTCATCACAGATGCAGGAACTTCTGCGTGCTATGCGGCGTGCCGCCGCCCGACACGCCGAGCGAGCGCCGGTTCTTCCTGCAACTCTGACCGGCCGCGCCCTGAACACCCGCAGCGACGCGGATGCCTCGGGCAGCCGAAGGCCGCGATGACGCCACTACGGGATCGCGTCGGCGTGCCGATGGGCGACCCGCCACTCGCCGCCCTCGCGACGGTACACCTGGGTGGCGCGCAACGTGAAGGTGCGCGGCTGGCCGTCCATCGACGCCGAGATGCGCTCGTAGCCCACGGTGTACGCCATGTCGCCGTTCATGTCGAACGCGATCAGGTCGAACGAGTAGCCGGTGCAGTCCGAGAAGCTCGAGGCGAGCACCTCGAACGCCTCGACGAGTTCGTCGCGGTTCGTCGCGTTGCGCCAAGCGCCGAGCACGCTCACGGGCTCTTCGCGCGACCAGATCGCCCGTCTGGGTCTGTCGTCGCCGTTGAATTGGGCTCGTTCGGCTTCCGCGAGCGAGGTGTACACCCAGGTCAGGAATTCCTCACGATCATTCATGGCTTCAGCATGCCCGCACCGGCCCGGCAGCGCGAGAGGATTGCGCCCTGCCCCCGGCATCCGACCGCTGACATACGGTGATGCGCCGCACGTGTCGCGGTACCAGACTCACGACGGACACGGCCCGTTCACCGGCCAGACCAACTCCCTTTACCCGGGAACGGTCGAGTACGAGCGACCCTTTCTGTCGTCAGGAGCGCCCGCATGCCGTTGCCCCGTCCCGCCCGCCGCACGGTCGCGATCCTCATGGCCGTCGCTGCCTCCGGAATCGCGATCACCGGGGCCCCGAGCATCGCTCTCGGAGCCGAGGGCGGTGTCGTCGTCAACGAGATCTGGTACGACGGCTCACCCGCCGATGCGATCGAGCTCTTCAACGCCTCCGGAACGGCCGTCGACGTGTCGGGATGGCAGGTCCAGGACGACAAGCGCACGGAGACGGGGACCATCCCCGCCGGCACGACGATCGAGCCCGGCGCCTACCTCGTGCTCGAGAAGGATGCCCCGACGCTCGGCTTCCCGTTCGGGCTCGGCAAGGGCGACGAGGTCGCGCTCTTCGACGCCGCCGGCACGCTCATCGACTCCCACGCGTACGACGCGACCGCACCCCTCAGCGACTGGTCGCGCTGCGCCGATGGCGGCGAGTGGGCGCATGCGACGGAGGTCACACTGGGCGCGGCGAACATCTGCGCCGCACCCGAAGAGCCGGCCGGCGTGCTGCTCAACGAGATCGACTCGGGGCCTGCCGACTGGGTCGAGCTGATCAACCCCGGCACCGGTGCCCTCGACCTGTCGGGCTATGAGATTCGCGACAATTCCGACGACCACCGCTGGTTCTTCGCCGCGGGCTCGAGCATCGAGGGCGGTGCGCGACTCGTCGTCGAGGCATCCACTCTCGGTGTCGACGTCGACGGTGCAGCGCAGGAGTTCCAGGCGGCCATCGGCATCGGCGGGTCGGACTCCATCCGGCTCTACAACGCCGAAGGCACGCAGCTCGACACTCACTCGTGGACGGGGCATCCGGCCATCAACGGTGACGAGGCGGCGGCGAGCTATGCCCGCTGCCCCGACGCGACCGGCGGCTTCGCGCTCGCCGAGGTCACGCCCGGCGAGCCGAACACGTGCGTACTGCCCGACGTGGCGGTCAACGAGGTCGAGTCCAACGGCGACGTGACCGACTGGGTCGAGATCGTCAACACCGGCGCCGAGCCGGTCGACCTCTCGGGCTGGACCCTCATCGACAGCGACCCCATCGGGCACGCCGCCGACGTCACCCCGGTCGCCGCGGGCATCACGCTCGACCCGGGCGCCTTCTTCGTGTTCGACGGCGGGCAGCACTTCAGCTTCGGCCTCGGCGGCAACGATGTCGCGACGATCCGCAACGCCGCCGGCCTGACCGTCGTCGAGTACGGCTGGCCCGACCACGCCGCCGTCACCTGGGCGCGCTGCCCCGACGGCACCGGTGACTTCGCCGACGCCGCGGTCGCGACCAAGAGCCAGTCGAACGCGTGCGGCGACGACCCGGGCGACCCGGGCGACCCGGAGGTCGAAGCCTGGCCGGGTGCCGCTGACGTGACCGTGCTCGACGAGGAGACCATGTTCCTGGAGGACTCCTCGGGACTCGACACCCAGGACACCGCCGAGGGCACCTTCCTCTGGGCGGTCGACAACGGCACCGGCACCTTCTGGAAGCTCGTCGCGAACGCCGACGGCAGTGTCGTGTTCGCCGACGGCTGGGAGGAGGGCAAGCGCGCCCGGTTCCAGCGCGACGCCGACGACGTCGACGCGGCGGGGCCCGACGCGGAGGGCATCACGGTCGACGCCGATGGCCGCGTCTATCTCGGCTCCGAGCGCGACAACTCCGACAAAGCCGTGAACCAGAACGTCGTGCTCGAGGTCGATCCCGACGAGCCGGGTCCCGACGTCGTCGCCGACCAGGAGTGGGACCTCACGGCCTCACTGCCGCAGGTCGCCGCGAACACGGGCATCGAGGCGGTCGAATGGGTGTCGGATGCCGCGCTCGCCGGCCTGCTCGTCGACCAGAGCACCGGCGCGCCGTACGTTCCCGCCGACTACCCCGGTCACGGTGACGGCCTGTTCTTCGTCGCGGTCGAGGACAACGGGTTCGTCTACGCCTACGCGCTCGGCGCCGACGGCTCGATCGACCAGGTCGCCTCGATCGATCCGGGCCTCGGCGGCGTGATGGCGCTCGACTACGACACCGTGCTCGGTGAGCTGTGGGCGGTCTGCGACAACGGCTGCGAGGGTCTCGCCGCCCGCATCGCCTTCACCGGCGCCGAGCCGACGATCGTGCACGTCGCGCGGCCGGCCGGCATGCCGAACCTCAACAACGAGGGATTCGCGACCTCGCCCCCGTCGCTGAGCTCGATCGCGACGGAGCCGGCGGTGATGTCGGGGTCGATCGATGCAGCTTCCTTTGCACGCGCGACCGTGCTTGCGGCTGATGCCGCTGCCACGGTCCGTCCCGTCTGGTGGTTCGCCGACGGTGAGCAGCCGGGCGCGTTGCGTGCCGGCACGCTGCCCGGAGCTGCGGTGACGACGCCCGGCGAGGATCCCGGCACGCCCGGAGGCGGTGGCAGCTTCGGGAGCGACCCTGCAGGGTCCGGCCCTCGAGTTGCCGGTGGCCTCGCGTCGACCGGCGTCGACGCCGCGTATGTCGCCATCGTGCCGTTCGCTGCGCTCGCCATCGTGCTCGGTGCGGTCATGCTGGTGGTCGCGCGGCGGCGGCGCGCATAAGCACATCTGCCGGTGGTCGCCCACCTCCGACGCGCCCGCGAAGATCGCCCTCCGAACGGGGTTGCCGCGCGCACGCCTGCGCGAGAAGATGCAAGCGCGGCAGTGCAGCCGCTCGCTCGCTGTCGCGCGACCGATTGGGGAATCCCATGCATTCATCAACCCGACCCGCCCGACTCCGCCGGCTCCTCGTCGCCGGCGTCGCCGCCGGAACCGTCGCGGCCGCCCTCGCCGCCGCTCCCGCCGTCGCCAAGCCCATCGACGGCGGCACCTTCCACGAGGAGTTCTCCGAAACACAGAAGGACTTCTGCGACGTGGAGGGTCTCACGATCGAGGTCGACACGGTGGTCGACGGACGATTCCTGTTGAACGTCCGGAAGCCCAGCACCGCGCCGTACTTCCTCAACACGAGTACCATCACCAACACCTACCGCAACGCCGAGGGCGACTTCGTGACCGAGCGCGTGCAGCTCGCCGACAAGGACCTCAAGATCACCGATCACGGCGACGGCACGATGACGATCCTGGTGCTCTCGACCGGCAATGCCTTCGTCGCCGGTCCTGACGGCAAGGTCCTCGCACGTAACCCGGGTCAGATCCGCTTCGAGCTCCTCATCGACAACGCAGGGACCATCAGCGACCCGTCCGACGACGAGTTCATCGAGTTCCTGGGCGTCGTGAAGGGCTCCACCGGACGCACCGACGACTTCTGCGCCGCGGTGCTCCCGATCCTCGGCTGAGCGATCGACGCCCGCAGCGTTCTTCGTGTCGCCGGTAGCGTAGATCGGCATGAGCAGTACCGGCCTCAGCCACGTCACCTTCATCGTCACAGACCTCGATCGTATGGAGCACCTCCTCTCCGCCGTGCTCGGCGCCGTTCGGGTTTACGACAGCGGCAGCGAGATGTTCTCGCTCTCGGAGGAGCGCTTCTTCCTCATCGGCGACGGTGACACGGCGACCTGGGTCGCGATCATGCAGGGCGACGCGGCGCTGCCGCGCACCTACAACCACGTCGCGTTCCAGGTGCGGCGCGAAGACCTGCCGACGCTGCGCGAGACGATCACGGGGCTCGGGCTCGACATCCGGCCGCCGCGCTCTCGTGTCGACGGCGAGGGTGACTCCATCTACTTCTACGACCACGACGGTCACTTGTTCGAGTTGCACGCCGGCTCGCTGCGCGAGCGTCTCGCGGTCTACTCGGCGACGGCACCGGGCGGCGACGTCGGCGCGTGAGTCAGGTCACTCACGGCCGGCGGCGCGCGAGCAGGGTGGCATCCGCTACCTCGACGGTTGCGCCATCGCGCACCATCGTTCGAGGGCGCTGCTCGACCACGAGCGCCTCGAAGTCGTCGGGCAAGGCGGGCAGCAGGTCTTCGGCGAGGAACATCGCGTTGCGGTGGCTCTCGGTCAGGTGCGTGAACACTCCCGACGGCGCATGCCCGACCACCAGGAGGTGCCCGCCCGGCGCAACGGCCTGCGACAGCCGGCGGGTCACCTCGACCATCCCGCCGTCGGGCGGATGCAGGAAGTGCGTCGTGACGAGATCGAACGACCGGCCCTCGGCGGCGAACGTGCGGGCGTCGACCTGCCACCAGTCGGTGCGGTCGGCGACCCCGGCCTCCTCCGCGTGCTGAGCGGCGCGGGCGAGACCGTTGGCCGAGAAATCGGCGCCGGTCACCCGCCATCCCTGTCGGGCCAGCCAGATCACGTCGCCACCCTCACCGCAGCCGACGTCGAGCGCCGTGCCCGGGGTCAGCGCCGACGCCTCGGCGACGAGCTGCGGATTCGGATTCCCGCTCCACACCTTCTGCTCGCCCGAGTAGCGCTCCTCCCAGCTCGACGGCTCGAACATCTCCGCCGCTTCAGCCTCCGTGGGCTTGTGATCGTGTCGACTCATGAGCGTGCTTCCTTCCGCTGTTCCCGAGCGTACGGGCGCGACCCACGGATGGCGCATCCGCTTGCCGTTTCAGCAAATCGCCGCGTCACCGTGCGAAGAGCTCCGGCCTGCTGACGCCACCCGAAGAGGGACTTCGGTCACCGCTGGAGGTGAGCTACGCTCAGGATTCAGGGGCAGCGTTCTCTCGAACGAGGGTGTGGTCATGTGGCGCGACATCCGTATCAATGTGCAGCATCGTCGACGAGTCGCCATTCTGGGAGCCCTGGTCGCTGCAGGGGTCGTTCTGACCGGATGCGGCGCCGACGCGTCTCGCGCGCCTGAGCCTGGGCGGTCGCCGACGCCGACCTCGGTGCCGAGCGCTACCGCCCGGGCCGGTGAGGTGGAGTTCGATGGAATGACGGTGGCGTACCGGTGCACCGGCGAAGGCAGTCCGACCGTCATCCTTGAGGCCGGTAGTGACTCGCCTGGCACACAAGAATGGCCGCCGGCCTTCGTCGCGCAGATCGCCGAGGTCACCACGGTCTGTATGTACAACCGGCTCGGCACCGGAGGTGGGAGCAGCGAGCCTCCGGATCACCCCCGCACCTTCGACGATCTCGTCAGCGTGCTCGACGGAGTGCTCGGCGCTCTCGAGCTGGAACCCCCATACGTGATTGCGGGCCAGTCGTTCGGGGGCAACATCGCCATCGCCTACGCCGCCGCGCATCCCGACCGGGTCGCGGCCCTCGTGACCATCGAGGCCTACCGCGACGACCCCGCGGAGATGGCGGCCATGCAAGCCGAAGAAGGGTTCACCTGGGAGGACAGCCCGGAACACGTGGACCTGGTACCTACTTCCGTGCAGGGGTATTCATACGCGATGCCGATCGGCGAGTTTCCGGTGCTCATCATCACGGCAACCGAGGACGGTGAGCGGGGTGCCCAGAACCAGGCGCAGTGGCTCGGACTCTCGCCCGATTCCAGGCAGGTGGTGATCGAGGGTCCGCACGACCTGCAGTTCGCAGCGCCTGAAGAAGTGGCTGGCGAGATCGTCGACCTCCTCGCCCGCCTCGGCGCGGGGTGACTCGGCCGAACGCCTGGTCCTCCCGACGAGCTCGGGTGTTCCTCGGGCGGTCGGCCGCTCAGTCGGCCACCGGCTCGGCGGGCGCGACGCGGCGCGCCTCGAGCCGAACGTTCCAGAGGGTGAGCGCGCCGCCGAGCACGGGAATGAGCGCCATCCACCGTGTGCGGCCGAGCAGATCGCGACCGAACAGTGCCGTCACGACGACGGCCAGGTAGAGGGCGCCGTGCGTCGGTCCCATCGTTGCCGTGATCGGCCGAAGGTGCAGCGTTGCGAGGTTGGCGAGCAGCAGCGCGACGCTTGCCAGCTCGAGGATAGAGAGCACCTCGAACGCGCGCAGTACCGGCCTCATGCGTAGTCCGATCCTGGGCGCACGATCATGAGCACGACCACGACGGCCCAGCACAGGTTGAAGATGCCCGCGAGCATGCCCAGTCGTCGCAGCTGTCGGCCGTCGTCGGGCTCTTTCAGCGCCTGCTTCTGCCGCGGTGCAATCTGCAGGGCGAGCAGCGCGCCCGCCACCGCGGTGATGATCATCGCAATCGTGATCCAGATCTCGCCCATGCGCCCCTGCACGATCGCGAGGGTGATGCCGACGACCGGCACGATGATGGCGAGCATGCCGTAGACACGGGTGATCCGGTGCAGCAGCGCAGCGACGCGAGGGCTGCGTTCGCCGGGGCGTCGTTCCGGTGAGCCATCGGTGACGGGCGCGAATCGTGGGAACAGGCTGACCGCGGCTGCCGAAGGCCCGACGAACAAGATGCCCGCGAGCACGTGCGCAGAGAGGAGGAATGCTTCCATAAGCTTCAGTCTAACTGAAGGTTACGTAAGCGGCGTCAACCGAGGCGCCGGCGAAGCTCTTCCGCGAGTGCTTCGGAGAGCTGCGGCATCCGCTCGCCGAAAGCGGCGTCGAGCTCGGCGACGATCTCTGCGGCCCGGTCGAGCAGTTCCTCCCCGCGAGGCGTGACCCTCAACGACGACGACGCTCCGGCATGGGCCGTGGCATCCGCCACCAGCCCGTCGGCCGAGAAGCCGGCCACCGCCGCGTGTGCGCTCTGCACGGTGATGCGCGATCGTCGCGCGAGCTCACTGAACGAGATGCCAGGGCTGCCCTTGATGTGCCCGAGCAGGCCGTACTTGCGCGTCGTGAGCCCGAGCGGCTTCAGGGCGTCGGCGAGCTGCGCCTCCCACACGCGCGAGAACGTGAGCAAGGCGATGACAGGACTGAACGGCGGCTCTTCGGCCATGCCTCGAAGTTTACGGAAGTACCGAAGTACCGAGACCGCGCGAACCGGAAAGTGCTCCGAGCCCTCTTTCCGACGTCAGTGGGTTCTGCGAAGCTGACGTCATGCCTGAGTCGCCCGAGGTCGATGCACTCGTCGACGAGCTCGGCGCGCAACTCGCGGGCCGAGCGATCACCGACGTCGACGTCCTCGAATTCCGCGTCGCGAAGACGCGTGCAAGGCCGCCGTCGTCGCTCACCGGCGAACGCCTGACCGCGGCGATGCGGCACGGCAAGCTCGTCGACCTCGTGTTCGGAGATGCCCACCTCGTGGTGTCGCTCGGCCGGCATGGCTGGGCGCGTTGGCGCGATGGCGATGGCGACGACGCGGCCGCCTACGACGCACCCGTGACCGGGGCCGACGACGCAGACGCCGGCCCCGCCCCGGCGCTCGCCACCGTCGAGTTCGACGACGGCAGGGCGCTCGAGTTCACAGATGCCGGTGGCTGGGTGTCCCTCGGCTTCTGGGTCGTCGACGACCCTGCCGACGTGCCGGCCGTCGCCAAGCTCGGGCCCGACCCCGCCGACCCTGAGTTCTCGCGTGCCGACTTCGACCAAGCCGTCGTCGGCCGCCGCAAGCAGATCAAGGCCGTGCTGCAGGAACAGGAGTCGCTCGCCGGCATCGGCAACGCGTACTCCGACGAGATCCTCCACACGGCGAAGATCTCGCCGGTCGCGCACGCCGCAGCCCTCACCGAGGCTGAGCTCGGCCGCCTCTTCGACACGACGGTCGGCACCATCACGACGGCGATCGAGGCCCGCCGAGGCATCCCGATCGATCAGCTCAAGGCGGTGAAGGTCGCGGCCATGCGCGTGCACGGCAGGGCGGGAGAGACCTGCCCGGTCTGCGGCGACACGATCCGCGACTTCTCGTTCGCGAGCACGACCGCCCAGTACTGCCCGACGTGCCAGACGAACGGTGAACAGCTTCCGCTCAAGGGGTGACGCGGTCGAGCAGCCCGGTTAACGTGACCGGTATGAACGCAATCGACTCCATCACGCTCGAGGTGGCCGACACTGCGGCCGCCGAACGCTTCTACGACGCCGCCTTCGGGCTCGGCGATCTCCTTCGTCTGCGAACCACGGATGCCCCGACCACGGGCTTCCGCGGCTTCACCCTGTCGCTCATCACGGCGCAGCCCTCGAACGTCGACGGTCTGATCGACGCTGCTGTCGACGCCGGTGCCGCCACGCTGAAGCCGGCCGAGAAGTCGCTTTGGGGCTACGGCGGCGTCGTGCAGGCCCCCGACGGCACGATCTGGACGGTCGCGTCGTCGGCGAAGAAGGACACCGGCCCGGTCACCCGGCAGATCGACGAGATCGTGCTCCTGCTCGGCGCCGAGGATGTGGGCGCGAGCAAGCGGTTCTACGCCGACCGCGGCTTCACCGTCGGGAAGAGCATCGGCGGCTATGTCGACTTCGCCATGCCGTCGAGCTCGATCGGCCTGAACCTCTACAAGCGGCGCGCGCTCGCAAAGGTTGCCGGCGTCGACCCCGAGGGCGACGGATCGCACCGGCTGATCATCAACTGCGGCACCGAGTCGTTCACCGACCCCGAGGGCTTCGTGTGGGCGCCCGCGTGAGGTGAACCCTCAGGCCACCTGAGACATCGAGTCGACGCGCACGCGGCTGACCGCCTCGGGTGCCGCCGTGAATCGGCCAATCACGCCGTCGCCGGTGACGTACTGCACACGGATGCCTCGGCCGACGGGCGACACCTTCGTGACCTCGAACGCGTGGCCGAAGGCGTTGACGAGCGTGTCGCCGACCGCCAGCTGACGCGTCTGCCGCAATTCGATGACCTCCATACTGAGAGTCTCTCAAGACCCACCGACATCGATCCGCCCGTGGGACGACGCAATCGATCAGTATCTGAGAAGCGCCGCCGAGAGCGCCCGAATAGCGTCGTCGGTATGAACAACATCGACTCCATCACCCTCGAGGTGGCCGACACCACGGCCGCCGAACGCTTCTACAACGCCGCCTTCGGGCTCGGCGACCTCCTGCGCGTGCGGGCCTCGGATGCCCCGACCACCGGCTTCCGCGGGTACACCCTGTCGCTCATCGTGGCGCAGCCCTCGACCGTCAGCGCCCTCATCGACTCGGCGGTCGCTGCCGGCGCCACGACGCTGAAGCCGGTCGAGAAGTCCATGTGGGGCTATGGCGGTGTCGTGCAGGCGCCCGACGGGGCGATCTGGAAGGTCGCGACGTCGGCGAAGAAAAACACCGGTCCCGCCACACGGCAGGTCGACCAGGTCGTGCTCCTGCTGGGCGCAGACGACGTGGGCGCGAGCAAGCGGTTCTACGTCGACGGCGGCCTCACGGTCGGGAAGAGCTTCGGGAGCTACGTCGACTTCTCCATGCCGTCGAGCCCCGTCGGCCTGGGGCTCTACAAGCGCCGCGCACTTGCCAAAGACGCCGGCGTCGCTCCCGAGGGCAGCGGCTCGCACCGGCTGCTCATCAACAGCGGCGCCGAGTCGTTCACCGACCCCGACGGCTTCGCGTGGGCGCCAGCCTCGGTGAGCTCGGTGGTCGAGTAGCGCCGCCGAAGGCGACGCACCCCGGTGGTCGAGTAGCGACGCCGAAGGCGACGCGTATCGAGGCCACACCACTCCGGAAGTGGTTTCGATACGGCTGCTTCGCTGCCTACTCAACCACCGGGGTCAGCGAGAATGGTCGGGTGACGACTACCACCGACATCCGACCCGGCGACCTCACCGACGAGCGTGTGGTGCGCCTGCTCACCGACCACCTGACCGACATGTTCGCGACGTCGCCCGCCGAGAGCGTGCACGCGCTCGACGTCTCGGGGCTCGCGGTGCCCGAGGTGACGTTCTGGACGATCACCGAGGGCGACGTCGTGCTCGGCTGTGTCGCCCTGAAGGAGATCGAGGCCGGGCACGGCGAGCTGAAGTCGATGCGCACGGATGCCGCGGCACGCGGTCGTGGGCTCGGCGCGCGCCTGCTCGAGCACGTGCTCGACGAGGCTGCTCGCCGCGGATACCGGCGGCTCAGCCTCGAGACCGGATCGCAGGAGTTCTTCCGCCCCGCCCGCACCCTCTACGCGAAGTACGGCTTCCGCGAGTGCGGACCGTTCGCCGGCTACGAGCTCGACCCGAACAGCATCTTCATGACGCTCGAGCTCGAGCCGTAAGCCGAGAGCTCGGCTCGCGCGGCCGAGTGTCCGTAGGGTGGAGCCATGGCCGCCACGACCAGTGATGCTCGCGCCGAGATCGCCGCCCTCTGCGAACGCGGCCTCGAGTGGTACCCAGGCCTGTCACGAGGGCAGACGGATGCCTCGAGCGCGCGTCCGGCCGCGGTGCTCGTGCTGTTCGGCGTGCTCGATTCCGTGCCCGCCCGAACCAGCCGCGCGTTGGCGCGGGATCTCGATGTGCTGCTCCTCCGCCGCGCGGCGACCCTCGGCAGCCACGCCGGACAGATCGCGTTCCCCGGTGGCCGGCTCGAGGCATCCGACGACGGACCGATCTCGGCCGCGATTCGCGAGGCCGGCGAGGAGACCGGCGTCGACCCCGACGGTGTCGAGCCGCTCGGCACGTTGCCCGCGTTGGCGGTTTCCGTGAGCAACCACCTCGTCACGCCCGTGCCGGCGTGGTGGACGCGCCCCTCCGAGGTGGCGGCCGTTGACCACGACGAGTCCGTCGACGTGTTCCGAGTGCCCGTCGCCGACTTGCTCCACCCGGCGAATCGGGGCAACACGGAACAGACGTTCGGCACGACCACCTCTCGCTCGCCGGCCTTCACGGTCGACGGCCGCGTCGTCTGGGGCATCACCGCGCTGGTGCTGGATCGCATGTTCGACGAGCTCGGCTGGTCGGAGCCATGGGACCCCGAACGCATCGTCGAGCCCGACGACCTGCGTCCGTGACGCAGATCGTCGAGCCCGACCTGTCGGGTTCGGCGCCCCGAGTGCGTCAGCGTGTCACGACCGCTTGGCCACGCTTCGACGCGCCATGACCGCGAGCACCACGCCGACAGCGCCAACGACGAGCCCGCCGATCCCGAGCCCGCGAGCGAGGGTGTCGTCTGCCGGTGCACTGGCCGTCGGTTCGACGGCATGCTCCTCCGTCGTCACTTCGGCGGGAGTGTGCCCGTGATCAGCACCGCTCGCCTCGGTGACCGTCACCGTCGGCGCGGGGTGCTCGGGTTCCGCCGCGCCGTTCTCCGCGACTTCACTCCAGTCGGTCGAGCCATCGGTGCACTCCTGGAGGACGGGGAACGCGAGTGTCTCGCCGGCGGCGTCTTCGGGCAGCTGGAGCGAGAGCTCGATCACGTCTCGCAGATCGCTCGGAAGCGGCGTCACCGCGGTGTAGACGACCTGGGCGACGCGCTCGGTGATGTTCGCGCCATGGGAGTCGGTCTTCGGCTCGTCGAGTTGCTGCACGACCTTCTCGATCGACCAGTTCGAGTTGACGGTGGGAGTGACTCGGTCGATGCCGTCGGGCATCGTGAAGGTCAGCTTGGTGGTGGGGCTTTCGCCGCATCCGTGCGGGATGCCGAATCCCAGCACGGTGTATGCCCCGGCTGCCGTCTCAGTCGGGTCGACGCCGACATGTGCGTTGGCCGCGAGCGGTGCGGCAAGGGCGAGGATGGTGCCGGCGCCGAGAGCGGCGGCTGCGGCGAGGGCGGGTCGAATGTTGGAGTTCACTTCTCTGCTTTCGGGGTGAGCGGACGCGCACAGCGGTGCGGGGTGATTTGATGCGTCCGGGGTCGAAGTTGTCAGGGCGTCGCCGCGAACGCGGCGAAGCGCGACTGAGGCGGTCCGCGACGCGAGAGTGAAGACTGCAGGAACGCGACACCATGCGGTGCCACGACAAGGCCGACCGCCGGGGAGAGGTGCATTCCGGTGGGGGGTACGAGCGGCGCTGCAACGAGGATCCAGGCGAGCCGGATGCCGCGGGCGACAACCTGGATGCCGTTCAGAACCCGGTCGGTCAGCGCGATCGCGGCGACCGTGAGCGCCGCGGCGCACACATGCGCGACGAGCATCGCCGACCCGAAGTGCTCGTCATGTGCGGCAGCCGACGCGTCGACGCCCAGCACGAGCGATGAACGGAGATGATCGGCGTCGGCGTGTGGGCGCAACGGTGCGCCGGCCGCTCCGACGATGTTCTCGCCCGCGGTCAGCGAATAGAGCGCGTGCAGCGTGAACTGCGCGGCGGCCGCGGCGAGGCCGGCCCGGACTGTGCTCTGCCGGCTCCCGATCATCACGATCGCGAATGGTCCGGAGAATGCCAGCGACAGCGCGATCGTCGCCGCCCCCGGCGGGTTGCCGCCGCCGATGGTGTGCGCGAGCGACGCGAGGAGAATCGCGCTCACGGCGACGGAGAGTCCTCGTGCAACCCGGGCGCCTCGACCGATTTGCACGACACGAGCCTAAGCCACGAACCCGACGACCTGAGTGACGCATCTTCCGCGTGCGGGCGTCGCGGGCGAACGGAGTCAGCCCCCCGTTGTGGGGTAACCCCTTCGTGTGGACCGCGGTCTGCCGAGCCATAGACTTCGCGATGTGACTCTGGCCCAGGCGTTCGATCGCATCCGACGGCACACGTGGGTGCCGGTCGCCGCGATCGCGGCATCCGCGCTGCTGCTCGGTGTCGCGACCGCCGGACACACGGCCGTCGTCGACGCCCAAGCCCGCGGCATCCGCCACGCCGACATCGATCGCGTCACCGCGTCGATGGCGGCCACCTTCGACACCGGGCGGGGCATCGTGGGGGCGCACTTCACGGCAGCGGTATGCGTGGCGGAGGCCTCAGCGCAACTGGCTCCTGTCGCCGATGGAGGTGCGCGATTCACCGCCGCATCGCTCGACCGGGCGTCGGCCGTCGTGCAGCGGGCAGCCGTTGCTGCGTTGGTGCCGGCCTACGACCCCGCGCAGCCGATGCAGGTGCCCGGTGACGCGAATGTCGATGCGCTCGATACAGCGCTCGTCCAGCTCCGCCGCGCCCAGATGGATGCCGAGGCGGAGATCGCGGCGCTCGCGTCGAAGGCGCGGCGCACCGAACAGGAGTGCGAGCTCGCGCGCTCGGCCGTGGCGTCGGTCGTCGACGAGGTCACGCGCCGTACCGACGAGTTGATCGCGGCGAACCCGAAGGCTGCCGCGGAAGCGGTCGCGGGCCTCACCGCCGCGCGTGATGCCGTGGTCGCGGCTGAGTCGGGCGCTGTCGATCGCTGGATCGCGGCCGCCGGCGCCCTCGAGGCGTCGCAGGCCGCGGCTCTGCTCGCCGAGCAGCACGCCGCCGAAGCGGCGCGAAAGGCTGCGGAAGCGGCTCAGTCGGCACCCGAGCAGAGCCCGGAGCTTCCGGCGTGGCGGGGGCCGATCTCGCCGCCACCGTCGGAGCCGGGGCAGAGAGACGTCGACCCCGGACCCATCTGCGCGATGTTCCCGGGGATCGGCGCGTGCTGACAGGGATGCCGCCGGCGTGACGGGCGAGAAGTACGACGTGAAGCGCGCATACCGCGAGCTCTACTCGCCGTCGGCGCGCGACTTCGCCGTGGTCGAGGTGCCGCCGATGCGATACCTCGCCATCGACGGACACGGTGACCCCAACGCGGCGCAGGACTACGCCGACGCGGTGACCGCCCTGTTCAGCGTGGCCTACGCCGTGAAGTTCCGCAGCAAGCGGGAGCTCGGGCGCGATTTCGTCGTCGCCCCGCTCGAGGGCATGTGGCGAGCCGATGATCCCGAGGTCTTCATCACTCGCGACAAGAGCGCGTGGAGCTGGACGATGCTCATCTCCCAGCCCGACTGGATCAACGAGGAACACGTCGGCAGGGCGATCGCCGCCGACACGAAGGCTCCACGGCCGGCACTCGACCGGATGCGGCTCGAGCGGATATACGAGGGCTCGGCGGTGCAGATCCTGCACCTCGGGCCATACGACGCCGAGACGGCGACGCTCGAGCGCCTCCACCACGAGTGGATGCCCGCGCACGGCCTCACGTTCAACGGCGATCATCACGAGATCTACCTCAGCGATGCTCGCCGCACCCCGCCCGAGAAGCTCCGCACGATCCTGCGGCAACCGGTGCGCCCGGTGTGACCGCTCGGCCGCGAGCGGGAACCGTGCACCGGTTCCCGCTCGCGGGGCGACGTATCAGCCGAAGCGCGGGTCGTTGCCGGCCGCGGTGCTGACGGTGAGGCCGAGTGCGGCGGCGATGTCGTCCCAGGCGACGTACGAGAAGTTCGTCGCGTCGCGGCCGTCGGCGACATCCGCTCCCGTCTCCGGCTCATCGTGCGTGACGAGCAGGCCCTGCTGGTAGTCGCCGACCGGGCGGTTCGTCACCGCGAGGCCGTCGGAGCCGTTGATCTCGTCGGCACCGTCGACGCCGTCGACGCGGAAGCTGCCGATGAGGCGATTCGAGCCCTGTCGCTGGTAGACGGCGAACGTGTCGTCGCCCTGGCTCGACACGATGAGGTAGCCGGTGCCGCGGGGACCGTAGTAGAGGTCGACACCCTCGGCATCGGCCTCGAGCACGGAGCCGCCGAAGCCGGTGGCCTCGGGGTCGACGGGCTCGCACTCCTCGGTCTCGGGGTCGTAGGCGTCGTGGATACCGAAGTCCTTCACCCGGTCGATGAGCTTCGGCTCATCCGAGCCGAACGGCAGCTGCACGCGCCAGAGGCCCACGTCTTCCTGACCCGCGTAGAGCACGCCCGAGCGCTGGTCGACGGTGACTCCCTCGAGCTGCGGGCCGATGCCCGGCTCGTTGCACGGCGTCCACGTGGTGCCGTCGGGCAGCGGGAATGAGGACGGGATCTCGGTCGTCGCGACATCCGTGTAGCCGAGGCCACCGGCGACCTCGACGATGCGGGCGGTCGCGAGCATCGGCGCGCCCTCCTGCGTGACGACGACGGATGCCGCGCCGCCCTTCGGCTGCCACACGGCGAGGCCGTATGCGGTGTGCTCCTCGTCGACCGTCGCGCGGTCGGGGCTGAACAGGAACGCCTGCTCGGGCGCGGTCACCTCGACGAGCGGGGTTGCCGCGTCGGCGCCGACCGGGTCGATCGTGAAGAAGCGGAGCTGGTCGTTGTACCGGTCGGACACGACGGCCACATCGACGCGCTCGCCGCCGAACTCGATGCCATAGGCGATGTCCACGTTGTTGTACCGGCCGACGGCGCCGTCGGCGCGCGGTGCCGCCGTGGCGGGCAGCGACTGGAGCTCGTCGTCGGCGAGATCGTAGACGCGCAGGCCGCCCTCCTTCGCGGTGACGATCACGAGCGAGGCATCCGTGTCGCCCGGGTGCACCCAGATGGCAGGGTCGTCGCCGACCGCGTTGCCGCCCTCGTCGTCGTCGTAGAGGGCGGGCGTCTCGTTGTCGGTGGTCACGGTCGCGAACAGGGGCGCCGCAGGTTCGGGGCGGTCGGATGGTGCTGCCACAGCCGCAGCGCTGCCGCCGAGGAGGAGCGCGCACGCAGCGGCCGCTGCAAGGGAACCGGTCAGGAGTGAGTTCATGCCGATGACCTTCACGCATCCAGCCGAACTCATCGTGACGCGACGGTGTACGCCGCGCCAACTCCCGACGGGAAGCGAGCTTCGAACTCAGGCAACGACCACGCCGTCGGTCAGTGATCGCCCTCGGGCGGCGCAAGGCGCACGATCGACCCCGCAGGGGGCAGTGCGTCGAGGTCGTGGGTGACGGCGACGACCGCGGTGCCGGCAGCGGTCGCGCACGAGATCGCGTCGGCGACGGCGTCGCGGGCGGATGCGTCGAGCGACGCCATCGGCTCGTCGAGCAGCAGGAGTCGCGCCTGCTGGGCGAGGCCCTGCGCGATGAGGGCTCGCTGGCGCTGGCCTCCCGACAACTCGGCGACGGGGCGGCGGTGCAGCGGGGCCATGCCGACCGTGTCGAGCGCGTCGGCGACGATCGCGCGGTCGGCGCGGGAGAGCGGCCGCCAGAACCCGGCGTGCTGCCAGCGGCCCATCGCCACGAGCTCGCCGACCGTGATCGGCAGACGGTCGGAGAGCGCCGTCCGCTGCGGGACGAACGCGATCGATGCGGCATCCGCATGCTCCACGCGCCCCGCGTGCGGTTGCAGGAGACCGGCGAGTACTGCGAGCAGCGTCGACTTGCCGGCGCCGTTCGGGCCGACGATCGCGGTCATCTCACCAGGGAGCGCCACAAGGTCGACGCCGCGCAGCACGGGCCGGCCGCCGAGGTCGACATGTACCCCGGCGGCCCGCACCGCGGGCGATGCGGGAGCAGCAGCGGGGCGATCGGAACGGGAGGAAGCAGTGGGCGCAACGGGCACGCACGTTACTATAGCGAATGATAATCGTTCTCAATTAGTGCTACGGTGACTCTTCGTGACCCTGCTCCTCGACCCGTTCGCCACGGCGTTCATGCTGCGCGCGCTCGCCGCCGGCGTCCTCGTCGCTGTCATGTGCGCGATCGTCGGCACCTGGGTCGTGGCGCGGGGCATGGCGTTCCTCGGCGAGGCGATGGCGCACGGCGTACTGCCCGGAGTGGCCGTCGCGTCGCTGATCGGCGCACCCACGCTCGTCGGTGCCGCCGTGAGCGCTGCGCTCATGTCGGTCGGCGTGAGCGTCGTGCAGCGCCGCTGGCGGCTCTCGGCCGACACGAGCATCGGCCTGCTCTTCGTCGCGAGCCTCGCACTCGGCGTCGTCATCATCTCGGGGTCGCGTACTTTCGCGACGGATGCCACGGCCATCCTCTTCGGCGACATCCTCGCCGTGCGACCTGAGCAGCTCGCTGCGCTCGCCATCGCGGCGGTCCTCACCGCCGTCGCGGCGCTCATGTGGCATCGCGCCTTCGTGGCGCTCGCCGTGGATTCCAGGCAGGCGCAGGTGCTCGGCCTCCGGCCGCGCCTCGCACACGCGGTGCTCGTCGGACTCGTGGCGCTCGCCGTGATCTCGGCGTACCAGGCGGTCGGGTCGCTGCTGGTCGTCGGCATGCTGCTCGGGCCGGCCGTCGCCGCCGGACGCTGGACCCATCGCATCCCGACCACCATGGCCCTCGGCGCCGCCATCGGCGCGGTGAGCGTCTGGGTCGGCCTCCTCATCTCCTGGTATGCAGGCAGCGCGGCGGGGGCGACCGTCGCCCTCACCGCAGTCGTCTCGGCTGCCGTCTCCACGGGCGTCCGCGCCGTCGTCGATGCCGTGCGGTCGAGGGGGCGTGGGCCGGCCAGGCCCGGGCCGGCCGGGCCCGCCGCCACGACGACGACCCCCGCGCCCGTCTCCGCCTGACCTCCCAGCACCACACCCGAAAGGATTCCGTGTTCTCTCGCACCACCCTGCCGCCGATCACGGCCATCGCCCTCGCGTTCACGCTCACCGCGTGCGCCGCTGCCGGCGGCTCGTCGGACGCCGCGGGCGACGACTCCGCCCTCGGCGATGGCCACGGCGCCATCGCCGGCGCCCAGGAGATGCCCGAACCGCAGCTGCACCTGCTCAGCCTCGACGAGACCGGCACCGTGTCGCACCTCGACCTGCTCGACGAGTCCGTCGACGAGCTCGGCACGGTCGACGGCGTCGCCGACGTCGCGACCGAGGGCCGCTACGGCTACCTCGTGCGCCCCGACGCGGGCGCCGTCACCGTCGTCGACAGCGGCGTGTGGACGTGGAGCCACATCGACCACTTCCACTACTACCGCGGCGAGGCATCCGTGCTCGGCGACGTCAAGGGCAGCGGCCCCGCAACCGTCGCGGCGAACGGCGCCGGCGCCGGGCTCTTCTTCGCCGAGACGGGCGAGGCCATCGTGCTCGACGCCGCGACCCTCGCCGACGCCAGCCTCGACGAGCGCGTGCACGTCTCGGTCGAACCGCACGACGGGTTCATCGTGCCCGTGGGCAGCAGCGCGCTCGTGACCGAGCCCGGGGCCGACGGCGCTCCTGCGAGCGTGCGGGTCGTCGACGGCGACGGGAAGCTCGGCGAGACGGTCGAGTGTGCGAATGCCGCCGGCACGATCGCGACCGTCGTCGGTGTGGTCGTCGGATGCCGCGACGGCGCACTCCTCGCGACGATCGGCGACGCCGGCGTCGTCGAGATCGAGCGCATCCCGTATCCCGCCGATGCCGGCGCCCCGCCGGCGACGGAGTTCAGGGCCCGGGAGGGCCGGCCGACGGTCGCGGCGGTCGCCGGGGCATCCGGAATCTGGCTCCTCGACACGCGCAAGCGCACCTGGGCGCTCGTCGACGCGGGCACGCCCATCGTCCAGGCCAGCGCCGTCGACGACAACGACGAGCACGTGCTCGCCCTCGCCGCCGACGGACGCGTGCTCGTGTTGTCGGGTGCCACGGGGGAGCTGCTCGCCGCGAGCGAGCCGATCGTCGTCGCCTCGGTCGCCGACCCCGAACTCGTCACGGGCATCGAACTCATCGCCGACCAGCACCGCGCCTACCTCAACGGGCCCGTCGAGCGGCGGCTGTACGAGATCGACTTCGCGGATGCCGCGCGCATCGCCCGCACCTTCGACACCGCGGCCGAGCCGCGCTTCACGGTGGAGACGGGCCGATGAGGCGGGCAACGGGCTTTGCCGCCGTCGCTGCCATCGTCGCAACCGCAGGGCTCCTGACGGGGTGCGCACCGTCGATCGCGGCCGACCGCCCGCTCGTCGTCGTCACGACGAACATCCTCGGCGATGTCGTCGGCGAGCTCGTCGGCGACGAGGCCGAGGTCCTCGTGCTGATGCCGCCGGGCGCCGATCCGCACTCGTTCGAGATCTCCGCGCAGACCGCCGCGCGCCTGCGTGATGCGGAGCTCATCGTCGCCAACGGCATCGGCCTCGAAGAAGGACTCGCGGGCCACGTCGAGTCGGCCGAGGCCGACGGGGTGCCCGTGTTCCTCGCCGGCGACCACCTCGAGGTGCTCGCCTACGCCGAGGGCGACGCCGAGGGCACGCCCGACCCGCACTTCTGGACCGACCCGGCCCGCATGGTCGACGTCGTGACGGCGCTCGGTGAAGAGCTCCCGGCAGAGCTCGCAGATTCCGATTCCGCCTCCGTCGACGTCGACCGCATCGCGGCGAACACCGAGGCGTACCTCGCCGAGCTCGACGAGCTCGACCGCGAGATGACGGCGACGTTCACCGCCATCCCCGAAGCGCGCCGGGCGCTCGTCACCAACCACCACGTGTTCGGCTACCTCGCCGACCGATTCGGGTTCCGCATCATCGGCGCGGTCATCCCGAGCGGCACGACCCTCGCTGCGCCGAGCGCGAGCGACCTGCGTGAGCTCGTCGCCGCGATCGATGAGGCGGGCGTGCCGACCATCTTCGCCGAGTCCTCCCAGTCCGATCGCCTCGTGCAGGTGCTCGCCGAGGGGGCCGACCGCGACGTCGACGTCGTCGAGCTCGTCACCGAGTCGCTCACGCCCCCGGGCGGCGACGCCGAGACGTACCTCGACATGATGCGCGTCAACACCGCGCGCATCGCCACCGGGCTCTCCACGTGAGGCCCACGACCCTGGAAAGGGAACCCATGAAGGTCCTGCCCGCACATCGCGGCGCGCTCGTCGCGTCGCTCGCCGTGGCGGCGCTTGCGCTCACCGGCTGCGCCACCGCGGCATCCGGAGACGAAGCGGCATCCGCCGGCGACTCCACCGCATCGACCGAGCCCACCTCGCGCGTCGCGCTCGCCTACGAGGGCGGCGTGTACGTGCTCGACGGCACGACGCTCGAGGTCGTCGACGAGTTCGACACCGAGGAGTTCACGCGCCTCAACGCGGCCGGCGACGGTCGTCACCTCTTCCTCTCGACGTCGCAGGGCTTCCAGCTGCTCGACGCGGGCACGTGGTCGGATGCCTCGGGCGAGGCGCACACCGCCGAGCCCGAGCTCACCGACCTCCTCGTCGAGGCCGGCGCCGCCGGCCACGTCGTGCGCCACGGCGGACGCACCGTGCTCTACGACGACACGACGAGCGACACCACGATCTTCGACACCGCCGAGCTGCTCGAGGCCGACGACGCGCTGCCCGAGGCCGAGGTCGTGCCCGGCACCGAGGCGCACCACGGGGTCTCGATCGTGCTCGAGGACGGCACGCTGCTCACGACCGTCGGCAACGCCGACGGCCGCACGGGCATCAGCGTGATCGACGACGACGGCAACGAGGTCGCGTCGAGCGCCGAATGCCCCGGCGTGCACGGCGAAGGCGCGCTGAAGGGCGAGATCGTCGTCTTCGGGTGCGAGGACGGCGTGCTCGTCTACGACGACGGCGAGATCGTGAAGCTCGACGCACCCGACGAGTTCGGCCGCATCGGCAACGCGTACGTGTCGGAGACGAGCCCGATCATGGTCAGCGACTACAAGGACGACCCCGACGCCGAGGGCTACCTGCTGCACGCGGTGGGGCTCGTCGACAGCGAGGCGCGCACGCTCGAGGTCGTGCGCCTGCCCGAGGGCGTCGAGTACACGTGGCGCGGCATCGCCCGCGGCCCGAACGACCAGGCGTTCATCCTCTCGGCCGACGGCGCCGTGCACGTGCTCGACCCCGAGACCGGCGAGATCACCGACTCGTGGGAGGTCATCGCGCCGTGGGAGAGCCCCGCCGAGTGGCAGCAGCCGCACCCCGCGATCGTCGTGAACGGCGACGTCGCGTACGTCACCGAGCCGGCGGCGAACGCCATCCACGTGCTCGACCTGACGACGGGCGAGATCATCACGACGGCCGAGCTCGAGCACACGCCGAACGAGATCGCCGTCGCCACCGGCGCACCGGTCGAGTAGTCGCGGCGGCGGAGCACGACGCGCCGCGAAGCAGCGAACGCCCGGTCCTCGAACGAGGGCCGGGCGTTCGCCGATGTACGGGACGGCAGTGCGGAATCAGGTGTCTACGCGGCGTCGCCGTGCCCGAGCGACAGCCGGATCGACGAGTGCAGGTACGCGGCGGCGATCAGGCCGTTGCAGGCGAGTGCGATGACGGCCGGCCAGAGATCGCCCGTCTCGGCGAGAGCCGCTGCGCCGACCGTGAGGATCGCGTACGCCTGCGTGCCGGCATTGAGCACGAAGATCGCCCCGAGCACGTAGCCCATGAGGGGAAGGGCCGTCATCCGCCACCAGACCCGCGGCGGCCCGACGGCCTCATCCTCACCCCGGAACCACCGCGTGCCCGCAACGACGACGATCACCCAGGCGAGCGAGGCCGCCACGAGTCCGCTCGGTGGCCGGAACACCGCATTCGCGGCGAGCCCGACGAGAATCACCGATGCGACCGCAGCGGTGACGAACACGGCCTTCGCGCCGACCCGCGTGATCCGGATGCGGGGCATCGATGACTCCGTTCTCATGAGCTTCGGGAAGAATCCCATGTGACCACTCTGCCGCGGTTCCGCGTTCGATCGCCGTTGCGGCATGGTGGAGTCATCGTTCGACGAATGGAGAGCCCAGTGATGGCGGATGCCTCGACGACACCGATCGTGCTCGTGCACGGTTGGGCCGGCTCGGCCGAGGCGTGGCATCCGATCGTGTCCCGGCTTCGTGCGAACGCCCGTGGTCCGGTCGCGGCGGTGCGGCTTCCCGGCTCGCCCGGAGCGCCCGACGGCGGCACGCCCACGATCCCGGATGCGGCGGCGATGCTCGCCGAGACGCTCCGCGCGCAGGCCGGACCGGCGTTGCTCGTGGGGCATTCGATGGGGGCCCAGGTGACGCTCCTCGCCCACGTGATGGCGCCGGAGTCGGTGCTCGGCGAGGTCGTGATCGACCCGGCCTACGGCGCCTCGAACACCGCTCACGTCGAGATGCAGGAGTGGGCCTCGCGCATCGAGACGCAGGGTCACGCCGCCACGTACGACTTCTTCGCCTCCGCTGCCGAGAGCATGCCGCCCGAAGTCGGCGATCTCCTGCTCGCCGATCACAGTGCCACCGACCCCGCGGTCATCGCGCGGTACCTGCGGTCGGAGTACCTCGACTCCGGGGCCATCGGATTCATGCCCGCCACGCAGCGCGCGGCTGCGCGGCGGACCAAGCCGGTGCTCGCGATCCACTCGACCGAGCTGGGCGCATCGCGGGAGGGCATGCTCCCCGCGCCGCCCGGATCGCGCATCGAGACGTGGAGTGGACACGGGCACTTCCTGCACCTCGAGGCACCAGATCGATTCGTCGAGACCGTCGGCGCCTGGCGCCGCTCGCTCGAGCCCTCGGTGGTTGAGTAGGCCGCGAAGCAGCCGTATCGAAACCACCCACCCTCGCCCACGTCAGTGGCTCGTGCCACCATGGTCGAATGCAACGCATCGGAGCGATCTTCCAGCCCGGATTCCCACCAGAGCGGCTGCGGCCCACGGTCGAGGCAGCCGAAGAGGCGGGCGTCCCCGAGCTGTGGCTCTGGGAAGACTGCTTCCAGCAGTCCGCGTTCGGCACGGCGGCCGCGGCGCTTGCGTGGACCGAGAGGCTGAAGGTGGGAATCGGCGTCGCCCCGATGCCGCTTCGGAATGTCGCCGTCACCGCCATGGAGATCGCGTCGATCGCGCGACTGTTCCCCGATCGTCTCCTGCCCGGCGTCGGGCACGGCGTGCAGCGATGGATGGGGCAGACCGGCACCCGGGTGGCCTCACCGCTCACCCTCATGCGCGAATACGTTCCGGCGCTGCGGCAGTTGCTCGCCGGTGAAGAGGTCACGACGAGCGGCCGGTACGTCACGCTCGACGGGGTTCGACTCGACTGGCCGCCTGCGGCGTTGCCATTGGTGTACGCAGCCGGTGAGGGGCCGAAGACGCTCCGGCTCACCGGCGAAACGGCCGACGGCACGGTGCTCAGCGCCGGCGCTTCGGTCGAACGCGTGGCGGAGGCCGTCTCGATGATCGCCGACGGGCGCGCCGCCGCCGGCCGCGATGGGCGCAACGAGCTCGTGGTCTATGTTGTCGCGGGCTTCGGTGGCCGCGAGGCTCGCGAACGGGTGAACGGCGACCTTGCGCGCTGGAATCTGCCCGTCGATGCGGGGCTCGCGGCGGTCGGCGACGCCTCCGAGGTCGCCGAGGCGGCCGAGCGGTACTTCGCAGCCGGCGCCGACGTCGTCGTGCTGCAGTCGACCTCAGACGAACCCGACCTCGAGGGCTTCATGCGTGACGTCGGTGAGGTCTCCCGGCAGCTGGCACCGGTGCAGGTGTAGACAGGGGCAGAGATGGCGGTCTCGTATGTCGTCACCGGCGGACTCGGGGGAGTGGGCCGCGCGATCGTCGATCGCCTCGCCGAGGCCGGGCACGTCGTCATCATCGACACGGGCATGGCGACGCACCTCCCCGAGAGCGTGCAGCTCGTATCCGGAAGCGCTGCCGATCCCGAGGTCGCGGCGGAGGCCGCTCGCAGAGCGGAAGACGCCGGCGATCTCGTCGGCTGGGTGAACAACGCCGCGATCTTCCGCGACGCCGGCCTGCTGAACGCCGACGCCCGCGACATCCTCGAG
This sequence comes from Agromyces albus, assembly GCF_004134825.1. Classification (GTDB taxonomy): domain Bacteria; phylum Actinomycetota; class Actinomycetes; order Actinomycetales; family Microbacteriaceae; genus Agromyces; species Agromyces albus. The sequence goes on from NZ_SDPN01000002.1 coordinate 124,246, forward strand.
CTCATCACCGCCAATCTCGCGATGGCGGTCACCGGATGTCACGCCGCCGTTCGTCACTTCGTCGAGCATCGCCGCAACGGGGCGATCGTGAACGTGTCGTCGCATCAGGCGCAGCGACCGGTGCGCGGAGCACTGCCGTACGCGACGGCCAAGGCCGCGATCGAGGGACTCACGAGGGCGGTCGCCGTCGACCACGGCCCGGCCGGCATCCGCGCCAATGTCGTCGCGCTCGGCTCGATCGCCACCGAGCGCTACGAGTCGCTTCGGGCGGCGCATCCCGAGGTCGATGCCCAGATGGCGTCGCTCCATCCGCTCGGGCGCGTCGGCAGCGTGCGCGAGGTCGCCGACGTGGTCGCGTTCCTGCTCTCAGGCGCCGCCGGGTTCGTGAACGGCGCCGTCATTCCCGTCGACGGCGGACGCTCGGTGCTGGGCCCCGACCCCGAGGCGATCTCCTGACCGTATGCACCCCGGCGAATATTCCTCACCGAGAGTCGGTGTTGCGCCTTAGGCTGGCGATCATGGCCGTCATCTTTCCCGCCATCGTGCTTGCCGCCATGGTGTTCGCACTCGTCGACATCATCATGCGCGACGACTGGCAGGTGAAACACCTGCCGAAGTTCGGCTGGGTGATCCTCGTCGTGCTGCTGCCGCTCATCGGCACGCTGCTGTGGTTCACCATCGGGCGGGAGTATTCGGGCGCGTCTCCGCTTCAGGGGCTCGGCTCGCTGCGCCAATCTCGCGCCCAGCCGAGCTCCCCGCTGCCGAGCGCCGACACCAGCTCGACCGAGCAACAGCTCGCCGACCTCGATCGCGAGATCGAGTACTACCGGCGGCGCGCCGAGCTCGAGCGACTCAAGCGGGAAGCCGACGGCGATTCGACCCCCTGATCGACGGGCTCCGACTCAGGCGCGCACGGTGAGCCGCACGTCGACGATGTCTCCCACGTCGAGTGACTCGGCCTTCCGCACCCACGTCTTCACCGGAACGATGTACCCGCCGTTCTTCGGCCAGAGTGACGTCTCCCACGCGCTGTCTCCGATGCGCACCGCGACGGGGACCATTCCCCACCCGTAGGTGACCATCGCGGAGATCGACTCGAGCAGCTCCGACTCCTCATCGGGCACGGTGACGAAATGCCAGGGCGCCGGACCTCTCCAGAACCACAGCTCGCCGCTGAACGCCAGCTCCATCCGCTCATGATACGGCGGCGGTGCCTGCGCTGTCCCGTCGGGCCCGCGACATCCGCTCGCTCCAACGCAGAATGCCCGGCCCCCGTTTCCGAGAGCCGGGCATTCGTACGGAGTGCCGCTACTTCTTCTTCGGCTTGATGCGCAGGTCGTCCCAGCCCACGAGCGTGCCGTCAGCGGTGTAGACCCCGATCTTGTGCTCGCCCACGGCATCGGGCGGAAGGGTGACCGAGATCTTTCCCTCGGCGTCGACCGTGTGGTCGCCGAGTGAGACGGGCGTCGAGAACAAGTACGCGGCGACACCCACGCCGACGTACTCGGCGGGCAGGGTGACCTTGACCGTCGACCCCGGCGCGACGGTGCCGGGCACTGTGACGCCAGCCCGGCTTGCTTCCGTCAGGCTCGCGTCCGACGGAAGGGTCGAGACGGTCGTCGGCTCACCCAGCAGCACCGGCGCGATCGTGATCTTGTCGACGTCGGGGGCGTAGGCGGTCGGGTTTCCGAACGTCAGCGCTCCATCGGCGGTAGTGAGGGTGATCGGGATGGTGCGCTCCCAGAAGCTGTCCCACGCGTACGTGTAGCGGAAATACTTCGCGGCAGCCGTCTCGGGCGAACCCTCCTCGGTCACGACGAGCCGGCGGTCGACGACCTGCGGGTTGTAGTCGTGGCGACCCGACAGCTCGGCGTTGGCGTAGTGCACCACGATGTCGTACTCGCCGGGAGCAGCGAAGGCCGCCTGACGGTCGACGCGCAGGGTGTTGCCCGCGCCGTTGCCGAGATAGCCGACCTTGGCCGAACCCGACGCGTTCGTGCCACTGCTCGGGCTGAGCTGGAACACGGATGCCGCGCCGGCGAGCGTCGCGCTCTCGGCCTCGATCGTCGTGGCCGAAGCATCGCCTTCAGCGGCGCGCACGGTCGTCAGCTGCTTGAGCAGCACGCCCTCGGGGGAGCGCAACTCGATCTCGTTGATGCCCTGCGAGAGGTGCAGACGCGCGGTCGAGCGCCAGGCACCGGATGCCTCGGCCTCGAGTACCGCGACCGAGCGACCGTTGACCGACACGTCGATCGTCGAAGCGCCTTCGGTCGCGTAGTCGAGCGTGACGTCGTGGTAGCCCGATTCCCACGCATTCGCGTAGACGTCGGCGCGCTGCTCGCCCGAGAGCGATGCGAAGCCACGGGTCGTGAGGGATCCGTCGTAGCGCACGCCCGCCCCGCCGTCGTAGCGCAGCGTGCTGGCCGGGTAGACCGTCGGCTCGCCGTCGGTGACATCCGTGAGCACGAACTTGTCGAGCGTGATGTCGGAGTTCGGCAGGCGGTTGACGCTGTCTTGGCTCGCGCGCAGCGAGAGCACGTGCGTGCCGGCCGTGAGCTCGACGACGACCTCGGCGCTGCCGCGGTACTGCCAGCGGCTCGTGTCGTTGAGCGCGAGGTCGGCCGTGTACTGCACGAGCTGGTTGTGCGCACCGTCGACGAAGAGAGCATGGCGGCCCGGGGTTCCCGGAGCGCCGCCGATCACCTGGAACCGATAGCGGCCGTCACGCGGCACCTCGACGGTCCAGTCGGCCTTCGAGCCCGCCTGGTTGAACGAACCGACATCGTGGCCGCCCGAGGCGAGGAACTTCCAGCCGCCGTTCGCGGTGGGGCTCTGCGCATAGACGGTCGCCGCCGTGAGCGCGGCGTTCTCCGCCTCGATGCTCGAGCTCCACACCGCGTCGACCGCGATGGCACGGCTCTGCTCGGGGGTGATGACCACTTGGTAGGCCGCGTACCGGTCGTACGTGGGAACCGCGAGGTCGAGGGAGCCCGCGTCGACGGCGACGCCGTCGAGTGCCGCGATCACACGGGGGGTTCCCGCGAGACCCTCGGCGCCCGTGAGGGTGATCTCGCGCACCTCGACGTCGACGCGATCGCCGAACACTGCGGGGTCGAGACCGGTCAGGTCGAGGGTGACATCGTTCTCGGTGCCGCCGTAGAGCACCGTGGCCCGCTTGTTCGCGGTGTCGATCGCGCCGATGCCCTGCAGGGTGTCGGCCACGTTGAGCGCGGGCGGCGTGACCGCGACGGTCTCACTGCCGGCGAGGTCGCCGTACCACTTGAACATCCACCATCCGCCGTTCGCGGCGTTGGTGCGTGCGCTGTTGTCGGAGAAATTGCCCGCGTAGTTCCAGTAGGCCGTCTGCGCGTCGACCTTGGCGTCTTCGAACATCGAGAACCACTGGATGAGCTGGCCGGGAACGCCCATGTCGCGCAGCATCCCGTACTCGGTGATGTTGACGGGCAGGGGATCGATGCCGCGCGCCGCTTCCATCGCGCGGTACTCCGCGAGGTGTGAGCGGAAGGTCGCGAGGTTCTCGATGCCGAGCTCGTGCCAGATGAAGATGTCGGGCATCACGTCGTTCGCGAGCGCGTAGTCGAGGTAGTCGGCCGAGCGCTGGGCCCGCCAGCCGGCGTCGCCCGGGCCGCCGATCACCGGCGCGTCGAGCCCGTTGCGTGCATAGACCTCGCGGATCTTGTCGACGGTGGCCTTCCAGTCGCCGAGGAACGTGTCTTTCAGCGCGTCCCAGTTGTTGTACCAGTTGCCGGCATCAGCCTCGTTGAAGGGGATGAACACGTAGTCCTGCGGATGCGACGACTGCGTCGCGACCGCCTCGGTGACGAACTCGACGATCTCGAGGTAGTCCCAGATGCCGTTCGGCACCGAGGTGTACGAGCCGTCGGCCTGGTTGTAAGTGCGTGCGTCGCCTGGCCGAACTCCGCCGTTGTAGGCCCAGTCGGGGTAGTAGTCCTGGATATAGACGTACAGCTGGTCGCCGTGCTTGTCGAAGAATCCGTCTTCGATCTTCAAAGCGTCGCCGCTCGGATGCTGCGTTCCGTACGGCGCCTTCTGCGACGAGTTCGTGATGTGCGCCCCGTTGATCAGCGCACGTGTGGGGGTGTCGTCGTCGCCGAACCCGTAGAGGGTTCCCGTGGCCCCGCCGCGGAACTCGCCGGTGCGGTCTGAGAAGTCGACGGCCAGCACATCGGTGCCCTCCGCCGCGGTTGCAGTAGTGGCCGCCAGTGGCACGACCAGGCCTCCGATCATCAGTGCGGTGGCTGCGGTGGCAGCCACGCTTCTGCGGGCATTCTTCATTGAATCGCTCTCCTGTCGTCAGTGCCAAGCGGCGCGCCCGACCGCCACACGGTCGAGGCGCGCACAGATCCGCAGTCACCACGACGTTCGCGGCCGGGGCGAATCGGTGTTCATGATACCGCTTTCAAGCAATGCCACAAGTGGGGCTGTGGAATGCGGTACCGAGACAATGCGTCCGCAGAGTCGCGCCGAAGTAGTGCGTTTGATAACGGTTTCAGATCGGACTTGTGGAAATCTGAAATCGCTATCATACTGATCGAGCCGCTACCCGACCCGGCCCAGAAAGACCCGACACCTCCGCGACGATGGGGAACCCTCGAATGAACTCACTGCACTGGGGAGACGAATCCCTTGCGATCGAACTCGCATGGGACGACGCCTCTGCCGTGGGTGTCCGCAGCATCCGATCCGGCGGGGCGCACGTCGCCGTGACCGACGTGGTGCCCCTCGTCGAGATCCTCACCGTGGGTGCCGGGCATGAGCCGGCCTCCGATCGCCTCGACCACACGCAGATCGGGCGTTCGCTCCGGTACGTCGCGCACGTCGCCGAGAGCGACGCCACGCGTGCCCGCCTCCGAATCACCCAGCTCGACACGGCGCGCGGCATCGAGGCGACCATCACGCTCGAGTCGCCGAACGGTTCCGGATGCATCCGCGCCGAGGTCGAGGTCGTGAACGTCGGCCGATCGACGGCGGTGCTGCGATCGGTCACGAGCTGGAGCTCGGGCTTCGGCGACACGGTGGAAGACCGCGTCGAGGCATCCGTCGACGTCATCGAACCGACCGGCGCCGCAGGGCCCGCCGATCGCTCGGGCTTCGAGTCGTGGTCGCTCGTGAGCGGCACCGGCGAGTGGCTCGGCGAGAACCGCTGGAGCCGCCGCGGCATGCGCGAGGCGGGCATCGCGGCGATCCGCGAAGACCTCACCGGGCACGACCGGCGCTCGAGCCTCGGCGCGGTCTCGTACGGCACGTGGTCCACCGGCGGCGCGCTTCCCGTCGCCGGCGTCGAGTCGACCGAGATCGGGGCCGCCTGGCTCTGGCAGATCGAGCACAACGGCGGATGGCGCTGGGAGATCGGCGAGAACCAGAGCGGGGGAGTCTTCTCCCTCTCGGGCCCCACCGACCGCGACCACTCGTTCACGCTCGCGCTCGCGCCCGGCGAGCGGTTCACCACGGTGCCGGTCACGGTGGCGTTCGCGTCGACCTTCACGGCTGCGCTCGAGAACCTCACGGGCTACCGTCGCGGCGCGCGACTGCCGCACCTCGACAACGAATGGCTGTCGGTCGTGTTCAACGACTACATGAACACGCTGAACGGCGACCCGACCACCGAACGGCTGCTCCCGCTCATCGACGCCGCGGCCGAGGTGGGCGCCGAGATCTTCTGCATCGACGCCGGGTGGTACGACGACAGCGGGTCGTGGTGGGGCAGCGTCGGCGAGTGGCAGCCGTCGACCGTGCGCTTCCCCGCCGGGCTCGACGAGGTCATCGAGCACATCCGCAGCCGGGGCATGACTCCCGGGCTGTGGCTCGAACCCGAGGTCGTCGGTGTGCGCAGCCCGCTCGTCGACCGCTTGCCCGACGAGGCGTTCCTGCAGCGATTCGGCGAGCGCGTCGAAGAGCACGATCGCTATCACCTCGATCTGCGGCATCCGGCCGTCATCGAACACCTCGACGCCGTCGTCGACCGGCTCGTCGACGACTTCGGCATCGGCTTCTTCAAGTTCGATTACAACATCAATCCCGGCGCCGGAACCGACCTCGAGGCCGACAGCCCCGGGCACGGACTGCTGCTGCACAACCGCGCGCACCTCGCGTGGCTCGACTCGGTGCTCGGGCGCCATCCCGAGCTCATCATCGAGAACTGCTCCTCGGGCGCGATGCGCATGGACTTCGCGATGCTCTCGCGGCTCCAGATGCAGTCGACCTCCGACCAGCAGGACTTCCGCCTGTACCCGCCGATCGCTGCTGCGGCGCCGGTGTCGATGCTGCCCGAGCAGGCCGCGAGCTGGGCGTATCCCCAGCCCGAGATGACCGAGGAGGAGGTCGCGTTCTGCCTCGTGACCGGCCTGCTCGGCCGCTACTACCTCTCGGGCTACCTGAACCGGATGACTGCGGGCCAGCGCGCCCTCGTGCGCGAAGCGGTCGCCGCGGCCAAGCAGCTGCGCGGCGCAATCTCGCGGTCGACGCCGTTCTGGCCGACCGGCCTGCCCAACGGCGACGGTGCGGTCTCGCTCGGTCTCGCCGACGGCCAGACGCTCTACGCCTCGGTCTGGAATCGCGGCGGCAGCGAGCCGATCCGACTCGAACTCCCCAGGCTCCGCGGCCGCGACGTGGTCGTCGACACGGTGTTCCCGCGCGAGCTCGCGGAATGGACGACCCAGTGGAACGGAGAGGAGGGAATTCTCACCGTTCGTGCGGTCGATGCTGAAACATCCGCACGCACCTTCCGGATCACGACCAGCACCTCGTGAACGGATCCCCCCCACCTGCATTGCAGACTGTCAGCGTCGACCGACGATGATGGTCGTCACAGAAAGAGAAGTTCAATGAAGAAAACTCTCATCGGCTTCGCGGCCGTCGCCGCAGCCGCAGCGCTCGTCTTGACCGGATGCAGCGACCCCACGACCGGTGGCGGAGGCTCCGCGCCCGCCGACTGGCCCGCCCAAGACGCCAAGCTCGACGGCGTCGAGCTCACCATCTGGGCCGCACAGAACTCGAACAAGGTGCCCGAGTCGGTCATCAAGGGCTTCGAGAAGCTCACCGGCGCCAAGGTCGACGTCGAGACCATCCCCGACCCCTACGAGCAGGGCGTCCAGACGAAGGTCGCCACAGGTGACAAGCCCGACCTCGCCTTCTGGCAGCCCACCGGATCCCAGCTGACCGCGCTCAATGCCGCCACGAACCTGCAGTCGCTCGACGGCGCGCCGTGGCTCGACGCCACGTCGGAAGACCTGCGCGACATCACCGGCTTCCTCGACGACACCCGCTACGCCGCGCTCATCACCACCCCCGCCGTCGAAGGGGTCTACTACAACAAGAAGGTGTTCGCCGACGCAGGCGTCACCGACCTGCCGACCGACTGGGACTCGTTCATCGAACTCGGTCGTGAGCTCAAGGCCGGCGGAGTCACGCCGTTCTACGAGATGGCCGCCGATCGCTGGAGCACGCAGTGGTGGATCCACGTGCAGCTCGCCGACGCGGCAGCCGACGGACTCTGGGACCGCGTGAACGCCAACGAGGAGAAGTTCACCGACCCCACGATCCTCAGCACGATCGAGACCTACAAGGGCCTCATCGACGAGGGGCTGTTCAACGAGGACATCAAGACGGCGACCTTCGAAGACCAGGGCGACGCGCTGCTCGCCGGCGACGCGGCCATGGTCGTGCAGGTCAACTCGTTCTTCGGCCAGCTGCAGGCCAAGGCCTCGGCGGAAGAGCTCGACGAGAAGATCGGCTTCTTCCCGATCGCCCCGTCGGGCAACATCGGAACCTTCATCCCCGACCAGAGCAACGCGCTCGTCGCCTTCAAGACCGGTGACGCGACCAAGGAGGCGGCTGCCCGTCAGCTCCTCTCCTACTGGCTGGGCGACGGATACCCCGACTTCGTCGAGGCGCAGAACACGGTGTCGCTGCAAGACGGCGTCGAGACGCCCGACACCGTGCCGAGCGCCCTCCTCGCGGTGAGCGACTCGCTCGGCTCAGCGGTCGGATCGATGCAGGTCCACGCGATCGCGAACCCCGACCTGTACATCTTCCTCGCCGACATGATCCAAGGCACGAAGACTCCCCTGGAGGTGGCCGAGGCGACGCAGGAGCACTTCGCCGAGCTCGCCAAGGCTCAGGGCGCAGAAGCCTTCTGATCCGAACCGTGCGCCGGGCGGGCGACCGCCCGGCGCACGACCCCCGATTCCTCGAAAGGCGGCACGAGCCCCGTGACCACCACAACGCGTACGATCGTCGTTCCCCGCGGCGTTCAATCGCCCAGCCCGTCGCCGATGTCGTCGCGACCGCGCGGCCGTCGACAGGACCACCCGCTCTGGTTCCTGCTGCCCGCCCTCGCGGTGCTCGTCATCTTCTTCTTCGTGCCGACGATCTTCAACTTCGTCTACGCGTTCACCGACTGGTCGAGCTTCAAGTCGGGCATCGGCTTCGTCGGGTTCGACAACTTCGTCTCGCTCTTCACGAGCGGCACCCTCGTCAACGCGTTGCGTGTGACGCTCGTCTACGCCGTGCTCGTGGCGGTCTTCCAGAACGTCTTCGGAATCGCGCTCGCGCTGCTCCTCGAGAAGGACACGAGGCTCAACCGCGCCGCCCGGGTCGCCTTCTTCGTGCCCGTCATCATGTCGGCGCTCGCGGTCGGCTACATCTTCCAGGCGCTCCTCAAGCCGGAGGGTGCGCTCAACGAGATCCTCGGCTTCGTCACCGGAACCGAGGTCAGCATCGCGTGGCTCGGCGACACCACGTGGACGATCGTCGTGGTCGCGATCGTGCACTCGTGGAAGTGGATGGGGCTCTCGATGCTCATCTACCTCGCGGGACTCAAGACGATCAGCGCCGACGTGCTCGAGGCGGGCCGCCTCGACGGTGCCAGCTGGTGGCAGACATTCCGACACATCCGGATGCCGCTGCTCGCCCCCGCCATCACGTTCAACGTCGCGACCGCACTGCTCGGGTCGATGAACGGCTTCGACATCGTGCAGGCGACGACCGAAGGCGGCCCCGGCGGAGCGACCGAGCTGCTCAACATCTTCATCTTCCGCACCTTCGGCCAAGGGCTCTTCGCGCAGGCGACGACCATGAGCCTCGTGCTCTTCCTGATGGTCACGATCCTCGCGTTCCCCGTCATCCGATTCCTTCGCAAGAGAGAGGACGTGCTGTGAGCGTCGCCGCCCCGAGGATGCGCCGGGCTCGCCCCGCCTCCGGCATCCTGCAGCCCATCGCCACGGTGCTCACGGTCGTGCTCCTGCTCGGCGTGCCGTTCTGGCTCGTGATCAGCACAGCCGGCAAGAACCAGGCCGAGGCGCTGAACCCGAACCTCACGCCGCCCTCGGAGTGGCAGCTCTTCGAGAACTTCGCCCAGGTGTTCGGCGACGGGCGCATGGTGCTCGGCTTCTTCGGCAGCCTCCTCGTCATGGTGCCCGCGGTGCTCGGGGTGCTGATCCTCGGATCGATGGCCGCGTGGATCCTCGGCCGCCGCAGCAGCCGGGGCCTCGCCGTGATCTACGCCCTCGCAATCAGCGGCATCGTGCTGCCGCCGGCGGTCGTCACGATCGTGCTGCTGCTCCGCCAGCTCGGCCTCGCGGGAACCCCGATCGGCATGATCGGCGTGTACATGGGCATGTACCTCTCGACGGTGATCTTCTTCGTCACCGGGTTCGTGCGCACGATCCCGCAAGAGCTCGAGGAGGCTGCTCGCGTCGACGGCGCCGGCCCGGTCAAGGTGTTCGTGCGCATCATCCTGCCGCTCCTGATGCCGGTGCTCGCGACGGCCACGATCCTCATCTGCCTCTACATCTGGAACGACGTCTTCTACGCGCTCTTCGTGGTCGGTGGCCGGCTCGACACCCTGCCGCTGAACCTCTACCAAGTCGCGAGTGCCGGCCTCTACCTGCAGAACTGGCACCTGATCTTCGCGTACATCATTCTCATGAGCCTGCCGCTGCTGCTCGTCTTCGTCTTCGCGCAGCGCAAGATCATCTCCGGCATCACCAGCGGAGCGGTCAAATAGACGTGCCCGGGTCGTCGGTCGCGCAACAGGCCGACGGCCAGCCAGAATGGGTTCCGCGGGCGCGTGCAACGGTCGCGCGAGGTGCGGTTCTAGCGGCGAGGAGTGCGATGGCGGCGAAGAAGGCCCCGCGTCCGGCCGTGATCGCGGATGTCGCGAAGCTCGCGGGTGTCTCCGTGCCCACCGTGTCGCGGGTGCTCACGGGCGCCGCGCGCGTGCGCCCCGAGAAGGAACGCCGCGTGCTCGACGCCATCGCGCAGCTCAACTACCGGCCCAGCGCGACGGCGCGAGCCCTCGCGTCGAGGCAATCGCACACGATCGCGATCATCGCGGGCAACACCTCGCAATACGGCTACGCCGAGACGATCCGCGGGGTCGAAGAGGAGGCGAGGGCCGACGGCTACACGGTGACGATCACCGTCGTCGAGACCACCGACCCCGACGAGGTCGAACGCGCGGTCGCCCTCGTGCTCGACCAGAGCCCGGCCGGCGTCGTCGTGCTGAAGTTCGACCCGCCGGGCGTCGCGGTGCTCACGAGCCTGCCCCGCGACATCCCGATCGTCGCCGTCTCGGGCGTGAAGTCGCGCGACGTGCCGCAAGCGGTGCTCGACGAGAGCCGCGCGGCTGAAGCGCTCACCGAGCATCTGCTCTCGCTCGGGCATCGCACCGTGCACCATGTGCGGGTCCCGCCCTCACGGCGTGAAGACGGTCGCACCACCGGGTGGCGGCGCGCGCTGAAGCGCGCCGGTGTCGAGCCGCCCGAGCTCTACGAAGCGACCTGGGCGCCCGAATCGGGCCGCGTCATCGGCAAGGAGATTGCCCACAACCCCGGGGTCACCGCGGTGTTCTGCGGCAACGACGAGATCGCGATGGGCGTCATCAAGGGGCTCCGCGATGCGGGCCTGAGCGTGCCCGAAGACGTCAGCGTCGTCGGCTTCGACGATCACCCGCTCGCGGCGATGTGGTCGCCGGCGCTCACGACCGTGCGTCAGGACTTCGGTGGCCTCGGCGCCCGCGCGTTCGAGCTGCTGCGCGGCGCGATGAGCGGCGAAGTGGTGCGGCGCACGTCGTCGGCGCTTCCCGAGCTCGTCATCCGCGAGAGCTCTGCCGCGCCGCGCCCGCTCGCTGAATCCTGAGCGGTACACGCGATTCGGGCCGCATCGGGCTGCTCTCGAAACTTCCTCTAGCGCGAAACCGGCCCTCGCTGTTAGCGTTCACATGTTAGCGCTCACAATGCGAACGTGGCGTGGCGACGGCACTTGATGCCGCCGCCACGTTCGCATGAGCGCGCCCTCCTCGAAGACGAGAGAAAGGTCGAAGATGACCAGGTCCAGCACCACTGCTTCACCTCCGGTGGCCGAACAGCCAGACCGGCGACGACGGATGAGCAGGCAGTCGGGCGTCGCACTGTGCGCCGCCCTCACGCTCGCCATCATCGCGCCGGCCGCCGCCGTCGCGATGCCGATCGTCGCGACCGCCGTCACCGCACCGGCTGACGTCGCAGCGAGCGACGCGGCGGGCGTGAGTATCCCCAACCTCGACGACGTGCGCGGCAACATCACCCTTCCCGCGACCGGATCCGGCGGCTCCTCGCTCGCTTGGATCTCGAGCGACCCGGCCGTCATCTCCGCCGACGGACTCGTCGAGCGCCCGGCCAACGGGTCCGATCCCGCCACCGTCACGCTGCAGGTGACCGCGACCTTCGGCGACTCGACCGCGACGCACGACTACGTCGCGACGGTGACCCCGGCGCCCCTCGACGAGCCGCTCGCCGCCTACTTCTTCCCGCACTTCGTCGGTGAGTCCACCCCCGACGGCGAGGAGATCTCCTTCGCCGCGAGCGTCGGCAACGACCCCGAGGAATGGATGAGCCTCAACGACGGCGAGTCCGTGCTCGCCTCGACCCTCGGCGAGCAGGGCCTGCGCGACCCGTTCGTCATCCGCTCGCCCGAAGGCGACCGATTCTTCCTGCTCGCGACCGACCTGAAGATCTACGGCGGTGGCGATTTCGGCACCGCCCAGGAGACCGGCAGCCGCTCGATCATGGTGTGGGAGTCCGACGACCTCGTGAACTGGTCGGAGCAGCGCGAGATCGTCGTGTCGCCCGAGACCGCGGGCAACACGTGGGCTCCCGAGGCCTACTGGGACGAGGCGAACGAGGAGTACATCGTGTACTGGGCCTCGGCGCTCTACCCCGAGAATGTTCCCGCAGACCAGCGCGACATCGGCACGAGCTACCAGCGCATGATGTACGCGACCACCCGCGACTTCGTCACCTTCTCGGAGCCGCAGGTCTGGATCGACGAACCGCAGGGCGCAGGCCGCGGCATGATCGACTCGACCGTCGCCCTCGAGAACGGCGTCTACTACCGCTTCACGAAGGACGAGTCGGACTTCACGGTGCGCGAAGAGCAGTCGACCGAGCTGCGCCGAACCCAGGGCGTCGTCGACGGCGACGGCTGGGGGCTCATCGCCGAGCACATCGGCGTCGGCCAGCCGAACCCCTGGGGTGGCACCTTCACCAACGGTGAGGGACCTTCGGTCTTCAAGTCGAACACGGATGACTCGTGGTACCTGCTGCAGGACCAGCCGTCGTACCACGGCGGCGAGGGCTACATGCTCTTCGAGAGCTCCGATCTCGCGAGCGGCGCGTGGACCGCGGTGCCCGACGCCGAACTCCCCGAGAGCCCGCGCCACGGCACGGTGCTTCCGGTGACGGCGAGCGAGTACCAGCGGCTCCTCGAGACCTACCAGCCCGACGCGCTCGTCGACGGCGTGACCTTGACCCCGGATTCGGCGACGCTGTCACCGGGCGGGACGGCCGCCTTCGAGGCATCCGTCACCCCGGTGACCGCGGAAGACCGCAGCGTCACCTGGAGCTCGAGCGATGAGTCCGTGGCCACCGTCGACGCCGCAGGCGTCGTGACCGCGATCGCCGACGGCAGCGCGACGATCACCGCACGCGCGGTGAGCGGCGCAGAGGGAACCGCGACGATCACGGTGGAGACGGCGGCGGCTCCCGAGCTTCCCGCCGACGCATGGGTCGACGAGTTCGACGGCGAGACGCTCGACGGTCGATGGGCGATCGAGGGCGAGGTGCCCGACACGTGGTCGCTCACCGAGAACCCCGGCGCGCTCACCGTGCACTCGCAGCGCGGCGACACCTACCAGGGCGACAACACGGCCAAGAACGTGTTCCTGGTCGACGTGCCCGCCGGCGACTTCACCGCGTTCACCTCGGTGACCGGCGCGGTCAGCCGCGACTTCCAGGGCGCGGGAATTCTCGTCATGAAGGACTTCGACAACTACGTGCGCGCGGGCCTCACCAACGTGAGCTTCGCGCCGGGTGGCCCCACCATCATCGAGAACGGCGTCGAGCAGGGCGCGGTCTACAGCTCGACCTTCACGGCCCGACCCGGATCGACGCACGAGTACCTGCGGGTGCAGCGCACCGGCGACGTGGTCGTGACGAGCTACTGGACGGGCCACGAGTGGGCCGAGGCCGCACGCGCGACCGTGGGCTTCGACGCCGCGCGAATCGGCCTCTATGCGCTGGCCGCCGGTTCCGCGCCGAGCCACGAGGTGACGTTCGACTACTTCGCGCTCGTGGCGCCCGAGGGTGCCGACATCGTGCCCGAGGGCATGTTCACGTTCGAGGGATCCGGCGACACCCGCCACCTCACCGCCGGTGACGGCGGCGCGCTCCGACTCGACGACACGCGGCCGCTCGAGCAGCTCGCGCTGACGGCGACCGAGGTCGAGGGTGACGCGGGCGGCGAGGCATCCGCTGCTCGTCCCGTGGTGATCCGCGACTCGGCGAGCGATCGCCCGCTCATCGTCGACGGCGACCGGCTCGCCCTCGGCGCTGACGGCGCGGAGGCGACCGAATTCCGTCTGACGGACGTCGGCGGGAGCAAGGCAGCCCTGCACACGGTCGACGGCCGCTTCATCGTGCTCGGCGACGGCGGCGCGCTCGTCATCGGCGACGAGTCGGATGCCGCACGGCTCACGATCGTGCCGGTCGAGATCACCGATCACACGATCGAGATCGACACCGACGCGCCCCGCACCGAGATGAGCGATGACCTCTACGGCATCTTCTACGAGGACATCAACTACGCGGCCGACGGCGGAATCTACGCCGAGCTCGTGCGCAACCGCTCCTTCGAGTTCAACACCGCCGACAACCGGGCGTTCAACGGGCTGACGGCGTGGGAGAAGGTAGAGCGGGGCGCCACCGGCTCCATCGCGGTGGGCGCCGACCGTGCGCGCTGGCTGAACGACTCGAACCGCGCGTCGCTCACCATCCAGGCGAACGGCGCGGGCGTCGGCGTGCGGAACATCGGGTTCAACCGGGGCTTCGCGCTCGAGGAGGGCGAGAGTTACGACTTCTCGGTGTGGGCGCGGTCGGCGACGGCACAGCAGCTCACGGTCGCGGTCGAGAACACGGCCGGCACCGAGCAGTTCGCGCTCGGCACGGTCGAGGTGGCCGGCGACGACACCTGGCGCAAGGTCGAGGTGCGTCTCACGTCGAACGCGACGACGGATGCCGGGCGCCTCGTGCTGCTCGGCGGTGCCGCGGGTTCGCTGCAGCTCGACATGGTCTCCCTCTTCCCGGTCGACACCTGGGTCGGGCCGGTGAACGGACCGAGCGTGCTGCGCAAGGACCTCGCCGAGAAGGTCGCCGAGCTCGATCCGTCGTTCCTGCGCTTCCCCGGCGGTTGCGTCACGAACGTCGGCACGTTCAACACGTACCTCGAGTCCGACGGCCAGGACCGCCGTCGCACGTACCAGTGGAAGGAGACCATCGGCCCCGTCGAGGAACGCCCGACCAACTGGAACTTCTGGGGCTACAACCAGTCGTACGGCCTCGGCTACCTCGAGTACCTGAAGTGGGCCGAAGACCTCGACGCGACGCCGCTGCCTGTGGTGTCGGTCGGCGCCAACGGCTGCGGCAGCACGATCCCCGAGATGACCGACCAGGCGCGCATCGATCGCTGGGTGCAGGACACGGTCGACCTCATCGAGTTCGCGAAGGGCGACGTGACGACCGAGTGGGGCGCGAAGCGCGCCGAACTGGGACATCCGGAACCCTTCGACCTGCGCTACATCGGGCTCGGCAACGAGGAGAACACCGACACCTTCCAGGCGAACTTCCCGCAGTTCCGCGACGCGGTCGCTGCCGCCTGGCCGGATGTCACGATCATCTCGAACTCCGGGCCGGATGACACGGGGGCGCGCTTCGACGAGCTGTGGCAGTTCAACCGGGAGCAGGGCGTCGACATGGTCGATGAGCACTACTACAACGACCCGTCATGGTTCCTGCAGAACTCCGAGCGGTACGACTCGTACGACCGCGAGGGTCCGCACGTGTTCCTCGGCGAGTACGCGTCGCGCGGCAACACCTTCGCGAACGCCCTCTCGGAGGCGGCCTACATGACCGGCCTCGAGCGCAACTCCGACGTCGTGGAGCTCGCCTCCTACGCGCCGATGTTCGCGAACGAGGACCACGTGCAGTGGGCGCCCGACATGATGTGGTTCGACAACGACGAGTCGTGGGGCTCGGTGAACTACTACACCCAGCAGATGTTCATGACGAACGTCGGCGACGAGGTGGTTCCGTCGACCCACACCGAAGCGGATGCCGCATCCGACCTCGACGGCGGGGTCTTCCTGTCGACGTGGAACACGAGCGCGGCCTACGACGACGTGCGGGTGACCGACAACACGACGGGCGACGAGCTCTACACCGAGTCGTTCGACGGCACGGCTGACCCGTGGGCCCCGGTCGCCGGATCGTGGGCGGTCACGGGCGGCGAGTACGTGCAGTCGTCGGCCACGACGACGGATGCCCGTTCGCTCAGCCCCGACGCGTACGCGCGGGACTGGTCGAACTACACGCTCGAACTCGACGCTCGCAAGACGTCGGGTGCGGAGGGCTTCCTCATCGGCTTCGCAGCCGGCGGTCCGAACGACTTCTACTGGTGGAACCTCGGCGGCTGGAACAACACCCGCTCGGTGTTGCAGCACGCTGCCGGCGGCTCGGCCGGCGAGGTCGCGGCGCTGGAGGGCAAGGGCGTCGAGACCGGGCGTGACTACCACGTGAAGATCGTGGTGAACGGCTCGACGATCGAGCTCTACCTCGACGGGGTGCTGCAGCTCAGCTACACCGAGCCGGCAGCGAAGGGCCTCTACCAGGTGGTCACGCGCGATGCCGAGACCGGCGAGCTCCGGCTCAAGGTCGTGAACCCGACGGGTTCGACGGCGCGCACCCAGGTGTCGGTCGCGGGCAGCCTCGAGATCGCCGACGAGGTGGGCGTGACCGAGATGGTCGGTGCGCCCGGTGACATGAACACGAAGGCCGATCCCGAGAACCTCGTTCCCGTCGATCGCGAGTGGTCGGGAGGCGGGAACGAGTTCAGCTACGACTTCCCGGCGTACTCGATCACCTTCCTGTCGCTCAGCGAGAAGCCGCATCCGAGCTGCGAGGTGAGCTACACCCTGGAGGGGGACTCGAAGAAGGCCTTCTCGGCCGACCTCACGATCACGAACACGGGTGACGCGCAGTACACCGCGTGGGAGCTCGGGTTCGAGTTCGCCGAGAAGCAGACGCTGCGCAACGGCCACGACGCGTGGTGGCAGCAGAACGGCGCTGCGGTCACGGCGAACAACCTGCCGTGGAACGGCACGATCCAGCCCGGTGAGACCGTCGAGCTCGGGTTCAACGGCAGGGTGAACGGGGGTGGGAACACCGAACCGGCCGCGTTCAGCGTGAACGGCGACGCCTGCACGGTGAAGTAGCAGCGAGCAGCGACGGCCCCGAGCGGAATCCCGCTCGGGGCCGTCGCATGCCGTCGGCCCGGAAGTCCCGCATGTCGGATGCCGGTGGCAGACTGGCCCCGTGCTGCTCGACGAGCTCGTGGTGACTGCCGACGCCGTCGCGTCGACCCGGTCGCGACTCGCGAAGGTCGACGCGCTGGCCGAGCTGCTGCGCCGGCTCGAGCCAGATGAGATCGCGCCCGCCATTGGATTCCTCGTCGGCAAGCCGCGCCAGGGGCGCGTGGGAGTCGGCTGGCGCTCGGTCGGCGCCGCGATGGGGCAGCCAGCGGATGCAGCGACCGTCACCGTCGCCGAGCTCGACGCGATGCTCGATCGGCTCGCCGCGACCTCCGGTGCCGGGTCGGCGGGCGGCCGCAGTCACGAGCTCCGCGAACTCACGGCGCGGGCCACCGAGCGCGAGCAGGGCTTCATCGCTCGCGTGCTCCTCGGTGAGATGCGAACCGGCGCCCTCGAAGGGGTGCTCACCGATGCGATCGCGCGGGCGGCCGATCGACCCGGCCCCGTCGTGCGGCGCGCGGCGACGCTTTCCGGCGACCTCGGTGAGACCGCCCGGCTCGCGCTCACGGCCACCGAGGCCGAACTCGAGGCGGTCGGGCTCGTCGTGGGCAGGCCCGTGCTGCCGATGCTCGCGGCCACCGCGTCGAGCGCGGCGGCGGCGCTCGAGACCACCGGCGAGGCATCCGTCGAATACAAGCTCGACGGCGCGCGCATCCAGGCGCATCGTGTGGGCGACGACGTGCGCATCTTCACCCGCAACCTTGCCGACGTGACCCACCGATTGCCCGAGGTCGTCGAGGTGGTGCGGGGCCTGCCTGTGCACGACGTGATCCTCGACGGCGAGACCCTCTCGCTCGACGAAGATGGCGTGCCCCGGCCGTTCCAAGAGACGATGTCGCGATTCGGAGCGGATGCCGCGCGGGCGACCCTGCTGCATCCGTGGTTCTTCGACGTGCTGCACGTCGACGGCCGCGACCTGCTCGACGAGCCGCTCGCGACGCGCCTCGCCGAGCTCGAGCGCATCGCAGCCGCATATCGCATTCCCGGCGAGGTGACCACCGACCCCGAGGTCGCCGAGCGGGTCTCGCGCGAGGCCCTCGCTGCTGGGCAGGAGGGCGTCGTCGTCAAGGCGATCGGGTCGACGTATGCCGCGGGCCGGCGCGGTTCGAGCTGGATCAAGGTGAAACCCGTGCACACCTACGATCTCGTCGTGCTCGCGTGCGAGTGGGGTTCGGGGCGGCGCACCGGCTGGCTCTCGAACCTGCACCTCGGCGCGCTCGACCCGACCGGCGAGTTCGGAGAGCCCGGCGGCTACGTGATGGTGGGCAAGACGTTCAAGGGCCTCACCGACGCATTGCTCAAGTGGCAGACCGAGTACTTCCCGCAGATCGAGCAGCGCCGCACCGAGAACACCGTGTGGGTCGAGCCCACCACCGTCGTCGAGATCGCGATCGACGGCGTGCAGGCCTCGACCCGCTACCCGGGAGGCATTGCGCTTCGCTTCGCGCGCGTCAAGCGGTATCGCGACGACAAGCGCCCCGAGGAGGCCGACACGATCCAGACGCTGCGCGGGCTGCTGCGCATGTGAGTCGTCCGGCCCACTGCTCCGCGCGACGCCTCAGTGGTACCGCCCGCTGTACGCGTTGATCGCGGGCTGGCCGCCGAGGTGGGCGTAGAGCACGTTCGAGTCCTTCGAGATCTTGCCGCTCGACACCAGGTCGATGAGCCCGGCCATCGACTTGCCTTCGTACACCGGGTCGAGGATGACGCCCTCGAGCCGCCCCGTGAGGCGCATCGCCTCGTCGGTCGACTCGACCGGGATGCCGTACTCGTCGCCCGCCCAGCCCCCGAGCACGGTGATCTCGTCGTCGCGCAGGTCGCGGCCGACGTCGATGAGCTTCGCGGTGTTGCGCGCGATGCGGGCCACCTGGTCGCGGGTCTCGTCGATCTTCGCCGACGCGTCGATGCCGAGCACGCGCCGCGGCCGGCCGCCGAAGTTCTGCTCGAGGTCGGCGAAGCCCGCGATCATGCCGGCGTGCGTCGATCCGGTCACCGAGCACACGACGATCGTGTCGAAGAACACCCCGAGTTCGCGCTCCTGCGCCGCCACCTCGTGCGCCCAGTTCGCAAACCCGAGACCGCCGAGCCGGTGATCGGATGCGCCGGCGGGGATCGGGTACGGAGTGCCGCCCGATTCCTCGACATCCGAGATCGCCTGGCGCCACGACTCCTTGAACCCGATGCCGAACCCGGCGGGGGAGAGCCGCACGTCGGCGCCCATGAGGCGCGACAGCAGGATGTTGCCGACGCGGTCGTTGACGGCATCCGGCCAGTCGACCCAGTGCTCCTGCACGAGCACGCACTTCAGGCCGAGATGCGCGGCGACCGCCGCGACCTGGCGGGTGTGGTTCGACTGAACGCCGCCGATCGACACGAGGGTATCGGCGCCCTTGGCAAGCGCATCGGGCACGAGGTACTCGAGCTTGCGGGTCTTGTTGCCGCCGAAGGCGAGACCGCTCGAGACATCCTCCCGCTTCATCCAGACGCGGGCGCCGCCGAGGTGAGCGCTCAGTCGGTCGACCGGGTGCACCGGGCTCGGGCCGAACGTCAGCTGGTGGCGGGGGAAGTCGGCGAGGGGCATTGGGGTCTCCTTCGGATCGCTACGGCGTGATCGAGTCGACGTAGGCGTACGCCTCGTCGGTGATCGTGCGCCACCGATCGACGCCGTCGGCGAGCGGGACGACCGCCCACTCGCGCCTCGGGCTGCCCGCCATCATCATGTTGTCGAGCCCGAGCGCCTCGATGCGCTCGACGGGCAGCTTCACGACGAGGTCGCCGGACTTCGAGGCGAAGGCGAAGATCTTGCCGCGCACCGAGAGGCCCTCCGAGTTGAACATCCGGCTCATCGCGGTATCCGGCTTCGACAGGATGTCGCGCGCGATCTCATCGAGTACCTCGCGTCCGCGCGCTCGATCGTCCATGGGTCGACGGTACGGCTGCGGATGCCTCGCCCACAAGAACGCGACGCGGCATCCCCTGATGTTCCGGCCTACTCGCGCTCCGCCTCGAGCTTGGAGATGTCGATTCCGGTGACGGGCTCGCCCGCGGGCTCGTACACGAGTGAGATCGCACCCTTCGGGAAGACCTTGGGCGGCTCGACGAGCGTGAAGGCCGACGGAACGAGGCCGTCGGTCCAGAGTCGCTTGCCGGTGCCGAAGGTGATCGGGTAGACCCAGAGGTTCAGCCGGTCGACGAGGTGCTCCCTCAGCAGGGTCTGCACGAGGTCGCCGCTGCCGAAGGTGTGGACCTCGTCGAAGCGGTCTCGGAGCGCAGCCACCTCGGTCGCGACATCCGTCACCACCGTCGTTCCGGCCCAGCTCGGGTCGGTCAGCGTGCGCGACGCCACGAACTTGGGCACCGCGTTGAACTTCTCGGCGATCGGGTCGTCTGCGTTCGGCCAGAAGCCGGAGAAGATGTCGTAGGTCTTGCGACCGAGCAGCAGCGCCTGGAGGCGATCGATGCCGGCGCCGATCGACTCTCCCGACTCGTCGTCGAAGTAGGCGCCCTGCCAGCCGCCGAACTCGAAGCCGCCCTCGCGATCCTCGTCGGGGGCGCCTGGCGCCTGATATACCCCGTCGAGGGTGATGAAGAGGTCGACGGCGATGATTCCCATGAGCTGCTCCTTCGCGTGCGCGGGATGGCGGAATCGACATCCGCCTCCATACATGTTTCGCGACTTGCCTGAATATGCAAGCCCTGTCGTGCAACCGGCAACCCGTGCTGCAATGGGCGAGTGGACAAGGGTGCGGAAGTCATCGCACCGAACCGCTCGCTCGACGAAGAGCTCGACGTTTACGTCACTGGGGGAATGGTTCGCGGCGTACTCGAAGACGGCCTGCTCGCCTGGCGCGGCATTCCGTATGCGGCTCCGCCCGTGGGGGAATTGCGATTCGCGGCCCCGGCCCCGGTCGTGCCCTGGGAGGGTGTCCTCGATGCGTCCGAGTTCGGCCCGATCGCGCCGCAGCCGTTCTCGTATCGGCTCATCCGTCCACCTTCGGCCGTGGTCCCGAGCGACGAGGACTGCCTCACCGTCAACGTGCGGGCGCCGATCCGCGACGCGGGTGATTCCACGCTGCTGCCCGTGCTGGTCTTCATCCATGGCGGCGGCTACAGCGCGGGGTCGTCGCGCGACTTCTCGGGACAGGGCGAGGGGTTCGTGCAGAGTGGACGGATCGTGTTCGTGAGCTTCAACTATCGGCTCGGGGCGCTCGGCTACCTCGACTTCACCGCCTACTCGAGCGCGGAGCGCTCGTTCGTGAGCAATCTCGGATTGCGCGACCAGCTGGCGCTGCTGCAATGGGTGCAGGACAACATCAGCGGCTTCGGGGGAGACCCCGACAACGTGACGGTGTTCGGCGAGTCCGCGGGCGGCAATGCCGTCACCACGCTCATGGCGACGCCTTCGGCACGGGGGCTGTTCGCTCGCGCGATCGCGCAGAGCCCACCGCCCACCGCCGTCTATTCGCAAGCGGTGACCTCGCGATGGGCGCAGGACTACGTCGACATTCTGCGAGACGTCGTCGGCGCGCGGAAGACAGCCGACGGCGACGCGGCAGCCGACGGGCTCGCACTGCTCCCGCCGCAGCAGTTATTGACGGAGGCCCCGGTCGACGACCTGGTCGCGGCATCCGTCACCCTGCAAGCGAGCATTCCCGATGCCTACCCCGGCGCCTTTTGCTTCGCGCCGGTCGTCGACGGGGAGTTGCTGCCGGAGTTGCCGATTCGGGCGTTTCGCGACGGCCGTGCGCATCGCGTGCCGCTCATCATCGGGACGAACGATCGCGAGGGCTCGATCTTCCGCGGCCGCGTCGACATCCTGCCGCGCACACCGGAGCGGATCGACGCGTTATTCGAACGCGCGCCCGTCAGCTCGCAACAGGCGATGCGCGACGCCTATCCGGGCCTGCCCGGGCTGCGAGCGGGCGCCGACTTCGGCGGTGACTACGGCTTCTGGTACCCGAGCACCCGGGTGGCGGACTTCCACTCGCGGTACGCGCCCGTCTGGTCGTACCGGTTCGACGTGGCGCCGCGCCTACTCGAGATCCTCGGTCTCAACGCAACGCACGGGATCGAGATGTTCACCCTGTTCGACAGCACGGAGGAGCCGCTCGCCCGCATCATGACGTCGCTCGGCGGGCAGGAGGCCTACGCGGCGGCCGGCGAGCGGATGCGCGCGTTCTGGCTTCAGTTCGCCGAAGACGGGATCCCGGCCGAGACGTGGCCGCGCTACGAGGAACGCACGAGGTCGACGCTCATCGTCGACGCCGAGGATCGCATCGAATCAGACCCCCGGCGCGAGCGACGGCGGGCGTGGAATCGGTTCATCCCGTCGCTCGCGGGCTGAGGGTGGTTGAGTAGCCAGCGAAGCAGGTGTATCGAAACCACTTCAACCCGGGCGGATGGTTTCGATACGCGTCGCGCTGCGCGCGGCGCTACTCAACCACCGGTCTGCGTTGGGACTGTACGCTCGGGACCGGTCCCGCCGCCGGCGGACGCTGAGGGAGAGCGCGGTTCGAATGTCGTCGGTGTGGGAGCGCTATGGGATCGTGATCTCGGCGACCGTCCTGCTCGGCGTGCCCCTCGGTGCGCTCGTGGTCCTCTGGCTGGTGCGGCGTCGAATCAGACGTGGCTGGTCGCCGGCGTGGGCCTGGCGCGCGACGGTGGCCGAGGTCTGCCTCGTCGTGGGCACGGCGCCCTGGGTATGGATGATCATGACTCCGACATCCGGCCCTCGCGGCCTTCAGCTCATCCCACTGCACGACCTTCAGGCTGTGCTCACGGGGGACGACAGCGTCGTGCAGGTGATCGGGAATCTCCTGGCCTTCGCCGCACTCGGATTCGTTCTGCCGATCCGGTTCCGCCTCGCCGAGGCCAGGCGGGTTCCGGGTGTGGTCGCGGTCGTGGTCGCCAGCTCGTCGCTGCTCGTCGAGGTACTGCAGTTCACGCTGCGTCTCGGTCGGGTGTCCTCGGTCGACGACATCCTGCTGAACACGGCGGGAGCGGTTCTCGCGGCCCTCGCGTCGGCGCGATGGTGGCGCTCACGCGCCAGCGCCCCGGGCCCGAGCCCGTCACCAGGGTGACGGGCGGTCGTTGTCGCGCTGGCTGTCGTCGGGGAGGTGCGGCAGCTCGGAGCCGCCCGCTCGGATGCACAGCCACCGCAATTGCTCCGGACTGTCGGGCACGCAGCGCCATGTGCGCCACACTCCTTGACCGACTCGCACGACGGTGCCAGGACCGACGTCGACGACCTCGTCGTCGAGCCCCATCTGCCCACGCCCGGCGAGGAACACGTAGAGCTCCTCGATGCGAGCGTGCGTGTGCCAGTAGCCTGCTTGCTCGCCCGGCTCATACGCGTTCGCCGTCATGCCGATGTACTGCATCGTCAGGTCATGATCGACGACCCGTCGACCGTCACGCGAAGTGTCGGGGCGGAAGCCGCCATAGTGCTCCCGCCACTCGTCGGGGCCGCCCATCTCCAACACCTCGTAGTCGCTCACGACGTCACTGTAGCGGGCCGAACAAGGAGAGCGGATGCCGCGGGCGCTCGCCGCGGCATCCGCTCGACCTCACTTCAGCACGTCCACACCGTCGAGCGTGAACGTGCCGCTCACCACGGTGACCGCGATCGTGTGCTCGCCGCTCCCGAGGCCGCGCAGCCAGTGCGAGGTCTGTCGCACGCCGGTCGCGCCCACCGTCACTCGCGTCGGCGGCGCCCCGTCGACGGAGACGTCGATCGTCGCGGCAGCCGTCGCCCCGAAGAGGTTGATCCCGCTCCCGCTGAAGGGCAGGGAGACGGATGCCCCGGCCGCGAGCTCGTGGTTCGTGCGGTTGTAGTGCGCGAACCCGACCTGGCGGAACGTGACCGGCCCGTTGTACGCGAGCGACGCCGTGTCGTCGAGCTTCGTGGACTCCCACGCGAGCCCGTCGACCGGGGTGATCGCGAGGTTGTCCCAGTTCGTCTCGTAGTATCCCGAGACGAGTGAGATGCGGCCCGTCATGACCGGGCTCACCGAGGTGTCGGTCCACGTCGTGAGCTCGGTGCCGTCGACCGACGGCGTGAGGGCGTTCTCCGCGGCCGTGAGCGAGATCCGGTGCCACGCCCCTGCGTCGAAGTCGGCGATGGTGCCGGATGCCACGACGGCGTCGCGCTTGCGGAGCTCCCACGCGCCGGCAGGCGACACCCGCACCGCGTATGCCGCGAGGTCGGAACCCTGCGTCACCACCTGTCGCACGCCGAGGCCGGCGAAGTTCGCCAGCGTGGCATCCTTCACCTCGGAGTCGAACTTCACGTCGACGGCCGCGGTGTAGTTCGCCCACGTGTGGTCGCCGAGGATCGTCGCGGGCGCGTCGGTCGCCAGCTTGTTCTGGCTTCCGTCGCCCCAGACGTTCCAGGTGTAGGGCCGGTTGTCGGCGGTGATGCGTTGCTGGAGCACGTTGTCGTGCCCGGCCTCGGCGGAGCCCACCACCTCGAAGGCGCCGTTCTGGTCGGCCGTGTAGCGGGGCGTGCCGCCGCGACGCTCGAGGTACGACATGCTCACGCCGCCGACGTCTTCAGCGGGGTAGCCCGCGTACTCGAAGTCGTCGGTGTAGGGCAGTTCGAGCGGGCTGTTCTCGGCGGTCGAGGCGTAGTCGCCGCTCGCGTACGCCGTCGTCGAGTCGGTGAGCCCGTCGGCGAGCGACGAGATCGTGAGGATCGAGTACGGCGCGACCTCGACGCGGTAGACGACGTAGCTCGTGCCGTCGGCGCCGGTCTCGGTGCGCACCGGCTTGATGTAGCCGATCTGCTGGAACCAGTCCGCATCGTAGGGTTCGCCGGACTCCGGGCCTGTCGTCTCCCACAGGTGCAGGGGAGTGTTCTTGGTGACCCCCAGGTCGGCGACCTTGACCTCGAAGTGGCGGGGCTTGGCGGTGTTGTTCGCGTGCACCTGGGTGAAGTCGGGCTTGTGCGCTCCGCGGCCCGGGTCGTCGGCTGCGGCCGGGTCGAGTGGCTCGCGCAGCGTCAGCACGGTGCGGGTGCTCGACCCGACGGCGGTGCCGCCGTCGGCGAACGTGCCGTCGCCGCCGCTCGCGCCCTCGATGTACTCCCAGCCCTGGTCGATGAACTGCATGAAGTGGCGCACCAGCACGATGCCGACGCCGCCCTCGTAGTAACCCGACCACGGGTCGGAGGCGCGGATGAGGTGCTTCGGCGAGTAGGAGGAGCCCTCGTACAGGGCGCTGACCGCCGGCTGGAAGAGGAACGAGGTCATATGCGCGGGGTTCGCGCCCGACCCCGACCACTTGTACGCGTTGATGAACCGGTCGGCGATGTCGACCGCGCCGACCGTGCCGCCGATGCCGCCCATCTCGGGTTGTGCGGTGAGCCGGTACTCGGGGTCGATCATCGGGGCCACGCCCTCGGAGTAGATGACCTCCTTGCCGAACTCCTTGTTGAGCCGGGTCAGGTTGGGGCCGCCGCCGATCGTGTAGTGGATGCCGATGGCGTCGACGTGCTCGAGGGCCTCGGGGCTCGCGAGGATCGCTCCCGCGACGCCCTCGCCGTTCCGGTAGGAGTCGAGCGCGACGATCTCGATGTCGCCGTAGTCGTATCGGGCGTCGGATGCCGCTGCGTCGGCCTCGAGGCGCTTGGCGACCTCGATCGTCCACGCGAGCTCGCTGGCGATGTACTTGGCGTTGACCTCGTTCTGCGACGGGCTGATGTAGTCGAACTTCACGCCGTAGGTGTCGTACGCGGCGTCGATGGTCTCCTTGTACCACTGGTACCGCGCGTCGGTCTGATTGCCCGTCCACGAGGGCTCGGCCCACCGCAGCGCCTCGACCTTGAGGTCAGGGTTGATCGTCTTCGCGTCGGCGATCAGCCGGAAGCCGGCGCCGCGCAGCACGTTGGCCGGCTCGTCGGCGCTGCGCTTCGTCGCGGGCTCCGCGCCCGACGACGTGTTCACGTCGGCGCCGAGCTCGACCTTGATGTGCATCAGCCCCGCACCGGTGTCGGTGTTGAACAGCATGTTCAGGATCCGCCAGTACGCCTCGGGGTTCTCCTCGCGGTAGTCGAGCAGCAGCCGCGACGTGTTGTTGCACGACACCGAGCCGAACCCGCCGAACACGTTGAAGGCGCTCCCGTCGGGCGCGCGTTCGACGTCGTCGCCGTCGACGATGAGCTCCTTCCAGTCGACGGAGTCGTCACCGAACTCGAGCTTGGGGGGCTCCGGGTCACTCGTCTCGAGCGCGATCGCCGACGGCGCCGCTGCGAGCGACGCGGCGATCAGCGCCCCTGCGGCGGCGGCGGTGGCGAGCCTCCACCTGGATTTCTGGGTCATGCGGGATTCCTTTCAACGTTGAAGGGAGCGTGGATGCCTCGATCAGCACTGACCTGGGCGATCCAGACCTACGCGACGCGAACGTATCGACCCTCGAACACGGCGCACAACGAAAGGAACGCATTCGCTCGCACTCGAGCCCAAGCGAACATTCGGGCGGAGCGGAGCTGCACTGCCGAGGAATGTGCAGCCCGAAACATCCGTCATCCTCTTCCCAATGTTGACGTCAACATGTAGCCTCGGGACTCGAGCGTGTTGACGTGAACACGCGCGATCTTCCAATGGCGAAAGAGGACGACGTCAATGACGATGTACGGCAGACGGCTCACCGCGCTCCTGACGAGCGCGGCACTTGCAACCGGCGCCCTGCTGGCGGCCCCGATCGGCGAGGCCGCGCCAGCCGCCGCCGCGGACGGCGTCACCATCACGCCGAATCCCTGGTACGCGGGTGAGGCATTCGAGGGTTGGGGGACGAGCCTCGTCTGGTTCGCGAACGCCACGGGCAACTACCCCGAAGAGCTGCGCGAGGAGCTCTACCAGGCGGTCTTCGGTGAAGACGGCCTCGACCTCAACATCGCGCGCTACAACATCGGCGGCGGCAACGCCTCCGACGTGCAGGACTACTTGCGTCCGGGCGGCGCGGTCGAGGGCTGGTGGGCACCGAACCCCGACGGCGACGCCGGCACGCACGGGGGCGTCTCCACGAAGTACGCCGACCGCAACGCGCTTCTCGCGGCCTGGGATGCCGACGACCCCGCCTCCTACGACTGGTCGGCCGACGAGACGCAGCGCTGGTGGGTCGAGCGACTCGCCGCCGAGGGTCAGATCACGCACTGGGAGACGTTCGCCAACTCCGCGCCGTACTTCATGACCGAGAGCGGCTACGTCTCGGGTGGCTTCAACTCCTCTGCCGAACAGCTGAAGCCCGCCGCCGAGGCGCAGTTCGCGAAGTACCTCGTGAACGTCACGGAGCACATCGAAGACGAATACGGGATCGAGGTCGACACCCTCGATCCCTTCAACGAGCCGAACACCAACTACTGGGGCACGACGCTGAGCAACGGCAAGCCCGTGGGCGGGCGCCAGGAGGGCATGCACATGGGGCCGGCCCGTCAGGTCGCGCTCATCGACGACGTGCGCGCCGCCCTCGACGACGCGGCATCCACGACTGAGGCCGGACTCTCGGCGATGGACGAGACGAACCCGGGCATCTTCGCGACGAACTGGGCGGGCTACCCCGCCGCCACGCGCGACAAGGTCGACCGCATGAACGTGCACACCTACGGCACCTCGGGCCGGCTCGTCGTGCGCGACCTCGCGAAGCAAGCCGACACCGACCTGTGGATGAGCGAGATCGAGGGCAACTGGGTCAGCGGCTACAACCCCGTCAACATCGAGAACGGCCTCGGCATCGCCGGCCGCATCATGGACGACCTGCGTGAGCTCGAGCCGAAGGCCTGGGTGCTGTGGCAGCCGGTCGAAGACCTCTACAACATGGAGCCGCAGGGCGAGAACCTGAACTGGGGATCGATCTTCATCGACCTCGACTGCCAGCCGTATGAAGAGGCGGAGGGCACCGTCTGGAAGTCCGCTCGCCGCGTCGCCGACGCGGGCGGCAACTCTGCCGCGGTCGCACCGTGCGGCGTCGAGATCAACTCGAAGTTCAACACGATCCGCAACTTCACGAAGTTCATTCAGGAGGGCGACCACCTGATCGCGATCGACGACGTCTCGAGCACCGCGGCCGTGCGGGCCGATGGCACGGGAGCCACGATCGTGCACCGCAACACGTCGGCATCCGAGCGCCAGGTCACGATCGACCTCTCCCGCTTCGGTGACATCGCCGAGGGCGCCACGGTCACCCCGGTCGTCACGACGCAAGCCGAGTCGGCGGATGCCCCGACCTCCAATGCACTCGTCGAAGGCGCTCCCGTCACGATCGACCGCACGGCGCGCACCGCCACCGTGACGGTACCGGCCAAGTCGGTCACGACGTTCGTGATCGACGGGGTCTCAGGCGTCGCGGCGGATGCCCCGGCGCTCGTCGACGGGCACCGCTACCAGCTCGTCGGCACGCAGAGCGGCAAGGCGTTCACCGCCGCCGGATCCACGACGGCCACGTCGATCACGGGTTTGACGACGGATGCCGCGAAGGCCGCCAAGCAGGTCTGGACGGTGCACGAGGTCGCCGCCGGAGAGCGCGAGGCGACGAAACGCGTCGTGCTCGAGGCATCCGACGGCCGTGTGCTCGGCGCCACGAGCGCTGGCACCGACCTCCGCCAGGTGGCCCCGGATGCCGCGGCGCTCGAGCCCGCCACCCGCTGGATCGTGAGCACGACCGACGGCCGCCGCTACACGCTCGTGAACGAGAAGCTCGCGCTCTCGCTCGACGTGAACGGCCAGTCCACCGCCGAGGGCGCCGGAGTCGGCGTCTACGGCTCGAACGGCGGTGGCAACCAGTCGTGGGCGCCGCGCGATCTCGCGCCGCTCGCCGACCAGACGGTCGCGGCACGCACGCTCGTGGGGGTGCCGCCCGTGCTGCCCGAGACAATCGTGCCGCGCTACTCGTGGGGCGCCGGCGCACCGGTCGCCGTCACGTGGCAGCTGCCGGATGACGCGGCGTGGGCCGAGAGCGGTCGGGTCGAGGTGCCCGGCACGCTGACCGACATCTTCGGGCAGGCCATCGAGGTCACCGCGCTCGTCGACGTCGGCGGGCTCACGGCCACCGATCCTGTCTCGATCACCGTGGCCGAGGGCGCGTCGCTCAGCGGCGTGCAGTCGGAAGCCCCCGCCACCGTGCCCGCTCGCGTGGGTGCCTCGGAGAACGCCTTCGACGTGCCCGTGGTGTGGGACTGGACCGGGGTTTCCTCCGATCAGTTCGCGTCGGTCGGCGTCGTGCACGTCGCCGGCGTCGCGACGGCCGACGGAGCCGAGCTGCCCGCGCAGCTCGCCGTGCTCGTGACCGAGGGGACGCTCCGCAACTTCAATCCCGATGCCGGCACGACGGCCTCGGCGAGCTCGACCGAGTCGGGCTACCCCGTCGACCGCACGCGAAACGGCGACATCGGCGACAAGGGCTGGTCGAACTGGGTGTCGAGCAACAAGCCGACCCAGAGCACGCTGACCTACCAGTACGCGGCCGCCCACCAGGTCGAGCGCGTCGCGGTGCACTTCTACCGCGACGGCACGACGAGCTGGGCGCAGACCATGAAGGTCGAGGTGCGCGGTGCGAACGGCGTGTGGGCTCCGGCCCCGGGTTGGGAGACGGCGCAGCCAGTCGTGTCGCCGGCCGACGGCAGCGCACCGGTCGTGGTCGCGGAGTTCCCGCCGATCACCGCCACGGGCGTGCGCGTCGTGATGAACGCCTACGCGAACACGCACCTCATCGTCTCCGAGGTGCAGGTGTTCGAGTCGGCGGAGTCGCCCGCGGCCGTCAGCGACCTCGCGGCGCTCCGGCTCGACGGCGCGCTCATCGACGGCTTCGACCCGGCGACGACCGCGTACGAGCTCGACGTCGACGGCGGCCGCCTGCCGCTCGTCGATGCGATCGCCGTGGACTCCGCCGCGAGCGTGCGGATCACCCAGCCGACCACGGCCAACGGCGGCGTCGCCACGATCGTCGTGACGTCGGCGGATGGCTCGACCGAGAGCCGGTACACGGTCACGATCCGGCGCCACGCCGTGATCGCCGACCTCCAGATCGTCGAACGGCCGCGCGTCGGGTCGCCCGCGCACGCGACCGCGACGATCGATCCGGGCGACGGCGAGATCGCGTGGCAGTGGTACCTGAACGGCGAGCCGATCGCCGGCGCCACCGAGCAGAGTTTCACGCCCGAGACGAACGATGCGGGCAAGGAGCTCAGTGTGCGAGTCACGGTGTCGGCCGACGGTGTCGAGGGTGCGTCGGCTGAGACCGAGCGCCAGCGCATCGTCTCGCTGCACTCGCGCCAGCCCTGACGTGCGGCGCCCGGGCGCCGGTGGTTTCGATACGCGCCACGGGCGCTCCTCGACCACCGGTGCTCGGGCGCTCTCTCGCGCCGTCCGCGCCGCGGCACATCACGGGTCATTGCTCGTGGTGATTTCCTTCCGGGAGTGCTCGGCATCGACGCGAGCGTCGATGCCGAGACGCCCGTGACTCCTGTACCCGCCCCGTGACTCCTGAAAACAAGGACGCGTTTCGCCGTGAATCGGCGTCCTTGTTTTCAGGAGTCTCTCCGCCGTGAACATGGCTGCTCGGCCGAAGATGGGGGCGAATGGATCCGTCGCGGGTCGGAGATGCCGTCGCCCTTGGTCGGTTCAGGAGCGACTCGCGAGCACCCGCTCCGCCTCACGCTCCGTGTCGCTCGTGTTGTTCACGAGCCCGCGGGAACCCCGGAGCTTCGCCTCGATGTGCTCGCCGATCGTGATCGGACCGTACAGCTCCTTCTCGCCCTCGGCGACGCATCCGGGGAGCGTCGTGATCACCGCGTCGACGTTGCCGTCGAAGAAGAACGCGGCGGAGCGGCGTCGCTTGATGCGTCCGCCGATCACGGGCGGCTTCACGCGGTGCAATGTCGACTTCCAGCGCTCGTTGGTCCACCGCGCCGTGAGGTCGCCGAGGTTCACGAGCAGCGCGCCGGGCAAGGGCGAGACGTCGTTCCAGCCGCCGTCGGCGTCGAGCACCTGGAGCCCTTTCACGTCGTCGGCCCAGAGCAGCGTCACGATGCCGAAGTCGGTGTGCTCGCCCATGCCGATGAGGTCGCCGTCGAGCTCGACGCGCTCCCCGTCGGGCAGCGCGTAGTTGTTCATGCGCAGCACGTCGAGCGAGTGGTCGGTGTATGAGTCGAAGTACCCGGCCGGCAATCCGAGCGCGTCGGCGAAGATCTGCATCATGATCTTCGCGACCGAGGTGGCGTGCGACATCCAGAGCTCGACATCTTCTTGGAAGGTTTCGCTCTCGGCGGGCCAGATGTTCTCGGAGTACATCGCGGGATCGACCTCGACGTGGCCGTAGTCGGCAGCGGTCGCGCCGAGGTTGAAGGCCTCGAAGAAGTCGTTCATGCGTTCGGCCTTCTCGACGCCGAGGCTGAGGCTGAGGCGCTCGGACTTCGGTGGGCTGTAGCCGCGGTTGACGCCGGCGGGCGCCTGGTACTGCTTCTTCACGTCGAGCGGCAGCTCGAAGAAGCGGTCGCTCGCGCGGCCGAGGCGCGCCCAGGCCTCGAGGGGGATCCCGTGACCGAGGATCTGCATGAAGCCGACCGTGCGGGCCGCCTCGTCGAACTGGTGGGCGACCTGGGCCCGCTCGGCGTCGGTGCCGCCCGCGATGTATGGGGCGATGTCGATCGCCGGAACATGGAATGCAGCTGACATGCCGGTCTCCTTCGGTGTTCGGATATCTTCGTCCTGTTCCCCACGCCCGTTGCCGGACCCGAGTGATAGGTATTGGTTATCAATATGGACGAGAATCGAGCTCCTCGGGTGAACACCGTGTTACAGGATCCGGATGCCGCAGCCGACGTCAGCGCCGCGGTCGGGCGAGCCATCCGTCGTGCCCGTGAGGCGGCGGGGCTCTCGATGCGCGCCCTCGCACGCTCGAGCGAGATGAGCCAGCCGTTTCTCAGCCAGGTCGAGAAGGGCGCGACGAGTCCCTCGCTCTCGAGCCTCTACCGGCTCGCCCATGCGCTCGGATTGCCACCGAGCGAGCTCATGCCACCCGTGAGCGGGCCGCACGGCGTGTCGGTGCTGCGCCGGGGGGAGGGGCGAGAGCTCCCCGTCTCCGACGCGCCAGACGCAGCGAGCGGACGACTCCTCTCGGCGGGCGCCGGTCACGTGCTCGAGGTGGTCGAGTACCGCGTCGCGCCGGGGTCCGACCTCGGCGGCTGGTTCGAGTCCGACGGCGAGATGACGGTCTACGTCATTGACGGCGAGGTCGAGGTGACACTCGAGAACGAGGGCTCCTGGCGACTCGGAGCCGGCGAGGCGATCAGCCATCCGGCCGACATCCGGCATCGCTGGGCTGCGGCCGGCGAGAGGGAGGCCCGAATCCTGCTCTCGATCGCGCACACGCGCCCGGCTGCGGCGCGCCAGTAGGCTGGACCGCGCGATACGGGAGAGGGGGAGCGGCGTGCGAGCGTTCGATCCCACGGCGATGCGCGAGGCGAACTCCTCGCTGACCCTCCGCTCGCTGTACCTCGCGAGCGGCCCGGTCACGATGACCGAGCTGAATCGCACGACCGGCCTGTCGCGTCGCACGATCGAGCTCATCCTCACCGACCTCGTCACCGAGGGCTGGGTCGAGCCGATCGAACCCGGGCCGGCGTCGGGCGTCGGGCGCCCGCCGCGTCTCTACGCGTTCCGGCCCGAGCACGCCCTCGTCGGAGCGGTGCAGTTCGACACCCATTCGACCGAGGCGCTCGTGGCCGACCTCAGTGGCGCCGTGCTCGGCCGATCCCGGCGCAAGCTCACGAACTCGACGAACCCCGACCTCACCCTCGCCGAGGCGAGGGCCGCGTTGCTCGCCGCGGTCGACGAATCCGGCAGGTCGCTCGAGGACTTCCGGGCGGTCGGCGTGGCGATGGGAGGCGCCGTCGACGACGACGGCACGGTCGTCACCCTCGTCAACGCCCCGCGGTGGGCGGGTGTGCGCGCCGCCGACGCGCTCAGTCTTCCGGCCGGCGTGCGCGTCATCATCGACAACGACGCGAACCTCGCGGCGCTCGCCGAGGGCGCGCTCGGCGCGGCGACCGACCACGCGAGCTTCACGTGGCTGCTCGCGGGCAATCGCGCGGGCTCCGGCATCATCATCGACGGACGCATCCATCGGGGCTTCCGCGGGGCGGCCGGCGAGATCGTCGAGGCGAACCTCCTGGGTACGCGAGCGATGGAGCACAATCCGTTCGGCCTGCTCACCTCGCCCGACCCGGCCGAACGAGCGGCGGGCGAGGCCATCGTCGAGGGCGTGCGTCGCGGCGACGCCGAGGCGATCGCCGAGCTCGACGCCTTCGTCGCGCCATTCGCGCAACTGCTCGCCGTGTTCGCGTGGACCATCGCCCCGCCGCTCATCGTGCTCGGCGGCGGTCTCGAGGCCGGCGCCGACGTGCTCATTCCGAGCCTGCGCGCCGCCCTCGAGGCGGCCGGGGCGCCCGCCATGGAGTTGCGCGGTTCGGCGCTCGGGCGCGAGGCCATGCTGCAGGGCGCACTGCGGGTCGCGATCATGAGCGTCGAGCAGGAGCTCTTCAGCTCCGCCTGAGCGAGGCGCTGAGGGCGACATCCCGGTGAAACATCCCGCAGTTATGCTGCAAAGTAGCAATACTTCGCCGAGTCTCGGGAGTTCCGAATGTCGCACGTTCCACGCCCTGTCGACGTCCTGATCGTGGGCAGCGGCCTCATGGGCGCCGCCGTCGCGCGGATCGTGCGTGAGGGGTCGCCGGGTGCCCGCATCCACATGGTCGACGGCGGCGTGCCGATCGGGAGCGCACCGGGCCAGCATCTCCACGACCTCCGCGATGAAGCGCTGCGTGGCGCCTACATCGAGCAGGCGTCTCCCGGCATCCAGTCCCTCTACCTCGGCGCCGCTGTCACGCCGGCGGTCAGCTCCGAGCTCCGCAGCGTGACGCCCGGCATGTACCACCTCTCGTCGTTCGACGAGGACGCGGCCGGGATGCCCGCGAGCGCATTCGCGTGGAACGCGGGCGGCATGGGGGTGCACTGGACGGCGGCGACCCCGCGCCCCTGGGGTGACGAGGTGTTCGCGTTCGACGGGCCCGACATGTGGGCGCGCGACCTCGGCGAGGCCGAGCGGCTGCTCGGCGTGCACGACGCTCCGTTCGGCGTCACGAACGTCGGCGGCCGCATCCTCGAGGTGCTCGACTCGGTCTTCGGCCCGGTGAGCGCGCCGGGCCGGCATCCGCGAACGATGCCGATGGCGGTGGCCCCGAGGGAGGACGGCCGACTGCCGCGCACCGGTCCGAACCGGATCCTTCCGCGCATGACCGCGCCGAACGGTGAAGACTTCACGCTCTCGACCGGCACGCTCGCCGTGGCGCTCGTGCACGACGGCGCAACGGTGCGCGGTGCCCGGGTGCGCGAGGTCGCAACTGGCGACGAGTACGAGATCGAGGCGGGAGTCACGATCGTCGCGGCCGACCCCATCCGCACGCCGCAACTGCTCTTCGCCTCGGGCATCCGGCCCGAGGCTCTCGGCCGCCACCTGAACGAGCACGCCTTCCTGACCGGGCAGGTGATCGCCGACCTCGAGCGACTCGAGGTCGCGCTCGACGAGATCCCCGACCCCGGACCCGACGAGTGGGTCGCCGGCTCGTACTGGCTGCCGCACAGCGGCGCCGCGCAACCGTTCCATGGGCAGATCATGGACCGGCTCTACTTCGACGCGACGGGCGCTCGGCTCGCGTACTCGGTGGGCCTCGCGCTCTATGTGCCGACCGAGATCAACCCCGAGAACCGGCTGGTCTTCGATGACACGAAGCCGGATGTCGCGGGCCTGCCGCGAATCACGGTGCGGTTCACGCACTCCGAGGCCGATCTGGCCCTCATCGAACAGGCGCGCGCGTCGCAGCGAGCCGCGGGGGAGGCGCTCGGCGACTTCGACCCCGAGCGCGATTCCGCCCTGCTTCCTCCTGGCTCGTCACTGCACTACACCGGCACGGCACGCTCGGGAGCGACCGATGACGGCACCTCCGTCTGCGACCCCATCGGGCGCGTGTGGGGGTTCTCGAATCTCTACCTCGCGGGCGGTGCCACCGTGCCGACGGCCGTCGTCGGCAACTCCACGCTCACCGGCATGGTGACCGCCGTGCGGGCCGGCCGAGCGGTCGTCGGCCGACTCGGCGGAGGCCGCGCCCACGGCCACGCCGCGGCACTGAATATTTCTAGGTAGTAACAAAACCGGGTAGGCGCGTTTCCGAGCCGTAAACTCTCCCGCGTGAACCCACTTCGGGCGGGCTATCCCTCTACTCTCAGGGAACAAGCCCGGCCAGGTGAGCATCCTCGACCACAGCATCGAGTACTTCCATCAGATCCGCGATAACGAAACATCCCCTCAGAATCGCCGGATCGCTCCAACTTCAGAACCGCACCGCTCTTCCTTGCCCCGAAAGGAATCACCATGTTCACCACCTCACGAGCACGACGCCGGGCGCTCGCCGTCGCCGCGCCGGCACTTGCCGCCGCGCTCCTCCTCAGCGGCTGCGGACGCGGCGACGGCGCCACCGATGCCGCGGCCGACATCGAGATCGACGACTCGCCCGCCACCGGAACGCTCAGCCTCTGGATCGGTTCGGGCGAAGCCGATGCCCTCGAAGGCTTCCTCGACGACTTCGCGGCCGAGAACCCCGATGTCGAGCTCGAGCTCACGAACGTGCCATCCGACTCGCTCGACACGAAGCTCACCACCGCGATCGCCTCCGGTGAGGTGCCCGACCTCACAATGCTCTACTCGCAGACGCAGAGCACGATGCTCGCCACGGGCGGCTTCGCCCCGGTGCCCGAGGGGCTCGTCGACAGCGACGCCTTCTTCGATTCCGCCTACGACGGCACGCTCGTCGACGGCGTCTCGCACGCGGTGCCGTGGTACGCCTACGCGAACGTCTGGTACTACCG
The DNA here is from genome assembly GCF_004134825.1 of Agromyces albus. Taxonomy (GTDB): domain Bacteria; phylum Actinomycetota; class Actinomycetes; order Actinomycetales; family Microbacteriaceae; genus Agromyces; species Agromyces albus. The sequence continues at coordinate 160,102 of NZ_SDPN01000002.1, forward strand.
GAAGGACCTCGTCGAGGCCGCGGGCGCCACGCCGCCCACCACGTGGGAGGAGACGAGCGCCTTCGCCGAGCAGCTGAAGGCGGCGGGTCATCCAATGCCCCTCGGACTCGACGTCGGATACGACGCGTACAGTGCGCAGGCCCTCGACGCCCTCGTGCACCAGAACGACGGCAGCCTGATCAGCGACGACCTCACATCGTGGACGATCGACGCCCCCGAGAACGTCGAGGCGCTCGAGTTCTGGGGCTCGCTCTTCGCCGACGGTGACGCGAGCCCCGACGGCCCGCTCTTCCTCGACACGGTGCCGTGGTTCACGTCCGGCCAGACCGTCGCCGGCGGCAACGGGCCGTGGTTCCCCGGGTTCCTCGACGGCGCCAACGGCGAAGGCTGGTCGGCCGAGCACCTCGGCGCGATCGTGCCGCCCGCCGGCCCCGGCGGCACCGTCGCGGCGAACTTCGGCGGCGGCAGCCTCGCCGTGCCGAAGGATGCCGAGAACGCCGACGCCGCATGGAAGCTCGCCCGCTACCTCGCCCAGCCCGACGTGCAGGTCGCGTGGTACGAGACGTTCGGCAACCTCCCGACGACGGAAGCCGCCTGGGAGGAGCCGGTCATCGCCGACGACCCGCTGCTCGGGGCGGTGCGTGATGCCCTGCCGCACGCGGTCGCCGTTCCCGCGGTGCCGACCTGGAGCGAGGTCGGTGCGATCATCGGCGAGCAGATGGAGCGGGTCGCCCGCGGCGAGGCATCCGCTGAAGCGGCGCTCGCCGAGGCGCAGGTGCAGGCCGAGGCGATCGGCACGGGAATCGAGTAGCCGATGACCCTCGAGACCACGCCGGCGGGGGTGGCGGCCATGAGCCGCCCCCTCCGCTGGGGCATCCTCCGGCGATGGACGCCGGGGCCCACGGGCGTCGCCTGGCTCTTCGTGATGCCGTTCCTCGTGATCTTCGCCGTGTTCACGGCGGTGCCGGCCGTCATGGCCGTCACCCTCACGATGACCGACATCGGCGTGGCCGACCTGCGCGACCCGCTCGGCGTGAACTTCGTCTTCCTCGACAACTTCCAGGCGGTGCTCACCGCCCCCGCGTTCCTTCGCTCGGCGCTCAACACCGTGGTCTACGTGGGGATCGGCGTGCCGGTCACCATGGCGATCGGCTTCCTGCTCGCACTCGCGCTCGACAGCGGCATCCGTCGTGCTCGCCCGGTGTTTCGGGCCGTCATCTACCTTCCCGTGATCGCGAACATCGTCGCGGCCGCGATCGTGTGGCAGTACGCCTTCACCCTCAACGGGCCGATCAACAGCTTCCTCGCCGATCTCGGCATCGCGGGCCCGAACTGGCTCGGCACGCCGACCACGGCGATGATCGTCGTGCTCCTGCTCACCATCTGGCGCACCACCGGCACGTGCATGGTGCTCTTCCTCGCCGGCTTGCAGGCAGTGCCCGAAGAGGTGCACGAAGCGGCATCCCTCGACGGCGCGGGCTACTGGCGGCGCGTCTTCCAGATGACTCTGCCGCTCCTGCGCCCGACGACCCTGCTCGTCACCGTGCTCATGAGCGTGATGTTCCTCAACATCTTCGAAGAGCCGTTCCTCCTGACCGAGGGCGGGCCGCTCGGCTCGACGAAGTCGGTCGCGCAGTGGGTCTACGAGCAGTTCGGGTTCGGCAACATCGCCAACGCGATGACCGGCTCGATCGTACTGCTCCTCGGCGTGCTCATCGTGTGCGTCGTCCAACTCCGAGTGCTGAGGCCGAAGCAATGAACCGACTCCATGTCGTGCGCGCGTCGGGGCTCTACCTGGCGCTCTGCCTCGTGAGTGCCCTCATGCTGCTGCCGTTCGCCTGGGTGGTCTTCGGGTCGTTCAAGACCCAGGGCGAGTTCACCGCGAACCCGGGCGGCTGGCTTCCCGAGAGCTTCGCGAACCTGCAGAACTTCGTCGTGCTCTTCACCGAGGAGGCGTTCGGCGGATTCCTCGTGAACAGCATCATCGTCTCGGCGGTGACCGTGCTCGCGAACGTGCTGTTCTGCTCGATGGCCGGCTATGCGCTCGCGAAGCTGCCGTTCCGCGGCCGTGGGCTCCTGATGGGCTGCGTGCTCGTCGCGATGACCGTGCCGTACGTCGCGCTGTTCGTGCCGCAATTCCTCATCACCGTGCAGCTCGGCCTCGTGAACACCCTCGCCGGCATCATCGCGCCGATGCTGGTGATGCCGCTCGGCGTCTTCATCATGCGCCAGTTCGCGCTCTCGATCCCCGACGAGCTGCTCGAGGCGGCACGCATCGACGGCGCGGGGGAGTTCGGGATCTTCTTCCGCATCTTCCTGCCGCTCCTCGGCCCGGCGATCGCCACCGTGTCGATCTTCACCTTCCTGGCATCGTGGAACTTCTTCCTCTGGCCGCTCGTCGTCGCCCAGACCGAAGACGTGTTCACGCTTCCCGTCGGCCTCGCGATCGCCTCGCAGCAGGCGAACACGACCGCCTACGGGTTGCTGCTCGCGGGCGCGATCGTCGTGCTGCTGCCGGTGCTCATCCTCTTCCTGTTCCTCCAGCGGTACTTCATCCAGGGCATCGCGACGGCAGGACTCAAATGACCATGGCATCGGATGCCGCAGAGAGAGGAACTCGCTTGACGATCGCGCGTGCGCAGCTCGCACTGAACCCCATCCAGTGGATCAACATCAAGGAGGACCCCGACGACCCGTCGAGCGCGGATCTCTGGCTCTTCGCCGACCCTGCGTTCCGCGCCGACTACCCCGCGGTGCTGGGCAAGGTGAAGGCCGGCGGGTTCGACACCGTGATGATGCAGGTGCTCGACACGCAGACGCTGCAGGACTATGAGCGGATGGTGCGCGAGGCGGGCCTGAACCTGGCTCCCGGCTACTGCCACGTCGGGCTGCCCGAGGATCACGGCCACGCGTTCGCACCGGGGAGCGCGGAGTGGGTGCGCTGGTTCGACGGGATCCGCCGCGCTGCCGAGGAGTCGAACTACTTCGGACTCGAGACGGTCTTCCTCGCGCCCGAGATGGCGTGGGACGGCGCCGCGCGCACCGTCACCAAGGCGGCGGTCGGCGCTGCCTTCGACCAGGGCCGCCTCGACCGGGTCGTCGACGTGCTCGCCGAAGCCGCCCGGATCCTCACCGACGAGGGTGTGCGGCCCGGACTGCACAACCACGTCGGCACGTGGGTCGAGACCGAGTACGAGATCGACTACGTGCTCGACCACATCGACGAGGCCATTCTCGGCGCGTCGTTCGACGTCGGCCACCTCGCCTGGGCGGGCGTCGACCCCGTCGCGATGCTCGCCAAGCACCGCGATCGCCTCGTCGACGTGCACGTGAAAGACCTCGACCTCGCGGTCGCCGCCGCGAGCCGAGCAGAGCCGACCGACTACGCGTCGACGGTCGATCGGGGGCTCTTCCTCGAGCCGGGCCTCGGCGACCTCGATCTCGACGGATGCCTCGGCGCACTGCCCGATGGCTTCGGCGGCTGGGTCATCATCGAGGTCGACCGGGCCTCGATGGATCCCGACGAGAGCGTGCACGTGAGTCGCCGCTGGGTCGAGCGGGTCTTCCCGGCCTGACGCGCGGTCTCAGGTGGTGACGGCAGAACTCGGGACCGGAATCTCGGTGCCGGCCGGCTCAGTGTCGGCGCGCTCCGCTGCGGCGAGCCCGTCGCGGGCGACCTCGCTCTCGTGCTCACCGAAGCCCACGCGCGGAAGCTCCACGATGAATCGCGTTCCGGCGGTGCTCGTCACGACCGACACCGACCCGTCGTGCGCCTCGACGATCGACCGCACGATCGCGAGCCCGAGTCCGGTGCTGCCGTGAGCCCTCGTGCGTGACGGGTCGCCGCGCACGAATCGCTCGAAGAGCACCGGCACGAGCTCGTCGGCGATGCCGTCGCCGTCGTCGGAGACGGTGAGCTGCACGCGCGGGCCATCCGATCCCATGGCATCGCGGGTGTTCACGCCGACGGTCACGTGCGTGCCGGCGGGCGTGTGGGTGCCGGCGTTGGCGAGCAGGTTCGCGACCATGCGGTGCAACTGCTCGGCATCACCCTGCACGAGCACCGCCTCGTGCGGCACCTCGACCGCCCACTCGTGCGATCGATACGCGGCTTGGGCGTCGCTCGCCGCCGCCGTGACGACGTCGGCGAGATCGACCTCGTCGGACTGGATGTCCTGCCCCTCGTCGAGGCGCGCCAGGAGGAGCAGCTCGCCGACGAGGGCGCTCATGCGGCCCGCCTCCGCTTCGATCCGCGTGAGGGCGAACTCGGTCGTCGCCGGCAGCTCGGCGCTGTCCTGTCGTGTGAGCTCCGCGTAGCCCAGGATCGACGCCAACGGGGTGCGCAGCTCGTGGCTCGCATCGGTGATGAACCGCCGCATGCGCCGATCGGTGGCGGCACGCACCTTGAGCGCGTCGTCGACGTGGCGCAGCAACAGGTCGAGCGCGTGTCCGACCCGGCCGACTTCGGTCTGGTCGCTGATGTCGCGGGCGTCGAGGCCGTGGGGCACCGAGACGTCGCCCGAGTGCAGCGAGACCGCGGTGACGGCGGCCGCGGCATCCGCGACTCGGGACAACGGGCGAAGCGCAGCCCGCACGAAGACGGTCGCGCCCAGCACCGCGAGGGCGATCGCGAGGATCGTGATGGCCACGTTCGCCGCCGTGTTCGCGAGCGCCGCCTCTTGCGCCGCCGCCGTGCTGGCCGCGACGAAGTACGTCGTGCCGTCATCGCCGTCGACGACGGTGCCGCGAAGGCTGCCGAAGTCGGCGAGCTCGAGGTCGCTCGGTTCGCCGGCCGAAAGGGTCGCGACCGTCGCTTCGATGGAATCGACCTGGGCTTGATCGAGGTAGCGGCCGCCCGACTCGGTGAATCGTGCGGCATCGACGACCTCGCCGTCGTCGAGCATCGCGATGATCGTGTCGGGCGCGTAGCCGACGTAGTCGACGAACGGCTTCTGGAACTGCGGCTTCGCGCGGTACTTCTCGACGGTCTGCTCGAGCATGCCGACGGATGCCGCGAGCTGCGTGTCGATCATCGAATACGAGGTCGCGTGCAGGGTCAGGGAGCTGATGAGCGTCACCGTGAGCAGTGCACCGGCGAGCAACGCCGCGGTGCCGACGACGAGTTGCTGCCGAAGAGAGATGCGACGCGTCATCCGGAGCCCTCTCACGAGGCGGCCCGGAGGATGTAGCCGACTCCGCGGACGGTGTGGATCAGGGGAGAGCGGCCTCGGTCGACCTTCTTCCGCAGATACGAGATGTAGAGATCGACGATGCTCGCCTTGCCGGCGAAGTCGTACTGCCAGACGTTCTCGAGGATCTGCGCCCGGCTGAGCACCCGGTTCGGATTGCGGAGCAGGAAGCGGAGCAGCTCGAACTCGGTCGTCGTCAAGGACAGGGGCTCGTCGCCGCGGAACGTCTCGTAGCTGCGTTCGTCGAGCACCAGGTCGGCCACCTGCAGGCGGCTGCCGTCGTCGGGGGCGAGCACGATGCGCCGGAGGAGGCCGCGGAGCCGAGCGACGAGCTCCTCGAGGCTGAAGGGCTTCGTCAGGTAGTCGTCGCCGCCGGCGGTCAACCCGATGATCCGGTCGTCGACCGAGTCGCGTGCCGTCAGGAACAGCGTGGGCGCCGAAGACCCGAGTTCCCGCATCTGCCGGAGCACGTTGAGCCCGTCGATGTCGGGCAGCATGATGTCGAGCACGACCGCGTCGGGGCGCGACATCTTGAACGACTGGAGTGCCTCACGACCGGTGTGCGCGACATCGACCACCCAGCCTTCGTACGACAGGGCGAGGCTCACGAGTCGAGCGAGCGTCTGCTCGTCGTCGACGAGCAGGATCCGGATCGGACTTCCGTCGGGCCGGTACATCTTGGGGAGTTGGGCGAGCATGGCTCGCCGTCTCGGGGAACCCTCGACCGGGAGCTGATCGGGTGAGTGCACGCTCAATTATGCGGTGCGGCAGAGGCGGGCGACCGGAAAGTGAGCGTCATTCATAGAGACCTCACATGATCGCATGTCCCAGTCAATTGTCGAGGGATTAGCGTCGAGTCCCATGACACGAGCTCTCGCCCCGACCCACCGGGTGCCGGCGCAGCCTCTCGTCTGGCGCCGGCCCTCGTCGCAGCTCATCGACCTGTTGCGTCGCCTGCCGCTCCGAAGGCCCCGTTGGATGCGCGGCCTCCGCCTCGAGCGTGTCGTGACGGCGCCGCGAATCGAGACCCCGCGACTCAAGTTGCGTCCCCATCGCTCGGCGGACGCGAGCGCCTGGTATGCCCTCCAGTCGGACCCGAACGTGCTCCGGTACCTGCCGTGGCCGCCCCGATCGCGCCGAGCGTCGCGTCGCCATCTGCGCCACCGCACCCGCCACATCCGGCTCGAGCAGGCGGGCGACTTCATGGCGCTCGCCGTCGAACTCGACGGTCGTCTCATCGGCGACGTCTCGCTGCACCTGCGCGAGGTGGACCCCCGTGGCCGTCGTGCGGAGATCGGCTGGCTCATCGGCACGGAATGGGCCGGCCACGGATACGCGACGGAAGCCGCGCGTGCGATGCTCCAGTTCGCGTTCGACACGCTCGAGGCGCGCTATGTGACCGCGGTCATGGATTCCGGCAACGAGCGCTCGCACCTCCTCGCGCGCCGCCTGGGCTTCCTCGACATCGCCGACACGGGAGGCGAGCGAACGCTCCTGCTCAGTCGCGAGCAGTTCCGGCGCAGCTCACAGCGGCGCGACTCCCTCTGAGACGTTCGACGGTCCAGCCGGAGTCGCCCGGCGACTCGGTCTCACCGGCCGGCGAACAGCCGCAGGTCGCGAAGCCCGAATCCGCCCGGCTCGGGCAGGGCGCTGCGGATCCGCTCGGCGGTGAACCGTCGGCGGGGCATCAGGTCGTCGGGAACGGATGCCGCGGGCGGGGCCGCCTCGACGACGCCCTCGGCGAGCATCCGCACCTGGGCTTTCGCGACGAGCGGCACCGTCATCGTGTCTTCACGCCTGATCCGGCGGCAGCTGCTTCGGATCTCGAGGCAAGCCCGGCGGGGCGATATAGCCAGGACCCCAGAACGGGATGAACCCGTAATACCCGTAGATGCTTTCGAGGTAGCTCGGTTCGGCAGTCAGGTCGGGGTCGTACGCGGGCGCGCCGGCCACGTTCTCGCGCGTGAGGTCGACGGTCACGACCTCCTCGTCGATCCGGCTGACCGCATCGACGGGAATGAACGACTGCTGTTCGCCGAGGCCGAGGAAGCCACCGGAGCCGACGACGAGGAATCGCACCCGGCGCTCGTCGGGATCGATGAGCAGGTCATCGACCCTCCCGAGATCTTGCCCGGCCCTGTCCTTGACCGAACGACCGCGAACGTCGGCCTCCTCTGTTGCGACGCTCAGTTCGCTGTCGCTGAGCATGATGAGTCTGGGGTTCGATCGAGCTGGCATCAGAGGCTCCCTTCCGACTCTCCGATCCGCGCTAGGAAGATGGCGCGATCGGCTTCAACCCGTTGCGTCGTGCGCTCGTACACCGTCACCACGTCGGACACGAGTTCCAGCCGCTCGACCTCTTCGAAGCCCTCTCGTCGAAGCGTCGCGGTGTCGTCGTCGACGCCGTTGGCGCTCCGCGACACGACCACGACCCGATCGACCCCGTCGAGCCGCTCGCTGACCTCGGCGAGGGGCGCCGTGACATCCCACAGCTGGGCGGTCTCGTCGTAGGGGCGCACGAGACCGAGGTCGACGAGACCCTCGAACCCACTCGGGTAGGTATGCATCGCGAGGCGGGGCCGGCGTGACGGGCGAACGCTCTCGTCGAAGACGATGCCGTCGCCCGGCTCGGCCAGTTCGCCGACGACCTCGGCGACCCTCTGCCAATCGGTGCCGTCGTTCTTCCAGTAGGGGCTGCGCTGATCCAGGTAGGCGGGGATCGCGAGCGCCGCGATGACGGCGACCGAGGTGACCTGCATCCATCGGCGCGGGAGCGCGGAGACGGCGATCGCGATCAGGATCGCCGCGCCGGGCGCGCAGATCGCCAGATAGCGCGGGGTGTAACCGAGGGAGGCGAGCGCCGCAACGAGGGTCAGTGCGGCCGTCGGCACGATGATCCATGCGGCCCCGAGCACGAGCAGCTGACGGTTCGCGATCCAATCCGGCTCGAGACGCCCGGCGGTGACGGTGGCGACTGCCGACACGACGATGAATGCCAGGGCCACGAACCCGACCGTCTCGAGCATGAACCACTGCTCGACGAGCACTCCCTGCACCGTGACGGCCCGCCACGGCCTGCTGAACGCGATCTGGTCTCGCTGCAGCACGGCGATGACGGCGATCGGGGCCGCGAGGACCGCGGCGGTCGCCCAGGCGAGCAGGAAGGGACGCAGGCGGATGCCGCGCAGTCGCCCCTCCCGACGCTGCTCGAGGGCGACGACGACGGCATGCACCGGGATGAGCAACGCGAGGTACAGGAAGAGGTAGGTGCCGAGCGCGAGCCCGAGCGCGTACACCCACCACCAGCCCCGGTGCATCCGCGCATCGAGCAATCGCAGCATGAGGAGGGTGAGCCAGACGGCTGCGGCGGTCGCGAGCGCCAGCGATCTTGCCTCGGTCGCGAGGAAGGTGACCCGCGGCAGCACGGCGAAGACGATCGCGGCGATGACCGCCGTCTCGCGTGTCGCGCGCCTGCGCACGAGCAGGTAGAGCCCAGCGGATGCCGCGCCCACGGCGATCCCCGAGGGCAACCGCACGGCCAACGGCGAGGTGCCGACGACGTCGATCCACACGTGCAGCACCGCGTAGTAGAGCCCGTGCACGGCGTCGACCGTGCCGAGCAGCGCCCAGAGCGACGTCCAGTCCCGACGCGCCGACATGATGCTCGCCGCTTCGTCGCCCCAGAACGAGGGGATCCACGTTCCCGCGACGGCGACGAGGGCGGATGCGCCGCCGATCACGACGGCGACCCGTCGGTCGCTCCAACGGGCGGTCGACGGTTCGATGGTTCTGGAGCCGGTGCGTCCGGCCCCGCCGGTCACAAGCATCACGCCCAGCTTGCGCCACCGGGCATCGAAACACGAAGGAACGCCCGACCCTTGACGGGCCGGGCGTTCGGTGCCTCCGGTTCGTGAACCTACTCGCCGGACTCCTGGGCGAGCCGCGCATCGAGGGCGGCGCCGACGTCGGCGGGGGTCGCCTGGCCTTGCGCCATCAGCTGGATCTGCGCGACGAGGTCGGTGTAGAGAGCGTCCTGATACTTGGGCCACGAGATCATCGGCAGGTAGAACTTGCCATCGAGCAGCGCCTGGAACGGCACTTCGAGCGACTCGTCGATCACCGGTGTGTAATTCGAGGTCGTCGTCATGTCATTCGTCTTCTCCTGGAAGATCCGCACGCCCTCCTCGCTCGCGAGGAACTCGAGGAACGTCTTGGCCGCCTCGGGCTCTTTCGCCTTCGAGTTGATCGCGTAGCCGGGAGAGGCAGCACCGGTGAAGAACGGCTCGCCGCCCTTCTGCGGCACGCCCGCGAACGTGAACTCGAGATCGGGGTTCGCCTCGCGGATCGCCCCGATGTCCCACGGTCCGGCGGTCATCATCGCGACGCGGCCCGCGGCGAACTCGTCACGCACCTGCTCGCCCTTGAGCCCGACGACATCCGGCGACATGAGTCCGTCTTCGAAGAGCTGCTGCCACGGCGTGAGCGGCTCGGTCCAGAGCTCTTCGAACGTCGACTCGCCGGCGAAGATCTCGGCGTCGACCGTGCCACCGGCCTCGAAGTTGGCGAGCCCGACGCTCGAGCCGAGCGACGTCGGGAAGCCCTGCCAGGACTCGAGGAACGGAACGACACCGGCGTCCTTCAGCGTCGTGAGGGTCTCGACGAATCCGTCCCACGTCGTGGGGAACTCCGTGATGCCGTGCTCGGCGAGCAGGTCGACGTTGTAGACGATGCCCGACGCCCACGACGAGAGCGAGAGGCCGTACGCCGCTCCGTCGGGGCCCGCGTAGGTGGCGGTGTTGAACTCCGACGCGACCTCCATGAACGGCTCGTCGGTGAGGTCGGTCACGAAGCCGCCCTCGATGAGGTTCGTCTTGTTCTCGGCGGCGATGACGAACACGTCGGCCGCGGTGTTGGAGCCGAGTCGGTTCTGCAGCGTCGAGATGTACTCGGCCACCGGGGGAGCGTTCGAGAACTCGATGCGGATGTCGGGATTCTCCTTCTCGAACGCGGCGATGACCGGCTCCATCGTCTCCTCGTTCGACCACGAGAAGAACGTGAGCACGGTGCGGTCGTCGGCCTCACCGGCGGTGCATCCGGCGAGGGTGGCTGCGGACATGACGGCGATGGTCGCTGCGAGGGCTCGCAGCGCCCGTGACCGGGTGGGGAACGGATGCTTCATTGCTGGCCTTTCCTGTTGGTGGTGATGGTGGCTACCCCTTCACGCTGCCGGCCACGAGGCCGCGCACGATGTAGCGCTGCATGAAGATGAAGAAGACGACCATGGGGATCAGCACGACGACGCTGAGGGTGAGGAACATCGGCCAATCCGTCGTGAACTCGCCGACCGCCTTATAGGTCTGCAGCACGAGCGTCTGCTTCTCGGTCGAGCTGATGAACACGACGGGGGTCAGGAAGTCGTTCCACACCCACATCGTCTGGAAGACGCCGACGGTGATGAGGATCGGGCGGATGAGCGGCAGCGCGATGCGCCAGTAGATCTGCCACGGCCCGGCCCCGTCGATGCGCGCGGCCTCGATGACCTCGCCGGGCAGCGTGCGCATGTAGCCGACGATGAGGAAGTAGCAGAAGACCGAGCCACCCGAGTAGAGGATGATGAGGCCCTCGAGCGTGTCCACGAGTTGCGCCTGGCTCAGCATCCGGTAGAGCGGGATGAGCGTCACCTGGCCCGGAACGAGGAACGCGATCACGAGCAGCACCGTCACCAGTCGCGATGCGCGCAGGATGACGGAGAACGCCGCCATCGAGCCGATGAGCAGCATGAGCAGGATCGCCGCCGCCGTGACGTACACGGTGTTCAGGAAGGACTGGACCACGGGGATCTCGCTGAACACCGTCAGGTAGTTGTCGAGGTTCAGGGTCGTCGGCAGTGCCAGCGGCGCCATGGTGGTCTCCGCTTGCGTCTTGAACGTGTTGACCACCACGTAGTAGAAGGGGAGGCCGACCACCGCGGCGAGCGGGATCATGATGAGGCTCGTCGCGATCGCGCCCGGGCGGGTGAGGATTCGTGCTGCACTCATGAGAGCCGCCCTTCGAGTCGGCGGGAGACGATGAGCTGCGCCGCGACGATCGCACCGACCGCGAGCATGAAGATGACCGCGAGGGCGGAGGCCTGGCCGTACTTCGCCTGGGAGACGCCGTTCTGGATGATCGTCTGCGTGATCGTGAAGGTCGAGAATCCCGGCCCGCCCCTCGTCAGGGTGATCGGCAGGTCGTAGACCTTGAGGCCTCCCGTCATGAGCAGCAGCCAGCTCACGGTCATCGCCGGCATCAGCAGCGGCAGGGTGATGTAGCGGAATCGCTGGACCGCGGATGCCCCGTCGATGCGTGCGACCTCGTAGTAGTCGTCGGGGATCGACTGCAGGTAGGCGAGGTAGAGGATGGCGTGCCATCCGGTGCTCGTCCACACGCCGACGGCGATCACGCTGAGCTGGGCGAGCGTGCTGTTCGAGAGCCACGGAACCGGCCCGATGCCGACGACCGACTGGAGCAGCGAGTTGAGCGCTCCGGAGCCCAGGGGGTTGAGGATGAATCCCCACACGAGCCCCAGGATGGCGACCGACGGGATCGCGGGGAAGAAGTAGATCGCTCGCACGAAGTTGCGCCCGATGAACGCGCGGTCGAGGGTGACCGCGAGCGGGATGGCAAGGGCGGTGATGAGCACCGTCGTCGCGAGGGTGAAGAACAGCGTGAACCCGAGCCCTGCGAGCATCGACGGGTCGGTGAAGACGTTCTCGTAGTTGCGCAATCCCACGAACGCTGCGTCGGTGCTGTAGCCGTTGAAGTCCGTGAAGCTCCACCAGATCGACTGCACGAGGGGGACCAGGAACAGCACCACGAAGACGACGAGCATCGGCACCAGAAAGAGGCCGATCTTGAGTCGATCCGCTCGGAACGTGGGGCCGTTCGTCGACATCGGGGCCGTCCACCATCTCGACACGCGGGTGCGCGTCGAGATGGCACGGGTCTCCGTCGTCGGACGCTCGTCGATGAGGGTCACCTGATCTCCTTCGATCGGCGGATTCGTGGTCCGCACTCTACCTGTATCGATATAGACGCGACAAGAGCGAGGATGACGAATGGGGGAACAGCATGCTCAGGCCGTCGACTCTCGCGCGACGACGCGGAACGAGCTCACGAACTCGCGCGGCTGCCACTCGGTGTCGCCGGCGATCCGCCGCAACACGAGGTCGACCGCGAGGGCGGCGACCTCGTCGTGGTCGGGATCGACGGTCGAGAGCCGGGGGATGCTGTACTCGCCCTCCTCGATCGCGTCGAAGCCGATCACGCGCACGTCGTCGGGCACCCGCACCCCACGGTCGGCGAGCCCGCGCATGACGCCGAGCGCCACCGTGTCGGTGATGCAGACGACCCCGTCGAATGCGGCGCCGGAATCGACGAGTCGCTCGGCCGCGCTCCGGCCGCCGGACATCGTGAGCTCGGGGATCCCGACGGAGAGCGCCGGATCGAATTCGACCCCGGACTCCCGGAGGGCCCGGAGGTAGCCGCCGTGGCGCAGGCTGCTCACGTTCGGGGGCAGCAGGTCGTCGCCCTCGACGATGGCGATGCGCCGGCTGCCTCGCGCGATGAGATGCCGCGTCGCCGCGAACGTGCCCTCGACATTCGGGAGGGCGATGTGATCGACCGGGCCCTCGAAGACGGTCTCGCCGAGGATCACCATCGGGAAGTCCACTCGCAACAGCTCGCGGTCGGCGGTGCCGAGCCCGACCGCCGAGAGGATGAGGGCGTCGTACATCCGGTTGCGCGACGACACGATCGCGCTGAGCTCGGTCTCGCGATCGGCGCCCGTCTGCTCGATGACCACGCGGTATCCCGCCGCCGAAGCCCTCGCGATGATGCGGGAGGCGAGCTGGCCGAAGTACGGCCGGTCTACCTCGGGCACCGCGAACCCGATCGTGTTCGTTCGCCCGGCCCGGAGGTTCCGGGCCGCGACGTTGACGCGGTACCCGAGGTCGTCGATCGCACGGAGCACACGGTCGCGTGTCTCGTCGCGCACGTGCGGATAGTGGTTCAGCACGTTCGACACGGTCATCGTGGAGACGCCCGCGGCCTTCGCGACATCCTGCATCGTGACCATGGCGGAACTCTATCGCCGACTCATCCGAGCGTGAGTGAGACGGTCGCGAAGGAGTGCGGCGGAAGCGTGACCCGCAGGCCGCGGTCGTCGGTCTCGATCGCGGTGAGCTCGGTCGGTGCGACGGCGTCGGGGTTCGACGCGGAGTTGTGCGCCTGGAGCTGGGCCCCGGTCAGCACCCGACCGGTGTGCGCCGTGACGGCGCGACCCCGCAGGTCGAGCACCACCTCGAGCGGATGCTCCGCATCGAGGTTGCTGAGCGAGATGAGTGCCGTGTCGTCGCGCGTGCTCGCCGAGGCCGAGAGCACGTCGAGTGGCCGGCCGGCCTCGGTGCGGGTCTCGGGCCGTTCGACGACGTGCACCGAGAGCGACGTCGCGTCGTGGTGCCCACGGTTCATCTCGAAGACGTGGTACGTCGGGGTCAGCACGAGCTCGCCCGTCGCCTCATCCGTCAGCAGCATCGCCTGCAGCACGTTGACGGTCTGCGCGATGTTCGCCATGACGAGCCGGTCGGCGTGCCGGTGGAACACGTCGAAGTGCACGGATGCCACGAGGGCGTCGCGCATCGTGTTCTGCTGGTACAGGAACCCGGGGTTCGTGCCCGGTTCGACGTCCCACCAGGTGCCCCACTCGTCGAGCACGAGCCCGACCTTCTTGCCGGGATCGTAGGCGTCCATGACCGTCGCATGCGCCGAAAGCACGCGCTCGACGTCTTGCGCCTTGCCCATGGTCGCGTAGTACTCCTCGGTCGTGAAGGCCGTCGCGCTGCCCTTCTCCGCCCACGTGCCGGCCACCGTGTAGTAGTGGAATGAGATCGCCTGGAAGATGTTCGTGGGCTCCCGCTGGCAGCCGAGGCAGTTCAGCGACTCCATCAGGGTCCTCGTCCACTTGACGTCGTCGTCGGACGCCCCCGCGGCGATGCGGTAGAGCGTGTTGCCTCCGTGGTCGCGGCAGAAGGTCGCGTAGCGGCGTGCCTCGTTGGCATAGTGCTCGGCGGTCATGTTGCCGCCGCAGCCCCACGCCTCATTGCCGATGCCCCAGAACGGCACCTTCCACGGCTCGTCCCGGCCGTTCTCGCGCCGCAGCCGCGCCATGGGGCTGTCGCCGGCGCGAGTGAGGTACTCGACCCACTCGCTCATCTCCTGCACGGTGCCGCTGCCGACGTTGCCGTTGACGTAGGCGTCGGCGCCGAGCAGCTCGCAGAGCGCCATGAACTCGTGCGTGCCGAAGTGGTTGTTCTCCTCGACGTCGCCCCAGTTCGTGTTCACCATGCGCGGGCGGTCGGCTTTCGGGCCGATGCCGTCGCGCCAGTGGTACTCGTCGGCGAAGCATCCGCCCGGCCACCGGAGGTTCGGGATGTCGATGCGTCGCAGCGCCTCGACGACGTCGGAACGGATGCCGCCCTCGTTCGGGATCGGCGAGTCCTCGCCGACGTAGAAGCCGCCGTAGATGCAGCGGCCGAGGTGCTCCGCGAAGTGGCCGTACAGATGGCGACTGATCTGGGGTCCTGGCACATCGAGATCGACGACGGCGCGGGCGGTGAGTGGTTCGGTCACTGCGGGTTCTCTCCTTTGAAACCTCCGGTGGACACCTGACTGTATCGATAAAGGAGTCGGAAGGGAACTGCGTGCCGGGGGAAGTGAGCCGGGGCGCCGGCCTAGGCCGATGGCTGCAGTTGCCGGGGGTCTGCATCGACCACCGGCCGGCGCAGCTCCGCCTCGAGGATCTCGAGCAGGAGCGGAGCGGATGCCGCCACAGGGCTGCCCGTGATGGCCGACACGACCCATTGCGGCATCGAGCCCTGCGGAAGCTGCACCGAGACGAGCCCGGCCGCTTGCGGCTTCGCCGCGACGTGCTGCGGCACGAGCGCCACGCCGAGTCCGCGGTGGATCAGGTCGAGCAGCGTGTGCACGTCGTTGACCGTGCAGCGCACTCGCCGGCCCACGCCCTGGGCGGCGCACGAGGACTCGTTGAGCGAGCGCACCGCCCACGACTCCTGGAAGTCGATGAAGTCGAGGTCGCGAAGGTCGGTCCAGTCCACGCGCGCCGAAGCGGCGAGCGGATGCTCCGGCGGGCACAGGAGCACGACCGGCCACCGGCCGAGCTCGGTGCTCGACACGCGGGTGAGGTGATCGGTGGTGGCGACGAAGGCGACGTCGAGCTCGCCGTCGCGCACCTGCGTGACGAGGTCGTGCGAACCGGCCTGGGTGAAGTGGATGTCGACGAGCGGGTACCGACGGCGGAACCGCTCGAGGAGCGACGGCACATCGACGATGCCGAGGCACTGCTCGGCGCCCACGCGCAGTGCACCCGAGAGCTCGTTCGTCGCGCGCACGACGGCATCGCGGCCGGCGGTGGCCTGGGCGAGCATGGCGCGAGCGAAGGGGAGCAGCGCGAGTCCGGCATCCGTCGGCTCGACTCGTCGGGTCGTGCGTGCGAACAACGTGGTGCCGAGCTCGTCTTCGAGGCTGCGGATCGCGGCGGAGAGGCCCGATTGCGAGACGCTGCACACCGCGGCCGCCCGGGTGAACTGCTGCTCGTCGGCGAGGGCGACGAGGTACTCCATCTGGCGCAGATCCATTGATCACTCCGGCTTCTGAATACCATCACTGGTAGTTGTTGGACTTCTAGCTTGGGGCTGCCTAGGGTGAAACGCAACCCACACGACAGGAAAGGCTCATCCGTGCAGCAACGAACCATCGGAACCCGTTCGGTCAGTGCGATCGGACTCGGCGGCATGCCCATGTCGATCGAAGGACGTCCTGACGAGGCCAGGTCGATCGCGACCATCCACGCAGCACTCGACGCAGGGGTCACCCTCATCGACACCGCCGACGCGTACCACCTGCATGCCGACGACGTCGGCCACAACGAGGAGCTCATCGCCCGTGCCGTGCGCTCGTACGGCGGCGACACCTCGGCGGTGCTCATCGCCACGAAGGGCGGACACCTCCGCCCCGGCGGCGGCAGCTGGACGCAGAACGGCCACCCCGACTACCTGAAGGACGCCGCGAAGGCCTCGGCACGTCGCCTCGGCGTCGACGCCATCGGCCTGTACCAGTTCCACCGGCCCGACCCCAAGGTGCCGTATGCCGACTCGATCGGCGCCATCCGCGACCTGCTCGATGAAGGCGTCATCGAGATGGCCGGAATCTCCAACGCGAACGTCGCGCAGATCGACGAGGCGAACGCGATCCTCGGCGGGCGCCTCGTCTCGGTGCAGAACCAGTTCTCGCCCGCGTTCGGCTCGAGCCTCGGCGAGCTGGAGCACTGCGCCGCGCTGGGCATCGCGTTCCTGCCGTGGTCGCCGCTCGGCGGCATCCGTCGCGCCGCTGACGTCGGCCAGCACCACTCGGCGTTCCAGGATGTCGCGGACGCGCACGGCGTCAGCCCGCAGCAGGTGGCCCTCGCGTGGGAGCTCGCACTCGCACCCGTGGTCATCCCGATTCCCGGTTCGTCACGACCCGAGAGCATCCGGGACTCCGTGCGCGCCGCCGAGCTCGACCTGACCGACGACGAGCTCGACGAGCTCTCCCCGCTCTCGCGGGCTGCATGACCACGCCATACATGAGGAGCAACATGAAGACCGTGAAGAACACCATGAAGACCTTCACCCTGCCGGGCACCGAGATCGTCGTTCCCAACGTCGTGCTCGGCGTCATGCGCATCCCCGACAAGACCGACGACGAGGTGCGCGAGCTCGTGCGCACTGCTCGTGACGCGGGCATCGACTTCTTCGACCACGCCGACGTCTACGGCAACGAGCTGCACGGCTGCGAACGCCGCTTCGCCGAGGCGATGCAGCTCAGCCCGTCCGAGCGCGCGGAGCTCACGATCCAGACGAAGGCGGGCATCGTCAGGGAGGGGCCGTACTTCGACTTCTCGTACGAGCACATCATCGAATCGGTCGAGGGCTCGCTCGCCGCGCTCGACACCGATTACATCGACATCCTGCTGCTGCACCGCCCCGACGCACTCGTCGAACCCGAGGAGGTCGCCAAGGCGTTCGACGAGCTCGAGGCCGCGGGCAAGGTGCGCGCGTTCGGGGTGTCGAACCACACCCCTCGGCAGATCGACCTGCTGAAGAAGTACGTGCGCCAGCCGATCGTGGCCAACCAGCTGCAGCTGTCGATCACACACGCGCCGATCATCGCCCAGGGCGCCTCGGCGAACATGCTCGCCGAGAGCCAGTCGATCTCGCTCGACGGCGGCGGAATCGTCGATTACTGCCGCCTCAACGACATCACGGTGCAGGCGTGGTCGCCGTTCCAGGCGGGCTTCTTCACGGGCGTCTTCCTCGACTCGCCCGAGTACCTCGAGCTGAACGCCGTGATCGACCGGCTCGCCGCTGCCTACGACGTGCCGCCGATCGCGATCGCGACCGCGTGGATCACGCGCCACCCGGCGAACATGCAGGTCGTGCTCGGCACGACGAGT
The DNA here is from genome assembly GCF_004134825.1 of Agromyces albus. Lineage (GTDB taxonomy): Bacteria > Actinomycetota > Actinomycetes > Actinomycetales > Microbacteriaceae > Agromyces > Agromyces albus. Next base: position 177,841 of record NZ_SDPN01000002.1, read on the forward strand.
CCCGAGCGCGTCGCCGGCGCTGCGCAGGGCTCCGACATCCCGCTCACCCGGGCGGAGTGGTACGAGCTCTTCCGCGCGGCGGGGCACATCGTTCCCTGACGAACTGACGTGCATACGAGATCGTCGCCGACCCGACGCGTGCTCACGCTAGGAACGGCGGCGGCTCTCATGCGCCCAGATCGCGACGTCCACCCGGTTGCGAGCCCCGATCTTCGTCATGAGGCTCGAGATGTGCGTCTTCACCGTGCTGAGCGAGATGTGGAGCTCGTGGGCGATCTCGGTGTTGCTGAGCCCGCGTGCCACCGTCGCGAGCACCTGCTCCTCGCGCTCGGTGAGCGGTTCGATCGGCTGTGGCGGCGGCCCGGCCGGGGCGGAATCGGCGAAGGCCTCCAACAGCCGGAGCGTGACGTTCGGGGCGATGAGGGCATCGCCGCGTGCGGCGGCGTGCACCGCCTCGGTGAGCAGGGCCGGCCCGGCATCCTTCAGCAGGAAGCCGCGAGCGCCGGCGCGGAGCGCCGCGTAGACGTACTCGTCGAGATCGAAGGTCGTGATGACGACGACGGGGATCGGGTCGGCGACGCCCGGCCCCGCAAGGGCGCGCGTCGCCTCGATGCCGTCGGTGACGGGCATCCGGATGTCGAAGAGGCACACGTCTGGCCGGATGCTCCGTGCAAGCGCCACGGCCTCTGCGCCGTCGACGGCCTCGCCGACGACCTCGATGTCGGGCTGGGCGTTCAGGATCATCCGGAGCCCCATGCGCACGAGCTCCTGGTCGTCGGCGATGAGCACGCGCACGGTCACGTCGACCAGCCGCTTCGCGGGAGCACGGCCGTGACGACCCATCCGCCGTCGGGCGCCGGGGCGGCCTGGCAGGTGCCGCCGAGGAGGGTCGCGCGTTCGATCATGCCGGTGATGCCGTAGCCGGGCGCAGCGGATGCCGCCGGGTCGCCGTCGTCACGGACGTCGAGCCGGATGCCCGCGGCGTCGGCGTGCACGAGCACCTCGATGCGCGTCGTATTCCGTGCGTGTCGCCGGGCGTTCGTCACCCCCTCCTGCGCGAGGCGGTACACCGTGGCGGCGATCGTCGGCGGAACCGCCTCGATGTCGCCGGTGAGCTGCAGGTCGACGACTGGACCGCCGGACTCCGGCTGGACGAGCTGTCGGAGGTCGGCGATGGTCGGGCTCGGCGCCAGTTCGTGCCCATCCTCGCGTCGGAGCACGCGGACGATCGAGCGCATCTCGGCCAGGGTGCGGGATGCCTCGCGCTCGATGACCCGGAGCACCTCGACCGCGGCATCCGGATCCGTCGCGGCGACCGCCGTGCCGGCCTGCGCCTGGATCGCGATCGCCGAGACGTGGTGCGCGACGGTGTCGTGGAGGTCGCGCGCGAGCTGCTCGCGTTCCTGCAGTTTCACGCGGTCGAGCTCGCGTGCTCGTGCGGCGGCACGCCCGCGGAAGGCCACGCCGAGAGTGGTCGTCATGGCCAGCACCGCGACGGAGCCGATGACGTCGCTGAGCAGCAGCGGCCCGAGGAGGAGTGAGAGGAGGAAGCTCGCCAGCACGATCGCCGAGCCGAGCAGCATGGCCCGGCCCGAGCCCCAGCGCACGACCGCATAGATCAGGATGAGGAAGTACGCGGTCGTGGCGAATTGGGAGTCGGCGCCGGTCAGCACCGTGACGATCGCGGTGGTCGCGAACGCGATCGCGAGCATCGGCAGCGGGTGGGTGCGACGCCAGAGCAGCGTCGGCACGACCGCGATGAGCACGACGACCCAGAGCACCCGCCACGGCAGGTCGGGCCGGGCCAGACCCTCGAGCAGCGCGATCACGGGGATGACGCCGACGAGCACCCAGTCGCGCCAGACGCGGCGCGGTGGTGGCGGCTGGGCGGCCGGAGCCTCCCACACCGAGCGGAGGGGGCTCGTCATGCCCCTCATGATAGGCGTGCACTCGCCGCCGTGGATCGGCCGGAAGTACGGGATGCGCGTCCGGAGCGCACTGCGCGGCGGCGGATGACGAGCTCGGCCACGACGAGGTTGATGACCCATCCGGCCCCCATGAGCACAGCGTGAGTGCCCACGTCGGGCGGTCCGGCGATGAGTGCCCACGGCAGGAGTGTGAACACCTGGGTCCCTGCGCCCATGCCGATCGCGTAGGCGCGCGTCATCCACGCGCTGTGCGTGCGCACGTCGCCCTTGCGGATCGCGATGAACGCGACGACGATGCTCGCGGCCATCGCCGTGCCGAACACGAGCCGCAGCACGAGCAGCGCCTGGCCGTCGTGTGAGGGGAGAGTGTAGAACAGCGCCATCCAGATGCCCGTGAGCGCCGTCAGCAGGCCGGCCGGCGCAACGATGCGCCCGGCTCTGCGATGCCAGCGGTGCCGGCGCAGCGACGGCGCGAACTGGAGCGCACCGAGCAGGCTGAAAACGGTGACGCTCACGATGTGCACCACGACCGGCACGGGCGAGTCGAAGAACCGCGTGTTGTCGGCGCTGACGGCGCCCGTCGCGAGTTGGGTCAGGCGCGATGCCCCCGCCGCGACCGGCACGAGGGCGAGCAGGATGAGCCCGGTGGGGGCGAGCCATTCGTGTCGCGGTTTCACGGCCGGTCGGGCCGGGAGCGGCGGACGGATGCGCTCCCACTGATGCGTGGAGGATTCGGTCATGACTCCATGCTCGGGAGCACCGCCGGTGCCCGGCATCCGCCGATCGGCCCGAATCGTCTCGGCCGATCGGCCATCGTGCACGCTGCTTCAGCGTCCCCCGGTGGTCGAGTAGGACGCGAAGCGCCCGTATCGAGGCCACATCGCGACCTCCCGAGCAGCCTCAGCCCCGCGTGTGGTGCCGCTCGAGGCCGTCGAGGATGATGTCGAGCCCGAACTCGAACTCGAACTGGTCGTCGCACCAACCGAGGGTGGAATCGGGGTCGTCGTGGCGCACGACCGAGAGCATCTCGGCGAGGTGCGGCACGAGGGCGGCCATCTGCTCGAGCGCACCCGAGTCGCTCGAGTCGCCGCCGCCCTCGCCTTCGCCGAGCTCCTGCGAGAATCCGTACATGCGGCTTCCGAGCGCGTGCATCGCGTGGTGAATGAGGTCGTACGACAGTCCTCCCGACCGCAGCGTGCCCACGACCGAGTCGACGTGGCGAGCGGTCGTCAGGCTGAGCTCTGTGCGCGTGTCCATCACCGCGGGGGTCCAGGGATGCCGCAGCATCACCGTGCGAGCGGCGAGGATGCGCGCGCGAAGCGTCGCCCTCCACGCGGCATCCGTCTCGGAGACGGCGAAGCCTCCGACTGCCTCCTCGATCTCCTGGAAGACGAGGTCGACGATGCCGTCGAGGATCGCCTCCTTGTTCGGCACGTGATAGTAGAGCGACATCGGCTCGACGCCGAGTTGCTCGGCGAGGCGGCGAATGGTGAGGGCGTCGATGCCCGATGTGTCGGCGAGGTCGACGGCGGTTCGGAGCACGCGGTCGCGGGTCAGCGGGGCGCGACGGTCGGCTTTCCGTTCGGTCGTCGATGACATCTGGTCGCCTCCCTCCGTGCTCCACGGTACAAGCGTGGGTGGATTTCCTCGTCGCTGACTCTCGACAATTCCTCGTTCACAGCGTACCTTACGTTGTAAGTCGTACAACGTAAGGTGGGAGACCTGAGATGAGTGAAACACGGATGAAGACCGGCACAGTGATGCGTGCCGCCGTCGCACGCCGGTTCGGCGGACCCGAGGTCGTGCAGGTCGAGGAGGTGCCGAGACCGGTGCCGAACGCCGATGAGGTGCTCATCAGGGTGGAGGCGAGCACGGTGAGCGTCGCCGATCATCGCACGAGGAGCCGCGACCTGCCCGATGGCATGTGGTTCTACATTCCGCTCGCACTCGGCGTCCTCCGGCCTCGGAAGCGAGTGCTCGGCATGGACGTCGCGGGCGTCGTCGAAGCAGTCGGCGACGAGGTCACCGGGTTCGCGCCCGGCGATGAGGTCATCGCGATGCTCGGCGCGGCCTTCGGCGGTCACGCCGAGTACGCCTGCGTGCCGCAGTCCAACGCGATCGCGCGGAAGCCGCGGAATCTCACCATGGAAGAGGCCGTCACGCTCGTCTTCGGCGGGTACACCACGCTGGCGTACCTGAACCACGTCGACTTCGCACCCGGCGCCGAGGTGCTCGTGAACGGGGCATCCGGAGCGGTGGGCACGGCAGCCGTGCAACTCGCCAAGCTCCGTGGCGCGCGGGTCACCGCCGTGTGCAGCGGCGGCAACGCCGAGTTCGTCCGGTCGCTCGGAGCCGACCAGGTGATCGACTACACGGTGGAGGACTTCACCCGCAGCGGCGAGACCTACGACGTGATCGTCGAGTGTGTTGGCAACGCCCCGTTCTCACGCGTCGAGGGTTCGATCAAGCCCGGGGGCGCGCTGCTCCTGGTCATCACGAGCTTCGCCGGCATGCTGCGAGCGTCGCGCGACCGCAAGCGCAGCGGCAAGCTCGTGACCTTCGCGGGTGCACCCGTCACGGGCGACGACCTCGCCTCGCTCGTGCGGCTCGCCGAGTCGGGCGAGTACCGGCCTGTGATCGACCGCACGTTCGACCTCGATGAGATCGTCGAGGCCCACCGCTATGTCGACACGGGCCGCAAGAAGGGAAATGTCGTGTTGCGCATCGCGTAGACGGGTCGGGCGGATATCCACGGGATGTCCGCTTGGTAACAGTGCGGCTGCGACCTCGGCTTGTCGCCCCTGTTCCGTGCTGAACAGCAGTAAAATCTGAAAATGGAGCCACCGGGCAGCACCACCCTGGTGATGGTGGGTGAAGAGACGACGAGCGCGATCCGTTCGCTCGAGCGGTACGCCAACGTGCAGGCCGCCTCGTTCTCCGGCGAGTCCGATGCCGAGGTGGCGCGCTGGTCCGTCTCCACGAGCGCCCCCTACGTGGTGCACGATCATGACCCGCTCGGGCATGTCGCTGCGGCCTGGGTCGAGTTCTACGACGACCAGTCGACCTACGGCGTGCTCGAGCTCGAGATCGAGCGGGCGGTCGAGGCCGCCGAGCGGCACATGATCAGCGTGCCCGACTACTACGTGGTGCTGCATCCCGAGTCGCTGCCCACGACGTGGATGCACTGGTGGCTCGGCGTGCTCGCCGATGCGTCGCCGAACCGCGTCATCCCCTGGCCCGACGCCGACGACTCTCTCGCGAGCCTCCTGCGCCATCTGCCCACCGGTCGCCCGTGGCCCGAGGTCGAGTCCTGGCTGCCCGGCGTCGCCGGAAGCGTGCCCGACCGGATCGGCCTGCACGGCTCGCGGTAAGGCTCCCTCCGTGGCGGTCAGCCGTGCACGCGCACGTCGACCCACACGAGTCGGTGGTCGCTGCTCGGGAACGGGAAGCTGCCCGTGAGCGCCGAGAGCGGGTCGGCTTGCACCGGCCAGAACACGCCGGCGTCGGTGACGCGAAGGTCGCGTGAGGGCAGCACGTAGTCGGCACGCAGGTTGCCGGGAGCGGGGTTGTCGTTGAAGTCGGCGGTGTCGTAGCGCGGGTCGCCCTCGTGCGTGAGGTTCGCGCCGCCCTGCACCTGTGCCGCTTCGACGGCGCCGTCCGATGTGGGCAGCGGGTCGGTGATGCGCGGATGCCCCAGTAGCTGGTCGATCGCGGCATCCACCGAATCGCCGTCGAGCGGGTCGGCGTTCTGGTCGCCGAGGATCACGAACGACTCACCCGGCTTCAGCCCGCCGCTGTCGCCCGCGTCATCCGTGATGTACCGCGACGTCTGACCGGGCGTGACGTAGTCGGCCCAGAAGCGGATCTCGTCGTGGTTGCGCAGGCCGTTGCGGTCTTCGGCGCCGTCGAAGGTGGGCGGGGTCGGGTGCGAGGCGAGCACGTGCACGGTGTTGCCGCCGACCTCGACCGGCACGTCCCAGTGCGACTTGCTCGAGAGGCGCATCACCTCGAGCTCCTCGGCGGAGTACCAATCGGCAGGCTCTGCCGTCGCGGGGTCGTCGGGCAGTAGCGCGCCGGGCATGTCCTTCCAGAGGAAGTTCTGGAACGTGCGCACTTCGGAGGTGTCGATCGGGTGCTTCGAGAGCACCGCCATGCCGTACTGGCCCTCGAACACGCCGAAGCCGAAGGCGTCGTCGCCCCCGCCGATCACGCCGTTGTTGTTGAGGTCGAAGCCGCTCGGAACGCCGGTGTTCGACGGCGCCACATACGCGTAGGGGTACTCGACCGGATCGGCGCCGCCCTGCGACACCTCGAGGTAGTTGTCGCGGAACAGGTCGGCCGCGAGCCCGTCGGGCACGTAGTCGAACTCGTTCAGCAGCACGATGTCGGGGTTCGCGCGCTGGATGATCTCGGCGACCGTCTTCGCCTGCGCATTGGTGCCCGTGCTGAGGTCGGCCACGAGCTGGCCCGGGGCGTTGCGATTGAGCGAGAGGTTGAACGTCGCGACGCGCAGGTCGGTCGTGCCGCTCTGCTCTGCGCTCCCGGCAGGGGTCGCAGCGGCGGCGGTGACGCCGAGGGTCGCAGTCGCGATGGCGCCGACGACGACGGCGATCACGGCGGTGGCGGGGCGTCTCCTGGACATGCGCTCTCCTTCGTTGGCGGCTCGAACGACCGACGTGTCCAAGTTAGGGGTGCCGGGTGACGTTGGGAAGAACCGGAGGTTGCCGGATGCCGCACACCGGATGCCGCGGATGATCCGTCCAGCTCACGCGCTCTAGGCTGGAGCGCATGGTGCTTTCTCTCATCCGCCACGGACAGACCGACTGGAACCTCGCGGGCCGCATGCAGGGTCGCACCGACATCCCGCTCAACGCCACCGGACGGGAGCAGGCGCGGGCCGCTGCAGCGCTGCTCGCCGATCACGAGTGGTCCGCCGTCGTGAGCTCGCCCCTCGGGCGTGCTCGCGAGACCGCGCAGATCATCGGTGAACATCTGGGCGTGCCGTTCGGCGAGACCTACGACGAGCTCACCGAGCAGGACTTCGGCGTCGCCGAGGGCACGCTCGTGTCCGAGCTCGACGCCCGCTGGCCGAACCGCGACTTCGAGGGCATGGAGCTCGACGAGGAGGTCGGGCCTCGTGGCATCCGCGGCCTCGAGCGGATCGTCGAAGACCACGACGGCGGGAACGTGCTCATCGTCGCCCATGGCACGCTCATCAGGCACACGCTCGCCACGATCACCGGCCACGAGCCGCGGCATTACCCGAAGCTCGAGAACGCCTCATCGTCGCTCGTCGAACGCGGTGACGTGGGCTGGAACGTGCGCTCGGTTGCCGGCGTGGACTTCGCCGAGGTGCTCCGCGGCATCGAAGAGCGCGCGACGGAGCTGCGGCTCGCGAGCTGACCTGCCGTGAATCGACCGACGTCAGGCATCGTCGACGACACGGGCCGCGCGAACATATCGCTCGGCATACCTGAGCAGCACCGGCCGTAGTTCGGCCGGCGAGTCGACCGTGAAGTCCATGCCGAGCATCCCGATGTACGCGGCGATCGTGTCGAGGCTGTCGGCGCCCGTGACGAGCACCGACGTCTCGGCGTCGATCGACTCGACGACGCCGACGGCGGGATTGATGCGAGCGAGCACGGCCTCGGCGGGGGCGGCGATACGGAGGCGCGCGTGCACCTTCCAGCCGCTCGCCGCGATCGAACGCATCGCGAAGGCGGTGTAGTCGTCGCCGGGCAGCGGAACGGGGGAGAAGCGTCGGCGCGTCGGCATCCGTGGCTCCATCCAATCGGCGCGGAACGTCTCCCACGTGTTCGCCGACGGGTCGCGAGCCACGAGGTACCAGCGGCGCTGCCAGTTGAGCAGGCGATACGGCTCGACGAGACGCGCAGCGCCCTGGTAGTCGAAGCGAAGCCACTCGACGTCGCGGATGGCGCCGGCGATCGCGCTGAGCACGGCAGGGTCGACCTCGGGGTCGGGGGCATCCGTGCCGGTGTTCTCGGGCGCGTGCTCGGTGGTCGACGTGAGTGCCGTCACCATCGGCTTGAGGCGCGACGGCAGCACTTGCTCGAGCTTCGCGAGAGCACGAGCGCTCGACTCCTCGATGCCGGTGATGCCTCGGGCGGCGCGCAGCCCGATCGCGACGGCGACCGCCTCCTCGTCGTCGAGGAGCAGGGGCGGCAGCTTGCCGCCGGCGCCGAGGCGGTAGCCGCCGGTGGCACCGCGTGTGGCGTCGACCGGGTAGTCGAGCTGCCGAAGGCGGTCGATGTCGTTCCGGATGGTGCGGGGCGAGACGCCGAGTCGAGCCGCGAGCTCGGTGCCCGACCAATCGGGCCGCGACTGGAGCAACGACAAGAGGGCGAGCAGGCGCGTGGCGGTGTCGGCCATCGCTACGCCTCGGCCGACACCTTGGCCGAGTCGTACCGGTTGCGCGCCTCGATGATGCGCTCCTGGTGACCCTCGGTCCACTCGACGAGCGCCTGCACCGTGCTGCCGAGCGATTCGCCGAGCTCCGTCAGCGCATAGTCGACGCGGGGCGGCACGACCGGGAAGACCGTTCGCGAGACGAGGCCGTCGCGTTCGAGGTGGCGTAAGGTCACCGCGAGCATCCGCTGGCTCACGCCGTCGATGCGCCGGCGCAGTTCGGAGAACCGCAACGGGCGCTCGGCGAGCAGGGCCAGCACGAGCAGCGACCACTTGTCGGCGATGCGGTCGAGGATCTGCCGCACCTCGCAGTCTTCACGCGTGTCCCACTGGTGGGCATCGCTCCAAGCGCTGACGGTGCCTTCGGGGTAACCGAGTGACGTTGAAGTGCCTTCTTCCATACTTCCCAATGGTGACCCAAGATGAGGTCAGTTACAAGAGATAACCGTGAGTGGCCATCAGCCGACCTGGGAGTGCAACCGTGTCTGTCGAGACCGAAACCCGCCCGAGCACCTCGATCACCGGGCGGTCGCTCGCCGTGCTCCTCGTGATGTGCGGTGCGATCTTCCTGGAGGGCATCGACGTCGGCATGTTCAACGTGGCCCTGCCGTCGATTCGCGCCGACCTGCCCATGGAGACCGGTGAACTGCAGTGGATCATCAGCGCCTACATCCTCGGCTACGGCGGATTCGTGCTCCTCGGCGGCCGCGCGGCAGACCTTTTCGGGCGGCGACGGGTCTTCCTCATCGCGCTCACGGTCTTCCTCGCGTTCACGGGTCTCGGGGCGCTCGCCACCGATCCGTGGATGCTCATCGTCGCGCGCGCCGCGACGGGAGTGGCGGCCGCCTTCATGGCTCCCGCGGGCCTGTCGATCATCACGACGACCTTCACCGGCGCGACTCGCGACCGCGCGGTGCTCATCTACTCGGGCGTCGGCGCCGGCGGGTTCTCGGTCGGGCTCGTCGCGGGCGGGCTGCTCACGATGTTCGGATGGCGCTGGGTCTTCATCGCGCCGCTCGTGATCGCCGCCGCACTGCTCGCGATCGCGGTGCCGTTCATCCCGCGCGCCGCGAACGCGCTCGCGGCGCTCAGCCGCGGCCGCCTCGACGTGCTCGGCGGGCTCACGGTGACGACGGCACTCGTCGTGCTCGTGGCGGGCATCGAGGGCGCACCGCACCGGCCGCTGCTCACGACCGTCGTCACCTTCGCGATCGGCGCGCTACTGCTCCTGGCCTTCGTCGTCGTCGAGCGCCGCGCCGCGCAGCCGCTCGTGCGCTTCGGCATCTTCCGCCACGCGAACCTCGTGCGGGCGAACCTCGGCGCTGCGCTCCTCGCCGGCGGATTCCTGGGGTTCCAGTTCGTCGTCGCCCTCTACCTGCAGGAGGAACTCGGCTGGTCGGTGCTCGAGACGTCGCTCGCGTTGCTCGTCTCCGGCATCGACGTCATCATCGCGCCGCTTTTCACTCCGCGGCTCGTGGCCCGGTTCGGCACCCGGCGCGTGATCCTCGGCGGCCTCGTGCTCGCGGCCCTCGCCTACGCGCTCTTCCTGCCGGTGGCTCCCGATTGGACCTACGCGATGATGTTCCCGAGCTTCCTCGCGATCGGGCTCGCCTTCGCGTTCGCCTATGGCCCGCTCACGATCGCGGCCACCGAGGACGTCGAAGACGACGAGCAGGGGCTCGCCGGCGGGTTGCTCTACACGGGCTTCCAGTTCGGCGGTGCGATCGGCCTCGCGGTGGTCTCGGGGCTGCTCGTCGCCCTGGAGTCGACCGAGGCCGAGGGCGTCGAGGCCTACCGCGGAGCGCTCTTCGGCCCCCTCGTGTTCGCGATCGCTGCGGTCGCGATCGCGGCGGGAGGCGTGCTGAGGCGGCGGGCGGTATCGCGAGTCTGAACCTGAAGAACTTCGCACATTAGGAATCGAACGTGCCTATATGCCTCGTACCGTCGAAGACATGACGAACACCACTTCAGACACCGGCATCGACATCCGCCCCTTCCGCATCGAGGTCGCGCAAGCCGAGCTCGACGACCTGATGGAACGACTCGCCCGCACGCGGCTCCCGCAGCCCGCGCCCGTCGACGACTGGGACTACGGCACCCCGAATTCCTACCTCCGCGAAGCCGTCGAGCTGTGGCGCTCGGGCTTCGACTGGCGCGCCCAAGAGGCCCGCATCAACGCCGTGCCGCACTTCGTCACCGAGGTCGACGGGCAGGCGATCCACTTCATCCACGTGAAGTCCGAGCACCCCGGCGCGACGCCGTTGCTGCTCGCGCACACCTACCCCGGGTCATCCGTCGACTACCTCGACATGATCGGCCCGCTCGTCGACCCGGTCGCGCACGGCGGCCGTGCGGAAGACGCCTTCGATGTCGTGATTCCGGATGCCCCGGGCTTCGGCTTCAGCGCACCGGTCACCGATCGCGGCTGGACCACCGCCCGGGTCGCCCGCGCATACGACACCCTCGTGCGGCGCCTCGGCTATGCCGAGTACGGCATCCACGGCTCTGACAACGGCGCGATGGTGGCCCGTGAGCTCGGCCTCCTCAACCCCGACGGCTTCCTCGGCCTGCATGTGCTGCAACTCTTCTCGTTCCCGAGCGGCGACCCAAGCGAGTTCGAGCGACTCGAACCGCAGGACTACGCGGGACTCGAGCACATGCAGTGGTTCCAGTCGGTCGGCGGCTACAACACGATGAACGCGAGCCGGCCGCAGACCGTCGCCGTTGGACTCAGCGACTCGCCCATCGGACTCCTCGCCTACAGCGAGCTGTTCAACTCGTTCGGCAACGGCACGTCGCTCGTGTCGCTCGAGCAGATCCTCACCGAGGTCACGGTGAACTGGTTCGCGAATGCCGCCGCCGGCATGAGCCGCGCCTACCTCGAGAACGCGCGTGCCGAGGCCGAGCCGCAGGTCAACACGGCACCCACCGGCGTCGCGGTGTTCAAGGACGACTTCCAGACGATCCGGGTCTTCGCCGAGCGCGACAACTCGAACATCGTGCACTGGAGCCGCTTCGACGAGGGCGGCGGTCACTTCGCGGCGCTCGAGCTGCCCGAGGTCGTGGCCGGCGACATCCGCGCCTTCTTCGCGGCGCTGCGCTGAGTCGGCCGAGAGGAACGCGTCGAGCGGATGCCACGGCACAGCGCCCGTGGCATCCGCTCACGCGTTCACGCGGTCACGCGGTCACACCCCGATCGTGAGCGCCGCGGTGTACACGGCCGACGCCGACCCCGACATGCTCGCGATCTGGTGGATGCCGCCGTCTTCGCCGAAGACGTTGTCGGACGCGAGGCTCGTCGAGTTCATGTTGCGCACGCTCTGCTCGTAGCCCGACGTGGCGTAGACCGCATCGCATGCCTCTTTCGGCAAGGCGATCTGCGACGTCTTCACGATCGGACCCGACGCGACGGCCGTCGCGACATCCGAGTACACCTCGAAGTGGATGTGCGGCCACCGGCCCGCGTACGCGCCTGGGAAGATCGACGTGAAGCTCACGGTTCCGGTCGCGTCGGCCTCCTGCACGCCGCGCAGGTAGTTCTCGTTCTCGACGCCCGAGCTGTAGAGCGAGTAGTCGCCGTCGCGATTGCAATGCCACAGGTACACGGCGGCGCCCGCCATTGCATTGCCCGTGGCGGCTTCACGCACGGTGAGGTTGATCGTCAGCGGCACACCCGGTGCGGTGGTGGTCGACGAGCCGAAGCTCGAGCGGATGTCGCGGCGAACCACTCCCGAGTCGTCGAGCACGTTGACCCCGTTCGATCCGTCGCCCGGGAACGGGCCGCCGGTCTCGTCGGGCACCTCGGTGAGCGGTCCCGACGTCGCGGTGGCCTCGGGGGTGGCGGTCGGTGTGGTCGACGCCGAGGCACTCGGGCTCGCGCTCGCTGTCGGCGTCGGCGAGGCGGAGCACGCGGCGAGCAGCGAGGTCGCCGCAATGCCGCCGAACAGGCCGAGGGCCTTCCGCCGGTCGACGAGCGTGCGGATGTCGTAGACGAGCCCTCGGTCCTCCTCGTCGATGATCTGGCCTTCTGCGTCGCGCCATTTCGTCTCGGTGGCGTCGTGGGTCATGGGGGTGTCCTCTCGGTCGGCGGTCGGCGTTCGAGTCGAATCAACTCCATGTTCCTCTCGATCTCCGGTGGGCCGTCTATGCGTTCTCTTTGTGCCGGCAGTGCGCGAACAGACATCCCCTCGCCGGAAATCTCGCAACGCGGTACGGTGCGAGCATGGTCCTGATCGACGACGACGCCCTCGACGAGCTCGAGCGCGAATTCGTGTCGCGGGTGCGCGGGCGCGTGCTCGAGATCGGCGCCGGCGAGGGCGAGAACTTCGGCGCGTTCCATCCCGATGTCGAGTGGGTCGGCCTCGAGCCCGACGCGAAGCGCCGCGCCGAGCTCGCCACGCGAGCGCGTGAGTGGAAGCACTCCGCTGTGCCGCTCGATGCGCGGGCGGAATCGATCCCCTTGCCCGACCACTCGATCGACGCGGTCGTCGGCACCTACGTGCTCTGCTCGGTCGGCGACGTCGACGCCACGCTCGCCGAGCTCCGCCGCGTGCTCGTGCCGGGCGGCCGCATCGTGCTCGTCGACCACGTGATCGCACCGCCCGGCACCCTGAAGCGCCTCGTGCAACTCGTCGCGACGCCGTGTTCGAAGCGGTTCTGCCACGGATGCCACTGGGATCGCGATCCCCAGCCGGCGCTCGAGGCAGCGGGGTTCGTCGGCAGCGACATCCGTCGATTCCGAGTGCGGTCGATGCCGTTCGGACCTGTGCCGATGCTGCTCTTCGACGGCCGGGCGCCGACGCAGGCCGGTTAGCGCGGCCGCGGGGTCGGCTCGGCAGGAGCGGCGGCGGCAGCAGCAGCGGCGGCAGCGGCGTCGAGCGCCGATCGGGCGAGCAGCGTCGAGCCCGCCACGGCCGCCGGCATCGTGAAGATCGCGCCGAGCGGCACCATGAAGAGGAGTTGCGTCGCGACGCCGAAGCCGAGCAGTTCGGCGCCGCGACCGCGCAGCACCGAACGCCGGGCGATCGAACGGATGCCGCGAGCGTCGAACGCCCGTGACGTGAGCTCCATCGCGAGCAGCCGGCCCGACAGGATGACCCCGAGCGTCGGTGCGAGCACGGCCCCGACGATCGGGATGAACGCCGTGACGCCGACCCCCATCGCGGCGAGCAGGCCCAACGCGATGAGCCGACCCGAGTCGAGGATCGACCGCCACACTCCCGCGCCCTGCTCGGGCACCTCGCCGCCGAGCTCGAGCTCGACCGCACGCCAGATGCGCTCGTAGAAGGGGTCGCCGACGGCAAGGGTGAGCGCCGTGAACGTCACGGCCGCGAGCACGACGGCCGCGGCGAGCACGATGGCGCCGATCGCCCCGCGCACGAGGCCCGGCCACGGGTCGTCCCATTCGTCGGCGAACGGGGTGAGCCATTCGGTGAGCCACGGCAGGCCGAGCCCGAGGGCGACGAGCGCGGCCACTACGGCGATGAAGACGATCGCCGCCGGAATGAGCCCGAGCATCATCACCGCCGGCCGTCGCCGCCAGAAGCCGAAGCCGCGCAGCAGCATTCCGACGCCCGAGAAGAAGCGGCTCATCACCCGCACCAGCCTAGGCTGGCATCGCGGGCGCCGGAATCCAGGCGGGCCTTCGACGAAGCAGGAGCAGCATGGTCATCGAACTCGACGTGGCCCTCGATGACGGGCGAGTGCTCCGCGCCTACGACAGCGGGCCGGATGCCTCGGCGCGGCTCGTGCTCGTCTGGCACCACGGTTCGCCGCAGACCGGCGCCCCGCTCGACCCGGTGCTCGAGGCGGCGGCGGCACGCGGCGTCCGCGTGCTCTCCGCTGCGCGACCGAGCTATGGCGGTTCGTCGCCGCGGCCTGGGCGCGATGTGGCGTCGGCGGCGTCGGATGTCGCGGCGGTCGCCGACGCGTTCGGCGTCGACCGGTTCGTGGTGATGGGAGCATCCGGCGGCGGGCCGCACGCGCTCGCGTGCGCCGCGCTGCTGCCCGATCGCGTGACGGGCGTCGCGACGCTCGCGAGCATCGCGCCCTACACCGACGAGTTCGACTGGTTCGGCGGCATGCGCTCTCCGGGCGGGCTGCAGGCCGCGTTGCAGGGTCGCGCGGCGCGCGCGCTCTTCGCCGAGACCGACGAGTTCGATCCCGAGCAGTTCCTGCCGGCCGACTTCGCCGCCCTCGAGGGAACCTGGTCGTCGCTCGGCGCCGACGTGGGCCGCTCCGAGGCGTTCGGCGACGACGGGCTCATCGACGACGACGTCGCCTTCGCGTCGCCGTGGGGATTCGACCTCGAGGCGGTCGCCGCGCCGGTGCTGCTCGTGCAGGGTGAGCTCGATCGCGTGGTCCCGCGCAGCCACGCCGTCTCGATGCTGGGCCGGCTGCCGAACGCCCGGCTCTGGATGCGGCTCGACGACGGGCACATCTCGGTGCTCGACGTCGTGCCCGACGCCATGGACTGGCTGCTCGCGCAGACGGCGGCCCGCAGCGAGTGAGCTCAGGCGGCGGCACCCGATGATCCTGCGTGTCCGCCTGTTGCGCCACGACTTCGTGCTCCCAGCGGCCGGCGCTATCGTCGAGGCATCCGCAATTCACCGCTGCGGCCACGTTTGCCCACGCCACCGGACCCAAGCTCTCCCGGCGTGCCGGAGAAGGAACCGCCTCCCGAGATGACCATGACCTCGACGAAGTCCACTCGCGCCGCCGAATGGTGGAGGGCGCAGCGCAAGCGGGTGCTGTGGACCACGTTCATCGCCGTCGTCTCGCTCGTCGTCGTCGTGCTGCTCGCGCGCTGGTTCCGTGAGCTGCCGGCGGGGCAGTCGTTCATCGAGACCTATCCCGGCATCGTGCCGCCACCGGAATGGGCGCCGACTGGCATCCCCGCATGGCTTGCCTGGCAGCACTTCCTCAACGCGTTCTTCCTCCTGCTCATCGTGCGCACCGGCTACCAGCTGCGTTCGAAGAAGCGGCCGCCCGGATTCTGGACACGCGACAACACCCGGTGGCCGCGCACCAAGCGCTCGCCGCGGCGCATGGGCATCTTCCTGTGGTTCCACCTCTGGCTCGACGCGCTCTGGGTGCTCACCGGGCTCAGCTACGTCGTGCTCCTCTTCGCGACCGGGCAATGGGTGCGCATCGTGCCGACCGACTGGGCCGTCGTGCCGAACGCGATCTCAGCGGCGCTTCAATACGCCTCGCTCGAGTGGCCGACCGAGAACTCCTGGGTCGTCTACAACTCGCTCCAGCAACTCGCGTACTTCACGGTCGTGTTCATCGCGTCACCGCTCGCCATTCTCACCGGGTTGCGACTCTCGTCGGCGTGGCCGCTCGAAGGACCGCTCGTGCGCGCCTTCCCCGAGAAGCTCGCGAAGACTCTGCACTACCCGGTCATGCTGTTCTTCATTGCGTTCACCTTCGTGCACGTCGTGCTCGTGCTCACCACCGGAGCGCTCCGCAAGCTCAACCAGATGTACGCCGTGCGCGACACCGACGACTGGATCGGTTTCGGGGTGTTCGCGGCATCCGTCATCGTCATGGTCGTCGCGTGGGTGCTCGCGAAGCCACCGCTCCTGAAGCGCATCGCGGCGTCGTCGGGGCGCGTGCAGGGCTGACGCACCGGCGGGGTAGGTCTAGCGCAGCAACAGCCGGGCGAGCGCGTCGGACATCCACTCGGCCAGCGCGGCATCCGTCCATCCATGCCCGGCGGTGTAGCCGAGGTAGCTCTGAGGACCGAATTCCGTCGCGAGCACGGCGGTCGCCTGCGCGATCGTGAGGTCGGAACGCAAGGCATCGTGATCGGCGAGGGCTCGGATGACGCGACCGAACTCCTCGATGCGGCGTGCCTCCGCTTGCGCATAGACGTCGGCGACATCAGGGTCGGTCTGCGCGGCCACGCGCGCCGTCTCGGCAACCGCCGCTGCGCGCGAGTAGACCGGCATCGATCCGTGCACGAACGAGGCCAGGGCGCGGCGTCCGTCGCTCGACTCGAGTGCCTCGCGGAACCAGTCGGAGTCTTCAGGGCGCTGCACGGGGAGCCCGTCGTCGGACTGGCCCATCACAGCGACGCCGAGCAGCTCCTGGAGCAGTGCCGGTTTGGTGCCGAAGACGAAGTACACGGTCTGCACGGCCACGCCGGCCTCAGCGGCGATCGCGGCCATCGTCGTGGCGTGATACCCCTTCGCCGTGAACTCTGCGAGTGCCGCTGTGAGGATGCGAGCACGGGTGCGGCCCGCTCGCTCCTTGCGAGTGAGGGGTGCGGGAGCGTCTGGAGTCTTGTGGGCCGTCATGGTGAGGTCTACTCTACTAGAGGTAGTCACTAGTAACGGCATCTAGCCACACTCCGAAGCCCGAGGCGGCGCACCATGAAGATCCTCATCGCGACCATGCCCTTCGCGGGGCACTTCAATCCCCTCACGGGCGTCGCAGCCCGCTTGCTCGACCGCGGGCATGAGGTGGCCTGGTACACCGCGCCGAGCTTCGTGCACAAGGTCGAACGCCTCGGCGTGCCCGCGTTGCCCTATCGGCGTGCCATTGAGGTGACCGACGAGAACATCGGCGAGCTCTATCCCGAGCGTGCCAGGCTGCGGGGCCCGGAGCGGCTCGCCTTCGACTTCGACAAGGTCTTCGCGGCACCCGTGCGCGACCACTTCCTCGACCTGCAGGAGATCCGTGAGGAGTATCCGTTCGAGCTGCTCGTCTGCGATTCGGCCTTCTTCGCCTCGGCCCTCGTGGCCCGCGCGCTCGACGTGCCCGTCTACGCGATCAATCCCGGTCCGTCGGTGCACCCTGAGGGCGACGTGCCTCCGCCGTTCTTCGGCCTCCGCCCCGCGCGTGGCCCCATCGGGCGGGTGCGCGACCGCATCGTTTGGAGGCTCGTGCTCGGCTCGCTGAAGCGCGGGCTCACCTCATTCAACGAGGCGTTCGCCGTCGCCGGCCTGCCCGCGGTGGAGCGACGCGATGTCTTCCTCATCGTCGAGCAGACGGCGAGACGTGTCTTCCAGTCCGGTATCCCAGAGACCGACTTCCCGCGCCCCGAAGCTCCGCCGAACACGGTGTACGTCGGTGCGCTCCTTCCGCAGAAGACGGATGCCGCGGCCCCGCTCGATCCGCGAATTGCGGCGTGGAACGGCAAGGTCGTCGTGGTGTCGCAGGGCACCGTCGACAACCGCGATCCGTCGAAACTCATCGCGCCGACGATCGAGGCGCTCGCCGGAGGCGACACGCTCGTGGTGGCCGTGACCGCCGGTTCCGGCACGGCGGAGTTGCGGCGGCGTTACCCGCTGCCCTCCGTGATCATCGAGGATTTCATCGACTTCCACCAGCTGTTCCAGCATGCCGATGTCTTCGTCTGCAACGGCGGACACGGCAGCGTGATGCTCGCGCTGCAGTACCGAGTGCCGCTGCTGCTCGCGGGCACCCGCGAGGGGAAGAACGACATCAATGCCCGCCTCGCCTACAACGGTGTCGCGGTCGACCTGCGCACCGAGCGTCCGTCTCCTCGACGCATCGCCGCGGGCGTTGCGCGCGTGCTCGCCGATCGAGGGCTTCAGGAGCGGGCGCGTGAGACCGGCGCGATCCTCGATGGCTACGACTCGCTCGGGCTGATCGAGGCGGCGCTCGCCGAGGACTTCCCCCGAGTGCCAGGTCAACACAAGGAGTCGACATGAACCCGCCGCGCACCAGCGTGCGGAGGATCCCGGGCGACGGGCGGGTCGGCGTCTTCCCTTACGCGGCCTAGGGGGCCGTGCCACCCGCCTCGAGTGCGGCGTTCGCGGCGACCGCGAGCTCGTCGGGCTCGATCTCGAGTTCGCGCAGAACACGCCGGGCGGTGCCGGCTTCGCTCTCAGCGATGGCGAGCAGCACGTGCGCGGTGCGTAGGCCGCGCGGGCGGCTCGAGCGGGCCAGCTCGCCGGCCCGCGTGAAGACCGCTTGCGCGTTCGCGTCGCTTCGGTAGGCGCGCGGCGGCGCCGCGTCGATCGGTGCGGCTGATGCCACGGATGCCGCGGATGCCGGGTCGAGGCCCAGCCCCGCAAGGGCGTGCGCATGCACCGCCACGATCGCGGCGCGGATGTCGTCGGGCGAGGCATCCCATCGTGCGAGCGCATCGCGGGCTGACGGGTCGCCCACCTCTGTTGCCCCGAGCAGCAGGTGCTCGGCGCCGGGCCGTTCGTCGCCGCCGGCTCGAGCCTCACGCTCGGCCACGGAGAGCAGTTCCGCGATCAGTCGCATGTCGTCGATTCGGCTCATGTCATGCCTCCAGGTCGGGGAAGCGGCGCTTCCCGGGTGCGAGTCGTTTGTGGGCCGCTTGCGCGCTCATGCCGAGCGCCTCGCCGATGCGTCGCCAGCTCCAGCCCTGCTCAAGGGCGTGGTCGACCGCTTCGCGTTCGAGCGAGGCGGCGAGCCGGCGCAAGGCGACGACCGCCGCGAGGGCGTCGTCGGGATTCGCCGGTGATGGGAGTTCGGGGAAGGCGGCCACGCATCAACTATGGTTGATGGCGGGCCGTGTGTCAACTTTTGTTGATACGAGCAGGCGGGGTGATAGAGCTCAAGGAGCCGTCTCGATCAGCGAGTCGAGCGCTCCCAAGAGATCGCGGTGCAGGTCGTCGACGTGCTCGAGACCCACCGAAAGCCGCACGAGCCCCTCGGGAATCGTGGGCTGCTCGAGGGGCCACCGCCGCCGGCGTTCGAAGGTCGACTCCACGCCGCCGAGGCTCGTGGCGTGCACCCAGATGCTCGTGCGCTGCACGAGCGCGTCGGCCGGCTCGGCCCCGCCGCGCACGACGATCGAGACGATGGCGCCGAATCCCGGGTAGCGCACCTCCTCGAGTGCGGCATGTCCTTCGAGTCGCCGAACGAGCTGTTGCGCGTTGGCCTGCGCGCGCTCCAGGCGCACGGGCAGTGTGCGAAGGCCGCGGAGCGCGAGGAACGTCTCGAGGGGCGCCGGCGTCGCGCCGAACAGGGAACGGTGCGCCACGACCGCGGTGGCGAGCTCCTCCGACGCCGCGATCACGGCGCCCATGACCACATCGCTGTGCCCCGAGATGTACTTCGTCGCCGAGTGCACGACGAGATCGGCGCCGTGCTCGAGCGGACGCTGCAGCAGCGGCGTCGCGAACGTGTTGTCCACCACGGCGAGGGCTCCATGCTCGTGGGCGACGCGCACGATCGCGGGAATGTCGGCGACCTCGAGCGCCGGGTTCGTCGGCGACTCGAACCACACCATCGCGGCATCCGCGGAGGCATCCGTCACCGCTTGGATGTCGGTGATGTCGACGAAGACGGCCTTCACTCGGCCCTTGGTCTCGAGCTCCTTCAGCATGGCGACCGTGCCCGTGTAGGAGTGGCGTGGTGCCACGACCGTTCCGCCCGGTTCGACCAGGTCGAGCACCGCTGCCATCGCGGCCATGCCCGAGGCGAACGACACGCAGTGTCCGCCCTCGAGGGCGCCGAGCGTGTCTTCGAACGCGGTCCAAGAGGGATTGCCGTAGCGCCCGTACTCGAGCTCGCCGCCGGCGACGTAGGTCGACGTGAGGTGAACCGGCACGCTCATCGGCTGGTCGGGCGTGTGCGGCGGACGCCCCGCGATGACGGCGACGGTGTCGGGGTGCAGCGCCGGCGCACCGGCCGTGTTCGCATCGGGCATTGGTCCTCCAGTGGAAAGCGAAGGCGAGCGGATGCCGCGGGCCGCGGCAGCGCGCAGGGCCAGCGTATCCCGGCCCGCACCGAGCCGGTCCGCGGGTCGCGGCCGCGTCCGAGTGGCCTGAAGTTCTCCACAACCCTCGAACGCATGTTCGAATTCCGCTAGGATGAAGGTATGCATCGTGGTGGCTCGAATGGCTGGTCAAGTGGCTATTCCGAGCATCCTGCGGCACTGATTGAAGATGAGCCCCGCTCGCCATACGCGATCGCGCAAGACGGCTTGGCCGAGCTGATCGAGGCGGCCGTGCAGGCCCAGCGCATCGAGGCGATGAACGCGGCGATGCAGGTCGACGTGATCTTCCTCACCGTCGGCCACGCGTTGCGCAGCGAAGAGGCATTCGTCCCGAACACGCTCTCCGCGCAACGCCGTCGCGAGATGGCCCATCGCAGCGTCACGGCCGAGCTCGCGACCGCCCTGCACGTCCCCGAGCGCACCATGGAGCGTCAGATCTCCGAGGCTTGGGCCCTCTCCACCACCCTGCCGGCCACTTTGCGGGCCATGCGCAACGGCCAGATCAGCTCCCGCCACGCCGCGGTCATCGTGCAGGAGACGACCGACCTCGACGATGATCCGGGCCTGCGCGCTCGCCTCGACGAGCAGCTCGCCATCATTGCGACCGGCACGACCGCCGCAACCCTGCGAGTCAGGGCCCGTGCGCTGCGTGAGAAGCTCGGCATCGAGTCCCTCGAAGCCCGCCATCGTGCGGCCCGCGCCGAACGCCGTGTCGAGCTCGAGACCGCGCGAGACGGCATGGCGTGGCTGCACGCGTTCCTGCCCGCTGAAGACGCGCTGCTGATCAAAGACCGGCTCGATCGCATCGCGCGAGCCGCCGGTGACGGCCACGGCGATGGCGCTTGCGGCGACTCTGGCGGCGACGATGCCAGGAGCCGCGATCAGCTCCGAGCAGACGCGACCCGCGATCTCCTGCTCCACGGCAGACTCGCGGATGAGTCGGTGTTCGCCGACGCCGCGGCGACGGTGCAGCCCACCGTGCACGTGACGGTGCCGGTCCTGACGCTCGCAGGCCACTCCGCCGACCCCGGCGAGCTCGACGGCTACGGCCCCATCGACGCCGCCATCGCGCGCAGACTCGCCGCGATGGCGCCTTCGTTCACGCGCCTGCTCACTCACCCGGTGTCCGGCACGGTGCTCGACGTCGACCGCGCGAGCTATCGGCCGCCGGCAGATCTCAAGCGGTGGCTCGAGGTTCGCGATGGCGGCTGCCGGTTCCCCGGCTGCAATCGACGCGCAGCAGGGTGCGAGGTCGACCACAGCGTCGACTGGCAGCACGAAGGTCGCACGGCCTTCGACAATCTCGCCCATCTCTGCGCCCTCCACCACCATCTGAAGCACGAGTCGTCCTGGTCGGTGCAGCACATGTCGGGCGGCGTGCTCGAGTGGACGTCACCGGCCGGGCGCACGCATGTCACCCATCCGAGACGCAGCATCCCGGTCGGCGTCGGCTCGAACGCCCCTGCCTCGAGCGCTGCCGGCTCGATCAGCGCCGACTCGACCGGCCCGCCACCACGCCTCGATACGACCAACGAATCACCGCCGTTCTGAGCCGAGCATCGGAGCGCTCGGCTAGCCTCGAAGCATGAGTCGGAACGTATGGACCGTCATCGGCGTCATCGTCGCCGTCATCATCGCCTGGATCCTCGTCGATGTCGCGTTCAGTGTGCTGTGGTTCATCGCCAAGCTCGCCGTCGTCGCCGTGGTCGCGGTCATCGTGTTCTTCGTGCTCCGCTCGCTCGTGCGGCCGCGCGGCACGAAGTCGATCGAGCGATGAGCCCGAGACCCGGCGTCGCGCGGTCCACGCCCGCGCGAACGATCGGGCGCATCGCCCTGGCATCCGGTCTCGTCTTCGCGGGCGTCAGCCACCTCTTCTGGGCGCGGCGCGAGTTCCGTGCGCAAGTGCCCGACTGGGTGCCGATGGACCCTGACGCCGTCGTCGTCGCGTCGGGCGTCGCCGAGATCGGCCTCGGCGGCGCGCTCCTCGTGCTGCCGCGGGAGCGCCGGCGCATCGGGGCGATCGTCGCGGCGTTCTTCGTCGCCGTCTTCCCCGGCAACCTCGCGCAATGGGCCGGGCGGCGCGATGCGTTCGGGCTCTCGACCGATCGGGCGCGGTTCATCCGCTTGTTCTTCCAGCCCGTGCTCGTCGCGCTCGCCGTCTGGTCGACCACGCCGAGCGGCTCGAGGCGCTGACACATGCGGGTCGTCGTCCTGACCGGTGCCGGGATCTCGGCGGAGAGCGGCGTGCCCACGTTCCGCGACGCGGGCGGACTGTGGGAGGGGCACCGCGTCGAAGACGTCGCGACGCCCGAGGGATTCGCGCGCGACCCCGACACGGTGCATCGGTTCTACGACGCACGGCGGCGCGCCGCGGCGCAAGCAGAGCCGAATCCGGCGCACCTCGCTCTCGCCCGGCTCGAGCAACTGCTCGGCGACGACTTCCTCATCGTCACGCAGAACGTCGACGACCTGCACGAACGCGCCGGATCCGAGCGAGTCGTGCACATGCACGGCGATCTCTTCATGGCCCTCTGCGAATCGTGCGGCGACCGCTCTCCGCACTCGGCCGACCTCATCGAGCGGCCACCCTGCCCGAATTGCGGAGAGCGGATGCTGCGGCCCGATGTCGTCTGGTTCGGTGAGATGCCGTACGAGCTCGACCGCATCGACGAGGCACTCGTGCGGTGCGACCTGTTCGCGGCGATCGGCACGTCGGGCGGGGTCTACCCGGCCGCGGGATTCGTGATGGTCGCGACGGAGTTCGGCGCCCGCACGATCGAGCTGAACCTCGCCGCGAGCGAGATCACCCCGCTCTTCGACGAGGTGCGGCACGGGCCCGCGAGCATCGTGGTTCCCGAGTGGGTCGAGGAGCAGCTCGCGACGATCAGCTGACGCCCACGGTGGTTGAGTAGGCCCGCCAGGGCCGTATCGAAACCACCACCAGTCACTCAGTCGAGGAACGCGACCGCCCGCACCGGCGCCCCGTCGGCATCGAGCCGCAACGGGAACACGCCGATCCGCACGCGGGCGGGCAGGCCCTCGAGCCCGGTGAGGTTCTCGACGATGAGGCCGTCGCCGCCCAGCACGACGTCGTGCACCGGGAACTCGCTCGTGCCCGCGGCATCCGTCGGGTCGGGACTCAGCGTGTCGACGGCGAGCACGTGCATGCCCCGGGCGACGAGGTGACGGGCGGCGCCGGCATCGAGCGACGGATGCCGCAACGCACGTTCGGTGCCGAAATGCCGGGCCCACCCCGTCTCGATCACCACGATCGACGGCACCCTCTGCGGCAGCTCGCCGAGCGCCTCACTCGTGATGGTGTCGCCGTCGCCGAGACCGTGGAGGTGGATCACGAGCGCCTCACCGACGAGCTCGTCGAGCGCGACACGGTCCATCGTGCGCCCGCCGGCGACGGTGTGCGCGGGCGCATCGACGTGGGTGCCGCTGTGCGATCCGAGGTGCAGGGCGGACACCGCGGCGCCGTCGCGCTCCAGCTCGAGCGCGGGCGACAGGTCCACGCCGGGATCGCCGGGGTAGACCTGCATGCCCGTGCGCAGCGGCTGGCTCAGGTCACGCATGCGGCATCGGCTGCGCCGCGGCATCCGAGAGGTGCTCGCTCCTCACCGCCGGTGCCGACGAGCGCTCGCGCAGCGAGACCAGCAGGTAGAGCACGAACGTGAGCGCGAAGGCCGGGATCGTCGCGCCGACCGGCGTGGGCCACACGTAGGTGAAGACGTAAGCTGCGACCGCACCGATGAGCCACACGACGATCGCAGCCCAGTTCACGCCCGCGAGGTACCAATAGCGCCCGTCGCGCGAGCGCAGGATGTCGCGCGTGTACGCCCCCCGCTTCACGATGTAGTAGTCGGCGATCATGATCGCGAACACCGGCGCGAAGAGGGCGCCGATGGTCACGAGGAACGTCGTGAACTGGTTCAGCAGCCCGAACCAGGTCGACCCGACGATCGAGATGACGCCAACGATGAGCGCGGTCGGCAGGAACTTCAGCTTCGTGCCGCCCGGCACGGCGTTCACGATCGTCGTGACCATGCCGTACACGACCATCGTGTTCGTGGCCATGACCGACAGGAAGATCACCACCGCGAGCGGGGCGCCGAACGGCGTGACGATCGTCACCGGGTCGAACGGAACGGCCTCGCCACCCGAGAGTACGACATAGCCGATCGCGGTTGCGCCGACGACCATCGAGATGACCGTCGAGAGCGTGTAGCCGACCCCCGAGCCGATGATGCCGGCCTTGCTCGACGTCGCGAAGCGGTTGAAGTCCGCCGAGAGCACCGTCCACGAGATCGCGGTGGCGATGACGACGTCGAGCACGAGGATCGGCGTGTAGCCGATCGACGCGTCGGCCGGGATCGCGGCGAACTCCGCGGGTGCATACGTCGTGAACGCGACCACGAAGATGTACGCGATGATGCCGAGGATGAGCACGGCGAGCCACGGCTCGACGCGCGCGATGCCCGTGTGACCGAAGATCGCGAGGATGACGACGAGGGTCTGGCAGATCACCGCGAACAGCACGGGGCTCGAGAACCCGGTGACGGATGCCACGAGGAAATCGAGCGCGATGCCCGCGAGCATCGCCTGCACCCAGCTCCAGCCCATGAGGATGATGACGTTCGCGGCGACCGGCAGCAGGCTGCCGCGCGTGCCGAACGGCCCGCGGGTGAGCGCCATCGTCGGCAGGCCCGTGCGCGTGCCGATGTTGCCGACGGTCACGAGCACGGCGGCGCCGATGAGCGTGCCGACGATGATGAGCACGACGACGAGGCCGTAGTCGACGCCCGGCACGAAGAGCGTGCCCGTGAGCAGGGTCGTCACCACGAGGTTCGCGGCGAGCCAGATCATGCCGATGCGCGGCAGCGACAGGGTGCCGCGAACGGGCCCGGCGTCATCGGAGTGTTCCTCGAGGTACTGCTCGAGGCGTGAGTAGAGCGACATGGTCAGGTCTCCTCGTTGAGTGGTGGGTCGGGTTGGAGTGGGCGTCAGGATGCGTCGGACGCGTCGGGCATGGGGGAGAGGTGCTCGTGCACGGCGATGAGGCGCGGCGACACGGCATCCGTCGCCGCCTCGACTCGGAAGACGATGGTCTCTCGCTCGCGGTAGGACTCGTTGCCCTCGCCGGTCTCGACCGTCGTCGCGACCGAGTGGGTGAACACGGCGCCACCCGGGAACGGCTGCACGAGCGGCTCGCTCGACGTGCAGGAGACGACGCGCCAGCCGCCGTCGACCCATCCCGCCCAGAGCCGTTCGTACGCTGCCCGGTCGGCGAGCCGCTCGGGCTCGGTGTGGAAGACGAAGCTCGCGTCGGGGGCGAATGCGGCGAAGTAGCGCTCGCCGTCGGTCGCGGCGAAGGCGTCGACGATCTCGGATGCCGCCGCGAGCACCGCGTCGCGGGTGGGTTCGGTCGGTGCGTTCATCGGTTCGGCTCCTTCGCCTGGACGGTGGTGGTGGCGGTCGTGGTGCGCGGCGCCATCGCGCTGATGAGCTCGTAGGCGACGTGACTCGCCGCCACGGCCGTCAGTTGGGCGTGATCGTAGGCGGGCGCGACCTCGACGACATCGGCGCCGACGATGTCGTGATCGCTGAGGCTCCGGATGATTCGGAGCAGCTCGCGGCTCGTGAGACCGCCCGCCTCGGGGGTGCCGGTGCCCGGCGCGTGTGCCGGATCGAGCACGTCGATATCGATCGAGACGTAGAGCGGTGCCTGGCCGATGCGCGCGCGGATGCGCTCGATCGCCGCGGAGACCCCCTGCTCCTCGAGCTGCTCGCTCGTCACGATCGCGAAACCGAGCCGGGCATCGTCCTCGAGGTCGGACTTCGCGTAGAGCGGGCCGCGGATGCCGATGTGCATGCTCGCCGTCAGGTCGATGAGGCCCTCCTCCGAGGCACGGCGGAACGGTGTGCCGTGCGTGGTCGGGGCGCCGAAGTAGGTGTCCCACGTGTCGAGGTGGGCATCGAAGTGCAGCACCGCGACCGGGCCGTGCTTCGCGTTCACCGCGCGGAGCAGCGGCAGGGCGATCGTGTGGTCGCCGCCGATCGCGACGATGCGGTCGGCGTGCTCCCCGAGGGCGACCGCACCCGCTTCGATCTGGCGAACCGCCTCGGCGATGTCGAACGGGTTGGCGACGAGGTCGCCGGCATCCGCCACCTGCTGCGCGCCGAACGGGAACACGTCTTGCGCGGGATTGTAGGGGCGGAGGAGCCGCGAGGCCTCGCGTACGTGCGCCGGCCCGAAGCGCGCTCCGGGTCGGTAGCTCACTCCGCTGTCGAACGGCACGCCCGCGATCGCGATCGCAGCGTGCCCCACCTCGTCGAGCCGCGGCAGCCGGGCGAACGTCGCGATGCCGGCGAAGCGCGGCACGACGCTCGCGTCGACGGGGCCGCGGATGCCGTCGGTCGGGGTGGCGACATCCGCTCCGGTGTGATCGGCGCTCGGTTCAGGAGTGAGTTGCATATTACGAAACTTCCGGTACTGTTGAGGAAACTTGCCGTAACTGTAAGCCGCGGCCCGTGCCGCCGTCAAGGCCTGGCTGGAACGTGTTCGACGACGCGACGAGAGGGGAGCCTCATGCGGCCGATCCACCCTTCAGCCGACGCTGCCGGAACGCCGATCGGCGCCAAGCTCCGAAGCACCCGCATCGCGCAGGGCCTCACGCTCGCGCAGGTCGCCGACTCGAGCGGCCTGAGCAAGGGCTTCCTCAGCCGTGTGGAACGCGACGAGACCTCGCCGAGCGTCGCCACCCTCGTGCAGCTCTGCCAGGTGCTGTCCCTTCCCGTCGGCGCGCTCTTCGCCGAGCCCGAGATCCAGCGCATCACGCGCGCCGACGCACCGCACATCAACCTCGGCGGCGTCGGGGTCAGCGAGCTGCTCATGTCGCCCCGCGGTGAATCCCGCGTGCAGCTCATCCGGTCGGCCCTCGAACCCGGAGCGCACGGCGGCCAAGAGCTCTACACCGTGAACTGCGACGTCGAGGTGCTGCACGTCGTAGAGGGAGCGGTCACGGTGCGATTCGCCGACCGATCGGTGCGACTCGAGACGGGCGATGCGCTGACGTTCCCGGGTCGCGAACCGCACACCTGGCACGCAGAGGATGACGCGCCCGCCGAGGTGTGCTGGGTACTCGTGCCGGCGCCGTGGAGCGGCTCGGCCTGAGCGAGCGCCGCCGTTCGAGCAATAGGGTGGCGGAATGCGGCTCTTCAAGCGACCTGACACGACCCCGGCCGAGCCCCCGCGCGACGACGCCCTCGAGCGTGACATCGAGGACGCCTCGACCCCCGCAGCGCTCGGCTCCATGTGGCACGATCGCCTCGGCCGCTGGTCCACGCGGAGCCTGCAGGTGCTCATCGTCGTCGCCCTCGCGGCCCTCGCCATCTGGGCGCTCGTGCAGGTGAAGCTCCTGGTCATCCCCGTGCTCATCTCGATCATCCTCGCGGCGGCGGCAGCCCCGCTCGTGGGCTGGCTGCGCCGGCACGGCGTGTCCTCGATCCTCGCCGCATGGATCACCCTGCTCGGCGGCATCCTCCTGCTCGGCGCGATCATCACGCTCATCGTGTTCGCGGTGCGCGATCAATGGGGAGAGCTCGTCATCTCCGCGAACGAGGGCTTCGACGAGTTGCTCGCCTGGCTCCAGACACTGCCGGTGCCGATCGATCAGGCGCAGATCAACGCTGCGCGCGATGCGGTCGTCGAATTCTTCACGAGCGCCGAGTTCGGCACGGGAGCGCTCGCCGGGGTGGAGGCGGCGGCCGAAGTGCTGACCGGTGCGTTGCTCGTGGTGGTCCTGCTCTTCTTCCTCCTGAAAGACGGCGACCGCATCTGGGCGTTCTTCCTGCGTCCCTTCCGCGGGGCGCAGCTCGCTCGCGGCCGCAGAATCGGCGAGACGAGCGTCAACGTGCTCGGCGGCTACCTGCGCGGCACCGCCGTCATCGCGTTCGTCGACGCGGCGGCCATCGGCATCGGCCTCGCCATCCTGCAGGTGCCGCTTGCGCTGCCGCTTGCGGTCATCGTCTTCCTCGGCTCCTTCATCCCGATCGTCGGTGCCACGATCACCGGAATCCTCGCCGCCCTCGTCGCGCTCGTCGCGAACGGGCCGGGCGTTGCCCTCATCGTCGTGGCGATCGTGATCGGAGTGAACCAGCTCGAGGGCAACTTCCTGCAACCCGTCGTCATGGCGCAGTCCCTGAAGCTGCATCCGCTCGTCATCCTCGTTGCGCTGACGGCCGGCACGATCCTCGCCGGCATCGTCGGCGCCGTGCTCTCCGTCCCGATCGCGGCAGTGGGCTGGGCGATGATCAAGGTCTGGGATGGCCCAGATCCGTCGATCGAGGAACGACGGTCGCTGGGCCGACGACGACGCGCAGCGAAGGCGGAAGCCCCCGGCACGGCCGGCGGAACCCCGGTCGCCTGATGTTCACCGCCGTTCGAACCGATTCACCGAAAGGACCCCACCATGTCGTTCCAGGCATACCTCGACAACATCGAGGAGAAGACGGGCCTGACCCCGCGCCAGTTCATCGCTCTTGCTCACGAGAAGGGATTCGATGACCCGGCGGTGAAGGCCGGTGTGATCGTCGATTGGCTGAAGGCCGACTACGACCTCGGCCGCGGCCATGCGATGGCGCTCGTGCACGTCATCAAGAAGGGCCCGCAGATCGACGTGAAGCACGTCGGCACCGACGGCGTGCATCGCGACGAGTCCGAGATGCTCTGGCTCGACGGCAAGGCGACCAAGCCCGCGTGACGGCGCGCCCTACTCGGCGGCTGCCGCGAGGCGGAGCTCGAGTGCATCGAGGGCGGGTCGCTGCCCGGCCACGAGCAGCGAGCGCGCCTCCGTCACCGTGACCCAGGCCGCGTCGTCGATCTCGGGGAACGACTGCCGCCGGCCGGATCGCGGCGGCCACTCCACCTCGAAGGTGTTGCTGCGCACCTCGTCGATGGTGAAGTCGGCAGCGGCGCCGGCGAACACGCGGATGAGCTTGCCCGACGTGTAGCGGAACGACCCGAGGTCGGCGTAGCCGACGTCGGGGGCCGCAACCCCGATCTCCTCGGCGAACTCGCGCCGGGCGGCGGCGAGCGGATCTTCGCCGGCGTCGTACTCGCCCTTCGGGATCGACCACGCGCCCTCGCGCTTGCGCGCCCAGAAGGGGCCGCCCATGTGCGCGATGAACACCTCGAGCTCCTCGCCCTCGCGGTAGAGCAGCAGTCCCGCGCTCGTCACCGGCACGCCGTTGCTCCTCGATGCTCAGCGCTTCGCGCGAATGATCGACCACAATGCGGCGAGGAGCAGCAGGCCGCCTACGGCGCCATACAGGCCCAGCATCGACCACAGCACGAATTCGGTTGACATCGCCCACCTCCGAGTGTCTGGGTTCATTCTGTCGCGGCCGTCGCAGTCCAGCCAGTGGCAATCGCCGCGCGCGTCGCGGCGCGGTGCTGTCAAGCAGTTGACGGATGCCGCGACCGGGCGCAGGCTGGACGCACCCCTACCGGCGAGTTATGGAGCGATGATGACCGACCCACGCGAGCCGTTCGAGCGACGCGACCCCGACGAGAACACCCCTGACGTCGGCGAGCCCGAGAAGGTGCGCCCCGAGCAGGGCAACGACGCCGAGGAACTCGGGCCCGACGCCAACGAGCTCGACGCCGACAACGAGGTCGAGCAGGACACGATCGACACGCTCGATCCCGAGAACCCGCCCGCCTGACGGCGTCGGCGGGCTCGCATCCGGGCCGGGTAGGTTAGCCTCCCCTCAATAGAAACTGCCCGTGATCTGCGGAAATTCGGGCGGCAACTGCTGTGCGCCGCCGGGTGTCCGGGCTAGCATCTCGGTATTGCACGGTCGAGACGCAGTGGAGGTCACCATGAGCATGACCCTTGACGACATGCCCGCAGTCAGCGAGTGTTCGGTTTCCGGATGTTCCTACAACGACCACTCGCATTGCCATGCGGCGGCGGTGACGATCGGCGGCTCCATCGGCGATGCCGAGTGCGCCACGTTCATCCCGCTCGGCACGAAGGGCGGGCTCGACAAGGTGCTCACCCACGTCGGCGCCTGCCAGCGTGCGGAGTGCGTGCACAACTCCTCGCTCGAGTGCACGGCGCCATCCGTTCGCGTCGGCCCGGGCGCCGTCGAGGCGGATTGCCTCACCTACGACCCCCGCTGAGCCTGAGAGAGACCCACTCGTTCTGCTCTGAGCGGATCAGCCTGTTCCCGAGCGGATGCCGCGGCTACCCTCGTGCCATGGGCAAGGTCGTCGAGTTCACGCGGGCCACTGGCTCGCCCACGTCCAAGCCGCTGTGGCGGCACGTGCTCGGCGAGGTGCTGCGCGGCGAGCGACTCGAGCAGGAGCGCATCCTCACCGAGGTCGCGTCGACCGCGGGCGTCTCGCCGCAGTATCTCTCCGAGATCGAGCGCGGCCGCAAGGAGCCGTCGTCCGAGGTGCTCGGCTCGGTGGCCGACGCGCTCGGGCTCGCGCTCGTCGACGTGGTCCGCCGTGTCGGCGAGGTGCTCGGCGAGCGGCAGGAGGCCGAGCGCCGGAACGCCGAGCGGCGCGAGCTCCTGCGGGTCGAGGCCTCGTTCGCGTTCCGCGCCGACGCCGTGCCGGAGCATCCGCTCGCCACTCCCGACGCCATGCCCGACATCGCCATGCCCGACCCGGCACCGGCTCCCGCGCGCTTC
This sequence comes from Agromyces albus, assembly GCF_004134825.1. GTDB lineage: Bacteria > Actinomycetota > Actinomycetes > Actinomycetales > Microbacteriaceae > Agromyces > Agromyces albus. Next base: position 208,624 of record NZ_SDPN01000002.1, read on the forward strand.
GACGCCTACCTGCTCGCCGCGTAGGACGCCGCGACGCTCGCCGCCCCGATCGGCACTTGCGCCGTGAGCACGTGATCGGCGAGGCCGTACTCGACCGCGGCAGCCGCGGGGAGGATGAGGTCGCGATCGGTGTCGTGCCGGAGCGTGACGGCATCACGGCCGGTGTCGGCGGCGAGCGCCGCCTCGAGCTCGGCGCGCACGCGCACCACCTCGTCGGCGTGCAGGATGAGGTCCGGGATCGAGCCGCGTCCCTGCGTCGACGGCTGGTGCAGGATCACCCGCCCGTGCGGCAGGATCGCGCGTTGCCCCTTCGCCCCACCGGCCAGGAGCACCGCGGCAGGCCCGCCGGCCTGGCCGACGCACGTCGTCGTGACATCCGGCCGGATGTGCTGCATCGTGTCGTACACCGCGAGCGCGGCGCCCGGAGAGCCGCCGGGGGAGTTCACGTAGAGGCTGATCGGCACGTCGTTCGACTCCGAGGCGAGATGCAGGAACTGCGCGATGAGCACGTTCGCGACGCCGTCGTCGATCTCGGTGCCGAGGTAGACGATGCGCTCCGAGAGCAGCCGGCTGTAGACGTCGAGCGAGCGCTCCGAGTTGCCGCGCTTCTCGATGACGTAGGGGATCGTGTAACTGGTCATGCGGTCACTCGCAATCCGGTCGGTGCCTGTATTCCGGACTGGGGCCGGAGGGCCTGCGGGTACATCTCGTCGAAGCCGTCGGCGATGCGGTCGATGAAGCCGTAGTCGACGGCCTCGGTCGCCGTGTACCAGCGGTCGCGCAGGGAGTCCTCGGCGATGCGTTCGACGGGCTGGCCCGTGAACTCCGCGACGAGGCCGAGCACCGTGTCGCGCGTGTAGCGCAGGTCGTCGGCCTGCAGTTCGACGTCGACGGCGGTGCCGCCGATGCCCGCGGATCCCTGGTGCATGAGGATGCGCGCGTGCGGCAGCGCGAACCGCTTGCCCGGCGTGCCGGCCGAGAGCAGGAACTGGCCCGCGCTCGCCGCGATGCCGACGGCGATCGTCGAGACGTCGTTCGGGATCGAGCGCATGACGTCGGCGATCGCGAGCATCGCCGAGACCGAGCCGCCGGGGGAGTTGATCCAGAAGCGGATGTCTCGGCGCGGGTCGTCGGCCGCGAGGGTGATGAGTTGCCCGACCAGGCGGTTGCCGCCCGCTTGGTCGAGTTCGTCGCCGAGCACGATGATGCGTTCGTGGAAGAGCCGCTTCGTCAGCTCGGCGTCGATCGGGAGGATCGGAGGGGTCTCATAGTTGCTCATGTCTCCAGCCTGCGCGGGCACGCTGCGCCGTGGGGCGGATGCCGCTCACGGCAGTGCTGCCGAGAGCAGACCGGTGGTTGAGTAGCGCCCGGCGAAGCCGGACGCGTATCGAAACCACCCTCGCGCTACGTCACCCCGCGCGCGCGACCGCCGGGCCCTCGCTGAACTGGCACGAGGTGGCGGCGAGGCGCTCCTCGGGATCGAGCTTCGCGAGCACGGCGCCCGCGATCTGGTAGAGCTGGCCGATCTGCTCCTCGGTGAGCAGGTCGAGCACGTTCGCGCGCACGGTGTCGACGTGACCGGGCGCCGCCTGGTCGATGAGGTCGAGACCGGCCTCGGTGACCCGCGCGTTCGTGGCGCGGCGGTCGGTGCGGCATGGAGAACGCTCGATGAGGCCGCGCTCCTCGAGCCGGCGAGCGACGTGGGAGAGGCGCGGCAGGGTGGCATTGGTGCGCGAGGCGAGCTCGGTCATGACCATGGTGCGTTCGGGCGCCCCGGCGAGTGCCATGAGGGCGCCGTATTCGAAGTGGGTGAGGCCCGCGTCGCGGAGGAGCTGTGCATCGAGTGCGTTCGGCAGTAGCTCTGTGAGCGCGACGAGCCGCACCCAGGCGGCGGACTCCTCGGTGCTCAGCCATCTCGTGTCGCTGCTCATGTCTTCATCCTACCGCATTGGTTGACGCTACAACTGATTGCCGTTAGAGTGTTGGTTGTACCGACAAGTAATGCGCCCCTGCGGCGCCGAGAGGAACACACATGACCACCGTCAGCATCATCGGATCCGGCAACATGGGCAGCGTCATCGGCGACATCGTCACCGCCGGCGGCAACACCGTCGAGTACATCGGCCGAGACACGTCAGAGGCCATCACGGGCGACATCGTCGTGCTCGCCGTGCCGCACCCCGCGCTCGACGAGATCGTTGCGACTCGCGGCGCCGAGCTCGCCGGCAAGATCGTCGTCGACATCACGAACCCCCTGAACTTCGAGACCTTCGACTCCCTCGTCACGCCGGCCGACGGCTCGAAGGCGAGCGAGCTCGCGAAGGCCCTCCCCGATTCCCGCGTGCTCAAGGCGTTCAATACGAACTTCGCCTCGACGCTCGCCGCGAAGACCGTCGGTGGCCAGCCGACCACCGTGCTCATCGCCGGCGACGACGTCGACGCGAAGAACGCCCTCGCCGAGGTCGTGCGTGCCGGCGGCGTCGCTGCGGTCGACGCAGGCTCGCTGTCGCGTGCCCGCGAGCTCGAGTCCGTCGGCTTCCTCCAGCTCACGCTCGCCGTGCAGGAGAAGATCGGCTGGACCGGCGGCTTCGCGGTCGCAGCCTGACGGCTACGCGGTGCCGCGCAGGTACCGCAATTGCGCTCGAACGGATGCCTCGGCTGCACTTCGCACCGAGGCATCCTTGTCGGCGTAGACGAGGTCGGTGACGGCAGCGGTCGACGCGTCCGCGCCGAGCTCGGCGAGGGCGGCACGAATCTGCTCGATCCGCTCAGCGCGATGGGCGAGGTAGGCGTCGCAGATCTCGGCGAGATCGGGGAGCACCGGTCCGTGGCCGGGCAGCACGAGCACGGGCGCCTCGGAGCCGAGCGCCCGCAGCCGCTCGAGCGAGCTGAGGTACGGTCCGAGCGCCCCGTCGGGGTCGGAGATGATCGTCGTTCCCCGACCGAGGATCGTGTCGCCCGTCAGAATCGCATCCTTCACGCCGAGCGCCGCGTCGGCGGGCAGCACGAAGCACACCGAGTCCGCGGTGTGTCCCGGCGTGGCGACGACCTCGATCTCGAGGCCTGCAACCTTGATGCGCTCGCGATCGCTGAGCGGCGGAGCGCCGAGGCAGAGCCTGCGATCGATGGCACGCACCGGGGCATCCGTCATCGCGGCGAACCGGGCGACCCCTTCGGTGTGGTCGGCGTGATGGTGCGTGACGAGCACGAGCTCGACGGGGCCGTCGGCGGCGAGCCGGGCGAGATGCCCGGCGTCGTCGGGGCCGGGGTCGACGACCACGCAGCCCGCGGCACCAGGCGCGCGCAGCACGAAGGAGTTCGTGCCGTCGAGCGTCATCGGTCCGGGATTCGGCGCCCGCACGAGCGTCGCGACCGCCGAGACCGGCTCGCCGACGGAGGGGCCGGAAGAGGTCTCGTCCATGCCCGCAGTGTATCGGCGCAACCCAGTTCGGAGTACGCCGCGACCCGTGTGCTCGCGTGCCGCGCGGCCTAGTCTGAGGGCATGGACAGCGACCTCGAATCCCTCACCGATCCCGCCACCACCGGTGCCGCGGCGACGGTCGTGCTGCTGCGCGATGGCGAGCGCGGGGTCGAAGTGCTCCTCGCCGAGCGACCGCGCGACCGCGGCTCGTTCGCCGGTGCGTGGGTCTTCCCGGGCGGTGCGGTCGACGAGGCGGATGCCGCAGGAGATCCGATCGACGGCATCGAAGCCGCCCGCAGGGCCGCCGTGCGCGAGACGCGTGAGGAGGTCGGCCTCGAGATCGACCCCGCCGAGCTCGTGCCGTTCTCGCACTGGACCCCGCCGAAAGGCTCGCAGAAGCAGCTCACGACGACGTTCTTCGCCGTGCGCGTGCCCGACGGCGAGCTGCGGCTGGCGCCCGACGAGGTCACCGATGCCGAGTGGCTGCGTCCGGTCGACGCGCTCGAGCGGCACGCCGCCGGCGCCATGACGCTGTGGCCGCCGACGTGGGTCACGCTGCACGGCCTGCAGCACGCGGCATCCGTCGACGCTGCACTCGCCGAGCTGCGGAGCGGCGAGGTGCGCCCCTACGTCGGTCGGTTCAACGAGCGACGCACGACCGTGTTCTGGCAGGAGGACGACGAGTACGATGCCGCGAACGGCGCCGAGCGCGACCAGCCTGCCGTTCCCGACGACGCCCCCGACGCCGAGGGCCGCCGGCACCGACTCGTGATGGACCGGCTGCCGTGGGTCTACCTGCACCGCTTCTGATCGACGGCCGGCGCTGATCGACGGCGGCTGCTCGCCGGCGGTACCGTGAGCGTGTGGACTGGATCGACTGGTTCGATGCGCACGACTACGAGATCGCCCGCCAGGTGTTGCAGCGCGGAGTGGGCGCGCTCGCCTTCGTGGCGTTCTGGTCGACGCTGAACCAGTTCCGGCCGCTCCTCGGCGAGCACGGGCTGCTGCCCGTTCCCGTGCTGCTGCAGCTCTCGTCGCGGCTCCGCGGTCCCACCGTCTTCCGCTGGGGATACACCGATCAGCGGCTCGTGGCCGTGGCGATCGCGGGGCTCGTGCTCGCGGCATCCGTGATCCTCGGGCTCCCGCAGCTCGGCCCTCCGTGGCTGCCGATGCTCGTCTTCCTGGTGCTCTGGATCCTCTACCTCTCGATCGTGAACGTCGGCCAGACCTTCTACGGCTTCGGCTGGGAGATGCTGCTCTGCGAGGCGCTCTTCACGGTCGCGTTCCTCGGTTCGATCAACGAGCCGCCGCCGATCATGATCATCGTCGCCGTGTGGTGGCTCGTGTTCCGGCTCGAGTTCGGGGCGGGCATGATCAAGATCCGCGGCGGGAGCGAGTGGCGCGACCTCACGGCGCTCATGTACCACCACGAGACGCAGCCGATGCCGAACCCGGTGAGCCGCCAGGCGCACCTGCTGCCGAAGTGGTTTCACAAGGGCGAGGTGCTCGGCAACCACTTCGCCCAGCTGATCGTGCCGTTCCTGCTGTTCGTGCCCGGGCCGGTCGGCTCCTCGGCCGCCGCGATCGTGATCCTCACCCAGTTGTGGCTCATCGTCACCGGCAACTTCGCGTGGCTCAACTGGATCACCGTGGTGCTCGCGGCATCCGCCGTCACCGACTCCGCCTGGCACTGGCTGATCCCGGCGATCCCGACGGACCTGGGCACGGATGCCGCGTCGACGCCGCTCTGGTGGTTCGTCATCGTCGCGGCGGTGGCGGTGCTCCTGCTCGCGCTCAGCTGGCGCCCGGTGCAGAACCTCTTCTCACGCCGGCAGCTCATGAACGCGAGCTTCAACCGCTGGATGCTCGTGAACGCCTACGGTGCGTTCGGCACCGTCACGAAACGGCGCATCGAGATCGTCGTCGAGGGCACCCTTGCCGAGTCGCCCGACGCCGACGCCGAGTGGTGCGAGTACGAGTTCAAGGGCAAGCCCGGCGACCTGCGACGGATGCCGCCGCAATGGGCGCCCTATCACTTGCGTCTCGACTGGCTCATGTGGTTCCTGCCGCTCGGCCGCATCTGGGAGCCGTGGTTCGAGATGTTCCTGCTGCGGCTGCTCGAAGCGGATGCCGCGACGCTGAAGCTCATCCGCATCGACCCGTTCGACGGGCGGCAGCCGCGATGGGTGCGCGCCCGTGCGTACCACTACCGCTTCTCGACGCACGCGGAGTATCGCGAGACGGGTGAGCGCTGGGTGCGCACGCTGCAGGGCGAGGTCATTCCGCCCGCCGGGCTGCGCTGATCGGGCGGTACTGACCGTTCTGCGGCCGACCGGGCTGGGGCTGATCGTTCACCGGTGCCTGCTTTCCGGCAACCGTTCTCCCAGCTGACCCCGACACGTCGTCCATCGAACTCTCGTTGTTCACCGTGGCTGGCCACCGTGTCATCCGGGGTGCCTCGCAACGACCGCGTGGCCCCGAACGGCTTGCCAGGGAGGGTGCACACGCATGCAGTGGTGGAGGAACGGACGCGGCAACGGCGGCAGACCGATGGGGGTGGTGGCGGTGGTGATCTCGGCGTTCCTCGGAGCGGGCCTCGCGATCGCGCCGGTGCACGTGCAGGCGGCTTCGGCGGCGCCCGGCACGGTGACACTGCCGGCGGCGAAGCCGACGCCGGCGGAACCCACGCCGCCCCTGCTCACGCCCGAGGACGGTGCCTTCCTCGAGGGCATCGTCACGGTCGCGGCCACGCCCGTCGTCGTCGACGAGGACGTGACCTCGCTCACCCTCGACGGTGCGGCGGTCGACGCGACGCCGACCGTCGGCGTGTCGCACCTGCGATTCGACGTCGGCACGAACTCGACCGAGGCGCGGTACGGCAACCACGTGCTCGTGAACGGCGACCACCGCATCGACCTCGGCGACCACGTGAACGAGCGCGTCGACCTCGAGATCCCGAACGAGCACCTCGTGCAGGGCGAGAACTCGATCGAGGTCGTCACCGGCACGATCGAGACCTCGTGCGGGATCAACCACGACGACTTCGTGCTCTCGAACATCGGCCTCGAACTGCTCGGCGAGGTCGCCGACGGCGAGGAGAACGAGTACAGCTACGCGTTCGGCGACGGCAGCTGCGGGTCGAACACGTCGCTTCGGCTGAGCGCGACGCTCTCCTTCTTCATCCTCGGCGACCCGCAGGGCACGACCGGACTCACCGCCGACCTCGACACGACCACCGTCGCGAACGGCTCGCACATGATCGTCGCGACGACCGCCTCGGGCGCCACCGCCTCGAGCACCGTCACGGTGAACAACGCACCCGGGGGCGCCCCGCTCGTGACGCCCGCAGACGGCACCATCGTGAAGGGCGTGCAGACCATCTTCGCGACGCAGCCCGCCGCCCTCGACGCCGGCGTCGCCTCGCTCGCGGTCGACGGGGCAGCGACGCCGTCGGTCGCGACGCTCGGTGCAGGCGACGCGACCCTGAGCTTCGATGTCGGCTCGAACGCCCTCGAGGCCCGGTACCGCAACCACCTCCTCGTGAACGGGATGCGCTTCGACATCGGCGACGCCGTGAACGAGCGGACCCACGTCGTGTTCCCCAACGAGTGGCTGCAGCCCGGCACGAACACGATCCGGCTCGTGACCGGCGGAGTCGACGCCGCCTGCGGCGTGAACCGCGACGACTTCGCGGTGTCGGCCCTCGCGCTGGCGCCGGCGGCCGGCACTGCCGCGGGCGTCGGACTGAAGTCCTCCTACAGCATGGGTGACGGCAACTGCGGTTCGAGCGCGACCGCGCTCCGCGAGGTCGCGCTGCAGTTCACGGTCGACGCCGCCTCGCAGAGCCTGCGCGCCGACCTCGACACCTCCGCCCTGGCCGACGGTGAGCACACGATCGCCGCGGCATCCGTCTCGGGCGAAGTGGCCACTCGCACCCTCGTGACCGACAACTCCGGTCCCGCCGTCGTGTCGAGCGTGCCGTCCGCCGGCTCGACCATCACCCAGGCGGTCGCACTCGACGTGCGACTCGAGGACTTCTCGGGCGTGCTCTCCGGCCCCGACGTGACGCTCGACGGGGCTCCCGTGACCCTCGCCGACCTCATCGGACCCGGCCTCAGCGCAGGTGAGCACGCGCTCGCCGTGACCGCGGCCGACGGGATCGGCAATGGCGTGACCCACGAGATCGTGTTCACGTCGGCCGGCATCCCCGATGCACCGGCCGAGCTCGCCCCGGCATCCGGCACCGAGGGCGTCGACGACGCCGTCACCCTCGAGGCGAAGGTCGCCGAGCCCGATGGCGGCGACGTGACGGCCACCTTCTCGCAGGCCGAGATCCTGACACCCAACCAGGTGTGGCAGGGCACCTCGCCCGAGGTTCCGACGACACTGCAGGTCGAGGGCGAGCAGAAGATCGCCGGACCCGACACCCTGCTTCCCGGCGACGGGCTGACGCTCGACACGGAGTCGACCCGCGACATCGCCTGGCAGCGCTTCGACGTGATGGTGCAGGGCCACGTGGATGCGCCGGTGCTGCGATGGGTGGGCACCATCGACCCCGACCGGCTCGCCTCGCTGCGGGCGTGGAACCTCACGACGAGCACGTGGGACGTGCTGGCGAGCGCCCGCGGCGCAGCCGAGGGTGACACCGTGCTCACCGCCGGGGTCGATGACCGCTACCTCGACGGCCGTCAGGTTCACGCGATGGTGACCGGCGAAGACCCATTCGCCGACGATCTCGAAGTCGGCGATCCGAACGGGTTCGCCGATCCGGGCAGCTACGACTTCTCGATCGCGCACTTCACCGACACGCAGTACATCTCGGAGGGCGCGGTCGAGCAGGAGACGGCCGCGGAGCGTGCAATCTGGGAGTCGGCGTACGCCGGCATCGTCGACTGGATCGCCGGCAATGCCGAGCAGCGCAAGATCGCGTACGTCGCGCACACCGGCGATGTCATCGAGAACAACATCCGGGTTCCCGCGACCGAGGCGATGCAGCAGCAGGTGGTCGGCGAGTTCGAGGTGTCGAGCAGGCAGCAGGCGGTGCTGGATGCCGCCGGCGTGCCGAACGGCGTCGTCGCGGGCAACCACGACAACCAGTCGGGCACCGAGAACGGCCCGGGAGCCATCTTCAACCAGTACTACGGGCCCGACCGCTACGCGGCGGCTGCGGCGGGCTGGGAGCAGGCCGAGTACGGCGGGCCGTGGCGCGAGGGCGACAACCAGAACCACTACGACCTCTTCTCGGCCGGCGGCCTGGAGTTCGTCGTGGTCGGGCTCTCGTACGGTGTGACCCGCGAGGAGGCCGAATGGGCCGACGGCGTGTTCACGCAGTTCAGCGAACGCAACGCCATCCTGCTCACGCACGACTACCTGCAGCCGAGCACGCTGCCCGACGGACGCGACGCACCGCTCTCGGGCGCCGACGGCTCGATGCTCTACAACACGATCGTGAAGGACAACCCGAACGTCTTCCTCATCCTCGCCGGGCACCACCACGGCGTGGGCACGAACGTGAAGCCGGATGTGGGCGAGGTCGGCCACGGGGTCGTCGAGCTGCTCGCCGACTACCAGTTCTACACGGTGTCTGCCGACCGCCTCGGGCTGACCGAGATCGGCGGCTACCAGCCCGACGACCAACTGCAGTTCGGTGCGAGCTTCCTGCGCCTCCTGCAGATCGACGTCGACCGCGGGATCATGAACGTCGACACCTACTCACCGCTCCTCGAGGAGTTCGGCGCCACGGAGTACGACGACCGGCATCGGTACGACGGCACCGAAGACGACATGGTCCTGCCGATCGACCTCACGAGCCGGGTCACGAGCCTCCACACCGATTCGGTGGCCCTCTACGTGCCGACGCAGGTGGTCGGCGAGTCGACCGTCGCCTCGGGCGAGGTCGCCTCGGTCGAGTGGACCGGCCTCAAGCCTGCCACCGCCTATGCCTGGATCGTCACGGCCCGTTCGGCCGGCGGCGGCGAGTCGACCTCGGAGCCCGCCGTGTTCATCACGGCGGATGCCGCGGGCAAGTCCGGCACGTGGGACGAGAGCTCGCCGCTCTTCCCGTACTTCCGGCAGGGTGAGCCAGAGGCCGGATGACGCACGACCCTCGCCGCCGTCGCGTCCCGTTCACCCGGGCCGCGGCGGCGGTCGGCCGTGTTCAGGCCTCGGCTACGGTCTCGGCTGCGGGCTCCTCGGCCGGGCGATGCTCGACATCGTCGACGTCGGCTCGGGGCATCGCGATGCCGCCCGCGATCGTGACGAACGCAGCGACGAGCACCGCGACGAAGACGGCCGTGGATGCGGCTTGAATCGCGACGGGGGAGTGCTCGCCGAGCCCGGAGCGCACGATGACGCCGTTCGCGACCGCGCCGAAGATCGCGACGCCCACGGCACTGCCCATCGAGCGGAGGAACATGTTCGCGCCCGTGACGACGCCGCGCTCGGTCCACGCCACCGACGACTGCGCCGCGATGAGGGTGGGTGAGGCCACGAGCCCGAGTCCGAGTCCCACGATGAAGCATGCGATCGCGGTCGCCACCACGCTCGGCGTGAACGACGACACGAGGAGCGCCGCCGAGCCGAGCACGGTGATCGCGAGCCCGATGAGCGCGGTGCGCTGGAACCCGATGCGGAGGTAGAGGCGGCCGGATTGAGCGGCCGCGATCGGCCAGCCGAGGGTGAGCGCGGCGACGGCGAGCCCCGACATGAGCGGCGAAGCGCCGGCCGTGACCTCGAGGAAGGTCGGCACGTACGACGTCAGGCCGATGAGCACGGCGCCGACGCCGAGCGAGATGAGCGAGGTCGTGACGATGAGCCGCCGCGAGAACAGCCAGAGCGGCAGCACCGGCTCGGCCGCCCGCCGTTCGATGAGCACGAACGCGACGAGGAGCAGCCCACCGACGGCGAAGGCGCCGACGCTCTGCCACGACAGCCACGCCCAGGCCTGGCCTCCCTCGAGCACCGCGAGGATGAGCAGCGTGAGCGCGACGCTGAGCACGCTCGCACCCGCGATGTCGATGCGGTGCTTCTCACGCCCGACCGACTCGTGATACGCGCGGAGCAGCATCCACGCGGCGATGATGCAGAGCGGGATGTTCACGAAGAAGATCCACCGCCACGACGCGAACTCGGCGAACAGCCCGCCGAGCGTCGGCCCGATGACCGACGAGGCCGCCCAGACGCTCGCGATATAACCCTGCACCCGCGCACGCTCGCGCACCGTGTAGATGTCACCTGTGATCGTGATCGACACGGGGAGCACGGCTCCGGCGCCGAGCCCCTGCAGCGCGCGGAACACGATGAGCGAGGTCATGTCCCATGCGAAGCCGCAGAGGATCGAGCCGACGAGGAACAGGCCGATGCCGATGAGCATGATCGGCTTGCGCCCGATCGTGTCGGCGAGCTTGGAGTAGACCGGCACCGACACCGCTTGCGCGAGCAGGTAGATGGAGAACAGCCACGGGAACTGCGTGAACCCGCCGAGGTCGGCCACGATCGACGGCACGGCGGTCGCGAGGATGGTGGCGTCGATGGCGATGAGCCCCGTCGCGAGCATGACCGCGACGAGCACGGGGCCTCGATCGGAGCGGAATCCCACCGCGCTCTGCTCCGTCATCCTGCTCCTCGCTGAAGCGACGCCGACGGTCGCCCCTTCAGTCACTCTCTCAGTCGCAACGCGTTCGCGCCCGTTTCATTCCCGCCGGACGCCCCGCGCCCGTGTAGCGTCGGGGCATGCGGGTGCGATTGAAACGACGGCCGAGGCCGGAACCTGAGCCGACGACGCAACTCACGGCCTACAGCGGATCGCGCGCACCCGAGGTGAAGATCCGCGCGTTCCGCATCGGATTCGTCGGGGCGCTCGGCGTGCTGCTCGCCCTGCTGCTCGGCAACATCGTCGGCGAGCTCGGCACGGTCATCCTCTACGTGGCCCTCGCGCTCTTCCTCGCGCTCGGCCTCGATCCCATCGTCACTTGGCTGCAGCGCCGCGACATGCCGCGAGGGCTCGCGATCCTGTTCGTATTCGTCATCGTGATCGGCCTCTTCGTCGGCCTCATCTCCCTCATCGTGCCGATCGTGATCCAGCAGACGACGAACATCATCACCGACTGGGACGAGATCGTCGAGCGGGTGCTGAACAGCGATTTCGTCGGCTGGCTCAATTCGCTGACCGGCACCGGAACCGCCATCGAAGACACCATCGTCTCCGCGGGCGACTGGCTCGCCGACCCTGACAATCTCGGCTCGCTCGGCGGCGGCATCCTCGCGGTGGGCGCCGGCATCCTCGGCGGATTCACGGGCGCGGTGATCGTGCTCATCCTGACCCTCTACTTCCTCGCCTCACTCGACTCGTTGAAGCGCTACGCCGCGCGATTCGTGCCCCGAAGCTCGCGCGGTGCGTACCGCGAGGTCTCGGAGGAGATCACCGGTTCCGTCGGTCGGTACGTCATCGGCCAAGTGAGCCTCGGCGCGATCAACGGCATCCTGAGCCTCGTCTACCTGTCGATCATCGGCGCGCCCCAGCCGATCCTGCTCGCCTTCATCGCCTTCCTCGCCTCGCTCGTTCCGCTCGTCGGCACGATCACGGGCGCCGTCATCATCTCGCTCGTGTCGCTCGCCGCCTCGCCGGCGACCGCACTCGCGGCGGCGATCTACTACCTGATCTATATGCAGGTCGAGGCCTACGTGCTGAGCCCGCGCATCATGTCGCGCGCGGTCTCCGTGCCCGGCGCACTCGTGGTCATCGCCGCGGTGGCCGGCGCAACGCTCGGCGGCGTGCTCGGGGCGCTCGTGGCCATCCCCGTGGCGGCGTCGCTCGTCATCATCATGGACAAGGTCGTGTTCCCGCGACAGGACGCGATGTAGCGCTGCGGCGCTGCACCGTGTGAACGCCCGGGCTCGTCAGAACCAGATGCTGAGGTGCGGCGTGCGCTCGGACGCGAACATGCGGTCGGCGAGCGCGATCGACCCGGGCGCCACTTCAGCCAGCCGACCGGCGCGCGCGAGCACCGAGGGCCGCACCCCGCCGAGGTAGATCGCGCCGAGCTCCTGCACACCGAGTCGGATGCCCTGCGACGGACGCGAGCGACGAGTGCTCGGCGCGGCCCGCGTTGGCGTGGCCATTGGCGCCGACGGCGTATCGTCGACCCTCCGCAACTCGCCCCGTCCATTGCCGGCGACCTCGAGCTCGAACGTGCCGTCGGCGGGGCCGTCGGGGTCGGCGATCTCGAGGGTGAGCGTTCCGGTCGCGCCGTAGACCCGGGCGGACAGTGCCGCGACGGGATCGAGCACTCGCACCCAGAGATGGTCGACGACGTCGCTGACCGTGATCGCCCGCGGGTCCTCGAGCAGCCACGCCACCGGCTCGTCGATTGAGCGCAGTCGCCCGCGCACCGCCGTCACGAAGTCCTGCTCCACGAGGAATCGCCAGAGCGCGCGCTCCGCATCGTCGGTGGCGGCGACGAGGAAGTCGAAATCGAGGATGCCGGGCTCGTCGAGCTCGCGCGTGATGCGATAGGTGACAAAGCCCTGCGGCTGCCCGTCCTCGTCGTCGTAGCGCACGACACGGGTTGCTCGGGCGAAGTCGCGTTCGAGATCGATGAGACCGAGCACGCGATCGAGGAGGCCGGGCCAGCGGTCGATCTCGCCCGGGGTGCGCGCGACGGCGCGACGCACGAGGGCTGCGGCGTCGTTGCGCAGCTCGGCGGGCTCGACGAGCTCGAGGCGTCCGGGCGCGGCGGGACCGATCCAGCGAACCCGGGGACGGTCGATCGTGATGGTCGCCGCCTGTGCAGCGGGGGCGTAGCCGAAGCGACCGTAGATCGTCGCCTCGGTGGCGGTGAGCATCGCGAGCGCAGCGCCGGCGGCACGGGCATCGGCGACGCTGCCCGCCATGAGCGCCCTCGCAATGCCGCGGCGCCGATGCGTCGGCGAGACGGTGACCGAGCTGACCGCCCAGGCGTCGACGCTGCGTCCGCCGGGTACCGTGAGTCCGGCCGGCCAGCCCGACACCGTCGCGACCGGAGTCTCGCGGTCGGCGGCCTTCGGGTCGTAGACGCCGAGGACGCGCCGGTCTGTCAGGACCTGCAACTGATGCGTGGCATCCGACTTGCGTGGCCGGGCGCGGTGGAAGCCGCGTACGTCTGCCTGGATCCACGCCGCGAGCGCGGCCCGGTTGCCCGGGTCGAGCAGCCGATACTCGAGTCCCTGCGCCGCGATGGCAGCGGATGCCGCGGAGTCGAGCGGGATGTCCTGCAGATCGAACGACATCACCCCAGAGTACCTGCGGCACGCTGGGGATTCGGGCGAGAAGAGGTGCTGCTGCTGCCGGAGCGGTCAGGCCCCGACGCGCGCCGACAGGTGCGGTGCCACGATGCGCTCGAACGACGACGCGGTGCGCTCGACGACCTCGGCCCACGCGGCATCCCAGATCGCCTCGTTGAAGATCTCGACCTCGATGTCGCCCGCGTATCCGGCGGCCTCGACGGCCCGAGTGAACGCGGTGAAGTCGATGACGCCGTCGCCCGGGTAGTGCCGCGCGAGCAGCACGTCGGCCGGCAGCGGCGTGGCCCAATCGCAGACCTGGTAGCTCGCGATGCGACCGGATGCCCCGGCGCGCGCGATCTGCCCGAACACCGCGGGATCCCACCAGACGTGGAAGGTGTCGACGACGACCCCGACGGTCGCCGCGTCGAACGGCTCCGCGAGATCGAGCGCCTGCCCGAGCGTCGAGACGACGGCACGGTCGGAGGCGTACATCGGATGCAGCGGCTCGATCGCGAGGGTCACCCCGGCGGCCGCGGCATCCGGAGCCAGCTCGCCCAGGGCTTCGCTCACGCGTGCACGTGCCCCCGCCAGGTCGGTGGACCCGGCAGGGATGCCGCCCGCGACGAGCACGAGCACGGCGGCCGAACCGGGAGCACCGGCGGCGGCGAGCGTCGCGGTCTCCTCGATCGCCCTGCGGTTCTCGTCGATCGCCGCACGCCGCTCGGGGCCTTCGGGCAGGGTGAAGAACCCGCAGCGGCAGAGGCTCGACACGCGCAGGCCCGAGTCGGCGAGCCGGCGGGCCGCCTCGTCGAGGCCGACCGCGGCGACGGGCTCCCGCCAGAGCCCGATCGACTCGTAGCCGCCGGCGCGCGTGAGGCGCAGGGCCTCGTCGAACGGGGCGTACTTGATCGTGGCCTGGTTGAGCGAGAGTCGCGGATGCGCGGTCATGCGAGGGCCTCCGCGAGGTCCGCCTCGATCGTGACCTCCGCCGGCTCGATGCCGTTGAGCGTCAGCAGCGACTGCCAGCGCGCCGCCGCGAGCTCGGGCCGCTCGAGCGCGCCGCACGCGTTCGCGAGCCGCACAATCTCGGAGAGGTGCGGCAGGCTGCGGGCGGCGTGCAGGCCGCCGACCATACTGAACGCCGACTGGTGGCCGTTGAGCCACGAGAGGAACGCGACACCGGTCTTGTAGTAGTAGGTGGGCGCGGCGAAGATCTGCTGCGAGAGCGCCTCGGTCGGACCGAGGAGGTCGCGGTACCTTGCGGTGTCGCCCGCGTCGAGAGCCTGAACGGCCGCCGAGGCGTGCGGCGCGAGTGCGGCGAAGGCGCCGAGCAGTGCGTCGGAGTGGCCGCGTTCGTCGCCCTCGATGAGGCCCACGTAGTGGAAGTCGTCGCCCGTGAACATGCGGGCCGACTCGGGCAGCCGCTCGCGCACGGCGATCTCGGCGCCCGCGTCGAGCAGGCTCATCTTGACGCCAGCCACGCGCTCGCGGTTGTACTCGATCACCTGCAGGAGCGTCGACGAGGCGACGTCGATGTCGGCCGAGCCGAAGTAGCCGGCGAGGCTCGGGTCGAACGCCGTGCCGAGCCAATGCAGGATGACGGGCGATCCCGCCGCCTGCAGCACCTCGCGGTAGACGCGGCGGTAGTCGTCGGCCGTGCGTGCAGCGCGCGCGAGGTGACGGCTCGCCATGAGCACGACGCCGGCGCCCGCGTCTTCGGTGAGGTGCAGCTGCTCCTTGTAGGCGTCGATCACCTCGTCGAGCGAGATGTGCTCCTCGTCGACGTGGTCGGTGTTGACGCCCACGACGAGGC
Organism: Agromyces albus; assembly: GCF_004134825.1. Lineage (GTDB taxonomy): Bacteria > Actinomycetota > Actinomycetes > Actinomycetales > Microbacteriaceae > Agromyces > Agromyces albus. The sequence goes on from NZ_SDPN01000002.1 coordinate 224,121, forward strand.
GACCGCCGACGCTCGCGGCCTCGGCTGCGCTGCGCGAGATGAGTTCGCGGGTCGCGGCGGCGTCGAGGCCCATGTTGCGCTGCGCGGTGTCCATGGCGTCGGCGACGCCGAGCCCCCATGACCACACGTGGTGGCGGAACGCGAGCGTCTGGTCCCAGTCGATCTCGGCGGGCGCGCCCGGCAGGTTGTCGGCCCACGCCTTCGGCACGACGTGCGCCGCGGCGTACACCGCGCGACTCGTGAGCGGATGCCGCGGCTTCGAGATGATCGACGCGGCGGCGAGGGGCACCCCGGTGCGGGTACCCGTCTCGTCGATGAGGGTGAGGGTCGTCATGGTGCTCAGCGGGCCGATCCGGTGAGGGCGTCGGCCTCGAGCGTCACGACGGGGAGCTCGATGCGACGGCCCTGCTCGGAGGACGCGAGACCCAGCTCGGCGAGCAGCACGCCGCGTGCACCCGCGAGGAAGTCGTAGTGGTTCGGGGCGTCGTCGACGACGTGGCGGATGAACTCCTCCCACTGCGTCTTGAAGCCGTTCTCGAACTCCTGGTTGCCGGGGCTCTCGATCCAGTCGGCGTCGTAGTCGTTCGCGTCGGCGAGGTCGGGGTTCCAGACGGGCTTCGGGGTGGCGTTGCGCGGCTGGATCTTGCAGCCGAAGAGCCCCACGACGGCCGAGCCGTGCGTGCCGTCGACCTGGAACTCGACGAGCTCGTCGCGGTTGACGCGAACAGTCCAGCTCGAGTTGAGCTGGGCGACGACGCCGCCCTCGAGCTCGAAGACCGCGTAGGCGGCGTCGTCGGCGGTGGCGAGGTACTCCTCGCCCTGCTCGTCGACGCGGCTCGGGATGTGCGTGACGGCCTTCGCGTACACCGACTCGACGCGGCCGAAGAGGTTCTCGAGCACGTAGCTCCAGTGCGGGAACATGTCGACGATGATGCCGCCGCCGTCTTCGGCGCGGTAGTTCCAGCTGGGGCGCTGGGCGGGCTGCCAGTCGCCCTCGAAGACCCAGTAGCCGAACTCGCCGCGCACCGAGAGGATGCGGCCGAAGAAGCCCGAGTCGATGAGGCGCTTGAGCTTCTGCAGGCCCGGCAGGTAGAGCTTGTCGTGCACGACGCCGTTCTTGATGCCGGCGGCCTGTGCGAGGCGCGCGAGCTCGAGGGCCTCTTCGAAGCTCTCGGCGGTGGGCTTCTCGGTGTAGATCGCCTTGCCGGCGGCGATCGCCTTCTTGATCGCAGCGGCACGGGCCTTCGTGACGAGGAAGTCGGCGTAGATCTGCCAGCGCGGGTCGGCGAGCGCCTCGTCGAGGTTCGTCGTGTAGTGCTCGATGCCGTGCTTCGCGGCGAGCTCGGCGAGCTTCGCCTCGCTGCGGCCGACGAGGATCGGCTCGACCTGCACGCGAGTGCCGTCGGCGAGCAGCACGCCGCCCTGCTCGCGGATCGCGAGGATGGAGCGCACGAGGTGCTGGCGGTAGCCCATACGCCCCGTTGCGCCGTTCATGATGATGCCGATGGTCGACTCTGCCACGTTGGTTCCTGTTCAGCCGGGAGCGAACGGCGCAAGCCGTGTCGCTACGGGAAAGCGTTTACCCGAGTGTAGGACAGGGTGCTGCGATTCGCAACACCCCGTGTGCGGGGCCTCGTTGTGCGCGGCGCAGAGCGAGCCGGGGGGCGAGTAGCGGCACGAGGCGCTGCAACTCGTCTGACTCATGTGTTCCCGTTTTCTCATGTCAATCCCGCCTCACATGAGGCGGATCTCACACGAGACTCGGTGAACACGCACTCCGGTGGTCGAGTAGCGCCGCCGCAGGCGACGCGTATTGAGGCCACCTACGCCGGGTCGGCTGGTTTCGATACGGCTGCTTCGCTGCCTACTCAACCACCGGGTGCTGGCTGCTTCGCTGCCTACTGAACCACCGGGCACTGCTCAGCGCGTGATGCCGGGTGTCGACTCTCGCAGCACGACCTCGGTGCGAACCGCACCCTCGCTCGAGGCGGACTCGTCGCCCAGGGCGAGCCGGAGCGCGCGGCGCCCGAGCTCCTCGAGCGGCACTCGCACCGTCGTGAGGGCGGGCGTGACGTCGCGCACCGTGGGGATGTCGTCGAAGCCGGCGACCGCGACATCCGTGCCCGGCGTGAGGCCCGCGTCGCGTACCGCCGAGAGCGCGCCGACGGCCATGACGTCGTTGGCCGCGAAGACGAGTTCGATGCCGTCGAGGCCCGATTCGATGAGCTGGCGCATGCCGTCGTAGCCGCCGTCGCGCGTGAACGCCGCGCGCACCACGTGCTCGTCGTCGAGCGTGCCGCCCGCCGCGGCGAGGCCGGCGCGGAATCCCTCGACGCGGTCGGCCGCGGTGCGGAGGCCCTCACCGCCGGTGATGACGGCGAAGCGGCGGTAGCCGATGCCGACGAGTTCGCGTGCGAGCGCCTCGGCTCCGGCGGTGTTCTCGACGATGACCGTGCGGAAGTCGAACTCGTTGCGGCTGATGAGCACGACGCGGCCGCCCGAGCGCTCATAGGCGGCGAGCTCCTCGCCGAGCGCGCCCTCGGTGGGATCGCTCGTGGGGCGCGAGCCCGCGAGGATCATGACGCGGGGTCGCTGCCCGCGGAGGGTGCGCACGAGCTCGAGCTCGCGCTCGGGGTCGCGCTCAGTGGCCGCCATGGTGACGATCAGCCGCTCGTGGTCGGCTTCGGCCACGACGCCCGCGGCGATCGATGAGAAGTAGGGGTCGGCGATGTCGGCGACAAGCAGGGCGACGGTGGTCGTCGTGCCCCTCGCGACGGCCTGCGCCGAGAGGTTGGGGGAGTAGTCGAGACGAGCGGCCGCGTCGAGCACGCGCTTGCGATACTCGTCGTTGACCTTTCGCGTGCTGCCGTTGAGCGAGCGCGACGCAGTGGCGAGCGAGACACCCGCCTCACGTGCGACGTCGTGGAGGGTCGCCGGAGTGCTCCGGCTCGTGCCGATCCCGGTCTCCGTCATCGGTTCCTCCTGCGTTTCCGAGCGGTGTTCTGCGCACCACTCGCGCGTGTCGACTCTACCGCGCGGCCCTTTCCGCGGCCCGGCGGTTGGCCGCAGCGGACGTTTGCTGATAGAACTGACGTGAATCGAGATAGCGCTTTCCCGCTGATACTACCGCGATACTCCCGGCAATGGGATGCTTCACGGGAAGCGCTTTCTCGAGACACGAGACACGAGCGGAGCAGGCGATGGCGCAGCAGGAACGTTACGGGCTCATCGGCACGGGCAGTCGAGCGGGAATGTACGTCGGCGCGCTCATCGGCGATCACGCCGACGTCGCGAGCCTCGTGGCGTGGAGCGACGTGAACCCGGGGCGTCTCGACGTGTACGAGCGGGAGATCGCCGCGTCGGGGCATCCGCTGCCCGTCCGCTACCGGCCCGAAGACCTGGAACGGATGATTCGCGACGAACGCCTCGACCGCATCATCGTGACGACCCCCGACTACACGCACGCCGACCTCGTCGTGCGCTCGCTCCGCGCCGGCGCCGACGTCGTGGTCGAGAAGCCGCTCACGATCGACGCCGAGAGCGTTCGGCGCATCGGCGAGGCCATCGCCGAGACCGGCCGAGGCGTCATCACGACGTTCAACTACCGGTACAGCCCGCGCAACAGCTCGCTGCGCCGCGTCATCGCCGAAGGGTCGATCGGCGACGTCACGAGCGTGCACTTCGAGTGGGCGCTCGACACGGTGCACGGCGCCGACTACTTCCGCCGCTGGCACCGCGACAAGGCCAACTCGGGCGGCCTCTTCATCCACAAGGCCTCCCACCACTTCGACCTCGTCAACTGGTGGATCCAGGCGACGCCCACTCGCGTCTTCGCGAGCGGGGGGCTGCGCTTCTACGGTGCAGAGAACGCGGCCGCCCGCGGGCTCGGCGAGCGTCCCGCACGCGGCACCGGGGTCACCGGCGACCCCTTCGCGCTCGACCTCGAGGCCGACGCGCGCATGAAGGAGCTCTATCTCGACAACGAGCACCACGACGGCTACCTCCGCGACCGCGACGTGTTCGACCCGGGCATCACGATCGAAGACAACCTCGCCGCGATCGTCGACTACGACTCCGGCGCGACGATGAGCTACTCGCTCAACGCGCACGCGCCGTGGGAGGGGTACCGCGTCACCGTGAACGGCACCGAGGGACGCGCCGAGCTCGAGGTCGTCGAGCGGGGCGCCGTGCTCATCGGCGACGACGGCCGCGTGGTCATCGACCCGAGCATGCATCCCGGGTATTCGCCCAAAGACGAGGTGCGCCCCGATTCCGAGCGGCTCGTGCTGCAGCGGCACTGGGAGGGCGCGCAGGTCGTGCCGATCCCCGACGGCGTCGGCAGTCACGGCGGCGGCGACGCCTACCTGCTCGAGCACCTCTTCCACCGGGTGACGGATGACGCGCCCCTCGGCCGCGTCGCTGGCTACGCCGATGGCGTGAAGGCCGTCTCGGTCGGCATCGCCGGCAACCTCTCGCTCACGACCGGACAGCCCGTGCTGATCTCGGAGCTCGAGCTCGGCATGTAGGGCGGGGCAGGGTTCACGACCGCGATCGCGACCGCGGTCAGCGGGCGATGTCGATCGCGGGGGCGCCCCTCGGGTAGGCGACGAGCATCGCCCCCGAAATGATCCACATCGCCCCGATGGCGACGATGAGCGCCTCGGCGCCGACGCCGGCCGAGAGGCCCGCCACCGCGGCCCCCGCGGCGGCTGCCGCGGCGCGCAGACCCGCGCCCA
>NZ_SDPN01000020.1 GCF_004134825.1 Agromyces albus
CGACGTCGGCCTTCACCGCAGCGCGGGCGCGGCGCGCCGCCACCGCCGCGCGGGATGCCGCGACGCGATCGACCTCGGGCGGCGCCGACGGTGAGACCGATACCCGCTCAGGCACTCGCAGCTCCGACCTCGTCGGCGCGACGCGCGATCGCGTCGGCGATGCCGTCAGGGCCTGCGCCGAGGATCGAGCGCGACTCGCTCACGATCACGCCCGGCCCCAGCGCTCCGTAGATCCTGCGGAAGTCGGAGAGCTCTGCGCCCTGGTACCCGAAGCCCGGCGCGAGCACCGGGAGTCCGGGCCGCGAGGGCTCGGACTCGGTGTCGATGCCGGCGAGCGAGAGCTCGTTGGTCGCGCCGAGCACGACGCCGACCGAGCCGAACGATCGGGTCGCGGCATCCGCTCGCCCTTCGTTCCAGGCGATGACGCCCGACGTGATCGCCTGCGCGACCGTGGAGCCGGCACGACTCGACTGCTGGAGCACTGCGCGCTGGATGGCCGCCGCCTCGGGGTTCGACGTCGCGGCGAGCACGAAGAGGCCCTTGTTCGCGGACTCGGCCGCGACCAGCACGGACTCGATCGAGCCGAGGCCCTGGTAGGCGCTGATCGTCATCGCGTCGGCCTCGAGCGGCGAGCCCGGCCGCAGCCACGCCTCACCGTAGGCCTCGACGCTCGATCCGATGTCGCCGCGCTTGACGTCGGCGATCACGAGGAGCCCGGCGGCGCGAGCTTCGCGGATGATCCGCTCGAGCGCCGCATAGCCCGCGGCGCCGTGGCGCTCGAAGAAGGCGACCTGCGGCTTCACGATGCCGGTGTGGTTCGCAGCGGCCTCGACGACCCGCAGGCCGAACTCGCGCACGCCCTCGGCGGAATCGGACTGGCCCCACTCGGAGAGGAGCGAGGCGTGCGGGTCGATGCCGACGCAGAGCCGGCCGCGGGTCGCGAAGACGGCATCGAGTCGATCGCCGAACGACGTCGGGCCGCTCATACGTGCGCCTCCCGCCGGGCCTGGTACTCCTGCAGGCTCGTGACCTCGAAGCCCGTGCGCACCGCGTCGAGCGAGGCGACCGCGGCCGACAGTTCGGCAATGGTGGTGAACAGCGGGATGTCGGATGCCACGGCCGCGGCGCGGATCTCATAACCGTCGGCGCGAGCCGAGCGGCCGCTCGGCGTATTCACCACGACGTCGATCTCGCCCCGGTGGATGAGCTCGACGACGGATGCCGCATCGGCCGTGGGCTTGTCGCTGAACTTCAGCACGACGCCGGCCTCGATGCCGTTGCGGCGGAGCACCTCGGCGGTGCCCTCGGTCGCCGCGATCTCGTAGCCGAGCTGCTTCAGCCGGAGCACCGGAAGGATGATCGCCCGTTTGTCGCGATCGGAGACCGAAACGAACACGGTGCCCGTGAGCGGCATGCCGCCGTACGCGGCGAGCTGGCTCTTCGCGAACGCCGTCGGGAAGTCCTTGTCGATGCCCATGACCTCGCCCGTCGAACGCATCTCGGGGCCGAGCACGGAGTCGACCATGGTGCCCTCGCGGGTGCGGAAGCGGTGGAAGGGCAGCACGGCCTCCTTGACGGACACCGGGGCGTCGAGCGGCACGCGAGAGCCGTCGGACGCGGGGAGCATCCCCTCGTCGATGAGCTCGGCGATCGTCGCGCCGACCATGACGCGAGAGGCCGCCTTCGCGAGCGGGATGCCGAGCGCCTTCGAGACGAATGGCACCGTGCGGCTCGCGCGCGGGTTCGCCTCGAGCACGTAGAGCACGCCCGCCGCGACGGCGAACTGCACGTTGAGCAGGCCTCGAACGCCGATCCCCTCGGCGATGCCGCGGGTCGCCTCGCGCACGCGGTCGACCTCGGCGCGGCCGAGGGTCACGGGCGGGAGCGTGCAGCTCGAGTCGCCGGAGTGGATGCCGGCTTCCTCGATGTGCTCCATGACGCCGCCGATGTAGAGGTCGGTGCCGTCGTAGATCGCGTCGACGTCAATCTCGATCGCGTCGTCGAGGAAGCGGTCGACGAGCAGCGGATGCGTCGGGCCGACGATGCCCTGGCCCTCGATGCGCACGAAGTAGTCGGCGAGCGACGCCGAGTCGTACACGATCTCCATGCCACGACCGCCGAGCACGTAGCTCGGTCGCACGAGCACCGGGTAGCCGATGCCCTCGGCGACGTGCACGGCGCCCGCGACGTCGATCGCGGTGCCGTTCTTCGGGGCGAGCAGGCCCGCTGCGTCGAGGATGCCGGAGAAGAGCCCGCGCTCCTCGGCGGTGTCGATGGCGTCGGGGCTCGTGCCGAGGATCGGGATGCCCGCCGCCTCGAGGCCCTTCGCGAGGCCGAGTGCGGTCTGGCCGCCGAGCTGCACGACGACGCCGACGAGCTCGCCGGTCTGCGACTCGGCGTGGATCACCTCGAGCACGTCTTCGAGCGTGAGCGGCTCGAAGTAGAGCCGGTCGCTCGTGTCGTAGTCGGTCGAGACCGTCTCGGGGTTGCAGTTGATCATGATCGTCTCGAACCCGGCCGCCGAGAGCGCGAACGACGCGTGCACGCACGAGTAGTCGAACTCGACGCCCTGGCCGATGCGGTTCGGCCCCGAGCCGAGGATGACGACCTTGCGCCGGTCGGAGGGCTCGACCTCGGTCTCGAGGTCGTAGCTCGAGTAGTGGTAGGGGGTGAGCGCCGGGAACTCCCCCGCGCACGTGTCGACGGTCTTGTAGACCGGGCGGATGCCGAGGATGTGGCGCACCTCGCGAGCATCGGCTTCGCCGAAGCCGCGGAGCTGTCCGATCTGCGCGTCGGAGAAGCCGTGGTCCTTCGCGAGGATGAGGAGGTCGGTGTCGAGGTTCTCAGCGGACGCGACGGTCTCGGCGACCTCGTTGATCAGCACGATCTGGTCGAGGAACCAGGGATCGATCTTCGTCGCCTCGAAGAGCTCGGCGATCGTGGCACCCTTGCGCAGTGCCTGCTGCACGAGCACGATGCGCCCGTCGGTGGGGGTGCGGGATGCCTCGACGAGCTCGGCCGCGCTGCGTTCCTCGTCGCCCCAGTGGAACGACGAACCGCGCTTCTCGAGCGAGCGGAGCGCCTTCTGCAGCGCCGTCGCGTAGTTGCGGCCGATCGCCATGGCCTCGCCGACCGACTTCATGGTCGTCGTGAGCGTGGGATCGGCGGCGGGGAACTTCTCGAATGCGAAGCGGGGCACCTTCACCACGACGTAGTCGAGCGTCGGCTCGAAGCTCGCGGGCGTGACGCGCGTGATGTCGTTCGGGATCTCGTCGAGCCGGTAGCCGATCGCGAGCTTCGCGGCGATCTTCGCGATCGGGAATCCGGTGGCCTTCGAGGCGAGCGCCGACGAACGCGACACCCGCGGGTTCATCTCGATGACGATGATGCGCCCGTCGGCGGGGTCGATCGCGAACTGGATGTTGCAGCCGCCGGTGTCGACGCCGACGGCGCGGATGATGTCGATGCCGATGTCGCGCAGCTGCTGGTACTCGCGGTCGGTCAGGGTGAGCGCGGGCGCGACCGTGATGGAGTCGCCGGTGTGCACGCCGACTGGGTCGACGTTCTCGATCGAGCAGACGACGACCGTGTTGTCGTGCGTGTCGCGCATGAGCTCGAGCTCGTACTCCTTCCAGCCGAGGATCGACTCCTCGAGCAGCACCTCGGTGGTCGGCGAATCGTGCAGGCCCTGTGTCACGTAGCGCACGAGGTCTTCCTCGGTGTACGCGAAGCCCGAGCCGAGTCCGCCCATCGTGAAGGACGGGCGCACCACGAGGGGGTAGCCGAGGTCTTCCGCGAAGGCCTTGGCCTCGTCGAGGTTCTTCGCGACGTGGGAGCGCGCGACATCCGCACCGGCCTCGATCACGAGGTCTTTGAAGAGCTGGCGGTCTTCACCCTTGCGGATCGCCTCGACCTTGGCGCCGATGAGCTCGACGCCGTGCTTCTCGAGGATGCCAGCGTCGTGCAGCGCGATCGCGGCGTTCAGCGCCGTCTGCCCGCCGAGTGTCGGCAGCACCGCGTCTGGGCGCTCCTTGATGATGATCGACTCGATGATGTCGGGCGTGATCGGCTCGATGTACGTGGCATCGGCGAAGTCGGGGTCGGTCATGATCGTGGCCGGGTTCGGATTCACGAGGATGACGCGAACGCCCTCGGCTCGCAGCACCCGGCAGGCCTGGGTGCCCGAGTAGTCGAACTCGGCCGCCTGGCCGATGACGATCGGACCCGAGCCGATGACGAGGACGCTGTTGATGTCGTCGCGCTTGGGCATCAGACTTCGGTCTCCTTGCTGGCGAGCACCATGTCGCGGAATCGGTCGAAGAGGTAGTTGGCATCGTGTGGCCCTGCGGCGGATTCGGGGTGGTATTGCACCGAGAACGCCCGGATGTCGAGGCAGTTGAGGCCCTCGACCACGTTGTCGTTCAGGTCGTAGTGGCTCACCTCGACCCGGCCGAATCCCTCACTCGAGTCGCTCACACCCTCGATGGGCGCGTCGACCGCGAAGCCGTGGTTGTGCGACGTGATCTCGACCCGGCCGGTCGCCTTGTCGAGCACGGGCTGGTTGATTCCGCGGTGTCCGAAGGGCAGCTTGTACGTGCCGAAGCCGAGGGCGCGGCCGAGCAGCTGGTTGCCGAAGCAGATGCCGAAGTAGGGCAGGCCCGCGCGCAGCGTCGTGCGCAGCAGGTCGACATGGCGATCGGATGCCCCGGGGTCGCCGGGTCCGTTCGAGAAGAACAGCGCGTCGGGGGCCATCGCGAGCACCTCTTCTGCGGTGATCGACTGCGGCACCACGTGCACGTCGAAGCCGCGCTGGGCGAGGTAGCGGAGCGTCGAGGTCTTCACGCCGAGGTCGAGCACAGCGACCGAACCGACCCGCTCGCCTTCCGCGGCGAGCGTGTAGGGCTCTTGTGTCGAGACCGTGCCCGAGAGGTTGCGCCCGGTCATCTCGGCGGCGGCGCGAACGAGGTCGAGCTGCTCGCCCGCCGTGAGCGAGGCATCCTCGCCCGAGAAGATGCCGGACCGCATCGCGCCCGCCGAGCGGAGGTGGCGGGTGACGGCGCGAGTGTCGATGCCGCTGATGCCGACGATGCCCGCCTCGGCGAGGTCGTCGTCGAGACTCCGCTGCGAGCGGAAGTTGGAGACGACGCGGGAGGGGTCGCGCACGATGAAGCCCGCGACCCAGATGCGGGCCGACTCCATGTCTTCGTCGTTCATTCCCGTGTTGCCGATGTGCGGCGCCGTCATCATGACGATCTGTCCGGCGTACGACGGGTCGGTGAGGGTCTCCTGGTAGCCGGTCATGCCGGTGGCGAAGACGGCCTCGCCGAGCGTGCGTCCGCGGGCCCCGTAAGCGCGTCCCTCGAAGCGGCGTCCGTCTTCGAGCACGAGCACGGCGGGTTCGCTCGTGCGGGCGATGGTGGTGGTCTCAGTCATCCGAGGCCTCACTCTCTTGCTTCTGCTTCGGCCGCGGCGCGACGGGCGCGGCGGCGATGTCGTTGATGGCCTGGATGATCCGGGCCGGGTCGCCCGGGTACCTGGCCCGGAGGTAGCTGTCGACGCGTGGCGAAGCCACGGCGGTGTCGCGCTCGCTGGCGATCCAGGTCACGGCGATGAGGCCCTCGGGCTCCACGCCGCGGTCGATCGCGTAGCTCGCCATCTCGGCGCCGGACAGCCGGTCGGCGGGGATGAAGCTCGTCGACTCCCCCGCGATGCGGAGGATGATGCCCTCGCGGAGCACCTCGATCCGCGCGGAGCCGCGATACGCGAGCCCGTGCACGGCGAGCCGCTCGAGCGGCTCGCCGACGGGCGTCGTCGCGACGTAGAGCACTTCGGTCTCGAAGAGCGGCTCGGCATGGCTCGCCGGAACCGGGTAGGCCGAGAGCGACTCGTCGCGCACCGTGCGGCGCCGCCACGAGCGGTACATCAGCCAGACGGCGAGGGCGACGATGACGAGGCAGACGATCGCGCCGATCCACTTATCCATGGGCGTCCTCCCGTGCCTCGGCGGCGCGCTGCGCCACCTCGTCGGCGGGGCGCAGGACACCGTCGAGATACGTCGGGTACCCGCTGTGGAAGGTCGCGACGACCGCACCCGGCAGGGTTCGTCCGAGATACGGCGAGTTCGTGCTCCGGCCGGCGAGGCGATCGAGATCGAACGCGGATGCCGCGCTCGGGTCGTAGAGCGTGAGTTCAGCCGGCGACCCGGCGACGAGCGCGCCCCCGTGGCCGCGGAGGCGACCGATGCGGGCCGGCGCCTCGGAGAGCACTCGCGCGACATCCGCCCAGCCCATGAGGCCCGTCTCGACGACTGCGGCGTGCACGACGGCCAAGGCGGACTCGAGGCCCACCATGCCGTTCGCGGCGGCGTCCCACTCGCTCTCCTTCGCCTCGACCGGATGCGGCGCATGGTCGGTCGCGACGATGTCGATCGTGCCGTCGGCGAGGGCGGCGCGCAGCGCCTGCACGTCTTCGGTGCGCCGCAGCGGAGGATTCACCTTGAAACGCGGGTCGTAGCCGGCCACGAGGTCTTCGGTGAGCAGCAGGTGATGCGGCGTGACCTCGGCGGTCACGTCGATGCCGCGCGCCTTCGCCCAGCGGATCACCTCGACCGATCCTGCGGTCGACACGTGGCACACGTGCAGGCGGCTGCCGACGTGCTCGGCGAGGAGCACGTCGCGGGCGATGATCGACTCCTCGGCGACGGCTGGCCAGCCCGTGAGGCCGAGCTCGCCCGAGAGGGCGCCTTCGTTCATCTGCGCGCCCTCGGTGAGGCGCGGCTCCTGGGCGTGCTGGGCTATGACCCCGTCGAAGGCCTTGACGTACTCGAGGGCGCGGCGCATGAGCAGCGGGTCGGACACGCAGAAGCCGTCGTCGGAGAAGACGCGCACGTTCGCGCGGGAGCGGGCCATGGCCCCGAGCTCGGCGAGTTCGGCACCCTTCAGGCCCACCGTGACCGCGCCGATGGGCTGCACGGTGGCGTAACCGGCGGCGCGGCCGAGGCTCGCCTCCTGCTCGACGACGCCCGCCGTGTCGGCGACCGGGAACGTGTTCGCCATCGCGAAGACGGCGGTGAACCCGCCCGCTGCGGCGGCTTGCGTGCCCGTGAGCACCGTCTCGCTCTGCTCGTAGCCCGGTTCGCGCAAGTGCGTGTGCAGGTCGACGAGTCCGGGCAGTGCGATGAGGCCGTCGCCGTCGACGACCGTCGCGCCGGCGGCATCCGTCACGGTGCCGACCTTCGCGATGAGGCCGTTCTGGACGAGGATGTCGGCGCGCTCGCCGTTCGGCAGCGTCGCGCCGGTGATGAGGTGCGACTCGCGCATCACGACTCCCCCCGTTCGCCCGACAACAGGAGGTAGAGGGCGGCCATTCTCACTGATACTCCGTTCGCGACCTGCTCGCGCACCGTGGATTGCGGCGAATCTGCGGCGCGGGCGGCGATCTCCAGCCCGCGGTTCATCGGGCCCGGGTGCATGACCATCGTAGTCGGGGGCAACCGGTCGAACCTGGCGTCGTCGAGCCCCCAGATGCGCGCGTACTCGCGGCTGTTCGGGAAATACGCGGCGTGCATGCGCTCCGCCTGGATGCGGAGCATCATGACGGCGTCGGGCACCTCATCGAGTGCGGCGTCGAGGTCGTAGCCGATTCGCGCCGGCCATGCGCTCGTGTCGACGGGCATGAGGGTCGGCGGGCCGACGAGCTCGACCTCGGCGCCGAGGGTCGTGAGCAGCCACACGTTCGATCGCGCGACGCGGGAGTGCAGGATGTCGCCGACGATCACGACGCGAGTGCCGTCGAGGCCGCGCCCGCGCGAGGCGCGCCCGTGCAGGCGACGCCGGAGTGTGAACGCGTCGAGGAGTGCCTGGGTCGGATGCTCGTGGGTGCCGTCGCCGGCGTTCACGACGCCTGCGTCGATCCAGCCGCTCGTGGCGAGCGTCTGCGGCGCGCCCGAGGCGTGATGCCGGATCACGACGCCGTCGGCGCCCATCGCCTGCAGGGTCTGCGCGGTGTCTTTGAGGCTCTCGCCCTTCGAGACGCTCGAGCCTTTCGCACTGAAGTTGATGACGTCGGCCGAGAGGCGCTTGGCTGCGGCCTCGAAGGAGATCCGCGTGCGCGTGGAGTCCTCGAAGAAGAGGTTCACGACGGTCTTGCCGCGGAGCGTCGGGAGCTTCTTCACCTCGCGCTCCTGCACGGCGGCCATGTCCTCAGCGACGTCGAGCAGGCCGATCGCCTCGGGCCGCTCGAGATCGCGGGTGCTCAGCAGGTGCCGCATCAGTCGTCGCGCCCGTCGATCGTGACGGCATCGTCGCCGTCGATCTCTGCGAGCCGCACGTTGATGCGCTCGCGCGCCGAGCTCGGCAGGTTCTTGCCGACGAAGTCCGCCCGGATCGGGAACTCGCGGTGACCGCGATCGACGAGCACCGCGAGACGCACCGCCCGGGCGCGACCGAGGTCGGCGAGCGCGTCGAATGCCGCGCGGATCGTGCGGCCCGAGTAGAGCACGTCGTCGACGAGCACGACGGTCTTGCCGTCGATGCCGCCTTCGGGAACGGCCGTCGGTTGCGGTGCACGCACGGGGTTGCGGCCGAGGTCGTCGCGGTACATCGTGACGTCGAGGGCGCCGGACGGGATCTCGGTCGCCGCGATGCGGCCGACGATCGCCGCGAGCCGCTCGGCGAGCACGACGCCGCGAGTCGGAATACCGAGGAGCACGAGGCCATCGGCCCCGCGATTCGACTCGAGGATCTCATGGGCGATACGAGTGAGCGCCCGGTCGAGGTCAGCTTGCTGCAGCACGATGCGCACAGCCATGCGGACTCCCTTCTCCGCCTCACAGGACGGGCTTCAAGGTTGTCAGTGCCTCGATCATATCAGCGGCGCCGCGACCCGCCCGGACATGCAGGAGGGCGAGGCGCTCAGCGCCTCGCCCTCCCGTCCGGATCGCGGGGATCCGCGATCATCGCGACGGACGTGACGATCGCGACGGTCCGTGGAGCACGCGCGAGGCGACGACGAGCGCCGCCGCGACGAGCACGATGTTCTTCAGCACGTACTGTCCGAGCAGCGTCGGTCCCCCGTCGGCGAACAGCTCCGCCGGGAAGAACACGAGCGGCGAGAAGATGCCGACGAACGCGACGGCGAGCATCACGAGACCGAAACGCGCGAAGACGCCCGAGATGAGTGCGAGGCCGGCGACGGTCTCGATGGCCGCCGTCAGCACGAGGGCGAGCTGCCCGCCGACGATGCCGAAGGTGAGCACTCCCCAGGTCGCGGTCACGAGCGACTCGACCGGGCTGACTCCGGGGAAGAACTTGAGCACGCCGAAGACGACGAACACCGTGCCGAGGGCGATGCGCAGCGCGTGAGCGCTCCAGCGCTCGAGCAGCGACTTCAGCATGGCCTCGGCCGAGTGGACGCGCTCGAGCAGAGCGATCCGGCCGATGGGGGCGGGACGGGTACCGACGGGCTGCAGGCCGGGAGTCGGGGCGGAGATGGACGACATGGTCGGGTGCTCCTTCCAGAGCGGTTCACGGGTTGTGTTGGGATGCCGTGTTCGGCACCGTCAACCAGTGAATCGGCCGCGACCGGCCGCGTGATCCGGGTGAACGCGGGAATCCGGCGAGGGCTGTCACCCAACCTGCACAGGGGTAAGCACTGGGTCAGGTGGCAGGCCAGCACTGGGACTCTCGACGCGGTGGCGCGACGTCGAGGCATCCGCTGTGCCGGTCGCGTGGGCGGGCGCGGGCGTCGACCTCCGCACCGGCCGTCCGTCGGCACTGGCCGTGCTGCGGGCCTGGCGACGCGTATCGACGGATGCCTCCTACCGCACGAACGCGCAGCGACTCGCCGCCCGTCTCGCCGAGCACGACGGCCCCCGGGAGGTCGTCGAGCACACCCTCCGTCTCGTCGTCGGGGGTGCTTCGACCTACCCCTTGGAGTGCGAGATCGCCGCGAGCAGGCCGTTCACGAAGCCGGCCGAGTCGTCGGTCGAGAGCACGGTCGCCGCTTCCACGGCTTCGGAGATCGCGACGGGGTCGGGCACCGCGTCGTTGTAGAGGATCTCCCAGACCCCGATGCGCAGGAGCGCCCGGTCGACCGCCGGCATGCGGTCGAGGGTCCACCCGCGTGAGTGGGTCTCGATGAGCTCGTCGATCTCGGCGCGGTGGTCGACGATGCCGTCGACGATCTCGCGCGCGTAGAGCCACGAAGCCGCGCGCTCGGGCTCGTTGACGGCCTTCTCCGCCTCGACGACGAGCATCTGCTCGACCGGCACCTGCCGCATGTCGGCCGAGTACAGCATGTCGAGCGCGCGCTTGCGCGCCTTGGTGCGAGCGCTCACTAGTCGTTCACGCGGCCGAGGTAGTCACCGGTTCGAGTGTCGACCTTGACCTTGGTGCCGGTCTCGAGGAAGAGCGGAACCTGGATCTCATAGCCGGTCTCGACGGTCGCCGGCTTCGTTCCGCCGGTGGACCGGTCGCCCTGCAGGCCGGGCTCGGTGTAGGTGATCTCGAGCACGACGGATGCCGGGAGCTCGACGTAGAGCGGATTGCCGTTGTTCAGGGCGATCGTGACGGACTGGTTCTCGAGCATGAAGTTCGCAGCGTCGCCGACGACCGTGGCGGGCACCGTGAGCTGGTCGTAGTCGCTCGCGTCCATGAAGACGAAGGCTTCGCCGTCGTTGTAGAGGTAGGTGAAGTCGCGGCGGTCGACGTTCTCGACGTCGATCTTCGTGCCCGCGTTGTAGGTGCGGTCGACGGTCTTGCCCGAGACCACGTTCTTCAGCTTCGTCCGGACGAACGCACCGCCCTTGCCGGGCTTGACGTGCTGGAACTCGATGACGCTCCAGAGCTGGCCGTCGATGTTCAGGACGACGCCGTTCTTGATGTCAGCGGTGCTTGCCATGCGAATGTGATCCGTTCAGTTGCGAAATTGCTCGGCCGGAGTCGGCCGGAACACAGAGTTCAGTCGGTCGAGTGTAGTCGCTGCCGTTGGACGGCGCCAATGCAGGGCACCCCCGCCGGGCGCGCGGCAGAATCCCGGCTCACGCGTGCCGCAGGATCCAATCGACGGCCAGCCGGTAGGAGTCGGATCCGAAGCCCGCGATGACGCCAGTCGCGACCCCCGAGATGACACTCGTGTGCCGGAAGGTCTCGCGCGTGTGCGGGTTCGAGAGGTGCACTTCGACGAGCGGCACGCCCGCTTGCCTGAGCTGCGCGGCGGCATCCCGAAGCGCGTAGCTGTAATGAGTAAAGGCAGCCGGATTCAGCACGACCGGCACTCGCTCGTCGACGGCGTGGTGGATCCACGCGATGAGCTCGGCCTCGTCATCGGTCTGCCGGAGGTCGATCGACACCCCGTCGGGCACGGATGCCGCGAGCGACGCCTCGATGTCGGCGAGCGTCTCGCTGCCATACACCTCGGGCTCGCGCGTGCCGAGCCGGCCGAGGTTCGGTCCGTTGAGGACGAGGATGGTGGAAGTCACGCGGCAAGCCTATCCACCAGTGAACGGGAGGGTGACAGCGGGTTGCGCCTCTCTCGGCGCAACCACCCCGTGTTCACCGACTGGTCGGCATCGAGATTTCCGGCGGCCACTCCAACGTGCGCTCCGCCCGATTGTGTTGCGTGCATGCCACATCGCTCAGCTCGCGCGCAGACGCGCTTCCTCGCCCTGGCCGCGGCGGCCGCCACCGCGGCCGTCATCCTCATCCCCTCTCCCGCGATCGCGGCCGGCAACGGCGAGCCGCAGGGCCCTTCGGCCAAGATCGTCGAGCCGACGCTCGTCGCCCGCGCGACGTTGTCGGCGGATCACCTCGAGGCGGGGCCGCCGTCCGGTGCGCTGGCCTCGGCCGCGAACGGCCGCACCGGCCCGTTCGCCGGTCAGGTCGTGCCCGGATTCTCCGCGATGATCGACAACGGCGATGGCACCTTCTGGGCCCAGCCCGACAACGGCTTCGGCTCGAAGGCGAACTCGGCCGACTTCCTGCTGCGCAACTACCTCGTGCGCCCCGACTGGGAGACGGCCGACGGCGGCGCGGGTGACATCACGATCGAGCGCTTCATCTCCTACAACGACGCGAACCACGTGCTCGACTTCCCGATCGTGAACGAGTCGACCCCCGAGCGTCTGCTCACGGGAGCGGACTTCGACATCGAGTCGATCGTGCAGGCGAAGGACGGCTCGTTCTGGGTCGGCGAGGAGTTCGGCCCGTTCCTCCTGCACTTCGGCGCCGACGGCACGCTCCTCGAGAAGCCGGTCCCGCTGCCGGGCGGCGCAAAGTCGCCCCAGAACCCCTATCTCGCGGCCGGCGAGACGCCCCGGGTGCGCGCGAGCCGCGGGTTCGAGGCACTCGCGGGATCGACCAGCGGTCGACACCTCTACCCGGTGCTGGAGGGCGCATACGCCGACGACCCCGACCTCCGGCGCCGCGAGATCCTCGAGTTCGACACGACCACCGGCGCCTACACCGGGCGCACGTGGAACTACCAGGCCGACCAGGACGCGAACGTCGTCGGTGACGCGTTCACCGTGCGCAATGACGTGCTGCTCCTCGTCGAGCGCGACGACTTCGAGGGCGAGCAGGCGGTCACCAAGCGCGTCTACGAGATCGACCTCTCGCGCACCGACCACGAGGGCTACGTCGAGAAGTCGCTCGTGCTCGACGCGCTGCGCATCGCCAACCCCGACCTCCTCGGCGCGGGCGACGGCTACGGGACGGGCGAGGTGTTCTCGCTGCCCGTGCAGTCGTTCGAGACGGTCGTGCGGCTCCGCGACGGGCGCCTCCTCATCGGCAACGACAACAACTACCCGGGCAATGACGCACGCATCACGGGCACGCCGGATGACACCGAGTTCGACCTCATCGACCTCGAGAAGGAACGGGTGCCCTCCTCGGACATCACGGTCGTGAGCCACCGGGGCGCGAGCGGCTACCGCCCCGAGCACACGCTCGCCGCCTATGAGACGGCGATCACGCAGTGCGCGGACTTCATCGAGCCCGACGTGGTCGCGACGAAAGACGGCGTCCTCGTCGCCCGCCACGAGAACGAGATCAGCGGCACGACGGATGTCGCGGCCCGCACCGAGTTCGCCGCCCGCAAGGCCACGAAGACGATCGACGGCGCCACGGTCACGGGCTGGTTCACCGAGGACTTCACGCTCGCCGAGCTGAAGACCCTCCGCGCGATCGAGCGGCTTCCCCAGATTCGTCCGCAGAACACCGCGTTCAACGGCCTCTACCAGGTGCCGACGCTCGACGAGGTCATCGACCTCGCACGGCACTCCGTGAGCTGCCAGGGTGAGCCCATCGGCGTGTACCCCGAGACGAAGCACCCGACGTACTTCGACTCGATCGGACTCTCGCTCGAGGAGCCGCTCGTCGCCCAGCTCGCGCGGAACGGCGTCGACGACGCCGACGCCCCGGTCATCGTGCAGAGCTTCGAGGTCGCGAACCTCAAGGAGCTCGACGGCCTGACCGAGGTCGCTCTCGCCCAGCTCATCAGCTCGAGCGGCCGGCCGTACGACTTCACCGCCGCCGGCGATGCGCGTACGTACGCCGACCTCGTGACCCCGGCAGGGCTCGCCGAGATCGCGGGCTACGCCGACGGCATCGGCATCGAGAAGAGCGTCGCGATCCCCCGCAAGGCCGACGGCACGCTCGGCACGCCGACCCCGGTCATCGCCGACGCGCACGCGGCCGGGCTCGACGTGCACGGCTGGACCTTCCGACGCGAGAACGCCTTCCTTCCGGCCGAGTTCCGCTCGAGCGCCGACCCCGCCGGGATCGGCGACCTCGCCGGCGAGATCCGGGTCTTCGTGGAGGCAGGCCTCGACGGACTGTTCAGCGACAATCCCGACGTCGCGGTCGCTGCCATCGACTGAGCACCGCATCGCGGAGCGAGGGTGGGGATGCCGTGGCATCCCCACCCTCGCTCCGTGTCAGGAGCCGATCTCCTGGTACGCGGCGAAGAGCAGCGACTGGTCGGGAGCGTGCAGCACCGTGGGCCGCGCGATATCGTCGAGCACGATGAACCGCAGTGCTCCCCCGCGGGCCTTCTTGTCGCGCTGCATGGTGGCGAGCAGCGTGTTCCACCGGCCTGCCGGGTACGTCGTCGGCAGGCTCAGCAGCTCGAGCACGCGGCGATGCCGATCGACGACCTCGTCGGAGAGGCGTCCGCTCAGCCGACCGAGCTCGGCGGCGAACATCATGCCGACCGCGACCGCCGCGCCGTGGCGCCACTGGTAGCGCTCGGCGTGCTCGATCGCATGCCCGAGCGTGTGGCCGTAGTTCAGGATCTCGCGCAGGCCCTGCTCGGTGAAGTCCTCGCTCACGACCTCGGCCTTCATGCGGATGGCGAGCTCGACGACGCGACGGAACTCGGGCGTCGCCGGGTCGGTCGCCGCCTCGGGGTCGGCCTCGATCACGTCGAGGATCTCGGGGTAGCGAATGAACCCAGCCTTCACGATCTCGGCGAATCCGGCCAGGATCTCGTTCTTCGGGAGCGTGTCGAGCAGGTCGAGGTCGCAGAGCACCGCCGCGGGCGCGTGGAACACGCCCACGAGGTTCTTGCCCTCGTTCGTGTTGATGCCGGTCTTGCCGCCGACCGAGGCGTCGACCATTCCGAGCACTGTCGTGGGCACCTGGACGACTCGCACGCCCCGCAGCCATGTGGCGGCGACGAAGCCGGCGAGATCGGTGATCGCGCCGCCGCCGAGACCGATGACGGCGTCGCTGCGCGTGAAGTCGGCCTGGCCGAGCACCTGCCAGCAGAACGCGGCGACCTCGACGCGCTTGGCCGCCTCGGCGTCGGGCACTTCGGCGAGCAGCACCTCGTATCGGCCCTGCAGTTCTTCGCGCAAGGCCGCGGCGCGAGCGCCGAGGGTGGACGGATGCACCACGAGCACCTTCTTCGGCGCCGTGCCGAGCACTTCGGGGAGCTCGGCGAGCACCGCTCGCCCGATCACGACGTCGTACCCGTCGTCGCCCCCGACGTGGATCGTCGTTCGCGTCTCGCTCGCCGTCATCGTGCTCCTCCGAACCACTCGGTGATCTCCTCGACGATCCGCGCGACCGAGCGACGCGAGGTGTCGATGCGCAGGTCGGCGAGCGCCTCATACACGGGCCGGCGCGACTCGAGGATCGCCTTCCACGCGCCGATGCCGCCTTCGGCGAGGAGCGGTCTGGTGCTGCCCGAGAGTCGCGGTGCGACCGCCTCGGCCGAGACCTGCAGCCATACGACCGGCAGGTCTTCGAGGTCGGCCTGCGTCTCGGGGTGCAGCACGGCGCCCCCGCCGAGCGAGATCACGGACTCCTCCCGCAGCGCGTCGGCGACGATCTCGCGCTCGATGATGCGGAAGTACTCCTCGCCCTCGCGAGCGAAGATCTCGTCGATCGGGCCGTAGCGCTCGGTGATCCGGACGTCGGTGTCGATGAAGGGGGCGTCGACGGCCGAGGCGAGCCGTTGGCCCACGCGTGACTTGCCGGCACCCATCGGGCCGATGAGCACGATCGGCAGGCCCGTGCGGCGCTCGTCAGGCACGATCGGCCGCGGCGGTCTCCGAGGCGCCCGCGGTGCGGAGCGTCGCCGGGATCGCCGCGAGGTAGGCGTCGAGGTTGCGTCGCGTCTCCGCCACGGAGTCGCCGCCGAACTTCTCGAGCATCGCGTTCGCGAGGGTCAGGGCGACCATGGCCTCGGCCACGACCCCGGCCGCCGGCACTGCGACGACGTCGGAACGCTGGTGGTGCGCCACGGCGGGCTCGCCCGTGGCGACGTCGACTGTGGGCAGTGCGTGCGGAACGGTCGCGATGGGCTTCATGCCGGCGCGCACCCGCAGCACGGTGCCGGTGCTCATGCCGCCCTCCGTGCCACCGGCACGGTCGCTGCCGCGCAGGATTCGACCCTCGCCCTGGTGGAGCTCGTCGTGCGCCACCGAGCCGCGACGCGTCGTGGTGAGGAATCCGTCGCCGACCTCGACGCCCTTGATCGCCTGAATGCCCATGAGTGCCGCCGCGAGTTGCGCGTCGAGTCGGCGGTCCCAGTGCACGTAGGAGCCGAGTCCGGGCGGGACGCCGTACGCGAGCACCTCGACGACGCCGCCGAGGGTGTCGCCGTCTTTGTGCGCCGCGTCGACCTCGGCGACCATCGCCGCGGAGGTCTCGGGGTCGAAGCACCGCAGCGGGTCGGCGTCGAGCTGATCGACATCGTCGGGCAGCGGCAGCGGCCGGCCCTCGGGAACGCGCACGGGGCCGATCGCGAGCGTGTGCGCCACGAGGCGCACGCCGAGCTCGGCGAGGAACGATCGAGCGACGGCGCCGAGGGCGACGCGGGCGGCAGTCTCGCGTGCGCTGGCTCGCTCGAGCACAGGGCGCGCCTCGTCGAAGCCGTACTTCTGCATGCCGACGAGATCGGCGTGCCCGGGTCGGGGCCGGGTCAGCGGGGCGCCGCGGCCGCGGCCGAGCGAGTCGGGATCGACCGGCTCGGGGCTCATCACCTCAGACCATTTGGGCCATTCGGTATTGCCGATGCGCAGGGCGATCGGGCTGCCGAGGCTGAGCCCGTGGCGCACCCCACCCGAGATGGACAATTCGTCCTGCTCGAACTTCATGCGCGCGCCCCGGCCGTAGCCGAGCTTGCGGCGCGCGAGGTCGGCGCGAATATCGTCGAGCGAGACGGGGATACCGGCGGGAAGACCCTCGAGGATCGCGACGAGCTCAGGACCGTGCGACTCTCCGGCAGTGAGCCAACGGAGCATGCCCTCTATCCTTCCACAGCCGCGCTACAGGGTTTCGCGCATGACGGCGAGCACGGCGTCTTCGTCGGGAAGCGGCGCGAGTGGATCGCCGTGAACGAAGATCCGCACCTGGATGAGCGCTTGGTGCAGCAGCATCCCGAGTCCGTGCACGACCGTGCCGCCCGCGGCGATCCAGCCGGCGGCGAGCGGCGACGGCCACGGGTCGTATGCGACGTCGAGCAGGGCCGCGGTGTGGACAAGGGTGTCGGATACTGCGACGCCGAGGTCCGTGCCACCGGGAACGGTGCTCACGACGAGCTCCGCCTCGCGCGCCAGCGCGAGCTCGTCGATGCGTGCCTCGTCGACCACGAGGCCCAGTCGCGAGCCGAGCCCGATCAGCTCCGCGGCGGCGCCCCGCCGTCGCACGAGCACCCGCACGTGCGCTGCGCCCAGCTCGGCCATCGCGACGAGTGCGGACGCGGCGGTAGCGCCGCCGCCGATCACGACCCCGTGATGCACGCGGGCGACACCTGCCTCACCGAGCGCGCGCACGATGCCAGCGACGTCGGTGTTGAATCCGCGCCGCCTGCCGTCCTCGAAGAGCACGGTGTTCGCTGCGCCGGCGAGCACCGCGAGCTCCTCGACGTCGTCGAGCAGCGGAAGCACGTCCTGCTTGAGCGGCATCGTGAGCGAGAGCCCCCGCCACGAGTCATCCAGTCCCTGGATGAATGCGGCGAGGCCATCGCCGCGCATCTCGATCGCGGAATACTCCCAATCGAGGCCGAGCAGCCGGTAGGCGGCGCGGTGGAGTCCCGGGCTCTTCGAGTGGGCGATCGGCGAACCGAGCACCGCGAGTCGGCGCATCGCGTCAGTCCCCGTACTCGGGGTGCTCGTCGAGCCAGGCGCGGAACCGCACGACGGCGGCCTCGTGCTCCTCGATCGTCGACGAGAACACCGTCTCACCGGAGTCGAGGTCGACCGTCACGAAGTACAGCCACGGTCCGTCGGCCGGATTGATCGCCGCGTCGATCGCGAGATCGCCTGGGTTGCCGATCGGACCGGGCGGCAGACCCGGATGCACGTAGGTGTTGTAGGGGTTCGCCGGGTCGGAGCGCTGGGCATCGGTCGTCGTGACGACGGAGTCGTCGCCGACGCCGTAGTGCACGGTCGAGTCGAACTGCAGGAGGCCGCTCTCGAAGAGCTCGGGGTTCAGCCGGTTCTCGATGACCCGCGACACCTTGTAGTAGTCGTCGCGGAGCCCTGCCTCACGCTCGATGAGCGAGGCCTTCACGACGGTGCGCCATCGGTCCTGCGGCGCGACCCCTGCAGCGTCGAGCGCCTGGAACGAGCGATCGACGAGCGTCTTCACGAGGTCGGGGGCCGTCATGCCCGGAGCGACGGTGTACGTGGCGGGGAACAGGAATCCCTCGACGCTCGTCGCCTCGGGAGGCAGGCTGAGCGCCCGCAGGTCGGCGGCCGCGGCCTGCAGCTCCTCGATCGGGATCTCGGAGACGGCCGCCGCCTCGGCGAGGGCGTTCTTCGCCCACATCCCCTCTTGGATGACGAACGTGTTCTCGAGCTTCTTCGTCGGGTCGAGGAGCGCGTCGAGCGCTGCCTGGGCGCTCATCTGCTCGGCCAGCTGGTACGCGCCCGGATGGAACTCGGGATCGGGCGACTGCTCGAGCAGCAGGTCGTAGAAGGCGTCGTAGGAGGCGGTGACTCCCTCGTCGACGAGGTTCTCGGCGATATCGGCGCCGGTGTCGCCTTCGTGGATCATGAAGATCACCTCGCCGGTGCCGGCTCCCGTGTAGTCCTCGGCGGGAGTGAATCGCTCGATGAGCGCGTTGATCGGGCCCTGGAGGAAGAAGAACGCGCCCACGGCGAGTGCGACGACGACGAGGAGTCCGACCAGGCACCCCCAAGGTCCCTTCCTGCGGGGCTTGTCGTCGTCGTGATACCCCCCGTGCTTGAGGGCGCGCCGCTCCGAACGGCTCAATCGACGCGAGGTGGGCTCGTCGTCGGGGTCGCCTGACCGCGGCTGTGGCTCCTCGCCCCATGGCAGAAGGATGTCCTCCTCATGCTCCTGCGGCTGCGAATCGGGGGGATCGAGCTGCCACTGGAACGGGGCCTCGTGCGCCGTCTGTTGTGGTGGGATGCCCTGCTGGCCGGCCTGCCATTGCGAAGCGGCCTGCTGCTCGGCCGGCCACTGTGGCGTACGTCGGTCATCGGACAGCGCGTGGGACGCCTGCTGTCGCTCGGCGGCCTCTTGGGCCATCTGCTGCTCGGGCGGGTGCTGCGCATGTGGCGGCGTCGTCGACGACCGGCCGGCTCCCTGCTGCTGCTCCTGCTCCTGCTGCTCCCGCTGCAGCAGGGCGGCCCTGCGCTGCTCGGCCTCCCGGGCCTCGCGGCGGGTCATCGGGGGGCGCTCGGATCCGCCGGCCGGCGAGGCAGGAGGAAGGTGGGTCACAGGGGGGACGACCCTTCGTCTGTCGTGAGCATCCGGCCGGGCTCCACGCCCGACGCCCGCTCCGTGTCGATGGCGTGTTGCAGAATGATAACGGCTGCAACTTGGTCGATGACTGGACGTTGGGTGCGACTCGACCGCCCCGAGGCCCGAAGCGCCTGCTGGGCGCTCACGGTGGAGAGCCGCTCATCGACGAGTCGCACGGATGCCCCGGCACGTGCCAGACGCTCGGCGAAGGCGACGGCATCGTCGGTCGATGCGGTCGCCGCACCCGACAACGAGAGCGGATGCCCCACCACGAGTTCGAAAGCGCCGAACTCCTCCGTGAGCTCGAGCACGCGGCGGATGTCGGCGTCGCCATCGGGCGCGCGCGGAACCGTCTCCACAGGCACGGCGAGGAGCGCCCCGGCATCGCAACGCGCGACACCGATGCGCGCTCGCCCCACATCGATGCCGAGCCGCACGCCCAGTCGCATCGTGTCTACCGGCCGAGCTCTCGTCGTACGGCGTCGAGCGCTGCAGGGATCGCCGACACGTCGTTGCCCCCGCCCTGTGCGAGGTCGGGCTTGCCGCCGCCACCGCCGCCGAGCACCGCGGCCATCGCCTTCGCGAGAGCGCCGGCGTTCGCGCCGGCGTCTCGAGCCGCGGGCGACGTCGCCACGATCGCGAGCGGCTTGCCGCCCACCTCGCCGGCCAGTGCCACGACGGATGCCACGGCGCCGAGCTGGGCTCGCACGGAGAGGGCCAGGGAGCGAAGCTCGTCGCCCGAGCCGAGCGTCCCGACCGATTCCGCCACGAGGAGCACGTCGCCCGTGCGCACGGCTTTCGCCGCAAGTGCCGGCACCCGGTCGTTCAGCGCCTTCGACTCGAAGGCCTGGATGCGCTTCTCGGCTGCCTTCAGGCTCGAGACGAGCTCGCCGACGCGGTCGACGAGTTGCTCGGGCCGCGTCTTCAGGGTCGAGGTGAGCTCGGAGACGAGCGCTCGCTCGGCGGCGAACCTGCGGAACGCCTCGAGCCCGACGAGCGATTCGACTCGACGGTTCGAAGCGCCGACGGATGACTCGCCGACGATGTTGATCATGCCGATCTCGGCACTCGTCGACACGTGCGTGCCGGCGCACAGCTCTCGCGACCATGGCCCGCCGATGTCGACGACACGTACGACGTCGCCGTACTTCTCGCCGAAGAGCGCCATCGCGCCGAGGGACTTCGCCTCGTCGAGCGGCATCTCGCGGGTGCGGACCTCGAGGTTGTCGCGAATCGCGGCGTTGGAGATCTCCTCGATCTCGCTGCGGGTCTCGGACGAGAGTGCCGAGTTCCAGCCGTAGTCGAGGCGCAGGTAGCCCGCCTTGTTGAACGATCCCGACTGGTGTGCGTTCGGCCCGAGCACCTGGCGGAGGGCCGCGTGCACGATGTGCGTGCCGGAGTGCGCCTGGGTGGCGCCCCGCCGGTATTGCTCGTCGACGAGCGTCGTCGCGGGCACTCCCACGCCGACCTCGCCGAGGCTGACCTTCACGGTGTGGCTGATGAGGCCCTTGATCGGCTTCTGCACGTCGAGCACCTCGAGCTCGAACCCGTCGCCGACGATGCGGCCCTGATCGGGCGCCTGACCGCCGGACTCGGCATAGAGCGAGGTCTCGGCGAGGATCACCTCGGCCGTCTGCCCCGCACTCGCTCGAGAGACGGGCCGGCCGTCGACGAGGAGCCCGAGCACGCTGGACTGCGTGGTCAGGTCGGAGTATCCGGTGAAGATCGTCTCGCCCTTGGCGCGGAAGTCCGCGTACACGGAGAGGTCGGCGAGCACCTTCTTCTTCGACTTCGCGTCGGCCTTCGCACGGCTGCGCTGGTCGGTCATGAGCGAGTCGAACGCCCCTCGATCGACCGCGAGGCCGGCTTCCTCGGCCATCTCGAGCGTCAGCTCGATCGGGAACCCGTAGGTGTCGTGCAGGAGGAAGGCGGTGTCGCCGGCGAGCTCCGCGCTGCCAGCGCGCTTGGTCTTCTCGACGGCGAGGTCGAGGATGCCCGTGCCCGCGGTGAGCGTGCGGAGGAACGTCTCCTCTTCGCCGAGCGCAAGCTGCTCGATGTGCGTGTAGTCGGTCGCGACCTCGGGGTAGGCCGCCTTCATCGCGTCACGCGATGCCGCGAACAGCTCGCGGAACGTCGGACCCTCCACTCCGAGGAGGCGCATGGCACGGATGCTGCGACGCAGGAGCCTGCGGAGGATGTAGCCGCGCCCCTCGTTCGACGGGCTCACGCCATCGCTCATGAGCATGAGCGCGGAGCGGATGTGGTCGGCGATGATGCGCATTCGCACATCGTCGTCGTGATCGGCTCCGTACCGACGCCCCGAGAGCTCCGCTGCGCGATCGAGCACGGGACGCACCTGGTCGATCTCGTACATGTTCTCGACGCCCTGCTTGATGAACGCGACGCGCTCGAGGCCCATGCCGGTGTCGATGTTCTTCTTCGGCAGCTCCCTGACGATGCGGAAGTCGGTCTTCGACTTCACGTCGTCGATGAGGTACTGCATGAACACGAGGTTCCAGATCTCGACATAGCGGTCGTCATCGGTGGCCGGGCCGCCGTCGGCACCATACGCGGGGCCGCGATCGAAGAAGATCTCCGAGCACGGGCCGGCAGGGCCGGGCTGGCCGGTGTGCCAGTAGTTCGTGTCTTTGTCGAGGCGCTGGATGCGCTCCTCGGGCAGGCCGGCGATCTGCTTCCAGAGCTCGATCGCCTCGTCGTCGTCTTTGTAGACGGTGACCCAGAGGTCGTTCGGGTCGAAGCCGTACCCGCCATCGGCCTCGGGAGTGGTGAGCAGCTCCCACGCCATGCCGATGGCGCCTTCCTTGAAGTAGTCGCCGAACGAGAAGTTGCCGTTCATCTGGAAGAACGTGCCGTGTCGCGGGGTCTTGCCGACTTCCTCGATGTCGTTCGTGCGGATGCACTTCTGCACGCTCGTGGCCCGCGGGTACGGCGCCGGAACCAACCCCGTGAGGTACGGCACGAACGGCACCATTCCGGCGACCGTGAAGAGCAGCGTCGGGTCGTCGGAGACGAGCGAGGCCGAGGGCACGACGGCGTGTCCGCGCTCGGCGAAGAAGTCCAGCCAACGCTGGCGGATGTCGGCAGTCTGCATGGTTCCGTTCTGGATCACGCCCGGGTCATCCGGGCCTCAACGTGGTCGGGCGCTCAGCGACCCGGGACTGCGTCGCCCGATTCGGCTCGCAGCTCGGCGTCGCGGGCGTGGTACCCCTCGGCGATGGCATTGCCGAATGCACGGGCCTTCGCGTCGATGGATGAGAAGAAGTCCTGACCCTGCTTGGTCTGGTTCATCTGGTGCGCGACGACGAACCCGGCTGCAACGCCGGCGGTGAACCACAGAATGCTCTTCACGGAATGCTCCCTGCTCGATCTCTCGCCGATGCGGTGCGCTCGGCACGCCTCGAACCAGTCTAGTGGCGCGCAATGCGGGCGCCGAAGACGGAACAGGGGCCGCGGGAAACCCCGCGACCCCTGTTCTGATGCCGTTGCGTCAGCGAGCGGCGTAGTACTCCACGACGAGCTGCACGTCACACGTGACGGGGACCTCGGCGCGCTTCGGGCGACGCAGGAGGCGGGCCTGGAGCTTGTCGAGCTCGACCTCGAGGTAACCCGGCACACGCGGGAGCAGGTCGACGTGACCGCCTGCGGCCGCGACCTGGAAGGGCTCGGTGCCCTCGCTGCGTGCCTTGACGTGCACGAGCTGACCCGGCTTCACGCGGAACGAGGGACGGTCGACGAGCTGGCCGTCGACGAGGATGTGGCGGTGCACCACGAACTGGCGAGCCTGCGTGATGGTGCGGGCGAAGCCGGCGCGGAGCACGAGCGCGTCGAGGCGCATCTCGAGCAGCTCGACGAGGTTCTCACCCGTCAGGCCCTCGGTGCGGCGGGCCTCGTTGAACGCGATGCGAAGCTGCTTCTCGCGGATGCCGTACTGGGCGCGAAGACGCTGCTTCTCGCGCAGACGCACGGCGTAGTCGGAGTCGGTCTTGCGCTTGGTGCGGCCGTGCTCACCGGGAGCGTAGGGACGCTTCTCCATGTAGCGGGCGGCCTTCGGGGTCAGGGCGACGCCGAGTGCGCGGGAGAGGCGGGTCTTGCTGCGTGACTGGTTCGACACGAATGTCCTTTCGGAAGAATCTCAAACGGTTGGTTCCAGGCGCGCTGGGCGCCGGAAGTCTTGTCAGAGGGGTTCGCCACGGGCAGACCGGCTACAGGTCTCGCCCCTTCACCGTGGAAACCGCGCAGCCGCACGCGAGAATCAGGCTTCAGGCCAACGGATATGCTATCACGCCGAAGGCCCGTTGCCCACGCGCCATCGCCAGTATCAGCGCTCGCCGCGCACGATGCGCCTGATCTTCGCGAGACGGGCCGAGACGTCGCGCTCGTTGCCGTGCTCGGTCGGCTCGTAGTACACCGCGCCGCGGAGCGACTCGGGCAGGTACTCCTGCGCAACGACGCCGATCGCATCGTCGTGCGGATACCGATAGCCCTTGCCGTGCCCGAGCCGCTTGGCGCCGGGATAGTGCGCGTCGCGGAGGTGCTTGGGCACACGCCCCGCCTTGCCCTCGCGCACGTCGGCGATGGCTCGGTCGATGCCCATATAGGCGGCGTTCGACTTCGGCGCCGTCGCCAGGTGCACGACCGCTTGCGCAAGTGGGATGCGGCCCTCGGGCATGCCGATGTACTGCACGGCATCGGCTGCTGCCACCGCGACGCCGAGCGCACTCGGATCGGCGAGGCCGATGTCTTCGGAGGCGAGCACGATGATGCGCCGCGCGATGAACCGTGGATCTTCGCCCGCCTCGATCATGCGGGCGAGGTAGTGCAGGGACGCGTCGACGTCGCTCCCCCGCACCGACTTGATGAACGCGCTGATCACGTCGTAGTGCTCGTCGCCGTTGCGGTCGTAGCGGAGCAGCGCGCGGTCGACGGCGCGCGCCACGATGTCGGCGGTGATGACGGGCTTCGCGGGTGCTGCGGCATCCGTCTCGGCGTCGTCGGTCGCCGACGATTCGTCTTCGGCCGCCGGCGTGGACTGCGCGGCCGCCACGGATGCCGCCTCGAGGGCCGTGAGCGCGCGGCGGGCGTCGCCCGAGGCGAGCCGGATGATCGCGGCACGTGCCTCGGCATCGAGCTCGAACCTGCCTGCCAGCCCACGCGGATCTTCGACCGCGCGGTCGACGAGCACGCCGAGGTCGTCGTCGGTGAGGAGTTCGAGCGTGAGCAGGAGCGAACGCGACAGGAGCGGCGAGATGACCGAGAACGACGGATTCTCGGTGGTCGCGGCGACGAGGATGACCCAACCGTTCTCGACTCCCGGCAGCAGGGCGTCTTGCTGGGCCTTCGTGAAGCGGTGGATCTCGTCGAGGAAGAGCACCGTGGAGAGCCCGTACAGATCGCGGCTCGCTCGCGCCTCCTCCATCACCTGGCGGACGTCGCGCACTCCGGCGCTCACGGCCGAGAGCTCGACGAATTTACGCCCCGATGAGCGCGCGATCGCCTGCGCGAGCGTGGTCTTGCCCGTTCCGGGCGGCCCCCACAGGATGACGGAGACGGAGCCGGACTCGCCCGAGCGGTCGCCGGCGAGTGCCACGAGCGGCGAACCCGGGGTGAGGAGGTGTCGCTGGCCGGCGACCTCGTCGAGGCTCGTCGGTCGCATGCGCACCGCGAGGGGGGTAGCGCCGGAGCGCAGGCCCGGGCCGGAGTCCACCATGCTTCTCAGCGTAGTCGCGGCATCCGACATGGAAACCCGGTGCGTGGAAGCCGCGCAACGTCGAGGTTCGAGGGTGCCGGCGGGTCGGCGATTGGTGCGCACACCGGGGCTTGCGTAGAGTCGGCACGCAGGAGTCCCGAGAAGGAGCATGCGTGGCATCGAACGACCGACAGGCGCGTGAAGAACGAGCGCGCCTGCGCACCTACCAGGCCCGGCAGGAAGTGCACGTCCGAAAGCAGCGCCGCCGCACTCGCGACAACGTCATCGCGAGCCTCGCGCTCGTCGTCGTGCTCGCCCTCGCGACGGGCGCGCAGCTCTTCTACTTCAGCGGCGGACCGGGCGCGACCGAGCCGGCGGCGACCGAGACGCCCGCGCCGTCCACGCCTCCCGGCGAGAACCATGGCGACGTGCCCTCCGCCGACCTCGCAGAAGGACGCACCTGGACCGGCACGCTCACGCTCAACGACATCCCACTCGGGATCGAGCTCGACGGTGCCGCCGCGCCGCAGGCCGCCTCGAGCGAGATCAACCTGATCCAGGCGGGCTTCTACAACGGGCTCGGCTGCCACCGCCTGACGAAAGACAACATCTGGGTGCTCCAGTGCGGTGACCCGGTCGGCGATGGCAGCGGTGGTCCCGGCTACAGCTACGGCCCCATCGAGAACGCGCCCGCCGACAACCAGTACCCCGCCGGCACGATCGCGATCGCCCGCCAGCAGCAGAACGCCTACAGCCAGGGCAGCCAGTTCTTCATCGTCTACGAAGACACGACCCTCACGGCCGATGAGGCCGGCGGGTACACCGTCGTCGGTCGCGTCACGAGCGGGCTCGGCGCGCTCCGAGCGGGCATCACCGACGCCGGCACGGCCGACGGCCAGAGCGACGGCGCCCCCGCGGTGCCCGTCACGATCAGCGGGTTCACGATCGAGTGACGATCCGCGCCGCCTGTGAGCGGTGCAATAGGCTTGATGCCGCAACGCCGCCCCCGGGCGGCACCCGACCTATGACAAGGTGAGGCCGTGTCCGAATCAGAGCAGCAACCGTGGGGCCGCGTCGACGAGACGGGCACCGTCTTCGTGCGGACGAACGAGGGCGAGCGTGCCGTCGGTCAATATCCCGACGGCTCGGCTGAGGAGGCCATGGCGTACTTCGAGCGCAAGTACGCCGATCTCGCCGGACAGGTGACCCTGCTCGAGCAGCGCGTTCGCAGGGGCGCTCCGGCCGCGGATGTCGCGAAGGCCGTGACGAAGCTGCGCGAGTCGGTGGCCGAGGCCAAAGCCGTCGGCGACCTCGAGGCACTCGCGCGCCGCCTCGAGGCGCTCTCCGGCACCGCACAGGAGCTCACCGAGCAGCAGCAGGCTGAGGCGAAGGCCGCGGTGGCCGAGGCGATCGCCGAGCGCACCAAGGTCGTCGAGCAGGCCGAGGCGCTGGCCGCGCAAGATCCCGCCAAGACGCAGTGGAAGCAGGCCACCGCCGAGCTCGACGAGCTCTTCGCGACGTGGCAACGCCAGCAGCAAGATGGTCCCCGCCTGCCGAAGAACGAGGCCAACGAACTCTGGAAGCGCTTCCGCACCGCGCGATCGACGATCGAGCAGCACCGCAAGGCGTTCTTCGCCGAACTCGACGCCGCCCATCGCGACGTGCGGTCGCGCAAGCAGCAGCTCATCGAGCGTGCCGAGGCCCTCGCGCCCCGTGGCGCCGACGCCGTGGCCGACTACCGCAGCCTGCTCGACGAGTGGAAGCTCGCGGGCCGCGCCGGCAAGAAGCTCGACGACACGCTGTGGGCGAAGTTCAAGGCAGCCGGCGACGTGCTCTTCCAGGCCAAGGCCGAGATCGACGCTCAAGAGGACGAGGCCTACCAGGCGAACCTCACCGAGAAGCTCGCGCTGCTCGATGAGGCCGAGAAGCTCCTCACCGAGCGCGACCCGAAGCAGGCGCGTTCGTCCCTGAACCGCCTCCAGCGCGCATGGGACGAGATCGGAAAGGTCCCCCGCGACCAGATCCGCGTCGTCGAAGACCGACTCCGCAAGGTCGAGACGCACGTGCGGTCGCTCGAAGACGAGCACTGGCAGCGCGAAGATCCCGAGAAGAAGGCTCGATCCGAGGGCATGCTCGGCCAGCTCCAAGACGCCATCGCCAAGCTCGAAGACGAACTCGCCGCCGCTGAGGCATCGGGTGACGCGAAAGCGGCGGCCACCGCCCGCGAGGCGCTCGAGGCTCGACGCGCATGGCTGAAGGCCGTCGGCGGCTGATTCGCCGCGGGCGGTTCACGTCCGACCTCCGAGCGCCGAGCGGCGCACCGCAAGCCGCTCGGCGCCGCTGACTCTGCCGCGGCGTCACGCCGCGACTCTCGGTTGTCCACAGTTCAGGGCTCAACGGCATTCTGCTGGCCGGATTGCCGCACCATGGGCTCCATGGCTCGACTCCCCGCGGTGCTCGGCACCGATGATCTCCCCCTCGCCGAACTCTGCGCGGCGCGCATCGACGGCGAGCTCGTCGCGATCGACGACGGCTGGAGCCCGATCGACGAACCCGACCTTCCCTCCCTTCGCGCGGCCGTCGTAGCGCTTCGCTCACCCCGGGCACTCGTGATCGAGCGCCTGTCGGCCGCCTGGGTCTACGGCGCGCTGCATGCTCCTCCGGCGATCGCGCAGTTCTGCGTGCCGCACCGGTCGAGGATCGCGGTCATCAGCGATCATCGGTCGATCGTTCGCGAGGTCACGATCGACGAGGCCGACATCGTCGACTTCGGCGCCTCCCGCTGCACGTCCGTCGCCCGCACCGCATTCGACCTCTTGCGCGAGTCCGCGCTCACCGACGACGAGTCCGAATCCGTGGTCGCGGCGCTCTTCGCCGACCGCCCGGGCCTTGCCGATGAGGTGCAGCTGCGATTCGACGAGGCCCGGCGGATGCCGCACAAGCTGCGCGCGCTCGAACGCCTCGACCGTGCACGGCTCGCCGGGTCAGTGCGGCAGGCTCAGCCGTCGCTCACCCGATAGACGTCGTAGACCGCATCGATGCGGCGCACGGCGTTGAGCACGCGATCGAGGTGCGTCGTGTCGCCCATCTCGAAGACGAATCTGCTGATCGCCAGGCGATCGGTCGAGGTGGAGACGTTCGCCGAGAGGATGTTGACGTGGTGTTCCGAGAGCACGCGCGTGACATCCGACAGCAATCCGGCACGATCGAGGGCTTCGATCTGGATGTGCACGAGGAAGATGCTCTTCGAGCTCGGCGCCCACTCCACGTCGATCATGCGCTCGGGCTCGCGCATCAACGACTGCACGTTGTGGCAGTTCGCCTGGTGCACCGAGACGCCCGAGCCTCTCGTGATGAAGCCGACGATGGCGTCACCGGGAACCGGTGTGCAACAACGCGCGAGCTTCACGAGGATGTCGGGAGCTCCGCGCACGAGCACACCCGAGTCCGAGCTGCGTGGCAGCGGGCGCGAGCGCACCGGGATCGGCAGGTCGGGTTCGTCGCCTTCATCGACGTCGCGCACGAGCGCGACGACCTTTTCGAGCACCGACTGGGTCGAGACGTGCCCCTCGCCGACCGCGGCATACAGCGACGAGACGTCGTCGTAGTGCAGCTGTGCTGCAACCTCGGCGAACGACTCCTGGCTCATCAGCTTCTGCAGCGGCAGGTTCTGCTTGCGCATGGCACGTGCGATCGCATCGCGGCCCTGCTCGATCGCCTCGTCGCGTCGTTCCTTCGTGAACCACTGGCGGATCTTGTTCCGGGCACGCGGGCTCTTCACGAAGCCCAGCCAGTCCTTGCTGGGGCCCGAGTCGGGGTTCTTCGACGTGAACACCTCGACGACGTCGCCGCTCGACAGCTCGCTCTCGAGCGGCACGAGCCGGCCGTTGACCTTCGCGCCCATCGTGCGGTGCCCGACCTCGGTGTGCACCGCGTAGGCGAAGTCGACAGGAGTGGAGCCGGCGGGAAGGCCGATCACGCGGCCCTTCGGCGTGAAGACGTAGACCTCCTTGGCGCCGATCTCGAACCGCAGCGAGTCGAGGAACTCCCCCGGATCGGCGGTCTCGGCCTGCCAATCGGAGATGTGCGCGAGCCAGGCCATGTCGGTCTCGCTCTGGCCGCCCGTCTGCTTGTCGGCGGTACGGCCCGCGGCGAGCCGCTCCTTGTACTTCCAGT
Source organism: Agromyces albus (assembly GCF_004134825.1). Lineage (GTDB taxonomy): Bacteria > Actinomycetota > Actinomycetes > Actinomycetales > Microbacteriaceae > Agromyces > Agromyces albus. Next base: position 29,101 of record NZ_SDPN01000020.1, read on the forward strand.
GCGCCGCGACGCCGAACTCGGCGCGCTGGTGCATGTCGTGCGTTCGGATCTGGATTTCGACCGCGCGACCCTTGGGGCCGATGACAGTCGTGTGCAGCGACTGGTACAGGTTGAACTTCGGTGTGGCGATGTAGTCCTTGAAACGACCCGGCAGCGGGGTCCATCGTGCATGGATCGCACCGAGCACGGCATAGCAGTCACGCACCGAGTTGACGAGCACGCGGATGCCGACGAGGTCGTAGATCTCATCGAAGTCCCGGCCGCGCACGATCATCTTCTGGTAGATCGAGTAGTACTGCTTCGGGCGCCCCACGACCTTGCCACGGATCTTCGCGCTCTTCAGGTCGTCGTTCACGAGGTCGATGACGTTCTGCACGAACTCCTCGCGCTGCGGGGTGCGCTGCTTCACGAGGCTCTCGATCTCGGCGTAGAGCTTGGGGTACAGCACCGCGAACGAGAGGTCTTCGAGCTCGAGCTTGATGGCCTGGATACCGAGCCGGTGCGCGAGCGGCGCATAGATCTCGAGCGTCTCGGTGGCCTTGCGCGCCGCGGACTCCGCCGGGACGAATCCCCAGGTGCGGGCGTTGTGCAGTCGGTCGGCGAGCTTGATGATGAGCACGCGGATGTCCTTCGACATCGCGACGATCATCTTGCGAACGGTCTCCGCCTGCGTGGAGTCGCCGTACTTGACCTTGTCGAGCTTCGTGACGCCGTCGACGAGCATCGCGATCTCGTCGCCGAAGTCGGCCCGCACCTGATCGAGCGTGTACGACGTGTCTTCCACAGTGTCGTGCAGCAGCGCCGCAGCGATGGTCTTCGACCCGATGCCGAGGTCGGCGAGGATCTGCGCGACCGCGACGGGATGCGTGATGTAGGGCTCACCACTCTTGCGCTTCTGGCCCTCGTGCGCGCGCTCCGCCACGGTATAGGCGCGCTCGACGAGCGAGATGTCGGCTTTCGGGTGATGCATCCGCACGGTACGCAGCAGCGTGTCGACGGCCCCGGAGGGCTGCGCCTTCGAGAAGATGCGTGGCACCAGACGGCGCAGCGATGCCGTCGAGTTGACCCCGGTCTCCGTCATCGCTCAGCACCTCCAGAACTCAATTATCGCCGTTCCGGAGTGCCGCCCCCGCCGGCAGGCTGACGCCTGACGCGAACATCATGTGGCAGGCAACGCCTCGAGGTCGGCATTCGCGGAGGTCGCGCGCTCGCGCTCCTTCAGCACCTTCTGGTCGTGGCGGCTGATCGCGGCCTCACCCTCGCGCAATTGCGAGTAGAGCGGAGCGGCGATGAAGACCGTCGACCACGTGCCCACGATGATGCCGATGAGCAGTGCGAGCGAGATGTCGCGGAGCGTGTCAGCCCCGAGCACTCCAGCGCCGATGAACAGGATCGCCGCGACCGGCAGAGCCGCCACGATACTCGTGTTGATGGAACGAACGAGCGTCTGGTTCACCGCGAGGTTCACCGACTCGGCGAACGTGCGACGCGATTCGGTGCCGTCCTCTGCCGTGTTCTCGCGGATCTTGTCGAACACGACGACCGTGTCGTACAGCGAGTAGCTGAGGATCGTCAGGACGCCGATCATGGCTGCGGGGGTGATCTCGAACCCGACCGCGGCATAGACGCCGACCGTGACCACGAGGTCGCCGACCAATGCGAGCATCGCGGCAACCGACATCTTCCACGTGCGGAAGTAGAGCGCCATGATGACGAAGGCGAGCAACAGGAACGCGACGAGGCCGACGACTGCCTGCCGGGTGACATCCGCACCCCAGCTCGGTCCGATGAAGGAGGACGTGACCTCTGACTCGGCTACGCCGTAGGCCTCGGCGAGTGCCGAGCTGACCGCTCGAGAGTCGTCTTGCGCAAGCTGGTCAGTCTGCACGCGCACGCCCTCGGAGCCGACGATGGTGACCTTCGCCGCCGTGTCGGGCACGATCTCGGCGACCGCTTCGATCGCGGGCTCAGGAGCGGCATCCGTAACACCGGAGATCTGGAACTGCGAACCGCCGCGGAACTCGATGCCGAAGTTGAATCCGCTCACCACCGGCACGAGCACCGAGAGGATGATCAGCACCCCGGCGATCGCGTACCACTTCTTGCGTCCGCCGACGAAGTTGAACGAGCGCTTGCCCGTGTAGAGGTCGTTGCCGAAGGTCGTGAGGCGACTGGCCATCAGGACTCCTTCCCGTCGTTCGACGTAGAGCCGGCACCGACGGATGCGGCCTTGCGCTCGGCGATGGTCTGGCGGCGCTGCGCCTCCTTCGAGCTCGACGCCACCTTTCGCGGTGCGACCGCGACGGGCTTGCGGAACTCAGCACGGCCACGGTAAACCGCGCCGAGGGCGTTCGGATCGAGTCCGGACCACGGGTGACCGCTCGAGAAGAACCTCGTCTGCGCGAGCAGCTGCAGCATGGGGTGGGTGAAGAGGATCACGACGAGGACGTCGATGATCGTCGTGAGTCCGAGCGTGTAGGCGAAGCCCTTCACGTTGCCGACCGCGAGGATGAAGAGCACGACTGCCGCGAGGAGGTTCACGCCCTTCGACGCGAGCACCGTGCGGAAGGCGCGCTTCCAGCCGGCTTCGACGGCGCCGACGATGGGTCTGCCGTCGCGAAGCTCGTCTCTCACACGTTCGAAGTAGACGATGAACGAGTCGGCCGTGAATCCGATCGCGACGATCAGTCCGGCGATGCCGGCGAGCGAGAGTCGATAGCCCTGACGCCACGACAGGATCGTGATCAGGAGATAGGTGATGATGCCGGCGATGATGAGCGACGCGATGGTCACCGTGCCGAGCAGGCGGTACTGGAAGAGCGTGTAGATGACCACGAGGATCAGGCCGATCAGGCCCGCGACGAGGCCGCTCTGCAGCTGCGACGTGCCGAGCGTGGCCGAGATGGTATCGGACGACTGCACCGTGAAGCTGATCGGCAAGGCGCCGAACTTCAACTGGTCGGCCAGCGCCTTCGACGACTCCTGCGTGAAGCTGCCCGTGATCTGCGGTCGCCCGTCGGTGATCGCACCGTTCATCTGAGGTGCCGTGAGCACGGCTCCGTCGAGCACGAACGCGAACTGGTCGCGCGGCGAGGCGCCTTCGCCCTGCAGGCCGAAGAGTCGGGTGCTGACCTTGGCGAAGTCCTCGGTGCCCTTGGCGTCGAAGACGATGTTGACCGCCCACTGGCCGGTCGAAGCGCCCGTCTGGGTCGACACGGTGCCGTTCGTCGCGTCGACGATGTTCTCGCCGCTCGCCTCGACGGGTCCGAGGAGGTACTTCGCGCTGCGTGCGACGTCGCAGGTCACGAGCGGCTCGTCGGTCGGCGCGACATTCGTGGATGCTTCATCCATCGTCGAGCAATTGAAGCTGTCGAACTGGTCTTGCAGTGCTGGAGTGATCCACGCGAGGTCGCTGCCGTCGGTGGGCTCCGCCGTCGGCGTCGACTCGAGCTCCTCGGCCGCGCCGTCGGTGGGCTCGGGGCTCGCACTCGGATCGATCGACTCGTTCGTGGCGACATCCGCGAGGAGCACGGCGCGCAGTTCGAGCTTCGCCGACTGCTCGATGCGGGCCCGGGTCTGGTCGTCGAGCTCCCCGGGGATGCGAACGACGACGTTCGAGCCCTCGGTGTTGATCTCGGCCTCGGCCACACCGGAGGCGTCGACGCGCTGGCGGATGATCGAGACGGCCTGGTCGAGCTGCTCCTGCGAGACGGTCTCACCGCTCTCGACCTTGGGCGCGAGGATGATCTGGGTGCCGCCCTCGAGGTCGAGGGCGAGCTTCGGCGACCATGACCCGTCGCCCCAGATCACTCCGGCCGCGTTGATGCCGAAGAGCAAGGCGATGATGACGCCCAGCCAGGTGAGCGAACGCCAGGCCTTCCGGACAGGCGTCGGGCGGGATGACCGCTTCGATGGTGCAGCCACGTTTCTGCTTTCTCTGCAGGAGCCCGCGCGACGACGCGCGAGCCGAGCCTCGGGGTTGGGAGCTTAGTCTTCCGACTTCTTGGTGTCGGGCTTCTCGTCGGCCGCGTCGTCGACGCGCTCACCGAACGCGGGCTCACCGTTTTCGAGCACCGCCGGCTCGTCGTCGGCGACGACAGCGGCCTCGGGCTCCACCACGCGTGCGACGGTCTGGCGGTGCACCGTGAGCACGGTGCCGGGCGACGTCTCGAGCAGCACCTGGTTCTCTTCTTCGTCGATCGAGAGGATGGTGCCGAACACGCCGAAGTTGGTCATGACCTTCGCTCCCGGCTGCACCTTCGCCTGCAGGTTGCGGGCCTCGGCCTGACGCTTGCGCGAGTTGCGGAACATGAAGAAGATCAGCACCGCCAGGACGGCGAGCATGATGAGAGTGAAGGGATCGAACGGCATGAGGGGAGGAACCTTCCGGTGTGCGGCGACCGCACGAAGTCATTGGCGGCGAGGGCTTCGCCTCAAAGGATTATAGGTCATCGATGGCGAGGGTGGCTCCGACCTCGGGGATGCCGAAGTGCCGCCAGGCCGAAGGTGTCGCCATTCGCCCGCGGGGCGTGCGCGTGATGAGACCGATGCGCACGAGGAACGGCTCGACGACCGCCTCGATGGTCTCGGACTCCTCACCGACCGACACGGCGAGCGTGTTGAGGCCCACCGGCCCTCCGCCGAACCTCGTGAGGATCGTCTCCATGACGGCGCGGTCGAGGCGGTCGAGGCCGAGCGGGTCGACGTCGTAGAGGTCGAGCGCGGCACGCACCGCACCGAGGTCGGCGCGGCCACCGTGCACGAGGGCGTAGTCGCGCACCCGCCGCAGCAGCCGGTTCGCAATGCGAGGTGTGCCACGGCAGCGGCCGGCGATCTCGGCGAGCGCTTCGCGATCGACATCGAGCCCGAGCATCGTCGCCGCGCGCACGAGCACCTGTTCGAGCTCGGCTTCGTCATAGAACTCGAGGTGCGCCGTGAAGCCGAACCGGTCGCGCAGCGGATTGGGGAGGAGTCCGGAGCGGGTCGTGGCACCGACGAGCGTGAATGGCGCGAGGTCGAGTGGCACCGAGGTCGCCCCGGCTCCCTTGCCGACCATGATGTCGATGCGGAAGTCCTCCATGGCCAGGTAGAGCATCTCTTCGGCCGACCGCGCCATGCGGTGGACCTCGTCGATGAAGAGCACTTCGCCCGGCACGAGCGAGCTGAGGATTGCCGCGAGGTCGCCCGCGTGCTGGATCGCCGGACCGCTCGACATTCGCAGCGGGCGCCCGCCCTCGTACGCGACGATCATCGCGAGCGTCGTCTTGCCGAGCCCCGGCGGACCGGCCAGCAGGATGTGGTCGGGCGTGCGCTGCTGCATCGTGGCCGCGGTGAGGAGCAGCTGCAACTGCCCACGCACCCGGGTCTGGCCGACGAACTCCTCGAGGCTCTTGGGGCGGAGCGCGCCTTCGAACGCGAGCTCGGCCTCGGACGAGAGCACGGGGTCGGTGAGGTCGAGGTCGCCCTCGTTCATCCCACTCATGCTCATCGAGACCTGCCCGAGTGCTGCGCAGGGCCGAGCCGCGAGAGCGTCAACCGCAGAAGTGTGGGCACGGAGGCCGCTTCGGTGTCGGATGCCGCGCCGATGGTCTCCTCGACCGCCTCGGCAGCGACCCGCTCCGACCAGCCGAGCCCGGTGAGCGCTGCGAGCACGCTCTCGGCGACGCCGCCGGTGACGACCGTGGACGCAGCGGGCGGGGCGGTCGCGACGAGCTTGCCGGCGAGCGACACGGTGATGAGCTTGGCCGTCTTCGGGCCGATGCCGCTCACCTTGCGGAAGACGGCGTCGTCGTCGCGCTGGACGGCGAGCGCGACCTGGTCGGGTGAGAGCGCCGAGAGCACGCCGAGTGCGGATTTCGGGCCGACGCCCGTGACGCCGATGAGCAGGTCGAAGACGTCGAGCTCGGCCCGCGAGGCGAAGCCGAACAATGTCAGCGAGTCCTCTCGGACGACGAGCGTCGTGTGCACGGCGAGCTCGTGGCCCTCACGGCTCGCGAGCGCGAGAGCGGGAGTGGTGTTGACGTGGAATCCCACGCCGCCGACCTCGATCACGACCGAGCTGCCGGCTGCGGTGAGCACGCGGCCGCGAAGAGAGGAGATCACTCCTTCAGCCTACGGGCCGCCCCCGACACGGCGGCGGAGCGCTCGGCGGCGATCCATGCACGCTGTGCCGGCGTGAGGCCTGCGCCCTCGACGAGTCCGGCGCGGCCGTCGCGAACGGCGGCGCCCGCGACACCGCCGGTGCGCCAGGCGTGGCAGATCGCGAGTGCGAGTGCGTCGGCGGCATCCGCGGGCTTCGGCACCTCGTCGAGCCCGAGGATGCGGGCGACCATCGCGCCGACCTGTTTCTTGTCAGCCCGGCCGTATCCGGTGATCGCGGCCTTCACCTCGCTGGGGGTGTGCAGGGCGACCGGAAGCGCCCTCCGCGCGGCGATGAGCATCGCGACGCCCGAGATCTGCGCCGTGCCCATGATCGTCGAGACGTCACTACGGGCGAAGACCCGCTCGAGGGCGACCGCGTGCGGCCGGTGCTCCTCGATGATCGCCTCGATGCCGTCGGCGATGCGCGCGAGACGCTGCTCGATCGGGAGGTCGGGAGGCGAACGGAGCACGACGACGTCGACGAGCCGTGCCGTGCGGTTCGGCTCCACATCGACGATGCCGACGCCGCATCGCGTCAAGCCGGGGTCGATGCCGAGCACGCGCACGGCGATGCGCTACTCCGCCTCGAGTTCGGCCTGCACCTCGGGGGTCAGGTCGAAGTTGCTGTAGATGTTCTGCACGTCGTCGCTGTCTTCGAGCGCATCGATGAGGCGGAACACCTTGCGGGCCGTCTCGGCGTCGATCTCGACCTTGAGCGAGGGCACGAACGCGGCATCCGCCGAGTCGTAGTCGATGCCGGCCTCCTGTAGCGCCGTTCGTGCGGCGACCATGTCGGATGCCTCGGTGACGACCTCGAAGGTCTCGCCCTCGTCGGTGACCTCTTCGGCGCCGGCGTCGAGCACCGCGCCGAGCACGTCGTCTTCGGTCAGGCCATCGGTCTTGGCGACGACGATCACGCCCTTGCGGGCGAAGTTGTAGGCGACCGAGCCGGGGTCGGCCATGGTGCCGCCATTGCGCGACATGAGCGTGCGCACCTCGGCGGCGGCGCGATTCCGGTTGTCGGTGAGGCACTCGATGAGGAGGGCGACGCCGTTGGGCCCGTAGCCCTCGTACATGATCGTGATGTACTCGATCGACTCACCGGTCAGGCCGGCGCCGCGCTTGATCGCCCGGTCGATGTTGTCGTTCGGGACGGAGGTCTTCTTCGCCTTCTGCACGGCGTCGACGAGGGTGGGGTTGCCCGAGAGGTCGGCGCCGCCCATCTTCGCAGCGACCTCGATGTTCTTGATGAGCTTCGCGAACGACTTCGCACGGCGCGAGTCGATGATCGCCTTCTTGTGCTTCGTCGTCGCCCACTTGGAATGCCCGGACATGTCGCTCCTGAATCGCTGCGCGGCGGGTGCATCCGCCGAGGCACCATTCTATTGCAGCGCTCGCACTGCGCCGAGTCGACGAGCGGAAGCCGCGCAGAGTCACGAGGCGACGCTTGGCCTCGGTCGACTTCACGACGCCGACGCCAGCGCCACGGCGGGCGAGATCCGACGTCAAGCGGTTGTCGACGACGCCCCGCGCTCGGGATGGAGTCGACGCATCCCCCGCTCGTACTGGCGACGACCGACGAGGCGGTACGCCAGGCGCATGGGCGCGGGCAGCTCGCGGGCCATCCACGCCGCACGATCGGCCTCGGGGACGCTCTCCATCAGCAGCCCGAGCAGCAGGAACAGCGGAAGCGGGGGCTTCTCGCGCTGGGCGTGCTCGGAGATCTCGTCCCACTCGGCGTCGGACAGCACGGCATCGAGTACCGGGAATGCGTCGCGCTCCTCGTCGACGAGGTGCTCGGAGAGAGTGCGGTCGACCGCGTCGAGCGCGTCGGCGAGCTTCGCGGCACTCGTGTCGGACACCCATTCGTCCAGGAGCACCTCGATCTCGTCGAGCTGATCGGACACAGCCCGGTGCTGCCGTCGCATGACCGCCACGTGCACGCCGCAGGCCGGCGCCCGCTCGGTCATCCGGTCCCAGAAGAACTCGTCCTCGGCGTGGTGGTGCATGTGCAGGAGCGCTACCAGCGAGCGCAGGTGGTCCGCGAGGAACGCGACGCGCTTCTCGTCACCGGGCGCGACGTCGCGCACGAGGCCTGGCGCCTCGCCCAACAGGCGGCGCAGGAGCCGGTGGATGAGCACGATCTCGTCGCTGCGGCAGGTCGTAGCGGCGGCGTCGCCGGGCCCGGGCGCGCCGGAACTTGGGAGTCGGGTGGTCATGGCACGTATTCAAGCGGATGCCGCGCGGCGCCGCACCCGTGGAAACCCGGCTCCCGGATCCGGGCATTCCCTGATCCACCTCAGCCGAGGATCTTCAGCAATGTCCTGAGGTTGCGATTCGTGGTCAGCGGTTTGAACTTCGGCTTCGCGAGCAGCTTCGCGAACGGGGTGTCGACGGTCGTGCCCTTCACCGGGTTCCAGTAGACGACGCCGTCGCCGCGTGCGAGCGGATCGACCTCGGGATCGGCGTCGACGGCGAAGCGCATGAGCTCGTCGACAACTGCGGACTCCGACGCGAAGATCACCCACGGCTGTCGCGCAGGGTCGTCGGCATCGAACGGGAACCCGTCGATTGCCCGTTGCAACTCGGACCGCGTCACGAGGATGATCCACGCGTCGTACTCGAACCGGTCGCGCAGCGCGTCCTCGATGCGCCGCTTCACTGTGCTGCGGGCCGTGCGCGTCGAGTTCTCGAACACGACGTTGCCGCTCGCGAGCACGGTGCGCACCTCTTCGAAGCCGAGTTCCTCGAAGAGGCTCCGCAGCTCGGCGGACTTCACGGTGATGCCCCCGACGTTCACGCCGCGGAGCAGGGCGATGTACTGCGTCATGGGGCGAGTGTAGGCTCCGATCCATGCTGAGCATCGGACGAACGACGATCCTGCTTCAGCACTCGGCCTACGCACTCATCGAGTGACCCGGGCTGCGACCTTCGCCAGGAAGTACTCGTGGAAGCGGTACTCCCCCGTGATCTCGGGGTGGAAGCTCGTGCCGAGGAGGTTGCCCTGCTCGACCGCCACGACGCGCCCATCGGCGAGCGAGGCGAGCGGCGTCGCGGCCGGACCGACCGACTCGACGACCGGGCCGCGGATGAATACGGCGTGCACGGGCGGCTCGCCGAGCGCGGGGACCTCGAGGTCGGTCTCGAACGATTGGTTCTGCGAACCGAAGGCATTGCGGCGCACCACGACGTCGAGCCCGCCGAGGCTCTGCTGGCCGGCGATCGCGTCGAGCAGCGTGTCGGCGAGCATGATGAGGCCGGCACAGGTGCCGTAGACCGGCATCCCACCGGCGATGGCCTCCTTCAGCGGCTCGGCGAGTCCGAACGTGCGCGACAGCTTGTCCATGACACTCGACTCGCCGCCCGGGATCACGAGGCCGTCGACGGCGTCGAGCTCCTCGGGGCGTCGCACGAGCGACACGTGCGCGCCGAGCCGTCCGAGCACATGTGCGTGCTCACGGAAATCGCCCTGCAGGGCGAGCACGCCGACGCGCGGTCCCGTGTGGACCGCATCGTCGGGCGCGATCGATTCGCTGCGGAGGTTTGTCGTCACCAGCCGCGCTCTGCGAGGCGGTGCGGGGCCGCGAGGTCGCCGACGTTGATGCCGACCATCGCCTCGCCGAGGCCACGCGACACGTCGGCGATGACCGAAGGGTCGTCGTAGAAGGTGGTCGCCTTGACCACGGCCGCGGCCCGAGCCTCGGGGTTGCCCGACTTGAAGATGCCGGAGCCCACGAACACGCCGTCGGCGCCGAGCTGCATCATCATCGCGGCATCCGCCGGAGTGGCGACGCCGCCCGCCACGAAGAGCACGACCGGCAGCTTGCCGGTCTCTGCCACCTCGAGCACGAGCTCGTAGGGCGCCTGCAACTCTTTCGCGGCGACGTACAGCTCGTCGCGGGTCATGGACTTCAGCTGGTTGATCTCGGAGCTGATCTTGCGGATGTGCTTCGTCGCCTCGGACACGTCGCCGGTGCCGGCCTCGCCCTTGGAACGGATCATCGCGGCACCCTCGTTGATGCGGCGGAGCGCTTCGCCGAGGTTCGTGGCACCGCACACGAACGGGGTGTTGAACGCCCACTTGTCGATGTGGTTGACGTAGTCGGCCGGTGAGAGCACCTCGGACTCGTCGATGTAGTCGACGTCGAGCGCCTGCAGCACCTGCGCCTCGACGAAGTGCCCGATGCGGGCCTTCGCCATGACGGGGATCGAGACCTCGGCGATGATCGCCTCGATGAGATCGGGGTCGCTCATGCGGGCCACGCCGCCCTGGGCGCGGATGTCGGCGGGAACGCGCTCGAGGGCCATCACGGCGACGGCGCCGGCGTCTTCGGCGATGCGCGCCTGCTCGGCGGTGACGACGTCCATGATGACGCCGCCCTTCAGCATCTCGGCGAGGCCGCGCTTGACACGGCTCGAGCCGGTCAGTGACGTGCCGACGGGCGCGGGAACGGAGCTCTCGGTCATGAGGTCAATCCTAGTCTTCGGAATGGATGCGGTCTCTGCCGCGGTGGAGTGCGCGGGAGCGCTCGTTGGACGTGGCGTCCACACCGCGCTCGCGCTGGTTCAGGCCGGCCAGGCGTCGGCGATCTCCTGCCGCACCTCGCCGAGGAGGCGCGGCAGCGCCTTCGTGCCGGCGATGATCGGGAAGAAGTTCGAGTCGAGCGCCCAGCGCGGCACGAGGTGCTGGTGCAGGTGTTCGGCGATGCCGGCTCCGGCGATGCGGCCCTGGTTCATGCCGATGTTGAACCCGTCGCAGTGCGAGACCTGCTTCACGACCCGCATCGCGATCTGCGTGAGCTCGCCGATCTCGGCGATCTCGTCGGGCGTCGCCTCGTCGTACGTCGCGACGTGGCGGTACGGGCACACGAGCAGGTGACCACTGTTGTACGGGTAGAGGTTCAGCAGGACGTAGGCGTGCTCGCCTCGAGCGACGATGAGCGATTGCTCGTCGCTCATCTCGGGCGCGCGGCAGAACGGACAGGCGTGCTCGTCGGGCTGCTGCCCGTGCTGGATGTAGACGAGCCGGTGCGGCGTCCAGAGGCGCTGGAACGCATCGGGCACGCCGGCGAGATCGGCCGCGGCATCCGTCGGCACGCCATCGAACTCGTCGGGCTGGTAGGCCGTCATGCGAACAAGTCGTCCCTCGTGGTCACCTGTCGGCGATCGTCGATGGCGAGGAGGATGAGCGAGACCGCTTCGGGGATCGGCACGCCATTCTCCTGGCTGCCGTCGCGGAATCGGAAGCTGACCGTCTCACCCGCGCGATCGTTCTCGCCCGCGATGAGCTGGAACGGAATCTTCTGCGTGGTGTGCGTGCGGATCTTCTTCTGCATGCGATCGTCGCTCGTGTCGAGTTCCGCTCGCACGCCGGCGCGTTTCAGCTGCTCGATGATGTCGCCGAGGTAGTCGGCGTACTCGTCGGCGACGGGAATGCCGACGACCTGCACCGGAGCGAGCCAGACCGGGAATGCTCCGGCGTAGTGCTCGAGAAGGATGGCGAAGAACCGCTCGATCGAGCCGAACAGTGCCCGGTGGATCATGATGGGGCGTTTGCGCTGACCGTCGCGATCGGTGAACTCGAGTTCGAAGCGCTCGGGCAGGTTGGGATCGACCTGCACGGTCGAGAGCTGCCAGGTGCGGCCGATCGCGTCACGTGTCTTCAGGTCGATCTTCGGTCCGTAGAACGCCGCCTCGCCGGGCATCTCGGTGAGCTTTAGCCCACTCGCTCGGGCGACGTTGCGGAGCGCGTTCGTGGAGTATTCCCAGAACTCCTCGGAGCCGATCCACTTGTCTTTCTGGTCATCGCGCATCGAGAGCTCGAGTTCGAAATCGTCGAGGCCGAAGTCGCGCAGCATCGAGATGACGAATGCGATGACCTTGGTGGCTTCCTCCTCGAGCTGATCCGGGGTGACGAAGAGGTGCGAGTCGTCTTGCGTGAAGCCGCGCACCCGGGTGAGTCCGTGCAGCGCGCCGGAGAGCTCGTTCCGGTACACGGTGCCGTTCTCAGCGAGCCGCATCGGCAGGTCGCGGTAGCTGCGGCCGCGCTCCTTGTAGATGAGGATGTGCATCGGGCAGTTCATGGGCTTCAGGTAGTAGTCCTGGCCCTGCTTCGTGACGTTGCCGTCGGCGTCGCGTTCCTCATCCATGCGGATGGGAGGGAACATGCCCTCCTTGTAGGTGATGAGGTGGTTCGACTGGAGGAAGAGATCCTCCTTCGAGATGTGCGGCGTGTAGACGTACGTGTAGCCGTCGGCGATGTGACGACGCCGCGCGTGCTGCTCCATCTCCATGCGCACGATGCCGCCGCGCGGGTGCCACACCGAGAGCCCGGAGCCGATCTCCTCGGGGAAGCTGAACAGGTCGAGTTCGCGCCCGAGCTTGCGGTGGTCGCGCTTCGCCGCCTCCTCGAGCCGGTGCTGGTAGGCGCGCAGCTCGTCTTTCGTCGGCCACGCGGTGCCGTAGATGCGCTGCAGCTGCGGGTTCTTCTCGGACCCGCGCCAGTAGGCGGCGGCGATGCGAGTGAGCGACCAGCCATTGCCGATCATGCGGGTGTTCGGCAGGTGCGGGCCGCGGCAGAGGTCTTTCCAGACGGTCTCGCCGCTCTTCGGGTCGACGTTGTCGTAGATCGTGAGTTCGCCCGCGCCGACCTCGACCGACTCGTGGTCGTCGCCGCTCGACTCGCCGTGTCCGGCTGCGCCCTTCAGCCCGATGAGCTCGAGCTTGTAGGGCTCGCTCGCGAGTTCCTCGCGCGCCGCGTCATCCGTCACGACCCTGCGCATGAAGCGCTGGCCGGCACGGATGATTCGGGCCATCTCCTTGTCGAGCGCCTTCAGGTCTTCGGGCGTGAACGCCTCGGTGACGTCGAAGTCGTAGTAGAAGCCGTCGGTGACGGGCGGGCCGATGCCGAGCTTCGCGTCGGGATTGACCGCCTGCACGGCTTGCGCCAGAACGTGGGCAGTGGAGTGGCGGAGGATGTCGAGGCCGTCGGGCGAGTCGATCGTCACGGGCTCTACGACATCGGTCTCGGTCACCGTCGTCGCGAGGTCCTTGAGCTCGCCGTTGACGCGCATCGCGACAACGGATCGATCGGTGAAGAGCTCGAAGCCGTCGGCCACTGTGTACCACTCCCTGTGAGTCGAAACGAACCCTTCAACTGTAGTGCGGCGCCGCCGTGGCCCCTGCCTGGTACAGCACCCGCATCAGCCACCCGTCGTTGGTGCTCGAGATCGCGTCGTGATGTCACGGAGGAACAAGAAAAGCCCCGGCATAGAGCCGGGGCTTCGTGGTGGGCGATACTGGGATCGAACCAGTGACCTCTTCCGTGTCAGGGAAGCGCGCTACCGCTGCGCCAATCGCCCAAGTCGAGAACGGGTTCTCAGCTTGGAGGTGGATACGGGATTCGAACCCGTGTATACGGCTTTGCAGGCCGCTGCCTCGCCTCTCGGCCAATCCACCGTGTATGGGTTCACCACCAAAAGAACAGGAATCGGGCTTTCGCCCGATCCTGATCAGAGCGGATGACGAGATTCGAACTCGCGACCCTCACCTTGGCAAGGTGATGCGCTACCACTGCGCCACATCCGCATTGCCCGCATTACTGCGTGCAGAGAGACTCTAACGGATTCCCCGATCGATTCACAAACCGAGGCGGCCGTGTGGCCGGTTCCGCCCGGTCAGTCGCGGATTCGGGGCCCGTTTCCCGGGCGTGTCGATGGCCACGCGTCCCGCGGTCACGCCCGATGTGCATTCGGCCTGTCGCGTCGGCTAGTATCGAATCCGCGGTCATGACGAGTTCTGAAACCGCAGCATTTGGGCGATTGGCGCAGCTGGTAGCGCGCTTCCTTCACACGGAAGAGGTCGTCGGTTCGAGCCCGGCATCGCCCACGTACGCCCCCACTCCGCTGGGGGCGTTCTTCAGTTTCTCCCCCATCTCCGGCCCGCTCCGCCCGTTGTGGCATCTCCTCCGGGCGTCTAGCGTGACGCAGAGGATCGCATCGACGCGAGGAGGCACCATGGCCGGCGAAGTGTCGTTCATCGAATTCGGGGCGACGGATGCCATGACGGCCCGATCGTTCTACGGGAAGCTCTTCGGGTGGTCGTTCGAACCCGGCCCGGGCGGCGACGGCTATGTCATCAGCGGAGTCGGTGTACCGGCGGGCGTCCACGGCGGCGACGCAGGAGCCTCACCGTACGTCTTCTTCCGTGTGGACGACCTCGAGGCCGCGGTCGCGGCGGTCGAACGCCTGGGCGGCACGGCGGAGCCGATCGCTGATGCCGGCGACGAGGAATCCGTCGCGATCTACGGCGAGTTCCGGCTCTGCCGCGACGATCAGGGATCGCCGTTCGGACTGCATCGCCCGCCGCGACACTGACGGCTCGCGGAGGTGGACGACGGCGTCAGGTCCAGCCGTAGCGGCGGCGCAGCACGTCGGCCAGGAGCCGAAAGCGATCGGCATCGAGCGAGGCCGCCTCACGGCGCATTCCGTCGGTGTGCACACGGAAGACTCGGTCGATGCGGGCCCAGCTCGGCCGCCCCTCGAGATCCCACGCGCCGTCGCCGAGCGAGACGAAGTCGGGGTCGCCGTCGTGCGGCTTGCTCGTGAGCTGCACGGCGAGGAATCCCCCGCCTGGAGTCGCCGCCGCTGAGACGATCACAACCGGGCGGTCCTTGCCGCGGCCGTCGCGCTCCTCGAACGGCACCCACGTCCAGACGATCTCACCGGGATCGGGATCGCCGTCGCGAGTCGGTGCGTAGGCGAGCCGTACTCCGCGGAGTCGGCGCGGGTCGATCTCGACCGTGGCGAACGCGCCCGACTGCCCCGGAGAGCGCTCGTCGATCGCGACGGACGAGGGGCTCGTGACATCCGTCGAACCCTGCTGCCGACCGCCTCGGGACAACGAGCTGATGACACGCCCGAGGGCGGTGAGGAAGCGGCTGGTGTTCGACACACCCGCACACCAGCCGCTTCCTCACCGCCCTCGGGTCCCCCGGGGGACCAAGCGGTCGATCAGACGGTCTCGAGCTTGTAGCCCTCTTCGCCGTGCACGACCGTGTCGATGCCGGCGATCTCGTCCTCGTTCTTCACGCGGAACCCGATCGTCTTCTGGATGACGAACCCGATGACCAAGGCGAGCACGAACGAGTAGATCATGACCGAGAAGGCCGCGATCGCCTGCACGAGCAGCTGCGTGAGGTTGCCGCTGTAGATGAGACCGGTGCCGTTCGCGAAGAAGCCCAGGTAGAGCGTGCCGATGAGGCCGCCGACGAGGTGGATGCCGACCACGTCGAGCGAGTCGTCGAAGCCGAGCTTGAACTTCAGGTCGACCGCGAGGGCACATACGGCTCCAGCGACGATACCGAGCACGATCGCCCAGAACGGCGTCAGGAACGCACACGCCGGCGTGATGGCGACGAGACCCGCGACGGCGCCAGATGCGGCTCCGACGGAGGTCGGCTTGCCATCCCTGATCTTCTCCACGACGAGCCAGGCGAGCAGAGCCGCAGCCGGTGCCGCCAGCGTGTTGATCCACGCGAGCGCGGCGGCGCCGTCAGCGGCGAGCTCGGAGCCCGCATTGAAGCCGAACCAGCCGAACCAGAGGAGGCCGGCGCCGAGGAGCACGAAGGGCGGGTTGTGGGGAACGTGTGCACCCTTCGAGAAGCCGACACGCTTGCCGAGCACGAGGGCCAGGGCGAGTGCAGCAGCACCGGCGTTGATGTGCACCGCGGTACCACCGGCGAAGTCGAGCGCACCGACACCGAAGAACTCCTGCATCCCGTAGGTGATCCAGCCTCCGTAGGCGAAGCTGCCGTCATCTGCAAGGCCGAAGTTGAACACCCAGCTCGCGACGGGGAAGTAGACGAGCGTCGCCCACACTCCCGCGAAGATCATCCAGGCGCCGAACTTGGCACGGTCGGCGATCGCACCCGAGATGAGCGCGACCGTGATGATCGCGAAGGTCGCCTGGAACGCCACGAACGCGAGCGGCGGGTAGGCAGCGTCTTCGGGAGTTTCCAGAAGGCTGGTCAGACCGAGCGCCGACCAGTCGATGGACCAGGGCGCAACGAGGCCCTCCGCGCCCGGGAACGCGATCGCGTAGCCGTACAGCACCCAGAGGACTCCGATGAGGCCGATGGCGCCGAAGCTCATCATCATCATGCTGATGACGCTCTTGGCCTTGACGAGTCCGCCGTAGAAGAACGCGAGCCCGGGAGTCATGAGCAGCACCAATGCCGCCATGATCAGTAGGAACGCTGTGTTGCCTTGATCCATCTCGAACCTCTCTCGGAAATCAGGGGGATCCTGTGGGCCCCAGTTTCACCAGCTGAGGTTTCCGATCGGATCGCGTTCCGTTTCCGAGCCGTTACGTAAACGAGCGGTATGTAAACAGCATGTTTCGGATCGCGGGGCGTTCGATGTGAATCGAGCCGTGATTCAGTCGTGCGGCGGTAGTTCGCCGGTCGTCAGCGCGATCATCCGCGACATCGCGCGCAGGTACTTCTTGCGGTAGCCGCCGGCCATCATCTCGCCGTCGAAGACCTCATCGAGGGGGATGCCGCTCGCGACGATGGGCACCTCGGCGTCGTAGACGCGGTCGATGAACGCGACGAGCCGCAGGGCGGCGTTCTGGTCGTTCAGTTCGTGCACGCCCTCGAGCGCGATGATCTCGACGCCGTCGATGAGCTTGATGTACTTCGCTGGATGCACCGTGGCGAGATGTGCGATGAGCTCGTCGAACCCGTCAAGCGACACGAGATGCCCGCGTGACGCGAGGGCCTCGGCGGTGCGGGTGACGTCGGCCGTGTCGGGAAGGGCCTCCGCGTGCCCCTCGGTGTCGCGGCGCCGGTAGTCGAGGCCATCGATGCGGTGCGTCTGGAAGTTCGCGGAGAGGGCATGGATCTCGCGCAGGAAGTCGGCTGCCGCGAAGCGACCCTCACCGAGCGCGTTCGGAGGCGTGTTCGACGTCGCCGCGACTCGCGTGCCGCCGGCCATGAGCTCGCCGAGGAACCTGGTCATGAGCATCGTGTCGCCCGGATCGTCGAGCTCGAACTCGTCGATGCAGATGAGCCGCGCGCCCCTGAGCAGGTTCAGCGCGGCCGCGTAGCCGAGCGCGCCGACGAGCGCCGTGTACTCGATGAAGGTGCCGAAGTACTTGGGTCCTGGCGCGATGTGCCAGAGCGCGGCGAGCAGGTGGGTCTTGCCCACGCCGAATCCGCCGTCGAGGTAGACGCCGGGCAGCTCCGCCTTGGGCTTGCGGTTCCGCGAGAAGAACCCGCCGGGCCGCTGCGCGCGCCAGACGGCCGCGAACTCGCCGAGCCGATCGAGCGCCTCCTGCTGGGAGGGGAAGTCGGGGTCGGGCCGATAGGACTCGAACGACGCGTGCTCGAACTGCGGCGGCGGCACCAGCTCGGAGGCGATCTCGGCACCGGAGATCGACGGATTTCGCTCGATGAGGCGGATGAGGACGTTGGTCGATGCCGAGGTCATGCTTGAGTGGCTCCCGTATTGCACCGGATGACGGGGGTACTGACTTCGACCGCCGCGCCGCGTAGATTCGAGGTGGACAGGTCAACAGCCTAGTCCGCTCCCCCGCACAGCCCGTCCGATCGGACGATCCCAGGAGGTCCCATGTCCGCCGAGTTCGACTCCGCAGCGAAGTTCGCCGAGTACGCCCACCCGGAGCGTCTCGTCACCACCCAGTGGCTCGCCGAACACCTCGGTGAACCCGGCCTCGTCGTGGTCGAATCCGATGAAGACGTGCTCCTCTACGAGACCGGGCACATCCCGGGTGCGGTGAAGATCGACTGGCACACCGACCTCAACGACCCCGTCGTCCGCGACTACGTCGACGACGAGCAGTTCGCCGCATTGCTCGGCTCGAAGGGCATCTCGCGAGACTCGACGGTCGTCATCTACGGCGACAAGAACAACTGGTGGGCCGCGTACGCTCTCTGGGTGTTCACGCTCTTCGGCCACGAAGACGTGCGCCTCCTCGACGGCGGTCGCGACCTGTGGATCGCCGAGGGCCGCGAGATCACGACCGACGTCCCCCAGGCGACACCCGTCGAATACCCCGTCGTGAAGCGCGATGACTCCGCCATCCGCGCGTTCAAAGACGACGTGCTCGCGCACTTCGGCAATCCGCTCATCGACGTGCGCTCGCCCGAGGAGTACAACGGGGAGCGCACGACCGCTCCCGCCTACCCCGAAGAGAGCGCGCTGCGCGCCGGGCACATCCCCACCGCGGCATCCGTTCCGTGGGCTCGTGCCGCCGCCGGCGACGGCACGTTCAAGACGCGTGAAGAGCTCGATGCCATCTACCGCGACGAGGTCGGTCTCGCCGACGGCGACGACGTGATCGCGTACTGCCGCATCGGCGAGCGCTCCAGCCACACGTGGTTCGTGCTCACCCACCTCCTCGGCTTCGAGAACGTGCGCAACTACGACGGATCGTGGACCGAGTGGGGCAGCGCCGTGCGCGTGCCGATCGTCACGGGCGCCGAGCGCGGCGAGGTTCCGAGCCGCTGAGCGGCGGCGCGGGCGGGGTCGCAGACTGGAGTGGGACAATAGAACCGATGGATGCCACGACCCTGCCCGCCCGACTCGCCGAGACCCGCGAGGACTTCCTCGCGCTCGACGTGCGCGATCGCCTGCAGCTGCTGCTCGAGTTCTCGAACGAGCTGCCCGCCCTGCCGGCGCGATACGCCGACCACCCCGACCTGCTCGAGCGGGTCGAGGAGTGCCAGTCCCCGGTCTTCATCTTCCTCGAGGTCGATGAAGGCCGCGTGCACCTCTACGCGACCGCGCCGGCCGAATCGCCGACGACGCGCGGCTTCGCCTCGATCCTCGCGCAGGGCCTCGACGGTCTCACGGTCGACGAGGTGTTCGCGATCCCCGACGACTACCCGCAGTCGCTCGGACTCGGCGAGGCCGTCTCCCCACTGCGGGTCCGCGGCATGACGGGGATGCTCGCCCGCACCAAGCGTCAGCTGCGTCAGCGCCTCGCGGGCTGATCCTCAGCCGACGATCTGCGCTTCGTCGCCGAGTCGTTCGACGCCCTCTGCGCGCCGTGCGAGCCAGCCCGCGATGAGGTTCGTCCATCGCTCGGGGTCGTGATTCCAGAGCTTCGTGTGCCGCGCACCCTCGAAGACCTCGAACTCGATGAGATCGGGCCGCGCGGCGGCGAATCGTCGGGAACCGTCGATCGGTACGAGCCCGTCGTCGACGCTGTGCATGAGCAGGATCGGCACCGCGAACTCCTCGGCGCGGGCAACCGGGTCGAGCTCGGCGAACGTGATGGGGGCTGCGAGCCCCGTCAGGCCGCCGCTGAACGGTCCGCCGAGAACGCGCGCCACCGCATCGGCCATGCCGTTCGGCAGCCTCGACGCCCGCCCTTGGAATCTGAGGATGTCCACCCAGTCGATCGCCGGCGAGTCGAGCATGATGCCGACGAGCCGCTCGCGCACCGCAGCGGAGCGGAGCACCGCCTGCAACACGATCGATCCGCCCATCGACCACCCCATGAGCACCACGTGCTGGGCCCCGTGGTCGACCGCGAACTGCACTGCGGCGACGACGTCGGCCCATTCCGTTCCGCCGAGCCCATAGCGACGATCCTCGCTCTCGGGCGCTTCGCCGTCGTTCCGATAGGAGATGAGCAGGGAGTTCCACCCCGCCTCCCGCGCGGGCTCGACCGCGCGCAGGGCCTCGTGACGCGTCGCGCCCCGGCCGTGCACCTGGATCACCCAGCGGCCCGACGGCGACTCCGCGGGCACCAGCCACGCGGGCGCCGGGCCGAGCGACGTCTCGACGACCACGTTCTCGTACGGGTGCCCGAGCTCCCACGGACCGAGGTGGAACGACGCGTTCATGCGCCCGCGCGACGTGCGCTCGAGGCGCCCGAAGTCGACGGACTCGATGCGGCGACGCACCGTGCGGTGCTCGTCGTCGATGACGTCGCCGAGGCGGGCGTGTCCGGCGTCACGGTCGAACCAGAAGCCGTAGCGTCCGCTCATGCGAGCCTCGTCGGATGTCGCGAGCGTGATCGCACCGCTCGCGAGGTCGACCCCGATGACGCGCACGTCTTCCTCCCGAGTGGAGATCGGGATCACGACCTTGCGCGCGAAGCGCACCGTCACGGCCGCGGTCAGCGCGGCGACCCCGGCGATGAGGAGAGCCGAGGCTCCCGCTGCGATCCCGATCATCCTTGCCGTGCTCTCGCGCCGACTCATCCGTGCCCTCCCAGAGCGAAGCGGTCATCGTGTGCATGCGGTGCGGCGTGCCGTCGGCATCCGCCCCAGTCGAGACTCTAGTCTGCACTCGTGCCCGACTCTGCGATCGCTCCGCCGCCCGAGTTCGCGGCCGCACTCGACTCGCTGCGTGCGGCCTCGCCGCGTCCTGAGCTCGTGGTCACCGAGATTCCGGCGCCGGGCTCGCTCGCCCCCTACGCCGTGGCCCTGTCGGCGGATGTCATGCCGAGCCGCCACGGCGACGACTCCGAACTCGGCACGGGGCGATTCGTGCTCCTCTACGATCCCAGCGAGCCCGAGGCGTGGGGCGGACGGTTCCGGGTCGTGTGCTTCGCGCAGGCACCCCTCGAGACCGACATCGGACTCGACCCGTTCCTCGCGGATGTCGCGTGGTCGTGGCTCGTCGATGCACTCGACGCTCGCGGCGCACGATACATCGCGGCATCCGGCACCGCGACGAAGATCCTCTCCACCGGATTCGGCGAACTCGCACGCCAGGGCGACGGTGCGCAGATCGAGTTGCGGGCCTCCTGGACCCCCCTCGATTCGTCTGCGGGCGCACATGTGGAAGGCTGGAGCGAGTTGTTGTGCATGTTGGCAGGACTGCCGCCCAGATCGGAAGGGGTGACCGCCCTTCCCCGTCGGAGGTCCAACCGTGGATGAATTCCGGGTGATCGAGTCTCCCGCCGAGTTCGATGACGCCGTCGCGCGTCTCGCCGGCGGCGAGGGTCCGATCGCCGTCGACGCCGAGCGCGCGAGCGGTTTCCGCTATTCGCAGCGCGCCTACCTCATTCAGATGTATCGCCGCGGATCCGGGACGTTCCTCTTCGATCCGCCGCAGATCCCCGACTTCTCGGCTCTCCAGGGCGCCATCCACTCCGACGAATGGGTGCTGCACGCGGCGAGCCAGGACCTTGCGTGCCTCCGAGAGGTCGGCCTCGATCCCGAGCGCATCTTCGATACCGAGCTCGCCGCGAGGCTGCTCGGGATGCCGCGCGTCGGGCTCGCGTCGGTCGTGGAGGAGCTCCTCGACATCCGGCTCGCGAAGGAGCATTCGGCATCCGACTGGTCGACCCGCCCATTGCCCGAATCGTGGCTCCGCTACGCGGCGCTCGACGTCGAGCTGCTCATCGACATCCGCGAGAAGCTCGGCGCACGGCTCGACGAGACGGGCAAGGCCGATATCGCCGCGCAGGAGTTCGACGCCGTGCTGCACAAAGAGGCGAAGCCCGCGGCGGCCGAACCGTGGCGACGACTCTCGGGCATCCACGCGATGCGCAACGCCCGCAACCTGGCGGTCGCGCGCGAGCTGTGGCTGACACGTGATGCGCTTGCCTCCGAGCTCGATGTGGCACCGGGCCGCCTGGTTCCGGATGCCTCCCTGCTGGCCGCGGCCCGCGTGATGCCGACGACCCGACGCGCCCTCGCCGACCTCCGCGAGTTCAACGGGCGAGCGAGCCGTTCCGAGCTGGATCGCTGGTGGGCGGCCATCGAGCGCGGCCTCACGACCACCGATCTGCCGGCCGTGCGCGTGCCGAATGACTCGCCACCTCCGCCGCGCGCCTGGGCTGCGCGCAATCCCGAGGCCGACGCGCGGCTCCGCATCGCGCGTGCCGGGATCCTCGACATCGCCGAGCAGGTCGAGATGCCGGTCGAGAACCTGCTGACTCCCGACCACTTGCGACGCGTCGCGTGGAGCCCGCCCGCCGAGGTCACGGCCGACGCCGTCGGCGAGGTGCTCGCGAGGCTCGGCGCCCGACCATGGCAGATTGAGGCAACCTCACAGACAATCGCCGATGCCTTTGTCGAGGCGGCACAAACCGTCGAGGACGCCGCGACGAGCGCTTCGTAGGTTCCGTCAAGCGATTCAGCGGCCCCACAACGCGCTTCGTAGGATCGGAGACATCCTGATCGAAAGTGAGCTGCAGCGTGGCTGATCAAGCTGAAGTCGTGTTCGTCGACGGGGTCCGCACCCCGTTCGGCAAGGCCGGCGACAAGGGCATGTACTGGAACACCCGAGCCGATGACCTCGTCGTGAAGGCGATCGTCGCGCTCCTCGAACGCAACCCGAACGTACCGAAGGAACGCATCGACGACGTCGCGATCGCGGCCACGACGCAGACCGGCGACCAGGGCCTGACCATCGGTCGTACGGCGGCGCTGCTCGCAGGGCTCCCGAAGACCGTGCCGGGCTTCTCGATCGACCGCATGTGCGCCGGCGCCATGACGGCCACCGCGATGATGTCGGGGTCGATCGGATACGGCATGTACGACCTCGCCATCGCGGGCGGCGTCGAGCACATGGGCCACCACCCCATGGGGTCGGGCGTCGACCCGAATCCACGCTTCCTGAGCGAGCGCCTCGTGGGCGAGGACGCCCTCGTGATGGGCGCGACCGCCGAGCGCATCCACGACCGGTTCCCGCAGCTCACGAAGGAGCGAAGCGACCGGTATGCGATGGCGAGCCAGCAGAAGACGGCTGCCGCGTACGCCGCCGGCAAGATCCAGCAAGACCTCGTGCCGATTGCGATCCGCACCGAGGAGGGCTGGGGTCTCGCCACGCGTGACGAGATGATGCGCCCCGAGACGACGCTCGAGGGCCTCGCAGCGTTGAAGACGCCGTTCCGTCCGCACGGCCGCATCACCGCGGGCAACGCCTCGGGCCTGAACGACGGCGCGACGGCGGCGATCCTCGCCTCCGGCGCCGCGGCGAAGGAGCTCGGACTGACGCCGAAGATGAAGCTCGTGAGCTTCGCCTTCGCCGGTGTCGACCCCGAGATCATGGGCATCGGCCCCATTCCCGCCACCGAGAAGGCGCTGCGCAAGGCGGGCCTCTCCATCGACGACATCGACCTCTTCGAGATGAACGAGGCGTTCGCCGTGCAGGTGCTCTCGTTCCTCGATCACTACGGCATCGCCGACGACGACCCCCGAGTCAACCCGTGGGGCGGTGCGATCGCGGTGGGGCATCCGCTCGCCTCCTCGGGCGTGCGCCTCATGAACCAGCTCGCGAGCCAGTTCACCGAGCGTCCCGACGTGCGCTACGGCATCACGAGCATGTGCGTCGGCCTCGGCCAGGGCGGCACCATGATCTGGGAGAACCCGAACTTCAACAAGAAGGCGAAGAAGGCCCGCGGATGACCGACTACACGACCATCGACTTCGATTCGCTCGCCGCCCTCTCCGACGACGAGGTGGTCACGCGCTCGTTCGTGCGCGATATCCCCCTCTCCGACGGCAAGACCCTCGCGCTCGTCACGCTCGACAACGGACGCGACCACACTCGGCCGAACACCCTCGGCCCGGTCTCGCTACTCGAATACGCGAAGACGCTCGACGCCCTGAAGGCGCGCGCGTCGGCGGGTGAGATCCACGCCGTCGGTGTGACCGGCAAGCCGTTCATCCTCGCCGCGGGCGCCGACCTCACCAAGGTCGCCGAGATCCCCGACGCCGAGACCGCGCGCAAGATGGGACAGCTCGGGCACTACGCGCTCGGCAAGGCCTCAGAACTCGGCGTGCCGTCGTTCGCCTTCATCAACGGCCTCGCGCTCGGCGGCGGTCTCGAGATCGCGCTGAACGCCGACTACCGCACCGTGGATGCCTCGGTTCCGGCCGTCGCGCTTCCCGAGGTGTTCCTCGGGCTCATCCCGGGTTGGGGCGGCGCCTACCTGCTGCCGAACCTCATCGGCATCGAGAACGCGCTGAAGGTCGTCATCGAGAACCCGCTGAAGCAGAACCGCACGCTCAAGGCGTCGGATGTGCTCGAGCTCGGCATCGCCGATGCGCTGTTCCCGGCGGTGAGCTTCCTCGAGGACTCGATCAGGTGGGCAGACGGGGTCGTGTCCGGCCGCATCAAGGTCAAGCGCCCGAACGAGCCCGGCAAGGTCGAGCGGCTCGTGAAGTGGGATGTCGCGATCGGCATCGCCTCGAAGATGCTGAAGAGCCGCATCGGATCGGTGCCGAGGTCGCCGTACATCGCCCTCGACCTGCTGAAGGCCGCGAAGAACGGCTCGAAGGCCGAGGCGTTCGCGCGTGAAGACGAAGCGCTCGCCGAGCTCATCGCGGGCGACCAGCTCCAGGCATCCGTCTATGCCTTCAATCTCGTGCAGAAGCGCGCGAAGCGACCCGCCGGTGCGCCCGACACGGCGCTCGCGAAGAAGGTCACGAAGGTCGGCGTGCTCGGCGCCGGATACATGGCGAGCCAGCTCGCCCTGCTGTTCGTGCGCCGTCTGCGGGTTCCGGTCGTCATCACCGACCTCGACCAGGAGCGCGTCGACAAGGGCGTCGCCCACATCACCGAAGAGATCGAGGCCCTCCTCGGCAAGGGCCGCATCTCCCCCGATGAGGCGAACCGGTTGAAGGCACTCGTCACCGGCACCACCGACAAGGCCGATTTCGCGGACTGCGACTGGGTGATCGAGGCGGTCTTCGAGGAGCTCGAGATCAAGCAGAACGTGTTCGCCGAGGTGGAGCAGTTCGTCTCCCCCGAAGCCGTGCTCGCCACGAACACGTCGTCGCTGTCGGTCGAGCAGATCGGGGCGAAGCTCGAGCACCCCGAGCGCGTCGTCGGATTCCACTTCTTCACGCCCGTCGCGGTCATGCCGCTCATCGAGGTCGTGAAGACCCCGCACACAGATGACGCGACGCTGTCGACCGCGATGGTCACGGCGAAGAACCTGAAGAAGAACGCCGTGATCACCGCCGATACTCCCGGTTTCGTGGTCAATCGCGTGCTCGCGAAGCTCCTCGGCGAGGCGATGTACGCCGTCGACAACGGCACCTCGTTCGAGGTCGTCGACGAGGCCATCGCGCCGCTCGGGCTGCCGATGCCTCCGTCGCAGCTGCTCGACCTCGTGGGACTCAAGGTCGGCGCTCACGTGCTCGACACCCACCACTCGGCGTTCCCCGACCGGTTCTACCGCAGCGAGAACCTGCACAAGCTCGCCGACTACGGCAAGCTCCTCGACAAAGACGACAAGGGCAAGGTCAAGGGCTTCGACAAGGGCGCGCTGAAGCTCGTGTCGGGCGGCAAGAACCCGTTGACGGCCGATGAGATCCTCACTCGTCTGCAAGACGGCCTCGCCGACGAGGTGCACCGCATGCTCGAAGACGGCGTCGTCGAGGCACCTGAAGACGTCGATCTCTGCATGCTCCTCGGCGCGGGCTTCCCGTTCCAGATGGGCGGCGTGACGCCCTACCTCGACCGCGTGGGTGCGAGCGAACGGGTCTTCGGCGACACGTTCCACCACCCGCCGATCAAGGGTGTCGGCGCGTAGCCGAACGACGAAGCGGCCCTCGACGGAAGTCGGGGGCCGCTGCCGTCTGCGTGGCCGCTCGCGGTCGGCCGGTGGCCACAACCGGGAGGCGGCGGAGACTCAGCGGTCGCCGGAGCCTGCGCGCACGGTGGTGGATCCGGTGTCGGTCGAGACTCCGCGGGCGTGCGGGAGCTTCGAGCCGAGCACCATCGCCGTGACGTCGCGAGCGATGTGCTGCGGCGTGAGGCCGACGCGTTCGAGGATGTCGGCGCGCGACCCGTGGTCGAGGAACTCGTCGGGGAGCCCGACCTCGGTCACCGCGGTGTCGACGCCGGCCTGGCGCAGGTCTTGGCGGATGCGGGTGCCGATGCCGCCGACGCGGATGCCGTCTTCGATGCTCACGACGATGCGGTGCTCGGCGGCGAGACCGATGAGGCTTCGTGGCACGGGCACGACCCAACGCGGGTCGATGACGGTCGCGCCGATGCCCTGCGCTTCGAGCCGTTCGGCGACCGCGAGGCCGATACCGGCCATCGGTCCGACGGTGACGATGAGCACGTCGTTGCGGTCCGATTCGGCGAGCACGTCGACTCCGTCGTCGGCGCGGCGCACCGCGTCGTAGTCGACGCCGACGGTGCCCTTGGGAAATCGCAGCACGGTCGGCCCGTCGTCGACGGCGACCGCCTCGGCGAGTTCTTCCGCGAGGCGCACGGAGTCTCGCGGCGCCGCGATGCGGATGCCGGGCACGACCTGGAGGATCGAGAGGTCCCATACGCCGTGGTGGCTCGGCCCGTCGGGACCGGTGACGCCGGCGCGGTCGAGCACGAACGTCACGCCCGCCTTGTGCAGCGCGACATCCATCAGCACCTGGTCGAACGCGCGGTTGATGAAGGTCGCGTAGACGGCGACGACGGGATGCAGCCCGCCGAACGCGAGCCCGGCCGCCGACGTGGCGGCGTGCTGCTCGGCGATGCCGACGTCGAAGACGCGGGTCGGGAAGCGCTCCGCCATGCGGTGCAAGCCGGTGGGCCGCAGCATCGCCGCCGTGATCCCCACGAGCCGTTCGTTGTGCTCGGCCAGGTTCACGAGCTCGTCGGCGAAGACGTTGGTCCACGACGGCGACGACGCCGGTTCGAGGGACTCGCCCGTCTCGGGATCGATCTGGCCGACGGCGTGGAACTGGTCGGCAGCGTCGCGGAGGGCGGGCTCGTAGCCGCGGCCCTTGTCGGTGATGGCGTGCACGATCACGGGGGCGCCGTACTCACGCGCCTGGCGCAGTGCAGCTTCCATCGCGTGCTCGTCGTGGCCGTCGATCGGGCCGATGTACTTGATGTCGAGGTTCGAGTAGAGCGCTTCGTTGCCAGTGAAGCGGCTGAGGAACCCGTGCAGGCCACCTCGCACACCGCGGTAGAAGGCGCGCGCGGGCTCGCCGAGGCGATCGAACACCCGACGGCTCGACAGGTGCAGGTTGCGGTAGGTCTGCTTCGTGCGCACGGTGTTGAGGAACCGCGCCATGCCGCCGATGGTCGGAGCGTACGAGCGTCCGTTGTCGTTGACGATGACGATGAGCTTGCGCGTGTTGTCGTCGGAGATGTTGTTGAGCGCCTCCCACGTCATGCCGCCCGTGAGGGCACCGTCGCCGACGACGGCGATGACGTGCCGGTCGTGCTGCCCGGTCATCTCGAACGCCTTCGAGATGCCGTCGGCCCATGAGAGCGAGCTCGACGCGTGCGAGCTCTCGACGATGTCGTGCTCGGACTCCGAGCGCTGCGGATACCCTGCGAGGCCACCGGTCTGTCGAAGGGTCGAGAGGTCTCTGCGTCCGGTGAGGAGCTTGTGCACGTACGACTGGTGCCCGGTGTCGAAGACGATCGCATCGCGCGGCGAGTCGAAGACCCGGTGCATGGCGATCGTGAGCTCGACGACGCCCAGGTTGGGGCCGAGGTGACCTCCGGTCTGCGAGACGGATGCCACGAGATACTCGCGGATCTCGCGTGCGAGCTGCTCAAGCTGTTCGGTACTCAGCGCATCGAGGTCTCGCGGTCCGGAGATGGTCTCGAGCAGGGTCATCCGGGAAGCACCTTTCACCAAGCCCCAGCGGAGGCGGGGGCATCCATCGATTCTACGCGACGCCGTTTGATCGCTCACTCGACTCTGGTGCGGGGTACTGATCGGAGAGGAGAAGGACGCTACCTGTCCCGCCACTCGAACAACCCGATGCGACAGTATTCCCGGAAGCCGAGGCGGCGATAGACCGGTTCGCCCATCATGGAAGCTGCGAGGACGCTGATGCGGTAGCCGAGCGCCCGTGCCTCGAGCAGCGGCGCCATGGTCAGGGCTGCGCCGATCCCCCGGTGCCGGGCTTCGGGCACCGTGAAGACGAAGTAGATGCCGGCCACGCGGGCACCGAGGAACAGGGTCGCCGTGGCGACCGGCTCGCCGTCGAGCCGGCCCAGATAGTGCCGCCACGAAACGTGTTCGAGGCCGAGCGTCGAAAAGATGGTCCCGACCCATGCCGCCTCCTTGGGACCTTCACCGAACCCCTTGCCAAGGGTTTCCACCCAGACCGCGAGGTCATCCTGCGTCCGGACTCGGCTGACCGCGAGGCCGGAGGGCAGCTGCAGGGGCCGGAGTCCCTGGAGGTCGACGGCCATACCGATATCGTCGCCGGCATGAATGAAGCCGCGGTCCACCAGCCGGCGGCCGAGATCGACGGGGCTCATGCCCGGCCCCAGATGCCAGGTTCCCGGCACACGATGGGCCCGCATCGCGGCGAGAGACGCCGAGATCGCAGCATCGGCGCCGGTCGCATCGAGGTTCGCCCCAACCACGGCGTTGTGGTAGTCGATGGGCGAGCCGCCGATGGTCCAGCGGAGCTTGTCGTCGTCTCGCTCCTCACCGCCGCCGGCGCGACCCATGGTCATGAGGAATTCGGCGCCGTTCTCCTCGATGGCGTCGGCCAGCGCAGCAGCCGAGAAGTCATCTCGCACAACAGTCATGGCTGCCCTCCCGGCAAACTCGCACGTCACCTCTCTATCACGCAGGTCGACTCTGGTGCAGGGCGCTCATCGGAGAGGAGAATGGCGTCGTGGTCCGACGATGATGCGGGCCGACTGGAGGCTGTCATGACGGTCCGCCCAGCGCGACTCGCAGAGGTCGCGGGATTCAGCATCGACAAGGTCGCGGCAGCGGCGGGTGACGATCCCGACGTCCTCCGACTCGAGAACCTCGACACCGACGCGCCGCCGCCCAGAGAGGCCGTCGAGGCGACGAAGGCTGCAGTCGGCGAGCTGACGGCCAACTCGTATCTGCCGTTCACGGGTCGTCGCGACCTCCGTCTGGCCGTGGCAGATCGGGTGCGATCACGATCGGGTGTGGAATACGATCCCGACAGCGAGGTCGTGATCACCGCGAGCGATGGGGATGGCCTGCTCGACGCGCTGCTCGCCGTGACCGACCACGGGGACGAAGTCATCATCACCGATCCGACCTACGCGGGGATCCTGAACCGCATCCTCCTCGCCGGGGCCCGGCCACGGGTGGTGCCGATCCGTGCCGTGGAGGGCGCGTGGCGGCTCGACCTCGACGAGCTCGCGGCGTCCGTCGGACCCGCCACGCGGGCGATCGTGTTGCAGAATCCGTCGATCCCGTCGGGATACCTGCTCACGGACGCCGAGTGGCGGGAGATCGCCCGCCTCTGCGTCGAGCACGATCTGTGGCTCATCTACTGGGCTCTGATGGAGGGAATCGTCTTCGACGACGGCGAGGTCATCCACCCCGCTTCGTACCCGGGCATGCGCGAACGCACCATCGTGGTCGGCACCGTCTCGCTGGAGCAGCGCATGATCGGATGGCGGATCGGATGGATGGTCGCCCCCGAGGCGGTCATGTCCGACCTCGCGGTCGTGCACATCTACAACGGCCTCGTTGCCGGCGGTTTCGCGCAGGCGGGTGCGCTCGCAGCGCTCACCGCCGCCGACGATGGTCTTGCCGGGTGTCTCGCCGAGTGGCAGCGCCGACGCGACACGGTCTGCGATCAGCTGCGAGGCTTGCCCATGCTCGCTGCAGCGGGCGGCTGGTCGCAGATCCTCGATTCACGCGCGCTCGGGGTCGAACCCGACGCGCTGTCGCATGCGCTCATTCGCCACCGCGTGGCTGCGACGCCCATGACCGGGTGGGGCGGGCCGATCGCCGACCGGCATCTGCGCCTGGTCTTCAGTCGTGAACCCGTGCCGCGCCTCGAGCAGCTCGGCGACCGATTCGCCATGGCGCTCGCCGACCTCGGGGTCACGTCGTGGAGGGTGCCCTGAACGAACGACGGCGGTGCCGGACTCCGAGGAGTCCGGCACCGCCGTGTGGTCGTACGCCTCAGACGAGGCTGCGCAGCACGTACTGCAGGATGCCGCCGTTGCGGTAGTAGTCGGCCTCACCCGGCGTGTCGATGCGGACGACCGCGTCGAACTCGATCGCCTGCTTGCCCGCAGGCGAGTGCTCCGTCGGCGAGGCGACCACGTGCACCGTGCGGGGGGTGACGCCATCGTTCAGCGCCTCGAGACCCGTGATGGAGACCACCTCGGTGCCATCGAGCCCGAGCGAGTCGGCCGACTGGCCGGCCGGGAACTGCAGCGGCACGACGCCCATGCCGATAAGGTTCGAACGGTGGATGCGCTCGAAGCTCTCGGTGATGACGGCCTTGACGCCGAGGAGGCTCGTGCCCTTCGCCGCCCAGTCACGCGACGAACCGGAGCCGTACTCCTTGCCGCCGAAGATGACGAGCGGTGTGCCTTCGGCCTGGTAGTTCTGGCTCGCGTCGTAGATGAACGCCTGCGGGGCATCCGGCTGCGTGAAGTCCCGCGTGTAGCCGCCCTCGACGCCGTCGAGGAGCTGGTTCTTCAAGCGGATGTTCGCGAAGGTGCCGCGGATCATCACCTCGTGGTTGCCGCGACGCGAGCCGTAGGAGTTGAAGTCCTTGCGGTCGACGCCGTGGTCGGTGAGGTAGTTGCCGGCGGGGCTGTCGGCCTTGATCGAGCCCGCGGGGCTGATGTGGTCGGTCGTGACCGAGTCGCCGAGCTTGGCGAGCACACGGGCGCCGACGATGTCGGTGACCGGTGTGGTCTCCATGGTCATGCCGTCGAAGTACGGGGGCTTGCGAACGTAGGTCGACGCCGCGTTCCACTCGAAGGTGGCGCCCGTCGGGGTCTCGAGGTTGCGCCAGCGCTCGTCGCCCTCGAACACGCTCGCGTACTGGTACGTGAACATGTCCTTGTTGATCGAGCTGTCGATCGTGTTCTGCACCTCGGCCGCGTCGGGCCAGATGTCTCTCAGGAACACCTCGTTGCCGTCGGAGTCGGTGCCGAGCGCGTCGACCTCGAAGTCGAAGTTCATCGACCCCGCGAGGGCGTAGGCGATCACGAGCGGCGGGCTCGCGAGGTAGTTCATCTTCACGTCGGGGTTGATGCGGCCCTCGAAGTTGCGGTTGCCCGAGAGCACGGCGGTGACCGCGAGGTCTTTCTCGTTGACCGCTGCGGAGATCTCGTCGATCAGCGGGCCGGAGTTGCCGATGCAGGTCGTGCAGCCGTAACCGACCGTGTAGAAACCGAGGTCTTCGAGGTAGCTCGTGAGGCCGGCCTTCTCGTAGTAGTCGGTGACGACCTTCGAGCCCGGCGCGAGGGTGGTCTTCACCCACGGCTTGGCCTTCAGCCCCTTCTTCGCCGCGTTGCGGGCGAGGAGCCCGGCCGCGAGCATGACCGAGGGGTTCGAGGTGTTCGTGCACGAGGTGATCGCCGCGATCGCCACGGCGCCGTGGTCGAGGGTGAACTGCTGGCCGTCGGCGAGCTTCACCTGCGTCGGGTTGGACGCGGTCGCCGGCGCATGGCTCTTGTGGTGGTGCTCGTGGTGGCTGTGCTCGTCTTCGGGCGTGTTGCCGGGCGGGTCGGAGGCCGGGAAGGACTCCGCGCCCTCGAGGTCGACGAGGTCGTGGTCGACTCTCGCGTAGTCGAGGAGGTCCCTCTCGAACGACGCCTTCGAGACGCTGAGCTCGAT
This sequence comes from Agromyces albus, assembly GCF_004134825.1. Taxonomy (GTDB): domain Bacteria; phylum Actinomycetota; class Actinomycetes; order Actinomycetales; family Microbacteriaceae; genus Agromyces; species Agromyces albus. The sequence continues at coordinate 60,790 of NZ_SDPN01000020.1, forward strand.
GCGGTCCTGCGGACGCTTCGGGCCGGCGATCGAGGGCACCACGGTGCTGAGGTCGAGCTCCATGTACTCGCTGAAGACGGGCTCGCTGTCGGCGTCGTGCCAGAGCTTCTGCACCTTGGAGTACGCCTCGACGAGGGCGACCTGCTCTTCGCTGCGGCCCGTGAGGCGCAGGTAGTCGAGCGTGACGTCGTCGACGGGGAACATCGCAGCCGTCGAGCCGAACTCGGGGCTCATGTTGCCGATGGTGGCGCGGTTGGCGAGCGGCACGGATGCCACGCCCGAGCCGTAGAACTCGACGAACTTGCCCACGACACCGTGCTTGCGCAGCATGTCGGTGATCGTCAGCACGACGTCGGTGGCGGTGACGCCGGCGGGGATCGCGCCGGAGAGCTTGAAGCCGACGACCTTGGGGATGAGCATGGAGACGGGCTGGCCCAGCATGGCCGCCTCGGCCTCGATGCCGCCGACGCCCCAGCCGAGCACGCCGAGGCCGTTGACCATCGTCGTGTGCGAGTCGGTGCCGACGCAGGTGTCGGGGTAGGCGCGCAGCACGCCGTCGACCGTGCGGGTGAACGTGACCTTGGCGAGGTGCTCGATGTTCACCTGGTGCACGATGCCGGTGCCGGGCGGGACGACCTTGAAGTCGTCGAACGCGGTCTGGCCCCAACGGAGGAACTGGTAACGCTCGCCGTTGCGCTCGTACTCGATCTCGACGTTGCGCTCGAGTGCGTTCTCGGTGCCGAAGAGGTCGGCGATGACCGAGTGGTCGATGACCATCTCGGCCGGCGCGAGCGGGTTGATCTTCTTGGGATCGCCGCCGAGCGCTTCGACCGCCTCGCGCATCGTGGCGAGGTCGACGATGCACGGGACCCCGGTGAAGTCCTGCATGACGACGCGCGCGGGCGTGAACTGGATCTCGGTGTCGGGCTCCGCGGTGGGAACCCACGAGCCGAGCGCCTCGATCTGGTCTTTCGTGACGTTCGCACCGTCTTCGGTGCGGAGCAGGTTCTCGAGGAGAACCTTGAGGCTGAATGGGAGCTTCTCGTGGCCCGGCACGGTGTCGAGACGGTAGATCTCGTAGGACTGGTCACCGATGTGGAGCGTGTCCTTCGCCCCGAAACTGTTCACTGCAGACACGATGTCCTCTCCTTCGCGGATGCGGCCCGAACACGCGAGCGGCACTCCATCTTCTCCGTCAGACAGGGGGCTGTTCCAGCAAGGGTAACCTAAGCACCTCGCCCCCGGGCAGGCTCCGCACAAGTGCGGATTTATCTTGACGTCGAGATAACTGTATCACTCACGCGGGCGCGCCGCCGACGGGTACACGACCCGCACGACGAGCCACGAGAACACGAGCACGAGGGCATAGAGGGGCACGCCCATCAGGAGCCGCGTGGCACCGAGCGCCTCGACGTTGCCCGCGAAGTAGAACGGCACCTGCACGACGAGGCGCGCCGTGAACAGGCCGAGCCAGATGAGCGTCAGCAACTGCATGGCGCGGAGCTTGCGCCGGTCGGACCGCCACGCGGTGCCGTCGCCCATGAGGAATCCGACGATGAGCCCCAGCAGCGGCCACCCCACGAGGAGCGAGATGAGCAGCGCGAGGCCGTACGCGGCGTTCGTGTAGAAGCCGAGTACGTAGTTGTCTTCGGCGCGACCGGTCCAGAGCGCGAGCGCCGCGGATGCCCCGACGGCGACAAGACCGGCGATCGCCTGCGTCGGCGAGCTGCGGCGTGCGAGCCGCACGATCGTGAACACGACTGCGAGGCCGAGCGACGCGGCGAGCGAGGGCACGAGCTCACGGGTGAGTGTATAGACGACGAGGAAGACGAGCCCGGGCAGGATCGCCTCGGCGAGCCCGCGGAGGCCGCCGAGCGCACCGATCAGGTCGCGGCCGGTGAGCGTCTCGCCCCGCGCGAGGCCGAGTCCGGATCGCTCGGCGGCTGCCGCGACCTGGCGGCCGAACTCCCCCGCGTCGGTGCCGGTCACGCGGTCGCCGCTCGAACTCGGGTTCGGCTCGCCGGCGGATGCCGCGGCATCCGCTCGCTCATCGGATCTGGGGTCGCGCTCTGCGCCGGCATCCGTCATCGCAGGGCCTAGGCGGTGGGAGGAGTGGGACTGCCGGCGGATGAGGCAGGCATGCGAAGCGGAATGAGGTCGCGCGGCGGCATGGGCGTGTTGCCGCGCACCACGACGATCGAACGGAAGAGGTCTTCGATCTGCGCGGCGGCTGACGGCTCGACGGCCGCCTCGCCCGCGATCACTCCGCGGAGGAACCAGCGCGGGCCGTCGACGCCGATGAACCGCGCGAGGCGCATGTGCCCCGCCTGGCCCTCGCCCGCGGCGACGGGGATCTGCGCGAGCAGCTCGGGTCCGAAGGTGCCCTCGCGCACGGTCGTCGTGCCGCCCTGGCGGGCGATCTGGTCGGCGATCTGCGCGCGGATCTCGTGCCAGAGGCCGCTCGAGCGAGGTGCAGCGAACGGTTGCACCTGCAACGTGGAATTGGCGTAGTCGAGCCCGATCGCGACGACGCGCTTCGTGCCCTCCTCGACCTCGAGGCGCAACTGCAGGCCCTCGCGGGGCAGCACCTTCACGCCGCCGAGGTCGACATAGGGACGAACCGGGTTCGCCTCGGCCTCGTCGAACGGGCCGGCGGCCTCGCGGTCGTCGGGCGCCGACTTGGGCTGGTCGACGGGGGTGTCGTCGATGTTCTCGATGTCGCTCACGCGTTCACTCCTGACTTGTGCTCCCCGAATCCCGTCGAGCCGAATCCCCCTTCGCCGCGAAGACTTCCCGGCAGACGCTCGACCTCGACGAATCTCGCCCGGCTCACCGGCATCACCACGAGCTGGGCGATGCGATCGCCGACCTCGATCGGGTAGGGCTCGCTCGAATCCGTATTCAACAGGGCGACCTTGATCTCGCCTCGGTAACCGGCGTCGACCGTGCCCGGGGCGTTCACGATCGTGATGCCGTGCTTGAACGCGAGTCCGGAGCGCGGAACGACGAACGCGACGTACCCGTCGGGCAGTGCCACGGCGACTCCAGTGCCGACCGTGGCACGCTCTCCGGGCGCGAGTACAAGGGACTCGGCAGCGTGGAGATCGGCCCCCGCATCACCCGGATGGGCGTACGACGGGAGGCGGTCGGCCGTGATCAGAACATCGACGGAATCGGTCACTGTTCGAGGGTAGTGCAGAAGTCTGATCGAATAGTCCCATGCCCGACTACCACGAGAGACTCTGGCCGACGCCGTGGATCTACGCCGTGAGCCTGCTGCTCGTGCCCGCCAGCATCCTCGTGCTCGCGCCCGTCTCGCTGCCCGCCGGCGTGGCGACCGGCATCGTGCTCTACCTCGCCACCGTGGGCGCGCTGTCGTTCACTGCGCCCGTCATCGAGGTGCACGACGACCGATTGCGCGCAGGTCGCGCCGAGATCCCACTCGAGTACACGGGAACCGCCGTCGGCGCCACGGATGCCGCGGCGCGCGTCGAGCGCGGCACCGGCCTCGACGCCCGTGCCTTCCTCGTCATCCGCGGCTGGGTGCAGCCCGTCGTGCGCGTGCCGATCACCGACCCCGCCGACCCGGCGCCGTACTGGCTCCTGTCGACGCGCCATCCGACAGAACTGGCCGCCGCGATCAATGGATCGCGACGGCCTGAGCCTACGGAGCGCGGCGCCTAGGAGGCGCACTCCAGGCAGATCGGCCCGAGCTTCGTCTCGTGGTCGATCTGCGAGCGGTGCTTCACGAGGAAGCAGTTCACACAAGTGAACTCATCGGCCTGCGGTGGGAGCACCACGACGTCGAGTTCGACGTCGGAGAGGTCGGCACCGGCAAGGTCGAATCCTCCGGGGTTGTCGGCGTCATCGACATCCACCACTCCCGACATCTTGTCGGGGACGCGCTCCTTGAGGGCCTCGATCGACTCAGAGTCGTCTTCGGTCTTCCGTGGTGCGTCGTAATCCGTTGCCATTCCCGTCCATTTCCTCTATTGCCGAAGATTCGGCGGCCATAGTCTGCATCAAATCGTCAGCGTAAGCAAACCATTCGGTCGACCTTTCCGGCCGGCGCTCACGTGCAACTTCCGGCGCGCCCGCGCTATTCCCGACGGGACCGCTTGATACGTGGCATCCTAAGGCGGAGACGAGGGCACGGAAGGGCTTCCGCGATGCAGGAACTGAAGGTAATCGGAGTCGAGAACGGCGCGTTGCTCGCCGCATCCGACGATGGCGCACGCTTCCGGATCGAGATCGACGAAGTACTGCAGTCGCGGATCCGTCAGGCACAGCCCGAGCAGCACACGGGCTCGAAGCCCTCGCCGCGCGAGGTGCAGTCCCAGATCCGCTCCGGACTCTCTGCAGAAGAGGTCGCACAGATCACTGGTGCCTCTGTGGAGTACATTCGCAGGTTCGAGGGACCAGTACTCGCCGAGCGCGAACACGTCGTGACCTCGGCGCTCGCGGTCCCTGTGCACGTCGCGGCCGAGGTCGATGCCGCCGAAGAGCCGGCATCGTTCGGCGGCGTCATCCGTGAACGACTCGCCAAGCTCGGTGCGCACGGCGAACGCTGGGCGAGCTGGAAAGACGACGAGCGCGGGTGGATCGTCAAGCTCGAGTTCACCGCAGACACGATCGACCACGACGCACGCTGGAGCTTCGAGCCGAGAAAGCAGTCGCTGCAGCCGCTGAACACCGAGGCGGTCACGCTCTCGCAGCAGGGCGAGCTGAAGGGCGGGCTCATTCCCCGCCTGCGCGCCGTCGGGCCCGACGCCGACGAGTCGCGGTTCGACAGCGGCGCCTTCACGTTCGAAGAGAACGAGCAGGGCGAGTTCGACACCGCGCCGCACCTCGAGCCGCTGCCGTACGCACGCAATTCGACGTCGAGCCCGGCCGCAGCTCGAGCCGCGATCAAGCGAGCCGACGAACCGCAGCAGACCCTCGGTGAGACCGCCGACCTGCTCGAGGCCCTCCGGCGCCGCCGGGGCGAACGCGAAGCGGCGAGCGAACAGCTTCCGACGCCGTCGCCGTTCGCACCTCCGACGCCCGCAGAATCCCAGAACCCGGCGCCAGCCGAGCCGAAGCCCGAAGACAAGCCCGGCACGGCCGCACGCACGCTCTGGGGCGGCAAGTCTGGCACGGGCCCGGTGGGTACCCGCGGTTCGAAGAAGGGCCGCGCGTCGATGCCGAGCTGGGACGAGATCGTCTTCGGCGCACGAACCGACGACGACCTGGCCTGACCCGCCACTCCCCGTCACTTCCCGGCTGTACTGCGCGGCAGGGTGAGTTCAGCGCGCCGCATTCCACCGGCCCGGGCGCGCCTGCTCCTGAAGCGTGACGTTCCGTCGCATCGATCACGCGGTGTTACCATCGAACATATCTTCGAATGTCGGTGGAGGTGCGTATGCCGCGCGTGCAGGAGATCGTCGAGATCTGGTCCGGCGAGGCGGGCGAACCCGAGCGGCTCGTCTGGCGCTCGCGGCGCTTCCGCGTGACCGACATGCCCACCCCGCTCGTGGGTCCGTGCGATTGGTGGAGTCCGTTCTCGGCACACGACGTCTCGCCGGGCCGGGTGCCGCTCGAAATCTCGGGCTGGCGCTTCCAGGCGAGTGCCGACGACGGCGAGACGCACGTCTTCGACGTCGCATACGACGGCGCCCGCTGGCAGGTTCTTCGCGTCTACGACTAGTCGAGTCGAGCTCGCGGTCGAGTTCGATGCCGGGTTCGCGTCGCTATGCGGACTTCTCGGCGCGGCGCGGCTTGTGAGGCACGATCGTGGGCGCCGCGTTGTCGAGCACAGCGGCCTTCGTCACGACCACGCGGGCGACGCCCGTGGAGGACGGCACCTCGAACATGATCGGCCCGAGCACCTCTTCCATGATGGCGCGGAGCCCACGGGCGCCGGTCTGACGGAGCACCGCGAGATCGGCGATGGCCTGCAGCGCAGGCTCTTCGAAGTCGAGCTCGACGCCGTCGAGCTCGAACATGCGCTGGTACTGCCGGATCAACGCGTTCTTCGGCACCGTGAGGATCTCCATGAGCGCGTCGCGGTCGAGCGGCCCGACCGTGGCGACGACCGGGAGGCGGCCGATGAACTCGGGGATGAGGCCGAACTTGTGCAGGTCTTCGGGGAGGACTTCGCTGAAGATGTCGGCTTCGTCCTCCTTGTTGTGCAAGGGGGCGCCGAAGCCGATGCCGCGCTTGCCGGCCCGTGAGGAGATGATGTCCTCGAGCCCTGCGAACGCACCCGCGACGATGAAGAGCACGTTCGTCGTGTCGATCTGGATGAACTCCTGGTGAGGGTGCTTGCGGCCGCCCTGCGGCGGCACGGAGGCGACAGTGCCCTCGAGTATCTTCAGCAGTGCCTGCTGCACACCCTCGCCCGAGACGTCTCTCGTGATCGAGGGGTTCTCGGCCTTGCGCGCGATCTTGTCGACCTCGTCGATGTAGATGATGCCCGTCTCGGCTCGCTTGATGTCGTAGTCGGCGGCCTGGATGAGCTTCAGGAGGATGTTCTCGACGTCTTCACCGACGTAGCCGGCCTCGGTGAGCGCCGTGGCATCAGCGACCGCGAACGGGACGTTGAGCTGTTTGGCAAGGGTCTGTGCGAGGTAGGTCTTGCCGCAACCCGTGGGCCCGATGAGGAGGATGTTGGACTTGGCGATCTCGACGTCGTCGCGCTGGTGGTCGGCCGAGGTGAGCGTGGTGCGGGCGCGCACGCGCTTGTAGTGGTTGTAGACGGCGACGGCGAGGGCGCGCTTGGCGGCCTCCTGCCCGATGACGTACTCCTCGAGGAATCCGAAGATCTCTTTCGGCTTCGGCAGTTCGAACTCGCCTGACTCGGTCTCGCCTGCCTCGGCGAGTCGCTCCTCGATGATCTCGTTGCAGAGCTCGACGCACTCGTCGCAGATGTAGACGCCGGGACCGGCGATGAGCTGCTGGACCTGCTTCTGGCTCTTTCCGCAGAAGGAGCACTTGAGCAGGTCGGCGCTCTCCCCGATGCGTGCCATCGCAGCCTCCCTCTCAACGAGTCTGTTCCGAGCCTAGCCCGAGATCGGGCACATGGTGGGTAGCGCCCGCGGATTCGACACGAACCGTGTTTCGCCGGGCGCGAACCACGCCGCTCAGTCGAGCAGATGACGCAGATAACGCCGGGGATCGTCGAGATACGCTCGCCAATGTGAGACGAGCTCGAGTTCGTTCCACTCGACTTGGCGGATGCCCCACTCCCCCAGTTCGAGGATCGTCGCGCCCGGGACGGAGGCGAGGATCGGCGAGTGGGTCGCGCAGATCACCTGCGTGCCTCGCGCCACCATGCGATCGAGCCCCGCGATCCACGCGAGCATCGAATTGAACGAGAGCGCCGCCTCGGCCTCGTCGAGGCAGACGAGGCCGGCGAGGAACTGCGGATGATTCAGCTTCAAGTCGAGCAACTCGTTGAATGATTCGCCGTGGCTCATGGCGTGGAACGCCGGGTCGGGATTGCCGGGCAGCGACTCGGCGTAGCTGTAGTACCCGTGCATCGTCTCGGCGCGCAGGAAGAAGCCCCATCGCGGCGCCGTCGGACTCCGCTCGATGCGGAGCCAGCTCGCGAGCGGCGATTCACTCTCGCGCGTGGAGCGGCCGCCATTGTTGCTGCCGCCCTCGGGCGGAAGCCCGTAGGCCATCGCGATGCCCTCGAGGAGCGTCGACTTGCCGCTGCCGTTCTCGCCGACAAGGAACGTGAGTCCGGGCGCGAACTCCAAGCCGCCCTCGGCGATCAGCTGGGCGACGGCCGGGACCGTCGCCGGCCACACCGAGGGGTTGACGGGAGCATCCGAGTACAGCGCGACGCGGCGGATGGCCCGGCTGTCGTAGAGCCAGTCATCCGCCGCGTTCGTCACGCTGAGAGGTTTACTTCGCGAGCGCCGGGAGGCTCTTGCGCGACGTGAGCACCTGGTCGATGAGGCCGTAGTCGAGCGCCTCGCTCGCCGAGAGGATCTTGTCGCGGTCGATATCGCTGTTGACCTGCTCCTGCGTGTGGTTCGAGTGGCGCGAGAGCGTCTCTTCGAGCCACGAGCGCATGCGCATGATCTCGGCGGCCTGGATCTCGATGTCGGACGCCTGGCCGTGACCCGCCTCGCCCATGGCGGGCTGGTGGATGAGCACACGGGCGTTCGGCAGCGCGAGTCGCTTTCCCGGGGTGCCGGCCGCCGCGATGACCGCCGCCGCCGAGGCCGCCTGGCCGAGCACGACCGTCTGGATCTGCGGACGGATGTACTGCATCGTGTCGTAGATGGCCGTCATCGCAGTGAAGGAGCCACCGGGCGAGTTGATGTAGAGGATGATGTCGCGGTCGGGGTCCATCGACTCGAGCACGAGGAGCTGCGCCATGATGTCGTCGGCCGACGCGTCGTCGACCTGCACGCCGAGGAAGATGATGCGGTCCTCGAAGAGCTTGGCGTAGGGGTCTTGGCGCTTGTAGCCGTAGGCCGTGCGCTCCTCGAAGCTCGGCAGGATGTAGCGCGAGCCCGGGGCTTGGACGCCGCGGAATGCGGTGCCGCCGAAAGCAGGGATGTTCATTCGCTCGTTCTCTCTTCTCTCGGTGCCTACGCCTGGTCGGTGCCGCCGCCGCCGGCCACGTCGAGTGCCGACTCGCGGATGTGGTCGACGAAGCCGTACTCGAGGGCCTCGCGCGCGTTGAACCAACGGTCGCGGTCGCCGTCGGCGTTGATCTGCGCGACGCTCTTGCCGGTCTGCTCTGCCGTGATCTCGGCGAGTCGCTTCTTCATGTCGAGGATCAGCTGCGCCTGCGTCTGGATGTCGCTCGCGGTGCCGCCGAAGCCGCCATGCGGCTGGTGCAGCAACACTCGGGCGTTGGGGGTGATGTAGCGCTTGCCCTTCGTGCCTGCGGTGAGCAGCAGCTGCCCCATCGAGGCGGCCATGCCGATGCCGACCGTGACGATGTCGTTCGGCACGAACTGCATCGTGTCGTAGATCGCCATGCCGGCGGTGATGGAACCACCGGGCGAGTTGACGTAGAGGAAGATGTCCTTCTTGGCGTCTTCTGCGGCGAGGAGCAGCAGCTTCGCCGCGATCTCATTGGCGTTGTCGTCACGTACCTCGGAACCCAGCCAGATGATGCGGTCCCTCAGCAGTCGATCGAAAACACTGGGAGCCAGTGTCGGTTCGGCCATGTGTCGCTCCGTTTCGTTGTCGCGTTCACTCGAATCTATCCGGTGCAACGCACGCGGATCGGGCTGTTCGCCCTAGGCGGATGCGGCGAGCTCTGCGGCGTACGCGGCGAGCGACACGCCGTACCGCGGCAGGTGCGGTGCCAGGGCGGTGAGGGTGTCGGATGCCGCGCGCCGGGCGTCGCCCGCGTCGACGAGTGCGAGCGCACGGAACGCGACCACCGCGTCGCGCAGCTCGCCCGCGTCGGGCTCGATCTCGTCGAGCAGGGCGATCGCCTCGAGCGGACGCCCGAGGTTCCGGATCGTCGACGCGAGCTGCACGTACGCCTGCACGCGCTGCGGGCCGCTCAGGCCGCCCGCGAGCGCCGAGCGGTAGAGCAACTCGGCTTGGGCCTCGAGGCCGGCTGAGTCGCGCGCTCCCGCTCGTTCGAACAGTGCGACCGGCTCGTCCGCCGGCCGTTCGGCGGCGAGCGCGTCGATCCGTTTGATGACTTCGTCGTCACCGAGGGCGGAAGCCTGCTCCCAGACGGCGTCGACGCGGTGCTGCCAATCGTTCACGAAGTCCTCCTCCTGAAACGCAGAACGGGGCCGAGCGCATGGCCCGACCCCGTTTCACGGTGGTGTGTGCTGGCTTATTCGGCGTCGGCCTTCTTGGCGGCGCGCTTGCGAGCCGGCTTCTTCGGCTCCTCGGCGGGCTCGGCCTCGTCGGACGAGTCGGCGGGGGCCTCGGCGTCGGCTGCAGCATCGGTCGCTCCGGCCTCATCGGCCACGGCCGTGAACTCGGAGAGGTCGACGGGGTTGCCTGCGGCATCCGTCACCTTCGCCTTGCCGAGCGCGATCGCGAGCGCCTTGTTCCGGGCGACCTCGCCGACCATGGCCGGGATCTGGCCGTTCTGGCTGAGCGCCTGCACGAACTCGTTGGGGTCCATGCCGTACTGGGCAGCGCCCTGCACGAGGTACTGGGTGAGCTCGTCTTGGCTGACCTGCACCTTCTCGGCCTCGGCGATGGTGTCGAGCACGATCTGCGTGCGGAACGCCTTCGCACTCGACTCGGCGACCTCGGCGCGGTGCTCGTCGTCTTCGAGGCGGTTCTCGCTCTCGAGGTGACGGTGCACCTCGTCGTCGATGACGGCTTGCGCGATCGGCACCTCGACGAGCTCGAGGAGCTTCTCGACGAGGAGGTCGCGGGCCTGGTTGCCCTGGCCGAACGACTTGGAGCCGGCGACCTGCTCGCGCAGGCTCGCCTTGAGCTCGTCGAGCGTGTCGAACTCGCTCGCGATCTGCGCGAAGTCGTCGTCGGCCTCGGGAAGCTCGCGCTCCTTGACGGCGGTGACGGTGACGGTGATCTCAGCGGTCTCGCCCTCGTGGTCGCCACCGAGGAGCTTCGAGTCGAAGGTCGTGGTCTCGCCCGCGGAAAGCGTGTCGAGTGCCTCGTCGATGCCCTCGAGCAACTCGCCCGAGCCGAGCTCGTAGGAGATGCCGCTCGCGGTGTCGACCTCGACGCCGGCGATCATGGCGACGAGGTCGAGGGTGACGAAATCGCCCGACTTGGCGGGGCGGTCGACGGTGATGAGGGTGCCGAAGCGGCTGCGGAGACGCTCGAGCTCTTCGTTGACCTCGTCGTCGCCGACCTCGACCGAGTCGACCGTGAGCTCGAGGCCCTCGTAGTCGGGCAGCTCGATCTCGGGTCGCACGTCGACCTCGATCGCGAGCAGCAGGTCGCCCGAGAAGTCCTTCTCGTTCGGCCACTCGACGATGTCGGCCTCGGGGCGGCCGAGGGGACGCAGCTCGTGCTCGGCGACGGCCGCGCGGTAGAAGCCGTCGAGGCCCTCGTTGACCGCGTGCTCGAGCACCGCAGCCTTGCCGACGCGCTGGTCGACGATGGGCGGCGGCACCTTGCCCTTGCGGAAACCGGGCACGTTGATCTGCTCGGCGATGTGGCTGTAAGCGTGGGTGATGCTGGGCTTCAGCTCCTCGGGCGTCACCGAGATGGTGAGCTTGGCGCGCGTCGGGCTCAGCTTCTCAACCGAAGTGGTCGGCATGTGGAAGATCTCCTGTTGTGTGGAAGTTCGTGTCGAGTACTGCACTCGTCGGGGCGACAGGATTCGAACCTGCGACCTCCCGCTCCCAAAGCGGGCGCTCTACCAAGCTGAGCTACGCCCCGAGTCGCCGACTCAACTCGTCGATTCACCCACGAAGGCATGCCGAAGCACGCGTCAGTCGGGTGGACCCACGAAAGTCTACTGCACAGCCGAAGGGCCCGCTGTTGCGGGCACCGTTCCTCAACACCCGATCGGCCATGAAGTCGCGCCGATTCGAGTGCGGACGTTCCGCGATGTGGGCACTCCCCCGTGGCAGAGTGTGCCCATGAGCGACCGCCCACCCGCCGCATCCTTGCGCGACCTCCGCCGCTGGCCGGCCGAGCCCTCCCACCTCATCGACACGACTCGTTGCCCGGCGTGCTTCTCGCAGCTCACGGGTGCGCGCTGCGGCACCTGCGGGCTCGACCTCGGCGTGCCGGAGGCTACTGAGCTCCTCGCGGCGGGCACTCGCGTGTACGAAGACGAGGGCCGACGTCAGCAGCTCATCACGCGGATGCGCGCGGCCCAGGCGGCGCGGGAGGCGCGGGCGGGTGCCGGTGAGGTTGCCGCGTGGCAGCCAGGGGCGACCACGGCGGCGGCTGCGTCGGCGGCAGTGCCTTCGCCTGCAGCGGCGGTGGCCTC
>NZ_SDPN01000021.1 GCF_004134825.1 Agromyces albus
ACACGGGAGGCGGCCTGCATCACCGCGTCGAGGCCCGAGCCGCACTGGCGGTCGACCGTCACGCCCGGAACGTCGTGGCCGAGCCCCGCGCGAAGTGCCGAGATGCGCGCGACGTCGCCGCCCGGGCCGAGGCAATTGCCGAGCACGACGTCGTCGACGGCGATGCCCGCGGGCGCGACGGATGCCGCGACGGCGGCGAGCACGGGCGCCGCGAGCGCGTCGACGGTGTGGCCCGCGAAGCTGCGCCCGACGGAGGCCACGGCGGTGCGCCGTGCGGCGACGATGACGGGAGCCTCGAGACTGATGCCGCGGTTCATGCGCGCCCGAACCGATCCTCGTCGAGGGAACCGGCGGCGAGGGCGACGCCGAGCGCACCGCGCGCGACCTTGCCGGAGGTCGTGCGCGGCAGCGCCTCGATCGCGTACCAGCGGCGGGGGAACTCGGGCGCAGTGAGTCGCGAGCGCGCTGCCGTGATGATGTGGGCGAGATCCGCCGAGGCGGCCAGTTCGAGCACTGCCACCGGTACCTGTCCGTGCAGGGCGTGCGGCACGGCGATCACAGCCGCCGCTCGCACACCCGCAAGCTGCGCAAGGGTGGCCTCGACGTCTTCGGCGAGCACCGTGGTGCCCGAGACGGTCACGGCCGAGTCGCCGCGGCCGCGCACGACGAGGCTGCCGTTCGGGGCGGCATCCGCCCGATCGCCGACCGTGGCGAAGCCGTGCGCATCCCTTCGGTACGGCCCGTCGACACCGGCGTACCCGAGGGAGAGGTAGGGGGAGCGTGCCCACAGTTCGCCCGCGCGCACGTCGACCTCGACGCCCGGGAACGGCAGGAGCGCGCCGGAATCCTCGGCGTCGCCGCGCGAGTGGTCGACCGCGGCGACGAACGAGAGCTCGGCGGCGCCGTAGTACTCGGTCACGGCGATGCCGGCCGCCCGAGCCGATGCGAGGGCCGACGGCGGGAGCGCGCTGCCCGCGACGACGACACGTCGTGGGCGATGCCCCGCCGACACGAGTCGATCGAGCGTCGTCGGCGTCGCGTGCACGAGGTGGGCCCCGGCGATGTCGTCGACGAGCACCGCACCGCTCCAGAGCGCGTGCAACGCGGCGAAGAGCTGCATCGAGACGTGCAGCGGCCCGGTGATCGCGACGACCGGCGGCTCGGCGCGGGCATCGCGGCGGGAGCGGCGGGCCTCGGTACGTCCGGTGAGCCCGGTGAAGGGCTCGAACGACGCCGTCCACGACGCAAGCGTGCGGGCGACGGGCCGGGCGTTGCCCGACGATCCGCTCGTCATGAGCACGAGCTCGGTGCCGGGCGGCAGCGAGCTCACGACGGGAGCGGCCTGCGCGGGGTCGGCGACGACGACGGCACGCTTCGCCTCGAGCGCGGCGAGCACGGTCACGAGCTGGGCGACGGGGTCGGCGTCGTGCGCAAGCACCGGCCCCTGCGAGCGGTCGAACTGCTCGGCGACGGATGCCACGAGCCGGCGCAATTCGGCACGGCTCAACGAGCGTCCGGTGAAGCGGATCGCCTCACCGTCGCCGTCGAGCCAGCCGATCACGCCGTCACTCCGAGTGCGCTGAGGGGACTTCGGCTGCGGCCGGACGAGGGGTTGACGGAGCGGACTCGCTCTTCGACTCGACAGCGCGAGACCACGGCCACGACCGAAGGGCGATGAGGCCGGGCCACGCGCGGTGCACCTGCTTCGCGACGAGCACCGTGACGACGACCTTCAGGATGTCACCCGGCAGGAAGACGGTGGAGCCGCCGAGCGCGACCCAGAACGGCACCCCGGTGGCCGACGCCATCCACGGCACGCCGAGCGCATAGATGACGACGATGCCGCCGAGCAGCGTCGCGCAGATCGCGGGGAACACGCGGTACCGGGGGAGCAGTCGCGCCGTGAACCAGCCGATCACGAGGGCTCCGACCAACCAGCCGACCAGGTACCCGGCCGATGGGCCGACGAAGACCACGAGGCCGCCGCGCCCGCCGGCGAGCAGCGGCAGTCCGGCGGCCACGAGCCCCTCGAACAGCAGCACCGTGAGGAAGCCCTTGCGAGCGCCGAGGATCGCGCCTGCAAGCATGACGCCGAGCGTCTGGAAGGTGATCGGAACACCGGTCGTGCCGCCGATCTGCAGGGCGCCGGGGAGGCCGAGTGCGGCGATGAGGGCGGCGAAGACGGCGATCTGTGCGAGATCGCGAGCGGGGATGCGACGGGTCACGAAGTCCTCCGGGTCGAAGCGGTGGCCGAGGAGACGGCGGAATTCACGCTACGGCGGGCTGGGAGGGCCGTGCTCGCGATCGCCGTACAGAAATCGGGTGCCGATTTTGGACGAGCGCCGTGGCCGACGGGTGCCCGCAGGGCGGGCTGCGCGAACGAAGGGGCGACTCAGGCCGCGCGGGACTCGACGTGCACGGTGCCGATCGAGGGGAGTGCGTCGGCCTCGGCGGCATCCGAATCGGCCGGCACCTCGACGGGGTCGGCCCACATGACGAGCGGCGCCGGGGTCCAGCTGAGCGCGAGCGACTCCTCGCCCGCGGGCACGACGACGGTGACCGCATCGCGCTCCTCGAGGATCGAGCGGGTGAGGTCCGCGGCGATCTGGTGCGTGAGCATCGCGTGGAAGATCTGGTCGGTGTCGCCGTCGGCGCGGCGCACGAGCGACCAGCTGCCGGACGGGCCGATGAACTCGGAGAGCTTCGCGTTCAGGAGCTCGAAGATGTGTTCGCCGCGCAAGTCGGCCGCGTTCTGTCGCGGTGCGGGAAGGGCAGCGTGTGCGGCGGCTTGTGCGGCAAGCCTCGCGCGGCGCCAGCGGCGGAACATCGTGACCCCTCTCGGTGGTGCGGAACGACGGATCGGGTCGTTCGTCCCAGTCTCGGGTACCACGTCATGGATTTCGAGTGACACGCCGCGGAGCGCGCCTTGCGTGCTCTTATTGGCGGAATTCCCGCTCGAGCTCGGCTCGCTTCGACTCGTCGGACACGGTGCCGATCGCGATCGCGAGGCTCGCGAGCCACGAGACCCACATGAGCGCCAGGCGCCAGTCGCGAGGACCGGCGGCAGTGGCGCGGATGACGCCGACGCCGGCGAAGATCGCCGTGAGCACGGCCCCGCTGAAGAGGTACTTGCGCATGCCGCAACGCTACTCGTTCGACTCCGGTGTCTGGGAGTCATCCGTGAATCTGACCGATCGTGCAGAATCTGACCGATCGGTCAAGGTACCTTCGACCCATGCCAACCGATGCCCACGCCACGTCTCGTGTGCGCCCGGCCGACGAACTTCGACAGGTCGCCCTCGAGCAGTTCTCGACCGTCGGCTTCGCCGCGACCTCGCTGCAGCAGATCGCCGACCACGCCGGCTACTCGAAGTCGAGCGTGCTCTACCACTTCGCCTCGAAAGAAGCGCTGCTCGAATCGGCGATCGGTCCCGCGATCGACGACCTCGAGGTCCTGCTCGGCGACTTCGTCGCGGGCGGTCGCTCACCTGAGGCGCGGGCCGTCTTCATCGAGCGGTTCGTCGACTTCCTGCTCGGCAACCGTCTCGCCGTGCACACCTTCGTGAACCAGGGGCAGTCGCTGCTCGACATCCCGGTCATCCAGCGTGCGAACACCGCCATTCGCGGCATCGCCGACTCGATCTGCGCCGACGACGCCACCGTCGTCGAGAACATCCGCTTCGGCGTCGCGCTCGCCGGCGCCGCGTACATGCTCGTCGCCGGTGCGACCTTCCGCGACGAAGACCATCAGTTCGACGACGTCGAGGTGCGCGCCGCACTCATCACCGTCCTGTCCGAACTCCTCCTCCCGGCCGACGGCCGTTCGACGCGATAGGCAGCACATGGCCCTCCTCCTCCACCGCCTCGGCCGCTTCGCGTTCCGCAGGGCCTGGCTCGTCATCGTCGCCTGGGTGCTCGCCCTCGGGGCCCTCGTCGGGGCCGGCGTCGGGCTCGGCGGGCAGCTCCAGGAGTCCTACGCGATTCCCGGCACCGAGTCGCAGACCGCGATCGACCAGCTCGCCGCCGTGTTCCCCCAGACGGCCGGCGCGTCGGCGAAGGCCGTCGTCGAGACGCCTGATGGGGCATCCGTCGACGACGATGCCTACCGCAGTGCGATCGAGGCCATGGAGGCCGAGCTCGAGCGGGTCGATGGCGTGGCGAGCGTGCTCGGTCCGTTCGACGAGTATGCCGGCGACCAGGTCTCGCACGACGACCGCACCGCCTTCATCCAGGTGCAGTTCGACGGCCAGACCTCGGATGTCACGACCGACACGATCGACGCCGTCACCGCCACCGGCGACACCGGCCGAGACGCCGGGCTCACCGTCGCGTTCGGCGGCGAGGTGTTCCAGGAGACGAGCTTCGGCCTCACGATCACCGAGATCTTCGGCGTGCTCTTCGCCGCGGTCGTACTCCTCATCACGTTCGGCTCGCTGGTCTCAGCCGGCATGCCGCTGCTCACCGCGCTCGTCGGGGTGGGCGCTGCGTTCGGCGGGATCTCGATCGCTGCGGCGTTCGCGACCGTGTCGAGCACGGCCCCGATGCTCGCGGTGATGATCGGGCTCGCCGTGGGCATCGATTATGCGCTCTTCATCCTCTCCCGGCACCGCACGCAGCTCGCGCGCGGCCACACTCCCGAAGAGAGCGCCGCCGAGGCCGTCGCCACGGCGGGCGGGGCGGTCGTGTTCGCGGGGCTCACCGTGATCATCGCGCTGCTCGGCCTGCTCATCGTCGGCATCCCCTTCCTCAGCGTCATGGGCGTCGCGGCGGCCTTCGCGGTGTTCATCGCGGTCGCCGGCGCCGTCACGCTGCTGCCGGCGCTCCTCGGGGTGTTCGGCAAGCGGCTCGCGCCCAAGCCCGGCAGCCGGGTGCACCGCCGCGCGAACGCGAGCGACGAGGGCGGAACACGAACCCTCGGCCGTCGCTGGGTCGACCTCGTGCTGAAGGCGCCCGTCGTCTTCGTCGTGCTCGTCGTCGGCGTGCTCGGCACGGCCGCGATCCCCGCCGCGAGCCTCGACCTGAACCTCCCGAGCGGCGCGTCGGAGCCCGCCGGGTCGACGCAGCGCGAGGCCTACGAGATGATCGACGCCGGTTTCGGCCCCGGCTACAACGGCCCGCTCATCGTCACGGTCGACATCACCCAGACGACCGACATCTTCGGCGACCTCGACGCCGTCGGCGCGCGCATCGCCGAACTCGACGACGTCGCCTACGTCGGTGACGGCATGCCCAACGAGACCGCCGACACGGCGATCATCCAAGTCGTCCCCGAGAGCGCACCCGACGCGCCCGAGACGAAGGACCTCGTCGAGCGCATCCGAGAGCTGGCGCCCTCGATCGACGCCGACTTCGGCACGCCTATCGCCGTGACGGGCTACACGGCCGTCTCGATCGACATCTCGAACCGCTTGACCGACGCGCTCATCCCGTTCGCGCTCATCGTCGTGGGGCTCTCGATCGTGCTGCTGCTCATGGTGTTCCGCTCGGTGTTCGTGCCGGTGAAGGCCGCGCTCGGGTTCCTCCTCTCGGCGTTCGGCGCGATCGGCGTGACGGTGGCGATCTTCCAGTGGGGGTGGTTCGCCGACCTCCTGCACGTGCAGCCCGGCCCGATCCTGAGCTTCCTGCCGATCCTCCTGATGGCGGTGCTCTTCGGCCTCGCGATGGATTACGAGGTGTTCCTCGTCTCGGGGATGCGCGAGGAGTTCGTGCGCTCGCTGAAGCAGAATCCGGCGGGCGAGCCGCGCCAGGCGGTCGTGCACGGCTTCCAGCACGCCTCGCGAGTGGTGACGGCCGCCGCGCTCATCATGTTCTTCGTGTTCTTCGCCTTCGTGCCCGAGGGCTCCGGGGTGATCAAGGGCATCGCCTTCGCGCTGGCCGTCGGCGTCGCGTTCGACGCGTTCCTCGTGCGGATGACGCTCGTGCCCGCCGCGATGGCGCTCGCCGGCCGTGCAGCCTGGTGGTTGCCGAAGTGGCTCGCGAAACGCTTGCCAGACGTCGACATCGAGGGCGAAGGGCTCCGGGCCCACCTCGACCAGGTCGCGTGGGCGGCGTCCCGGCCCGCGGCCGTCAACGCCGACCTCGCCGTGTTCGGCCTGCCCGAGCGTCCCATCGGCCCGATCTCCCTCGAGGTGCCGAAGGGCGCACTGCTCGCCATCCGCGGTGAGGCCGTCGACCGGCGTGTGGTCGCGGCGACACTCTCCGGGCGGCTCGCACCCGTCTCGGGCCGGCTCGCGGTGCTGGGGCATCCGCTTCCCTCCGGCAGTCGTGACGTGCTGCAGTCCGTGGCGCTCGCCGAAGCGGCAGCGGATGTCGCAGGCCCTCGCAGCGTCGGCGAGCTCATCGCGAGCCGGCTCGACGCGACCCGCCCGTGGTACCGGCTGGCGCCGTCGCGTGCCCTCGTGCACAGCTGGACCGATCGCGCCGCGGAGGCCGCAGGGCACGACGACGACGGACCCCGCTTCAGCACGGACACGCCCCTCGTGGCACTCGACCCGACCGATCGCGCGATCGTCGCCCTCGCCGCCGCCCTCGCCGAACGCCCGAAGGCCATCGTCGTCGACCTCGACGATCCCGGCAGCTCGGGCATGGCCCTCTGGGATGCCACCGCGCGCCTCGTTCCCGCCGGGGTGACCCTCATCGCGGGAGTCGGCGTCGATGCGGCGCTGCCGGCGCCCGGCTCGGAACTCGCCGGTCGCGGCATCCGCATCCTCGAACTCGCCCCAGCCACCCAGGAGGCCCTCCGATGAGCTCCCGACTCCAGCCCCTGCTCGGCACCACGCCGGCGCAACGCCGCGTGCGCTACGGCGCACTGCTCGCGGCCGTCATCGTCGTGCCGCTCGCGGTCGCCGGCCTCTTCTCGGGAGCGCTCGGCGGCTCGGGTGACCGGCTCGACACGATCCCGGCGGTCGTCGTGAACAACGACGAGATGGTCACGATGACCGGCACCGACGGCACCGAACAGCCCGTGCTCGCGGGCCGCCAGCTCGTCACCGAGCTCACGGGTCCCGCAAGCACCGGGTTCGACTGGTCGATCTCGAACGACGAGGAGGCCGCCGAGCTGCTCGCGAGCGGCGATGCCTACGCCGTGCTCACCGTTCCCGCCGACTTCTCGGAGTCGGTGACCTCGCTCGCGGGTGAAGCACCCACCCGGGCCCAGCTCGACATCCGCACCGACGACGCGCACGGCTACCTCGCGGGGTCGGTGGCGCAATCCGTCGGCGACGCCATGACCGCCGCCTTCGGCCGTGAGCTCACCGCCCGGTATCTCGAGGGCTTCTACTCGAACCTCGCCTCGCTCGGCGGCTCGCTCGGCGACGCCGCGACCGGCGCGACCGAGCTCTCGAGCGGCGTGGGCTCGCTCGCCGGCGGGCTCGGCGAGCTCTCGACCGGCGTCGCCTCGGCCGCGTCGGGCGCAGCGGATGCCGCGAGCGGCGCGTACGCCTACGCCGACGGCGTGGGGGAGTACACCTCGGGCGTCGACTCGCTCGCCGGCGGACTCGGACAGTTGCAGCAGCAGGCAGGAGGGCTCGACGGCCTCACGTCCGGCACCGCGGAGTACGTGACGAACGTGCACGCGGCGGCCGACGGCTTCGATGCGCTCGCCGCGGGCCTCGCGCCGCTCCTCGAGGCGGATCCCTCCGGCGCGGCAGCGCAGAGCGTCGCCGAGTACGCGGCAGGCCTCGACCAACTCGCGGCGGGCGGCGACCTCCTCGTCACGAAGACCGGCGAAGGCGTCGACCAGCTGCAGGGCGGCATCGACGAGATCGGCACCGGCGCCGCGCAGCTCGCCGGCGGCTCCGAGCAGCTCCGTTCGGGCGCCGACGGGCTCGCGAACGGCGTCGATTCGCTCGCCAGCGGGCTCGGCGAGCTCTCCAGGGGCACTGCGGATGCCGCGAGCGGCGCCACGCAGCTCGCCGACGGCGCAGGCAGCCTCGCCTCCGGCCTCACGAGGGGGGCCGAGAGCGCCTCAGCACTCACCGACATCGACGCGGCGACGACGGCCGACGTCGTGTCGGAGCCGGTCGTCGTCGACGCCGCGCGCGACCACGAGATCGACTCGACCGGGGAGGTCATCGGCATGCTGTTCGTGCCGATCGGGCTCTGGATCGGGGCGATGGCGATGTTCCTCGTCTTCCGCCCGTTCAGCCGTGACGCGCTCCGCAGCACGGCGTCGACCGGCGGGCTCGTCTCCCGCACGCTCGCTCGCGCCGGCCTCGTGGGCCTCGCGCAAGCGGTCGCGGTCGTCGCGTTGCTGCACACCGCGCTCGGCGTCTCGTGGACCGTGCTCCCGCAGACGCTCGCCTTCGCGGCGCTCCTCGTGCTCGCCTTCACCGCGATCCACGCCTTCCTGAGCGTCGCGCTCGGACGTGCGGGCATGCTCGTCTCGCTCGTGGTCGTCGCGCTGCAGCTCGCGGCATCCGGTGGCCTCTATCCCGTGGAGGTGCTGAGCGGACCGTTCCAGGCGATCAGCCCGTTCCTGCCGCTCACCTGGGCGGTGCAGGGCATGCAGGCGATCGTCGCGGGTGCCGGCGGCGGAGCCGTGGGCACCGCCGCGGGAATGGTCGCGCTGTTCGGACTCGCCGGCCTCATCGGCACGGCGATGGTCGTGGCGAGGCGTCGCGGCATCCGCTCGATCGGCTTCGCCTCAGCCGCTCTCGGCTGACGAGCTCAGTGGCGCGAACCCGGCAGGAGCGCCTCGAGCGCCCGCCGGGATCGGGTGAGCGCCCGGCGCCGCTTCGACTGGTGCGTGTGGGTGCGGGCGAACTCGAGCGTCTCGCGCAGCAACTCGAGCCGTTCACGCTCGCTCTTGGCCTTGCGGGTGTTCACCTCGGCAACGATCGAGCCGCTCCAGCCGCGCGCCACGAGCGCCTCGAGCACCTCGGCGACGGGCTCGCGACCGTGCCCGGGCAGCAGGTGCTCGTCGAAGATCTGGCCCTCGCCGATCGCGCCGGATCCGTCGCAGAGGTGCACATGCCGAAGCCGCGCGCCGAGGTCGTTCGCGAACTCGAGACTGTCGACGCCCGAGAGCGCGGCGTGCGAGAAATCGAGGGTCACCGCGTCGCAGTCCATGATGCGCGGGTCCCATCCGGGGGCGTACGCCTTGAGGTTCTTGCCGGCGGCGCGCCACGGGAACATGTTCTCGACGGCGATGACGACCCCGTGCTCGGCCGAGATCTCGCGCACGATCCGCAGGAAGTCGAGCGCGTAGGTCGCCTGCCATCG
Organism: Agromyces albus; assembly: GCF_004134825.1. GTDB lineage: Bacteria > Actinomycetota > Actinomycetes > Actinomycetales > Microbacteriaceae > Agromyces > Agromyces albus. The sequence continues at coordinate 9,223 of NZ_SDPN01000021.1, forward strand.
GAACGGAGGGTGCACGACGACCGACTCGGCGCCGACCGCCGCGGCGAGCTCAGCGGTGCGTTCGAGCTTCACGCGGGGGTCGCGCCCCCACACGAAGTGCGTGAGGAGCAGCACCGGAGCGTGCACCGACAGGATCGGCAGGGCGTACCGTCGCGAGAGCTCGAGGAGATGCTCGGCCTGCTGCGTCGACTCCTCTTGCGTCACCATGATCTCGATGCCGTCGAAGCCCGCGAGCTTCGCCAACCGGAAGGCGTGCTCGGGCTCGAGCGGGTAGACGCACGTCGTGCTCATGCCGATGCGGATCATCAGGGCGGCAGTCTAGCCGCGTCGTCGGCGCGATGGGAGGGACATCGCCGCCGTTCCCGCCCGTGAACCGTGCACTGTTAGCCTGAGGCAAGCGAAGGGACATCCGCCAGATGCAGCACGCCCCCGAACCGACACCGAGCGACGACCTCTATATCGACGCGGCGTACGACATGATCGTCGTGTCGAATCGCCTTCCCGTCGACTATGAGCGCGCCCCAGACGGGTCCACCACGTGGAAGGGCTCGCCGGGTGGCCTCGTCACCGCACTCGAGCCCATCATGCGCACGACCGAGGGCGCCTGGGTCGGCTGGGCGGGCGTCGCCGACATGGAGTTCGATCCGTTCGAGCACGACGGCATCTCGATCATCCCCGTGCCGCTCTCGGCCGACGAGCTCGAGGAGTACTACGAGGGCTTCTCCAACGACACGCTCTGGCCCCTCTACCACGACGTCATCGCGCCGCCGTCGTTCCACCGCGAGTGGTGGGACTCGTACGTTCGCGTCAATCGACGCTTCGCCGAGGCCGCCGCGCGCGCCGCCTCCCACGGAGCCGTCGTGTGGGTGCAGGACTACCAGCTCCAGCTCGTGCCGCGGATGCTTCGCGAGAGCCGCCCCGACCTCGTGATCGGGTTCTTCAACCACATCCCGTTCCCGGCCTACGGCATCTACTCCCAGCTCCCGTGGCGGCGCCAGGTCGTCGACGGACTGCTCGGCGCCGACGTCATCGGCTTCCAGCGGTCGGCCGACGCCGGCAACTTCACGAGAGCCGTGCGCCGGTTGTTCGGGTACGCCACGCGCGGCACCGTCATCGACGTGCCCGACGGCAACGACAACGTTCGGCACGTCGTGGCTCGCCACTTCCCGATCTCGATCGACGCGGCCGGCTTCGAGGAGATCGCGCGCCGTCCCGAGGTGCAGGCGCGGGCGAAGGAGATCCGGGCGAGCCTCGGCGATCCCAAGACGATCATCCTCGGCGTCGACCGGCTCGATTACACGAAGGGCATCCGGCATCGGCTGAAGGCGTTCGGCGAGCTGCTTCGCGACGAGCGGCTCTCGGTCGAAGACGTCACGCTCGTGCAGGTCGCGAGTCCCTCCCGTGAACGCGTCGAGACCTATCGCCTCCTTCGCGACGAGATCGAGCTCATGGTGGGCCGGCTGAACGGCGACCATTCGACGCTCGGACACCAGGCGATCGCCTATCTCCACCACGGTTACCCCCGGGAAGAGATGGTGGCCCTCTACCTCGCGGCCGACGTCATGCTCGTCACCGCGTTGCGCGACGGCATGAACCTCGTCGCCAAGGAGTACGTCGCGTGCCGGTTCGACGAGCGCGGGGTGCTGCTGCTCAGCGAGTTCACCGGGGCATCCGACGAGCTCAGGCAAGCCGTGCTCGTCAATCCGCACGACATCGAGGGCTTGAAGGACGCGATCGTCGAGGCGATCGAGATGCCGCAGCGCGAGCGGGCTCGCCGCATGCGAGCCCTGCGCAAGCGAGTGCGGGAGAACGACGTCGCCAACTGGTCGGCCACGTTCCTGAAGACGCTCACCGGGAGCGGCATCATCGCGCCCGGCGTGCCCGAGGGACTCACGGCCGCGCTCAACCGCATCGCCGGCACTGAGCGCCTGCTCGTCGCCCTCGACTTCGACGGCACTCTCGCTCCGCTCGTCGACCGGCCCGAAGACGCGCGGGCCACCAAACGCGCCCGCACGGCGATCGAACGGCTCGCGGCCGCCGACGACACGAGGGTCGCGATCGTGTCGGGGCGGGCCCTGCAGAGCCTCCGCGAGGTGGCCGACCCGCCGCAGGGAACGCTCCTCAGCGGATCGCACGGTGTCGAGCTGCAACTCGACAGCGGCGGCGTCACGATCGACCTGCGCGATGCCGAGCTCGCCGGGCTCGAGCGCCTCACGCACATTCTCGAAGAAGTGGCATCCGGAGCGGAGGGGGCCTGGGTCGAGTGGAAACCGGCCGGCCTCGCGCTGCACACGCGACGCGTGCCCGCGAACATCGGTGCGACGCTGCAGCGCATGGCGCGCGAGCGCGTCGAGGCCGAGGTGCCCGAGCTCAGCGTGCGCGGGGGCAAAGGGGTGCTCGAGTTCTCGGTGCGCCCCGGCGACAAGGGCGAAGCGCTCACCCGGCTCCGGCAGCACGCCGGCTCGAGCGCGGTGTTCTACGTCGGCGACGACGTCACCGACGAAGATGCGTTCGCGGCTCTTGAGTACGAGGATGTCGGCGTCAAGGTCGGCCAGGGCAAGTCGCTCGCCACGCACCGCGTGAAGAGCACGGAAGACGTCGCCGAATTGCTCGAGCGGCTCGCCGATGCCCGTGACATGGCGCGCGGGCGACCTTCGCGCTGGACATAGACTCGAAGGCATGCCCGAGTTCGATCCCAAACCGCGTAGTCGTACCGTCACCGACGGCATCGAGGCCATGACGAGCCGGGGCATGCTCCGTGCCGTCGGCATGGGCGATGCCGACTGGGACAAGCCGCAGATCGGCATCGCGAGCTCGTGGAACGAGATCACGCCCTGCAACCTGTCGCTCGGCCGCCTCGCGCAGGCCGCGAAAGAGGGCGTGCACGGCGGCGGCGGCTACCCGCTGCAGTTCGGCACCGTCTCGGTCTCCGACGGCATCTCGATGGGCCACGAGGGCATGCACTTCTCGCTCGTCTCGCGCGAGGTCATCGCCGACTCGGTCGAGGTCGTCATGCAGGCCGAGCGCCTCGACGGCTCGGTGCTCCTGGCTGGCTGCGACAAGTCGATCCCCGGCATGCTCATGGCGGCGGCCCGGCTCGATCTCGCCTCGGTCTTCCTCTATGCAGGGTCGATCGCGCCCGGATGGGTGCGGCTCTCCGACGGCACCGAGAAAGACATCACGATCATCGACTCGTTCGAGGCGGTCGGCGCGGTGAAGGCCGGCACGATGAGCGCCGAAGACGCACACCGCATCGAGTGCGCCTTCGCGCCCGGTGAGGGCGCCTGCGGCGGCATGTACACCGCCAACACCATGGCCTCGGTCGCCGAGGCGCTCGGCCTGTCGCTCCCGGGCTCGGCTTCGCCGGCTTCGGCCGACCGTCGCCGCGACTACTACGCCCACCGATCGGGCGAGGCCGTCGTCAACCTCCTGAAGCACGGCATCACCGCGCGGCAGATCCTCACCAAGCAGGCCTTCGAGAACGCCATCGCGGTGGGCATGGCGCTCGGCGGCTCCACGAACATCGTGCTGCACCTGCTCGCGATCGCCCACGAGGCCGAGGTCGACCTCTCGCTCGACGACTTCAACCGCATCGGCTCGAAGGTGCCGCACATCGGCGACCTGAAGCCGTTCGGCAAGTACGTCATGAACGACGTCGATCGTCGCGGCGGCCTGCCCGTGCTCATGAAGGCGCTGCTCGATGCTGGACTCATGCACGGCGACGCGCTCACCGTCACCGGCAAGACCCTCGCCGAGAACCTCGCCGAGATGAACATCCCGCCGCTCGACGGCGAGGTGCTGCGCACGCTCGACAACCCGATCCACGAGACCGGCGGCCTCACCATCCTGCACGGGTCGCTGGCACCCGAGGGCGCGGTCGTGAAGACGGCCGGCTTCGACGCGGCGACCTTCGAGGGGCCGGCGCGGGTGTTCGAGCGGGAACGCGCAGCGATGGACGCGCTCACCGAGGGGAAGATCACGCACGGCGACGTCGTGGTGATCCGCTACGAAGGCCCCAAGGGTGGGCCCGGCATGCGCGAGATGCTCGCCATCACCGCCGCCATCAAGGGCGCGGGACTCGGGAAAGATGTACTACTCTTGACGGACGGTCGATTCTCAGGCGGCACAACCGGCCTCTGCATCGGCCATCTGGCACCCGAAGCAGTCGACGCTGGTCCGATTGCATTCGTGCGCGATGGTGATCTGATACGGGTCGATATCGCAGCTCGCACGATCGACCTACTGGTCGACGACGCCGAGCTGGCTGCCCGCCGTGAAGGCTGGGCTCCGCTTCCTCCGCGCTATACCCGTGGCGTCCTCGCGAAGTACTCGAAGCTCGTGCGTTCCGCCGCCGAAGGCGCATCCACGGGCTAGTGCTGCGCTTCCCGCACACCTCGTTGCAGAGAACAGGAACCGAATGACCACGGAATCCATCCCCGTGCCGTCGCCCACCGCACCGCCGACCGGTGCGCTCACCGGTGCGCCCGAGAAGATCACCGGCGCCGAAGGCGTCGTGCGTTCGCTCGAGATGCTCGGCATCACCGACGTCTTCGGGCTGCCGGGCGGCGCGATCCTCCCCGTCTACGACCCGCTGCTCGACAGCAAGAAGCTCCGTCACATCCTCGTGCGTCACGAGCAGGGCGCCGGCCACGCGGCCGAGGGCTACGCCGCGTCCTCCGGCAAGCTCGGCGTTGCGATCGCGACCTCGGGCCCAGGCGCCACGAACCTCGTCACGGCGATCGCCGACGCGCACATGGACAGCGTGCCGATCCTCGCCATCACGGGCCAGGTGTTCTCCAACCTGATGGGCACCGACGCGTTCCAGGAGGCCGACATCGTGGGCATCACGATGCCCATCACGAAGCACTCCTTCCTCGTGAAGGACCCCGCCGAGATCCCCTCGACGATCGCCGCGGCCTACCACATCGCCACGACCGGTCGTCCGGGCCCCGTGCTCGTCGACATCACGAAAGACGCCCAGCAGGCCACGTTCGAGTTCCACTGGCCGCCGAAGGTCGACCTGCCCGGCTACCGCCCGATCATGAAGGCGCACGGCAAGCAGGTCGCTGCCGCGGCACAGCTGTTCGCCGAGGCGAAGCGCCCCGTGCTCTACGTCGGCGGGGGAGTCATCCGTTCCCGTGCGTCGGCCGAGCTCATCGAGCTCGCCGAGGCGACCAATGCACCCGTCGTGACCACGCTCATGGCGCGCGGCGCGTTCCCCGATTCGCACCCGCAGCACCTCGGCATGCCCGGCATGCACGGCACGGTGCCCGCCGTCATCGCGTTGCAGGAGGCCGACCTCCTCATCGCGCTCGGCGCCCGGTTCGACGACCGCGTCACCGGCAAGGCGGCGCTCTTCGCGCCGAACGCAAAGGTCGTGCACGTCGACGTCGATCCGGCCGAGATCTCGAAGATCCGCACCGCCGACGTGCCGATCGTGGGCGACGCGAAAGACGTGATCGTCGACCTGCTCGCGGCCTACCGCGAGGCGACCCGCACCACGACGCCCGACGTCGCCGAGTGGTGGGCCATGCTCGACGGGCTGCGCTCGGAGTTCCCGCTCGGCTTCTCGACGCCCTCCGACGGCCTCCTGGCTCCGCAACTCGTGATCCAGCGCATCGGCGAGCTCACCGGCCCCGAGGGCATCTACGCCGCCGGCGTCGGCCAGCACCAGATGTGGGCCGCCCAGTTCATCAAGTACGAGCGCCCGAACTCCTGGCTGAACTCGGGCGGTGCGGGCACCATGGGCTACGCGGTGCCGGCCGCGATGGGCGCGAAGGTCGCCGAGCCCGATCGGGTCGTCTGGGCCATCGACGGCGACGGATGCTTCCAGATGACGAACCAGGAGCTCGCCACGTGCACCCTGAACGACATTCCGATCAAGGTCGCCATCATCAACAACTCCTCGCTCGGCATGGTGCGCCAGTGGCAGACGCTCTTCTATGACGGCCGCTACTCGAACACCGACCTGAACACGGGCCACGACAGCGTGCGCATCCCCGACTTCGTGGCACTCGCCGAGGCATACGGCGCGCTCGGAATCCGGGTGACGAAGGAAGACGAGATCGACGCGGCGATCAAGCTCGCGCTCGAGACGAACGACCGCCCCGTCGTGATCGACTTCGTCGTGAGCGCCGACGCGATGGTGTGGCCGATGGTGCCGCAGGGCGTCTCGAACAGCTATATCCAGTACGCCAGAGACCACTCGCCCGCATTCTCCGAGGAGGACTAGACATGTCGACGCACGTTCTCTCACTCCTCGTGGAAGACAAGCCGGGTCTGCTCACCCGCGTCGCGGGGCTCTTCGCCCGCCGCGGCTTCAACATCGAGAGCCTCGCGGTCGGCCACTCCGAGATCGACGGGCTCTCCCGCATCACGGTCGTCGTCGACGTGGAAGACCTGCCGCTCGAGCAGGTGACGAAGCAGCTCAACAAGCTCATCAACGTCATCAAGATCGTCGAGCTCGACCCTGCGCAGTCCGTGCATCGCGAGCACCTGCTCATCAAGGTGCGCGTCGACAACGCGACCCGCTCGCAAGTGCTCGAGGCGGTGAACCTCTTCCGTGCCCGCGTCGTCGATGTCTCGAGCGACGCGCTCGTGATCGAGGTCACGGGGGACTCCGGCAAGACCACCGCGTTCCTCAAGGTGCTCGAGCCCTACGGCATCAAGGAGATCGCCCAGTCGGGACTCCTCGCGATCGGTCGCGGTGGCAAGTCCATCACCGAGCGCGTCTTCAAGAATTGAACCAGACCCACATCAAGGAGAAAGAACAGCACATGGCTGAGATCTACTACGACAAGGACGCCGACCTCTCGCTCATCCAGGGCAAGAAGGTCGCCGTCATCGGCTACGGCTCGCAGGGCCACGCGCACGCGCAGAACCTCCGCGACTCTGGCGTCGAGGTCGTCATCGGCCTCAAGGAGGGCTCGAAGTCGAAGCCCAAGGCCGAAGAGGCCGGCTTCGAGGTGAAGAGCGTCGCGGATGCCGCGGCGGAGGCCGACGTGATCGTCATCCTCGCTCCCGACCAGTACCAGCGCCACATCTACGCCGAGTCGATCAAAGACAACCTCGCCGAGGGCAAGACCCTCGTCTTCGGCCACGGCTTCAACATCCGCTTCGGCTACATCGAGGCCCCCGAGGGCGTCGACGTCGTCATGGTCGCCCCGAAGGGCCCTGGCCACACCGTGCGCCGCGAGTACGAAGCCGGCCGCGGCGTCCCCGTGATCGTCGCCGTCGAGAAGGACGCCTCGGGCAACGCCTGGCCGCTCGTGCTCTCCTACGCCAAGGCGATCGGCGGCCTTCGCGCCGGCGGCATCAAGACGACCTTCACCGAAGAGACCGAGACCGACCTCTTCGGCGAGCAGGCCGTGCTCTGCGGCGGCGTCTCGCAGCTCGTGCAGTACGGCTTCGAGACCCTCACCGAGGCCGGCTACCAGCCGCAGGTCGCGTACTTCGAGGTGCTCCACGAGCTGAAGCTCATCGTCGACCTCATGTGGGAGGGCGGCATCGCCAAGCAGCGCTGGTCGGTCTCCGACACGGCCGAGTACGGCGACTACGTCTCGGGCCCGCGCGTCATCGACCCCCACGTCAAGGAGAACATGCAGGCGGTGCTCGGCGACATCCAGTCGGGCGCGTTCGCCGAGCGGTTCATCGCCGACCAGGACAACGGCGCGACCGAGTTCCTCGAGCTCCGCGCCAAGGGCGAGGCGCACCCCATCGAGGCCACGGGCCGCGAGCTGCGCAAGCTCTTCGCCTGGAACGCCTCGAACGACGACGACTACGTCGACGGCGAGGTCGCTCGCTGAGCGCACCCCATCTGAGCTGAACGGCCCGCCCCGGAGCATCCGGAGCGGGCCGTTCCGTTCGCTGGACTACCCCTTGCCGCCCTTGCCGGTGCCGCCCTTCATGACGAGGGAAGCGCTGTCGGTGTTGTTGTCGGCATCGGGATCGAAGGTCGAGCTCGTGACTGACGACGCGTTCAAGATCGTCCCCACGCTGCCGCTCGCCTGAGCCTCGATGACGAATTGCACCGTCGCGCCCGCCGGAAGCTCATCGGCCGTGCAGGTCACGACATGCGCGGGCTTGTCGTAGGTGCACTGCGGCGAGATGTACTGGACGACGAGCTTCTTCGCGGTGAGCGGCAGCACGTCGGTCACCACGATGTCCTGGGCATCCGACGGACCGCCGGTACCGCAGGTCGGCGTCGGGGTCGACTGGGCGTCCGACTCGCATCCCGTGTCGTTGTGCACCGTCAAGGTGTAGACGATCATCGGGGCCGGGTTGCCCGAGCGCTGCACCGCGGTCTTGTCGATCCAGATCTCGGCCGCGGTGTCGACGTTCGTCGATTCGGTGACGGTGTTGTCGGAGAGGTCGGGATCCGGGGTCGACGAAGTCACCGTCGCGGTGTTCTCGAGCGCCGCGTCCGGCGGCAACGACGGGTCGACCGTGACGGTGAGGTAGATCGTCACCGATGCCCTCGGCGCCATCGAGCCGAGGTCGCAGATCACGGTGCCGGGCTGCACGAGCGCACACACGGTGGCGCCGTTGCCGTCGACTCCCTCGACGAAGGTGGTGCCGTCGGGAAGCTCATCCGAGATCTCGACCTCGTTCGCCGTCGACGGGCCGCTGTTCGTCACGTTGATCGTGTAGGTGAGTTCGTCACCCGCGAGCACCGGGTCGGGCGAGTCCGACTTCGTGATCGACAGGTCGGCCGAGCCCGTCACGTCGGTGACGATCGTGTCGAGGTTGTCGGAGAGATCGTTGTCGAACGTCGAGCTCGTGACCCGCGCGTCGTCGTGGAGCGCTCCGACGAAGTCGGGCAGCACGTGCACCTGCACCGTCATCGTCCGCGCATCCCCGGGAGCGAGGTTGCCGAAGGAGCAGACGCTGGGCAGCGCGGCATCACCGGGCACGCCCGTATTGCAGGTGGCGCCGCCGGAGCCGCTCACGGAGAGGATCTGCGCCCCGGTCGACAGGACATCGGTGACGACCACGCCCTGCGCGGTCGACGGGCCGTCGTTCACGATCGAGAGCGTGTACGTGATGTCCGTTCCCGCCGTGGCGGTCGCCGGGCCGGTCTTGTCGACCGACAGGTCGGCGACGGCCATCACGCTCAGCGAGCCCTCGGCCTGGTTGTTCGACTGGTCGGCGTCAGGTGTCGGCGAGGTCACCGTGACGACATCGTTGATGTCGACGTCCTCGTTCGCCGATACCTGGACGGCGATGGTGGCCCGCCCGGTCGCGGTGGGCGACGCCGCGGCAAGGTCGCCGAGCTGACACGTGACCACGCCGCCGACGGGTGCACCGCAGGTTCCCTGGCTCGGGGTGATGGTGCCGAACGTGAACGCTCCGTCGCTGAGGTTGGCATCGGTCACGACGATGTCGCGGGCCGACGACGGGCCGAGGTTGTCGACGAAGATCGTGCACGTACCGGTCTCTCCGGCGGGCAGCTCGTCGTCGGGCTTGCACACCTTTGTCACCTTCAGGTCGCTGCGCTCCTGCACGAAGGTGCGCTGCACGAACGTGTTGTTCGCCAGGTTGCCGTCGACGCTCGCGCCCGAGACGGATACGAGGTTCTCGATGAGCAGGGTGCCGTCGTCCTCATCGACGACCGTGTCGGAGAGGACCCGCGTCTTGATGACGAACGAGCGGCTGTCGCCCGCAGGGATGTCGCCCACGGCGCACGTGAGCCGGTGCTCGAGCGGGTCGTAGGTGCATCCGCCGTCGTCGGACAGGTACGTCACCTCTTCTGGCAGGTCGTCGACGACGATCACCCCTGCGGAGGCATCCGGACCGTCGTTCGTCACGGTCACCGTGTAGAACAGCTCCTCGCCGGCGATGACCGGATCGGGGGAGTCGGTCTTCGTGACGCGCACGTCGGCGATCGGGATGACATCCTCGATGTCCTCGACGAGCCAGGTGCCGCGACCCATCGTGCCGACGAGCAGCACGTCGTCGGCCGCGTCGACGTGGAGATCGAACGCGATCGTGTTGGGGAGCGAGGAGCCGAGTTCCGCCCAGACGCCCAGGTTCTGCGTCTGGCTCACGAAGACGCCCGAATCGGTGCCCGCGAGGAGTGCGAGCACGTTCGTCCCGGGAACCGGCACGATCTCGAGCGAGCGCACGTTCGCAGCTGGAGCGAGCGTGCCGAGGTTGCCGGTCACGTCCGTGAAGGTGCCTCCGGCATCGACGGTGCGGAACACCTGCGTGCCCGACGAGACGAACGCGTCGGCCCAGTTCTCGGGGTTGAGGATGATGTCGGACGCCGCGCCGTTCGTCCAGCCGGCCACTTGGGCGGGCGCGCCGGCGCCGCCGCTGCGCAGGAACAGCCGGCCGCCCGTGTCGCCGAACCACAGCACACCCGCGTTGTCGGCCCCGCCCGCGCGGCCGCCGTATGCGATGGCACGCGTCGTGGCGGTGTTCGCGCCGAGCGAGTTGACGATGATGTTGAGGTTGTCGAGCGAGTCGGTCGACTCGTAGACGCGGTTCGACGTGACGATGAACCGCGTCGGATCGATCGCGTTGATGGCGAGCGGCGTGTACAGGGGCAGCGTCGAGTTGCCCCCGACGACCTCGAAGTTCTGGATCGTTTGGCCCTGTCCGACGACATTGAAGCCCGGCGCGGAGTTCGCGCACACATTCGCCGCCGTGCAGGTGCGCCGGAGGAAGGAGCCGGCGCCGAAGCTGTTCGAGCTGCTGAAGCGGATGGAGTTCGCGCCCGCGTCATTGACGGCGACGAAGCCGCCGTCACCGGCGCTCAGCGTGGTCCAGCTCGCGCTGCCGGTCGCGGACTGCTCTGGCGCGCCCGTGTCCTGGTCACCGCAGAGGATGATGTCGCCGACGCTGTCGTAGTCGCAGGAATGGTGTTCGCCGATCTGGAGGTTGCCGTTGATCGACTGCCAGGCGCCGTTCGTGGTCGTCGGGTCGGTCTGGCGGTAGACACCGCCGTCGTCGCCTTCGAGGATGTCGCCGTTCGCGTCGAAGACCATCTCACGCGAGTCGGCGTGCGGCGAGCTGTTGTTCGCCGTGCCGTTGTGCGTGAGCGACGTGCACTGCGTGTTCGCGGCGAGGGCCGAGTCGCACCGGAACAGCCGGCCGCTGAACGTGTTCGCCCCGACGGCATTCGGGAAGCCGTTGTTGTTCGGCTGGCGGTCGCCGCCGACGTACACGAGGGTCGGGTCGGCGGAGTCGGCGAGCATCGAGAAGTGCACGGCACCTTGGCTGCCCGGCTTCTCTCGCGGCTGGAGGCCCACGATCGTGCCGCCCTCGTTCGTCACGGGCGTGTCGAGCTGGGTCCAGTTGGCGCCTTGGTCGGGTGAACGCCAGAGGCCGTTGAGCTGGCCGCTGTTGATGACGCCGGCGTAGACGACGTTGTTGCCTGCACTGTTGTGCACCGTGAACTCGAGGTTGTTGGTCGTCGCATTGTTGATGCCGGTGACCTGGTTGGTGACGTTCTGCCAGTTGAGGCCGGTGTCGGTGCTGCGGAAGATTCCCTGCTGGGTTCCGGCGTAGAGCACGGCGTTGTTCGAGCGGTCGCCGACGAGGTCGAAGACGCCGATGTTCGGAAGCCCGCTCGTGCCGTTGCCCGAGAGACGCACGAAGTTGGCGCCGCCGTCGGTGCTCCGGTAGATGCCGCCCTGGCCGGCGCCGTTCGCGTTGCTGTTGCCGTTGGAGGCGACGACGATGGTGGCGCCGCGGGGTGCGACGCCCGAGATGCTCTCACCGGCGAGTTGCGCCGCGCCGAGCGGCGTCCACGTCGTTCCGGCGTCGGCCGTGCGCAGCAGGCCGTTGAGCGGCCCTGAGATGCGCCCGAAGGAGCTCACCCGGCCGATGCCCGCGAGGAGGACGGTGTTCGTCGCGACCGTCGGGTCGAGTTCGAGCGCGCCGATCGACAAACTCGACTGCTGATCGGTCAGCGGCGTCCACGTGGGTGACGCGGCGGTGGCGTTGAACGTGCGCCAGACGCCGCCGTTGACCGTGCCGATCCAGGCGATGTTCGGGTCGCTCGGATGCGCGACGACCGTCTGCACCGCGCCGGACACCTCGTCGTTCGGCGTGACCGATTCGACCTGGCCGCCGGTGATCGGTCCGGGCCCTTGGGCCACGTAGTCGGCGTCGATCGTCGCGGCCTCCGCAGGAAAGGCGAACAATGTCACCCCGGCGAACGCGAATGCCGCGATGACCGCGGCCAGCTTCTGCGAGCGCGATCCCCGTGCCGGGCGCGCGACAAATCGTTCGGTCATGACCAACCCCCTCGGCGCGCTCGGGGACGTTCCCCCCATCCCACATCGAACGCGCTCGACACCGCAGATATTGGCCCTGCGCCCCGCATCTGTCCAGACCCGGATGGACGATGGGCCACCCCCCATTCAGAGGGTCACCAGGGCTGCGGCGCGCTCTTCTCCGACACGTCGAGCTGCACGAGCGAGGTCTCCCGGCCGCCGAGGACCTGCTGTTGCACGACACCGTCGATCGTGTACGTCGACTCTCTCTCCCAATCACCGCAGGTCGGTGTGGGTAGGCTGCCCTCCACACAGCTCAGCCTCCTGCCGCCCTCGGCGAGGGCGATCGCCTGGCCCACGTCGGCGGCGATGAGCGTGCGCCGCTCGGGATCGGCGAGGTAGCCGAACAGCACGCAGTCGGTGTTCGCGCTTCCGGGCGGCGGGCACTCGGCGATGAAGAACACGCTGCCGGTCACGCGCACGGGCTGCCCGATGAACGTCGCAGGATCCTCGAGGAGCTCGTCGAACGTGACCTCGTGCGCGGCCCCGTCGCCGTCGCCGCCGTTGTCGTTGTCGCCCATCCCGTTCGCCTCAGTCGGGCTCGCCGAGGAGCTGCCACCCGGCGAGCGAGAATCGGCGCCGCATCCGGCGACCGCGGTCACGAGGATCAGCGCACCTGCGAGCGCTGCACGCACTCTGCCGCCGCGACGACGGGGCGCCGCGACGGGGGAGTCGCCGCGCGAACGCATCCCGCATGCATCGACGTCCATGCGAACATGTTGCGCCCACCACCGGGTCGCGTCAATGCGCGTCGGAACGCGCGACGGCGAGGTCGCTCGCTAAGCGACACCGTTCATCACTCCGCGCAGCGGGGTCGGCTTCGGCCGGCCCCGCCGTTCGTGCTTCAGGGCGCGTTGCCCCAGAACGGCCCGATGAGGCCGACGCTCGCGAAATACTCCGCCGCCTCCTTGGGCTCCCGGCGTCGATACGGGGTTCCGAGACGACCGGTATACCAGTTCGACGCCAGCCTCCAGAGCGTGGCGAGGTCGAACACGGCACCTCGTTCGTTGCCCGTGTCCGTGAGCCAACGGTCGACGCAGGACTCGTCGCAGAAGATGCGCTGGTTCTCGCAGGCGTGCACGACGTCATCCCAGACGTGCGCCATCGGTGTGAGGAAATGGGCGACCTGCGTTCCCACCGGAGGCCCGTCGCGGGTCACCGTCCACGAGTGGGCCGTGCCGCAAGCGGGGCAAGTCGTCGCGACGAGCGCCGCCGGCTCGTCGGGCACGAGGTTCGGGATGGCGAAGGCGTCCCAGGCGCATCCGCCCCACCAGAGTGTTCGATCGCCCATCACCGAGAATGCGAAGTTGCGGGTCGCGAACGGGTGGGCGAGGACGATCTCGTGCTCGTCGCCGAACACGAGATGCCTGGCTGCGGCGAGCTCATCCATCGCTTCATCGAGCTCCGAGTCGGAGAGGCCCGTCTCCTCGGCCAGCGTCGTCGCGGACGGAAGGCGCCCGGTGGCGGCGAGGGCGGAGTAGATGGCAAGACGAACTCGCTCGTTGCGGTCGGTCATGAGACAAGTGTGCTCCGCGCGATGCGGACGGCATAGAGCTTCTTCGTGAGGGGTGAATGGGGTCGAGTGGCGTGTATCGCGGCGGCGCCGAGCCGGTAGCTTGGCAAGATGTCAGGATTCCTTCCCGTCGAGATCGCCGTCCAGGATGCCGCGGGTGTCCGCATCGCCCTCAACGGCGGCGCCGCCCGCGTCGAGCTCTGCCAGGCGCTCGGGATGGGCGGGCTGACGCCGTCGGCGGGGCTCGTCGAGGCCGCCGTTGAGCTTGCGCGCGCGGCATCCGCAGCGTCGTTCGTTCACGTGCTCGTGCGCCCGCGCGGTGGGGGGTTCGTGTACGACCGCGACGAGGTCGAGACGATCGTGCGCGACATCCGCTCGGCCCGGTCGCTCGGTGCCGACGGCGTGGTCGTCGGTGCGCTGACGGATGCCGGTGCGCTCGACCTCGCCGCGATCGCCCTGTTCCTCGATGCCGCCGACGGACTCGACGTCACGCTGCACCGGGCGGTCGACGCCGCGACGGACCCGCTCGCCGCCGTCGCGGCGCTCGCCGGAGCTGGCGTGCGTCGCGTCCTCACCTCCGGGGGTGCGGCCGATTGCCGTGCCGGCCTGCCGACGCTCGCGCGAATGGCGTCGGAGGTTCGCGGCACCGTCGAGGTGATGGCGGGCGGCGGCGTCGGCGTCGGCGACATCGGCGCGCTTGCGGCGATCGGCGTCGACGCGGTGCACCTGTCAGCTCGTCGCCACGACGAACGAGGCGGACCGAGCGGACCGGGCGGCGGCGAGATCGGCTTCGACGCCACCGACGCAGACCTCGTGCACGCGGCCGTCGGTGCGGCTCAGGCCTCGGCGCGTGCGTGAGCGAGGCTGCTCTCGAAGCCGGTGCCTGCCGAATGGCTAGGCTGAGGACATGACCCGCGACTCCGACGACGACGCCCTTCGGTGGGAGGGCGACGACGATCCGACGCTCGCTCCGGGCTGGAAGACGATCGGCAGTCCCGTGGCTCCCACCGGACCGAACGCACCGGCATCAGACGGCGACGACAGCGCTGCGGCGTCCGACTCCTCGACGACATCTTCGACAGGCCGAGCGGATGCCGCGTCGCCGACGGGATCGGTCGAACTCGTCGTGCTCGGGGTGCTCGGCGGCGTGTACCTGCTGTACGCCGTCGGCTGGATCATCGTGGCCACGCGGCTCTCGACCGGGTCGGTCGATCCCGTGGCACAGTTCATGTTCGGGCTCGGCGGCTGGCTGGCGGTGCTCGCGGTTCCCCTGTGGTTCGGGATCACGCTCTGGCTGTCGCGCGGGCGCTCTCGCGTGAGGATCCTCTGGCTCGTCGCCGGAGCGATCGTGCTCGTGCCGTTGCCGTTCCTGCTCGGAACCGGGGTCACCGCATGAGCGCCGGAGCAGGGGAGGAGCCGGTGCGCCACGAGCGCGCCGTCGGCGGCGCGTCGACGACGCGGTCACGGGTGTCTGGCACGCCGCTCTGGCTCGCCGTCACCCTCGCCGTGCTCTTCGGCCTCTTCTACGCCTACGACGTGTGGGAGGCGCTCGGCAACCTCATCGGCATGTCGACGCTCGCTGCTCACCTCGAGGCCGGCATCAACGGCTTCGGCTGGTTCCTCCTCGTGCTCGCCATCGTGCTTCCGCTCGCCCTGTTCGCGGCCGCGTTCGCTTTCGGACGCCGTCGCGGCCCGCTCGTGCAGATCGCGTTCTATGCGGTCGGGCTCGGTGTGTCGGCCGCCCTGAGCATGGACATCATCGCCGCGTTCACCCGCTGGGTGCCGCTCGCCTGACCGTCGTGCCGCCTCATCGCGGCGCCCGGCGGTGTCTCCCGCCGTCATGAAGTCGGAGCGCTCTGGCGGGCTCGGCTAGAGTTTCACGTGATTGCGTCAGCGATTGCGACGCTCGTCATCCCCCCTCTGGCCAAAGGAATCGATTCGTCGTGTCAAAGCCGGTCGTGCTGATCGCAGAAGAACTCTCACCCGCCACCGTCGATGCGCTGGGGCCCGACTTCGACGTTCGCAACGTCGACGGCACCGATCGTCCGGCGCTGCTCGCGGCGCTCGCCGACGCGAACGCGATCCTCGTGCGTTCCGCGACGAAGGTCGACGCCGAGGCGATCGCCGCCGCGCCGAAGCTCAAGGTCATCGCACGCGCGGGAGTCGGCCTCGACAACGTCGACATCAAGGCGGCGACGACCGCCGGGGTCATGGTCGTGAACGCGCCGACGTCGAACATCATCTCGGCGGCCGAGCTCACCGTCGGACACATCCTGAGCCTCGCCCGCCATATTCCGGCGGCGCACGCGGCGCTCGCGCAGGGCGAGTGGAAGCGCTCGCACTACACGGGCGTCGAGCTCTACGAGAAGACCATCGGCATCATCGGCCTCGGTCGCATCGGCGCCCTCATCGCCGCCCGGCTCCAGGCGTTCGGCACCGAGGTCATCGCCTACGACCCGTACATCACGGCCGCGCGCGCCCAGCAGCTCGGGGTGCAGACCGTGAGCCTCGACGAGCTCCTCGAGCGAAGCGACTTCATCACGATCCACATGCCGAAGACACCCGAGACCACAGGCATGATCAGCACCGAGCAGTTCGAGAAGATGAAGCCCACGGCGTTCCTCGTGAACGTCGCCCGTGGCGGGCTCATCGATGAAGACGCGCTCTACGAGGCGCTCGTCGCTCGCCGCATCGCCGGCGCCGGCCTCGACGTCTTCGTCTCGGAGCCGCCGCGCGAGTCGCCGCTGCTGTCGCTGCCGAACGTCATCGTCACGCCGCACCTCGGCGCCTCGACCGACGAGGCGCAGGAGAAGGCGGGCGTGTCGGTAGCGAAGTCGGTGCGCCTGGCGCTCGCCGGCGAGCTGGTGCCCGATGCGGTGAACGTCGCCGGCGGCGTCATCGATCCATACGTGCGTCCCGGCATCCCGCTCGTCGAGAAGCTCGGCCAGCTCTTCGCCGGTCTGGCGGATGCCGCGCTCACCAGCGTCGACGTCGAGGTGCGCGGTGAGCTCGTCGACTACGACGTCAGCGTGTTCAAGCTCGCGGCCCTGAAGGGCATCTTCACGAAGATCGTCAGCGAGACGGTTTCGTACGTCAATGCCCCGTTGCTCGCCGAGCAACGCGGCGTCACGGTTCGCCTGATCACCGAGGCGGAGTCGCCCGAGTACCGCAACGTCATCACGATCGCGGGTGCGCTCGCCGACGGCCGTCAGCTCTCGGTCTCGGGCACACTCACCGGCACGAAGCAGATCGAGAAGCTCGTGGGCGTGAACGGGTACGAGATCGAGGTGCCGATCGCGTCGACGCACATCATCATGGAGTACACCGATCGTCCCGGCATCGTGGCGATCTACGGCCGTGAGTTCGGCGACGCCGGCATCAACATCGCGGGCATGCAGATCGCGCGTCGCGAGGCGGGCGGCGAGGCGCTCAGCGTGCTCACCGTCGACTCGCCGGTGCCCACCGAGGTGCTCGAGCGAGTGCGCGAGGCCATCGCGGCCGACGTGCTCGTCGAGATCGACATCACGGAGTAGGCGCCCGAGGCGGCTCGGCGGCGAGACGCTCGAGCAGCGCGATGAGCGAGTCCATCTCCGCAGCGCGGGGCGCGTCGACGCCGGTCTCCGCGTCGTCGCCGTGCAACGCGGAGTCGTAGTAGAGCCCGTCGCCGATGAGGGTGATCGCGAGGGCGACCGTGGGGTCGGAGACGTGGCGGCGCACGGCGCCGAGCCAGCGCTGGCGCACGGCCCTGATCACGCGGACAGCGGGTACGCTGCCCGCTTGGGCGAGTCGCGCCGCGGCGACGCCGGCGCGGTCGAGCGGATGGCCGACGGCGACGGCACTGCGCACGTAGTAGGCGACGGCGCCCTCAGGGGCACGCTCGAGCTGCTCGATGTCGGCGTCGACGAGTTCGCGGAAGCGCGCGAGCACCGCGTCGACGAGCGCCTCGCGCGACGAGAAGTGGTAGAGCAGCCCGCCCTTCGACACGCCGGCCGCACGGGCCGTGGCGTCGAGGGTCGCGGCACGCTCGCCGCCGTCGATCAGGATGCGCTCGAACGCATCGAGCACGGCGTCGCGGGCGGCAGGGGGTCGGCTCATGTGCTCGATCGTAGCGAGCGGCATCGTTCCATGTTTCTGATACTATACCGGCTGGACGGTATAGTAATGGATTCGGAAATGATCAACACGACACGCACTGACACCGGCACCGTCGAGACACCGACGAGGCCCGCCGCCGCGACGGGCAGCACGCCCACGACGGCAGCACCGCGAGCACCGCGGCGCGCGTGGATCGCACTCGCCGTGCTCATGCTCCCCGTGCTGCTCGTGTCAGTCGACAACACGGTGCTGAGCTTCGCGCTGCCCGCCATTGCGCGGGATCTCGCGCCGACGGCCGCCCAGCAGCTCTGGATCATCGACGCGTATCCGCTCGTGCTCGCGGGCCTCCTCGTCGCGATGGGCAGCGCCGGCGATCGCTTCGGGCGCCGTCGACTGCTCCTCATCGGTTCGACGGGCTTTGCGATCGTCTCGATCGCGGCGGCCTTCGCGCCGACCGCAGAGGCGCTCATCGCAGCCCGCGCCGCGCTCGGCTTCTTCGGCGCCATGCTCATGCCGTCGACGCTCTCGCTGCTGCGGGCGGTCTTCACCGATCGTGAACAGCGGCGGCTCGCGATCGCGATCTGGGCGTCGGGATTCGCGGCGGGCAGCGCGCTCGGGCCGCTCGTCGGCGGCATCCTGCTCGAGCACTTCGCGTGGGGCTCGGTGTTCCTCCTCGCCGTGCCGGTGCTCGTGCCCCTGCTCGTGCTCGTGCCGCTGCTGATCCCCGAGAGCCGCGACCCCGCTCCCGGCCGCATCGACGTCGTCAGCACCGTGCTCTCGCTCGCGGCGATGGGGCCGGTCGTCTACGGCATCAAGTCGCTCGCGACCGAGGGAATCGGCGGCTTCGGCGTGCCGGCGATCGTGATCGGCCTCGCCTGCGCGGCGTGGTTCGTGCGGCGGCAGTTGCGCAGCGACTCGCCGATGCTCGACGTGCGGCTGTTCCGGCAGGGCTCCTTCGGCGGCGCGGTGCTCGTGAACCTCTTCAGCGTCATCGCGCTCGTCGGGTTCCTGTACTTCGTGTCGCAGCACCTGCAGCTCATCGCGGGGCTCACGCCGGTCGCCGCCGGACTCGCGCTCCTGCCGGGTCTCATCGCGATGATCATCGCGGGCCTGGTCGTCGTGCCCATCGCGCGCCGGGTCAGGCCGCGGGTTCTCGTGCCGATCGCACTCGTGCTCTCCGCTGCCGGGTACCTCGTGATCGCCCTCTTCACGAGCGCCGAGTCGAGCGCCCACTCGATCGCACCGATCGTCATCGCCTTCATGCTGCTCGGTGTCGGCATCGGCTCCGCCGAGACCGTCTCGAACGAGCTGATCCTCTCGAGCGCGCCGCCGGCGAAGGCGGGCGCCGCCTCCGCCGTGTCCGAGACCGCGTACGAACTCGGTGCGGTGCTCGGCACCGCCCTGCTCGGCAGCATCCTCGCCGCGCACTTCCGCGCGGGGATCGAACTGCCTGCGGTGCTCACCGGCGAGCAGGCGGATGTCGCGCGAGAGACGCTCGCGGGCGCCGTGACCGTGGCCGAGGGACTCCCGGCTGCCGTCGGCGCCGAGCTCGCGGCATCCGCGGCCCGTGCCTTCGACGGCGGCGTCATGGTGACCTCGCTCATCGGCGTGGCGCTCATGATCGCAGCCGCGGTCGTCGCCGCGGTGGCGCTCAAGAACCCACGTGCGTCCGACGCGGAGTAGAGCGCCCGGGGCGCAGCAGCGAACGGCCGCCCTCAGCACTCCGTGGAGTGCAGGGACGGCCGCTCGACTCAGGACTGCTCAGAGAGCGGTGGGGTCCTCGGGAACCGAGTGCTCGGAGCGCGTGGCCCGGTCACCCGTCGCGGGGTCGACGCTCGTGTGGGAGGTCGCCACCGATCGACGACGACGGGCGAGCAGGATGACGCCGAGAATGACGACGATCACGCCGGCGACCATCAGGATGTAGCCGACCAGCTGAAGGTCGATCCAGTCGACGGTGAGGTTCAGCGCGAACGCGAGGATCGCGCCGATGACGAAGAGTACGATTCCGAGTCCGAGACTCATGGGTGGTTCCTGCTTTCTCTCCGGCGGCCCGTGGGGCCGTGTTTCGATGAGGCGGATACCTCTTCCTGAGGCCGAGTGTATCGATCGGCCGTGCGCGCGGACAGTACGCTGGGAGGGCTGGCGCACGAAGGAGAATTCATGGTAGGCACGGTCAGGCTCGCGGTCATTCCCGGTGATGGGATCGGACCCGAGGTCGTTGGCGAGGCGCTGAAGGCCCTCGCGGCGGTCACCGACGGCAGTGAGGTCTCGTTCCAGCAGACGGAGTTCTCGCTCGGCGCCGCCCGCTACCTCGAGACTGGCGACGTGATGAGCGACGACGACCTGGCCGCCATCGCCGGTCACGATGCGATCCTGCTCGGCGCCGTCGGCGGCGCCCCCGGCGATCCGCGACTCCTCGGCGCGAACATCGAGCGTGGACTCCTGCTCAAGCTCCGATTCGAGCTCGACCACTACGTCAATCTGCGCCCGACGGTGCTGTATCCGGGTGTCACGAGCCCGCTCGCCGCTCCGGGCGACGTCGACTTCCTCCTCGTGCGCGAGGGCACCGAGGGTCCCTACGTCGGCAACGGCGGGGCGATCCGCGTCGGCACGCCGCACGAGGTCGCGAACGAGGTCTCGGTGAACACCGGCTACGGGGTGGAGCGCGTCGTGCGCTACGCCTTCGCCGCGGCATCCGCGAGGCCCCGCAAGCGCCTCACCCTCGTGCACAAGACCAACGTGCTCGTGTTCGCCGGATCGCTGTGGAAGCGCACGGTCGATGCCGTCGCCGTCGAGTTCCCCGACATCACGGTCGACTACCTGCACGTCGACGCGGCGACGATCTTCCTCGTCACGGATCCTGCTAGATTCGATGTCATCGTCACGGACAACCTCTTCGGCGACATCCTCACCGATCTGGCCGGCGCAATCAGCGGCGGCATCGGCCTCGCAGCCTCGGGCAACATCAACCCCGACGGCCGATTCCCCAGCATGTTCGAGCCGGTTCACGGTTCCGCACCCGACATCGCAGGGAAGGGCATCGCCGACCCCACGGCCGCGATCCTCTCCGTCGCGCTGCTCCTCGAGCACCTCGGCCTCACGGAGCAGGCTCAGCGGGTCACGAGGGCGGTCGCCGCCGACATCGCCGAACGCGGCGACGCGAAACGCTCGACCTCCGAAGTCGGCGACGCCGTCGTCGCCCGACTCGGCGCACTGTAGAAGATTCCGAGCACTCGAAGGAAGACACCATGACGATCAATCTCCCGCTCCAGGCCCCCTCCGCATCAGGTCTCATCTGGCAGGTCATCCGCAACGAGTCCTCGCGCAGCGAGGCCGAACGCGACGCGATCCTCGCCGACCCCGGGTTCGGCAACCACTTCACCGACCACATGATCGACCTGTGCTGGTCGGAGAAGGGCGGCTGGCACCGCCCCCGGGTGCAGCCCTACGGCCCCCTCGAGCTCGACCCCGCGGCTGCCGTCTTCCACTACGCGCAAGAGATCTTCGAGGGCATGAAGGCCTACCGCCACGCCGACGGCTCGATCTGGACCTTCCGCCCGTACGAGAACGCCGCGCGCATGCAGCGCTCGGCGCGCCGCATGGCGCTGCCCGAGCTGCCGAGTGAGATCTTCCTCGAGTCGCTCAAGCAGCTCATCGCGGTCGACGCCGCGTGGGTGCCGAGTGCGCCCGAGACGAGCCTCTACCTGCGACCGTTCATGTTCGCGAAAGAGGCGTTCCTCGGCGTGCGTCCCGCGAAGAAGGTCGGCTACTACGTCATCGCGAGCCCGGCCGCGGCATACTTCCCGGGCGGCGTGCAGCCGGTGAGCATCTGGTTGTCGACGAACTACGCGCGCGCCGGCAAGGGCGGCACGGGGGCGGCGAAGACGGGTGGCAACTACGCCTCGAGCCTGCTGCCCCAGGCCGAGGCATCCGCGAAGGGCTGCCAGCAGGTGCTCTTCCTCGACAACGACGGGTACATCGAGGAGCTCGGCGGCATGAACATCGTGTTCGTGCACCGTGACGGCACCTTGGTCACCCCCGAGTCCGACTCGATCCTCGAGGGCATCACGCGCGACTCCGTGCTCCAGCTCGCGGCCGATCGCGGGCACGCCGTCGAGCGTCGCCGCGTCACCATGACGGAGTGGCGCGAGGGCGCGGCATCCGGCGACATCGTCGGCGCCTTCGCGTGCGGCACCGCCGCCGTCGTCGTGCCGATCGGGCGACTCCTCGCCGACGACTTCGAGATCGTGCACTCGGGGGCCGCGTCGAGCGAGCTCGCGCTGTCGCTGCGCGAAGAGCTCACGGGAATCCAGTACGGACGGGTCGAAGACCGTCACGGGTGGTTGACCCGCCTCGACGCGTGACCGCGGCGGTCTCGCCGACCGGCGTGCGCATCCGCGCGTTCGATCGAGCCGACACCGAAGCCGTCGTCGAGCTGTGGCGCGCGGCGGGCCTCGTCGTGCCGTGGAACGACCCGTATCGCGACATCGAGCGCAAGCTCGCCGTGCAGCCCGAGCTCTTCCTCGTGGGGGAGTCGGGCGGCGTCGTCATCGCGACGGCGATGGTCGGACACGACGGCCATCGCGGCTGGGTGAACTACCTCGCGGTCGACGAAACGCGGCGCGGTGAACGACTCGGTGCCCGACTCATGGAGGAGGCCGAGCGGTTGCTCACCGAGCTCGGGTGCCCGAAGCTCAACCTCCAGGTGCGTTCGACGAACGCAGGCGTGATCGAGTTCTATCGCCGTCTCGGCTACCAGGTCGACGAGGTCGCGAGCCTCGGCAAACGACTGATAGCGGATGCCTCGCCGATAGGCTGAACGCATGAAGCTCGCGCGATTCAGTCACGGCGATTCCATCGCATTCGGCGTCGTCGATGAAGAGGAGCACGAGCTCGTCGTGCTGAAGGCCGACCCGATGTTCGCCGGGTTCGAGACCACGGGCGAGCGCGTGCGGCTCGCCGACGCGAAGCTGCTCGCACCCGTGATCCCGCGCTCGAAGATCGTCGCAGTCGGCAGGAACTATCGCGACCATGCCGCCGAGATGGGTGGCGACGCCCCCTCCGAGCCGCTGCTCTTCCTGAAGCCGAACACCTCGGTCATCGGCCCCGACGACACGATCGCGCTGCCCCGGCAGAGCAAGCAGGTCGATCACGAGGGCGAGCTCGCGATCGTCATCGGCCGCATCGCGAAGAACGTCGCCGAAGAAGACGCCGACGCGTTCATCTTCGGCTACACGATCGCGAACGACGTCACCGCGCGCGACCTCCAGCGCAGCGACGGCCAATGGGCGCGCGCGAAGGGCTTCGACACGTTCTGCCCGCTCGGCCCCGTGATCGACACTGAGATCGATCTCGAGCACGGCACGATCGAGACGAGCGTGAACGGCGAGCGCCGCCAGGAAGGGCGCCTGGCCGACATGGTGCACTCGATCCCGGCAATCATCGCCTACGCGTCATCCGTGTTCACGCTGCTCCCGGGCGACGTGATCCTCACCGGCACGCCGGCGGGCGTCGGTCCGATCGTCTCCGGCGACGTCGTCGAGATCACGGTCTCGGGCCTCGGCACGCTCTCGAACCCGGTGCGCACCGCCGAGCTCTGACCCGGCGGGCGCGGGTATCGAGAGAAGACCGCCACTCAGGCGCCGGTCACTGCCGGCGCGATGTTCTGGTTGACGTGGAAGAAGTTGGCGGGATCGTAGTTCGCCTTCACCTCGGCCAGGCGCGCGTAGTTGGCTTGGTAGTTGTCGGCGATGCGCGACTGATCGTCGGCATCCATGAAGTTGATGTATCCACCGGGTTCGGCATACTGGTGCAGCGCCTCCCAGTAGTCGCGCACCCACCGGGTGTTCTGGGCGTTGTCTGCCGGGTCATGCCACTGGCCGGCGATGACGGGCGCGAAATCGACGTTCCGGTAGGCGAAGGCGGTCGCTTCGGGCGCCACCCGCTGCACGGCACCGTCGATCGGGTAGAAGTGATTGGCGGTCTCCACGCTCGGCACCCGGCTGCCGAAGTCGGCGGCGACCCGAAGCGCATCGTCGCTCAACGAGCGAAGGAAGTCCGCCTTCCAATACCCTTGCATCCCTTTCGGCTGGAGCGGATCGAAGAGCGTGTTGAGGGAGGGGTAGGGCAGCTCGCCGAGGAACGAACCGAGCACCGGCGCCGCATCGAGGACCGGCTGCCAGCGCTTCTCGCCCTCGTCGAGAGGCCCCGTCCATGCCCCGACGACCACGCACACGGGCGTGCCGTGCCACTCCTCGGGGAGGAACGGAACGGGCGGCCCCTGATGGAATCCGTAGAAGGCGCCGAACTCCTCCGGCGACCCTGCGATGAAGTCGCGGAAGAACCTCCCGACGCTCTCCCCGTGCTCCGCCGAGTAGATGACCACCCCGCCGTACACGGTATCGACGGGATGCAGCCGGTAGCGAAACGATGTCACGACCCCGAAGTTTCCGCCGCCCCCGCGCAACGCCCAGAACAGGTCGGCGTTCTGACTCTCGTCGGCAGTGAGGAACCCGCCGTCCGCCGTCACGACATCCGCCGAGATGAGGTTGTCGCAGGAGAGGCCGTACTTTCGGGCCAGGTAGCCGATGCCTCCGCCGAGGGTGAGCCCCGCGATTCCGGTCGATCCGATGATCCCGCCCGTCGTGGCGAGGCCGAAGGCATGCGTCGCATGATTGAAGTCCGCCCAGGTCGCGCCCGGCTCGGCGCGAGCGGTACGGGCGGCCGGGTCGACGTGTACGCCGATGCGATCGGCGAAATCGATCACGATCCCGTCGTCGAGGGTGCCGAAACCCGGAGCACTGTGGCCGCCGCCACGGATGGCGAGGTCGAGGCCGTTGTCTCTCGCGAAGTTGACGGTGGCGATGACGTCGGCCACCTGGGACACTCGCACGACGGCCAGGGGCCGTCGATCGATCATCCCGTTGAAGACGGATCGGGCGTCGTCGTAGCCCGGGTCGTCGCTGTCGATGACCCGCCCCCGCACGTTTTCTCGAAGCCCCGCGAGTTCGATCGTGGACATGGGTCCCTCCTTGAAGAGGTCGCGGTGCCGACGCCCTCAGTGTTCGTCGCACCCCCAGCCGCACGACGCCGGGGCATTACACGACTCAGGTCTACGCCGCGGGCGGGCGCTCCGTCAAGCGCTCAGTTGACTGAGAGAAACCGATCGCAGCGGGCGACTCGGTGGAGGTCACGGCCTCGAGCCTCGGCACCCTCTCGAACCCGGTGCGCTCGGCCGAACTCGGGGCCGGCGGCACCGCACGGCTCATGTGGATTCGCGAACGACGAGCCGCGGCGGTTCGGCTCGACCGGTGCGCACGCGGCCATCGGCGATGGTGTCGAGGAGGAGTTCCGTGGCCCCACGGCCGTAGCGGGTGAGATCGTGGGCGAGCGCGGTCACGGTGGGGCTCGCGAGCTGCAAGGCCACAGAATCGTCCCATGCGACGATCGCCATGCGCTCTGGCACCGCTTGCTCGAGCTCCCGGCAGACCTCGAGTCCGGCGAGTGCCATGACGTCGTTGTCGAACAGGATGCCCGATGGGGCGTCGGCGCGCGCGAGGAGCTCCCGGGTCGCGGCAGCCCCGCCGTCGGAGGTGAAATCGGCCTCGACTCGCTCGTGCCGGATGCGGAGCGCCTCGCACGCGCGGGCGAACGCCTCGTCGCGCAACTGCGTGTGCACGTACATCGCGGGGCCTGTCACGCGAGCGAGATGCCGGTGCCCGCGCTCGGCGAAATGGGCGACCACGCGATCGACGATCTCGACGTTGTCGTCGGTGAACGTCGAGAACCCCGGCGCGTCTTCGGCTCGCGCGAGCGCGACCGCCGGCAGCCCGAGTTGCGAGAGTGAGTCCAGACGCGGGTCGGCGGGCGTCAGGTCGGCGACGATGACACCCCGCACGCGTGCCTCTTCGTGCCAGCGCGCGTGCACGCGAACCTCGTCGTCGAGCGACGCCACGACCTTCATGAGCAGTCGGTGCCCGCGGGCCGCGAGAGCCTCCTCAGCACCCGTGATGAACCGCTGCCAGAAGGGTTCCATGGGCACGCGCCGGCGAGGCTGGTGCAGACACAGGCCGACGGATGCCTCCACGTCGGCGCTATGCAATGAGGTCATTCACCGAACATAGCGTCGGGAAGCGGTCGTGTCCCGTGAGCTCGGCACCCCCTGTTCCGGTGACGACGAAGGTATGCGAGTCGCCCGCGGCCAGGGTGACGAGGCCGGAGTCGACGCGCGCGCCGGGCGCGATGCGGTCGGCCTGCAGCACGAGGTCCTTCACGAGCGACGACGCGGTCACGGTCAATCGCGCCGTTTCGCCGTCGCCGTCACCGGTGCTCCATTCGACCGCCAACGCGTCGGCAGACGAACGGAGCTTCAGCTCCGGATCCTCGGAGAAGTACCACAGTGCGTCGGCCACGCCGTCGCCCGCGCGCACGAGCACGAACTCGCCCGCGGCATCCGTCGTCGCTAGCACCTCCGCGCCGAGCGGGAACCGCGCCGACTCGCGCGCCCCGAGCTCGAGCGCGTGCGTCTCGGCGGCCAAGCGGTCGCCGTCGAGCGTCATGCGGGTGACCTGCACCTCACCGCGCCACGGGTCATCGTGGTCATTGTGCGCGACGAGGACCGCCCCGCCGTCGTGCGGCTGCACGGTCAGCAGCCGGTCGCCGTAGACGCGGCGCAAGGCGTGCCACGCGGGCTTGCGGATGCCCGAGAAGTCCACGGCAGCCCACGAGATGACCGGCCACGAGTCGTTCAACTGCCAGACGACCTGGCCCGTGTTGCGCGGGTACAGCGAGCGGAAGTGCTCGATGCCGAAGGCGAGCGCTCGAGCCTGGTTCAGTTGCGTCGCGAAATGCCACTCGTCGACGTCACGCCACTTCGGCAGGTGGGCGCCGAGCCCGCGCTCGAGCTTGACGTTGCCCTGATCGGCCTTCTGGTGCACGAGCATCTGTTCGCCGTAGGGATCGAGCGGCTCGTCGTGCACGGCACCCGTGAGGGTCGTCCAGGCGGGCGGCCCCTGGAAGCCGAACTCCGACGCGAACCTCGGTTCGTGCTCGCGATACGCGGTGTAGTCGCGCTCGTTCCAGACGTCCCAGAGGTGCATGGTGCCGTGCCGCGCGTCGTTCGGGTGGGCGTAGCGCATGAACGAGAACGGGCTGCCGGGGGAGTAGGGGCGGGTCGGATCGAGCTCGGCGACGATCGAGGGCAGCAGCTCGAAGTAGTAGCCCTCGCCCCACGTGCGCCCCTCGAGGCGGCGGCGCCAGTCCCACTCGAGGTATCCCCAGATGTTCTCGTTGCACCCGTTCCAGAGCACGAGGGACGGATGCCGCGACAGCCGGGCCACGTGCTCGCGCGCCTCGGCCTCCACCTCGCCGCGCATCGGCTCCTCCTCGGCGTAGGCGGCGCACGCGAAGAGGAAGTCCTGCCAGACGAGCACCCCGAGCTGATCGCAGATGTCGTAGAAGTCGTCGTGCTCGTACAGGCCGCCGCCCCACACCCGGAGGAGGTTCATGTTGGCCTCGACCGCGTCAGTCACTCGCGAGAGGTAGCGCTCGGGGTCGACGCGCGTGACGAAGGTGTCGTCGGGGATCCAGTTCGCGCCGCGGATGTTGACGACTCGACCGTTCACGATGATGGTGAACGGGGTGCCGAGCTCGTCGGGCGTCGTGTCGAGCTGCACCGAGCGGAAGCCGACGAGTGCCGACCACCGGTCGTCGCCGGCGCTCAGGGTCACTTCGTAGCGCGGTTGCGCGCCGTAGCCGCGCGGCCACCACACGTCGACCTCGCCCGCGTCGACGACGATCCCGACCTCGGTCGTGCCGGCCGAAGCGAGCGCCGTGGCGGTGGCGCCCGCCACCTGGACGGTGATCTCGGTGTCGGCGGCGGATGCGGCATCCGCCCACTCGAGCGAGACGCGTGCGTCGAGCCGGCCGCGCGCACGATCGCCGAGCGGCGCCGAGACCTCGACGAGCGGCCGGACGCCCGCGATGCGCACCCCCGACCAGGAGTCGATGCCGATCGACTTCCAGATACCCGAGGAGGACAGGTCGATGCCCCAGTCCCAGCCGAAGTCGCAGGCCATCTTGCGCATGGCGTTGAAGGGGTGATGGTTGACGTGGGGGCGGGCGCCGAGCAGTTGCTCCTGCTCGTCGGCGAAGTCGAGTGGAGCCCGGAACTCGACCACGAGCTCGTTCTCGCCCTCGACGAGCGCGTCGCGCACGTCGAATCGGTACGAGCGGTGCTGGTTGGCGGTGCGGGCGATGAGCTGCCCGTTGAGCCGGATGGTCGCCGCCGTGTCGAGTCCGAGTGCGACGAGGTCGTGCCGGCCGTGCCCGTCGTCATGCCAGTCGAACACGGTGCGGTACCGCCAGTCGGTGCGACCGATCCACGCGAGCTGGGTCTCGTTGGCGCCGTCGTACGGATCGGGGATGCCGCCCGCGGCCACGAGGTCGAGGTGCACCTGGCCCGGCACTCGCGCCGGGATCTCCGTCGCGAAGGCGTCGGGCGCGGCTCCTGCGGTTGCGGCGAGGAACCAGTCGGCTCCGGCGGCGGAGTCGAGGGAACGGAAACTCATGCGGCACGTCTCTTCTCGGGGTTGGGAGCGGCTTCGGCGAGCAGCTTCGTGTATTCGTGCTTCGGCGACAGGATGACGTCGTCGGCAGGTCCGCGCTCCACGATCTCACCGCGGTACATGACGAGGATCTCGTCGGAGAAATGGCGGGCGGTCGCGAGGTCGTGGGTGATGTAGAGCACCCCGAGGTCCTCCTCGCGCTGCAGCTCGGCGAGGAGGTTCAGCACGCCGAGGCGGATCGAGACGTCGAGCATCGACACCGGCTCGTCGGCGATCAGGATCCGCGGTTGCGGCGCGAGGGCGCGGGCGATCGCGACGCGCTGGCGCTGGCCGCCCGAGAGCTCGTGCGGCTTGCGGCGGGCGATTTCGGGCTCGAGCTGCACGCGCTCGAGCAGGGCTCCGACCCGCTGGGACACCTCGGCTTCTCCGCGCGCCATTCCGTGCAGCACGAGGGGGCGGGCGAGGTGGTGGAAGACGGTGTGATACGGATTCAGCGACGCGAACGGGTCTTGGAAGACCATCTGCACGGCGCTCCGGTAGGCGATGAGGCCGGCACCGCGGCGCCGGATCGGCGAGCCGTCGAGGAGGATCTGCCCGCGCGTCGGCCGCTCGAGTTGCAGGATGAGCTTCGCGATCGTCGACTTGCCGCTTCCCGACTGCCCCACGAGCGCCGTCGTGCGACCGGCCTCGATGCGGAAGTCCACATCGTTCACCGCGGTCAGCGTGCGGCTGCGGAACCCGCCACGGAGGCGGTACTCCTTCGTGACGGAACGGAACTCGAGTGCGCTCATGACGCCACCTCCTGCTTCACGCCGCTGCGCACGAAGTCCCCGCGATCGCCGGTGAGGCTCGGGAACGAGGCGAGCAGTTGCTTCGTGTAGTCGTGCTGCGGGTTCGTGTAGAGCTCGCCGGCGTCGGCGAGCTCGACGATCTCACCGGCTCGCATGACGGCGATGCGATCCGAGATCTCGAGGAGGAGCGGCAGGTCGTGGGTGATGAAGATCACGGCGAACCCGAGCTCGGCGCGGAGTCTCGTGATCTCCCGCAGGATCTCCCGCTGCACGACGACGTCGAGGGCGGTCGTCGGCTCGTCCATGATCATGATCTGCGGGTCGAGCGCCATTGCCATCGCGATCATGACGCGCTGCCGCATGCCGCCCGAGAGCTCGTGCGGGAAGGAGGTGAGCCGCGACGGGTCCACCCCGACGCGCTCGAGCAGCTCGGCGCAGCGACGGCGTCGCTCGCGCTTGGGCAGGTCGGGGCGGTGGGTCGTGAAGATGTCCTCGAGTTGCGCGCGGATCGAGATCACCGGGTTGAGCGAGTTCATCGCCCCCTGGAAGACCATCGAGATCCGGCTCCAGCGGAATGCGCGCAGGTCTTCACCCTCGAGCGAGGCGAGGTCGATCGAGTAGCCCTCCCGGGAGTGGAAGACCGCGTGCCCAGAGGAGATGACCGCCGGTGGCTTCAAGAGCCGATTGACGCCGTAGGCGAGCGTGGTCTTGCCGCACCCGCTCTCGCCGGCGAGGCCCAGGATCTCTCCGCGCCCGAGCGTGAGCGAGACGTTCTTGACGGCGTGCACGGTCGGCTCGCCGAGGTAGTCGATGCTGAGGTCCGAGATCGTGAGCACCGGGTTCTGCTCGTGGTTCACAGTTCGTCCTCCTTCGCGACGCGGCGCAGCTCTGCTCGCGAGAGACCCCAGGCCTTGCGGGTCTGGCGGGTCTGGGCACGCAGCTTCGGGTTGATGATCTCGTCGATCGAGAAGTTGATGAGCGAGAGCGCAGCGCCGAAGAGCGCGATGAGCAGCCCCGGCGGCACGAACCACCACCAGGCGCCGAGACGGAGTGCGAGTCCGTTCTGCGCGTAGTAGAGCATCGTGCCCCACGTGAACGAACCGGAGGCGCCGAGGCCCAGGAAGGAGAGTCCCGCTTCGCCGAGGATCGCGAAGATGACGGCGAAGACCGCTTGTGAGGCGAGCAGGGGCACGAGGTTCGGCAGGATCTCGACGCAGAGGATGCGCCATGGCTTCTCGCCCGACACCCGTGCGGCGGCGACGTAGTCGCGATTGCGCAGGCTGAGCGTGAACCCGCGGAGCACCCTCGCCGACCCGGCCCAGCCGGTGATGGCGAGCACCACCGCGACGAGCAGGAGGCTCTTGTCGGGCACGTAGCTCGAGATGATGATGACGAGCGGAAGCCCCGGGATCACGAGCATGACGTTGCTGATGAGCGAGAACGACTCGTCGACCCAGCCGCCGGCGTAGGCGCCGACGATGCCGAAGAACGCCGAGAGCGCCACGACGAGCACCCCGACGATGAGCCCGATCGTGAGCGAGCCGCGCGTCGCATGGGCCAGCTGGGCGAGTACGTCCTGGCCGGTCTGCGTCGTGCCGAGGGGGAACTCGGCGCTCGGCGCCGACAAGCCGATGTTGTTCACCGTCGACGGGTTGCCGACGAGCAGCGGGCCGACGAGCCCGAAGAGCACGATGAGTGCCGCGATGCCGAGTCCGGCGGCGAGCTTCGGGGTCATCGTGGGCAGCGAGCGCCCGAGCGAGCGCAACCGGTCGGCGCCGCTGACGAGTGCGGGTGCTTCGGTGAGTCCGGTCATGTCGTCCTCCTATGCTCTGGCGCGGGTGCGCGGGTCGATGACGGTGTAGAGCAGGTCGACGAGCAGGTTCGCACCGAGCACCGAGAGGGTGATCACGAGGAAGATGCCCTGCATGAGGGCGTAGTCGTTGCTGTTGACGGCCTGGAGCAGCGCCGACCCGATGCCCGGGTACGAGAAGACGGCCTCGGTCACGATCGAACCCGCGACTACGAAGCCGAGCGAGATGGCGAACCCCGCGACGGAGGGCAGCACGGCGTTGCGTGCGGCGTAGCTCGTCATGATGCGGCGCGGCTTCAGACCCTTCGCCTCTGCGGTCACGATGTAGTCCTCGGACAGGGTCGAGACCATCATGTTGCGCATGCCGAGCATCCAGCCGCCGATCGAGGAGATCACGATCGTCAGCGCCGGCAGGGTGCCGTAGTAGAGGACGCTGCCGATGAACTCCGGGCTCCAGCCCGGCGAGACCTCCCACACGTCGTAGCCGCCGTTCAGGGGGAAGACCTGCCAGACACTGCCGAAGGCGAACAGGAGGATGAGGGCGAGCCAGAAGTACGGCACCGATTGGAACATCGTCGTCACGGGCACGACGTTGTCGAGCCACGAGCCGCGCTTCCAGCCGGCGAGCTGGCCGAGCCCGATGCCGAGGAGGAAGGAGATGACGGTGGAGATGCCGATGAGCCCGATGGTCCACGGCAGGGTCTGGTCGATCACTTGGACGACCGGCGTCGGGAAGTAGGCCACCGACACCCCGAGGTCGCCGCCGAGCACCTGACCGAGATACTGCCAGTACTGGTCCCAGAGCGGCAGCGAACTGTCGCCGCCGAGGAGGAGCTCGATCGCCCTGCGTGTCTCGGGGGTGACCGGTCCGCGCTGGGCGAGCTTGGAGAGCATGATGTCGACGGGATTGCCCGGCATCCACCGGGGAATGAAGAAGTTGAGGCTGATCGCAGCCCACAGGGCGATGAGGTAGAAGCCGAGCTTCTGGAGCAGATGGCGCATGAGGCGGACTCTCTCTCGGTCGAGTGCGGTCGGGGTGCGGTGCCGCCCGCCCGGTCGGGTGGGCGGCACCGGTCTTCACCCGGTCGTCACTTCGCCGGCTGCAGTTCCTTGAGGACGATGCCGTTGTCCCAGTTCTTCCACGTCGCGGGCAGCGCGAACTTGTCGTCGTTCGTCGGCCAGCCCGTGGCGCGATCGGTGTTGAACTCGGTGAGCATCGAGTTCACGTAGATCGGGATGTAGGGCAGGTCGCGGTCGATCTCCGCCTGGATGGTCGCGTACTGCTCCTTCTGGGCCGCCTCGTCGATCGTCACCGCGGCCGCGTGGATCGCGTCGTCGACGATGGGGTTCGAGTACCGGGAGCTGTTGCCGGCGCTCGCCGACTCGCCGACGGGGAGGGTCTGGCTGGTCGCGTACCACTTGTTGTAGACGAAGTACGGGTTGTTCGAGGGCTGGAGGCCGATCGAGTCGAGCGAGAGCTGGAACGTGCCCATCATCTGGTTGTTGTTCCACTCGTTCCAGGCGAGCTGCACGGGATTGAGCTCGATGCCCACATCTGCGAGCTGCTGCGACATGGCGTCGTTCAGCGAGATGTAGTCGCTCCAGCCCGAGACGGTCTGCACGGTGAGGCTCAGTCGTTCGCCGTTCTTCTCGCGGATCCCGTCGGCGCCCGGCACCCAGCCTGCTGCGTCGAGGATCGCGGATGCCTCGTCGGCGTCGGCGCTCGGCGGTGTCGTCGCGAGCTCGGGGTCGCTGATCCAGTCGTCGTCGCGGCCGGGGATCACCATGGTCGGGGAGCTCGTGCCCGCGAAGCCGCCGCCGGCGAGCTGGTTGAGCTGGTCGCGGTTGATCGCGTGGTAGATCGCCTGGCGCACGGCCGGGTCGGTCTGCGGGCCGGTGCATCCGAGTTCGGCGTTGGAGCACGTGAAGATCGAGGTCGTCAGCGCCGGGGTGTTCACGTAGCTGAGGTTGTCGTGGTCTTTCAAGAGCTGCTCGAGGTCGGGCAGGTACGAGCTCATCCAGTCGACCTTGCCGGCGATGAGTGCGGCCGCCGCGGCATCCGCGGAGTCGAGGGAGACGTAGCGCACCTTGTCGATCGCGGGCTTGCCTTCGTCCCAGTAGTGCTCGTTCTTCTCGAGCAGGTAGCTCTGAGCGGTGAACTCCTTGAGCACGAACGGTCCGGTGCCGACCGCGTCGGAGTTGACCTCGGTCGTGGGGTCGGCGACGTCCTTCCAGATGTGCTCCGGCACGATGCCGCGGTTGCCGAGCACGCTCGGCTCCTGCATGAACGACGGCTCCGGGAAGTGCAGCACGACCGTCGTGTCGTCGATCGCCTCGGCGGTCGCTGCAGAGCCCGAGGTGTTCAGCTCGGGCGTCTCGGCCACGAGGTTGTAGGTGAACGCGACATCCGCCGCAGTGAAGTCCTCGCCGTCGGACCACTTGACGCCCTCGCGCGTGGTGACGGTGAGCTCGGTGCCGTCGTCGTTCCATGAGAAGTCGGTCGCGAGGATGGGCGTGGGCGGAGCGTCGGATGCCGAGTTGTACCAGTAGAGCGGCTCGAAGATCACGCCGTTGGTGGATGGCAGCGCCGTGGGAGAGAAGGGGTTGAAGTTCTCGGTGAGCGTGCCGGTGCTGGCGGTGACGGTGATCGAGCTGCCGCCGGCGCCGCTCGCAGCCGGGGAGCAGGCCGAGAGGGCGAGCGCCGCGGTCGCGAGGGAGGCGAGGGCAAGGATCGACCTTGCGCCTCTGCGTGACTTCAGGGACATCGTTGAACCTTTCATCCAGGGTGTCACGGTGCTGTGACGGGCGCGGCCGTGAGTGCGAGGCGCTTGGTGCGCGGGTTCGGCAAACCGCTGGGTACTTTCTTAGGCGACTAAAGTATGTGTGTCAAGTAAGTTGCCCAAAGCGCGGAGAATCCTGCAGGGGCCGTCTGGTCGGCTCGCGACGATCTCCGCCGTTCACACACTCGCCGCTTGACCGGGGTGGTGTTCTCGCTCGCATTGCTCCACACTTGAACCGCTCGCGAGGTCGCTTCCGGCCTTTCTTCGGTGGCTAAATAAAGCAATCTAAGTTAGTATTCTCGTGTGGTAGAGACGATGCGGCGGCGTGGTTCGTCGAAGGGGCGCGCCCTCGACCTGATCAGGTCCCAGGGGCCGATCAGTCGTGTCGAACTCGCCGAGATCACGGGGCTCACGCAAGCGACGATCTCCAACCTCGTGCGTGAACTGCTCGCCGACGGCGTCGTCTCCGAGACGGGTCGCGGCGAATCCTCGGGCGGCAAGCCGCGAATGCGACTCGAGATCAACCCGGCCTCGCGCTTCGGCGTCGGCGTCGACCTCGGCGCCGACTCCTCGACCTTCGTCGTGGCCGACCTCGCGGGCACGATCATCGGCAGGCTGGGCATCGACGGGCCGGGAGCGCTCGGCCCCGCCGACTACGTGCGCCGCATGGCCGACGACCTCGCCCATCTCCTCGACGGACTCGACATCGACCGTGCAGCCGTCGTCGGCCTGGGCATCGCCGCGCCGGGGCCGATCGACCGCGAGGCGGGCGTCATCGTCGGCGCACCCTCACTCGCGGCGTGGAGCGAGTTCCCGCTCACCGCGGAGCTCTCGCGGCTCACCGGCTTCTCGTGCGTGCTCGACAACGACGCCACGGCCGCAGCGCTCGGCGAGTTCTGGCTCGGGGCGACCGAGGTCGGCTCGACGTACGCGTCCGTCTACATGGGCACCGGAATCGGGGCGGGCATCGTGTTCGACGGCACGGTGTACCGCGGCTCGAGGTCGAACGTCGGCGAGCTCGGGCACGTGAGCGTCGACGCCCGCGGCCCCGAGTGCCCGTGCGGCAATCGAGGATGCGTCGAGCTCTACGCCGGCCCGCATGCGGTCATCGCCCGCGCGCGGGAAGCTGCGGCGTCGGGCGGCATCGACCTCGAGTTCACGGGCGTCGCGGCGGCCGACTTCGCGGCGGTCGCCGAGGCGGCGATCACGGGGCATCCGCTCGCCCTCGCCCTCATCGAGGACTCCGCCGAGTACCTCGCCGAGGCGATCGTGTCGCTCGTCAACATCATCGATCTCGACCACCTCGTGCTCGCGGGCAGCGCCTTCGAGAAGGTCGGGGCCATCTACGTGCGCACGATCCAGCACATCGTGGGCGAGCGTGCGCTCTCGCGTCATCTGCAGCACGTGTCGGTGCGCATGTCGGTCAACGGAACGGATGCCGCGGCGCTCGGTGCCGCGACCATGGTGCTGCAGGAGCAGCTCTCCCCGCGTTCACTGCAATCGGTGACGCTCGCGTGAAGACCGGAACGAGTAAGGGCCCGCGCCTGTCGATCGATGGCGGGCAGAGCGGCGTGCGGCTGCGATTCGCGCACGCCGGGCAGCACCTCGAGGTGGAGACGCCCGGCGTGCTCACCGATCGGCCCGTGCTCGGGCAGATCTCCGAGGTCGCCCACGCCTTCGCGCGAGAGCACGCGCTCGAGATCGCCGAACTCGCGGTCGGTCTGTCCGGCCTGACGCCCTCGGCCGCCCAGCCGATCCCGCTGCTGGAGTCGGTCGCCGACCTCGGCGTGCGGCGCGTCGCGATCGCGCACGACTCGGTGAGCGGGTACCTCGCGGCCAACGGCGACGAGCCCGGCGTCGTGCTCGCCATCGGAACGGGCGTCGTCACGCTCGCAGTCACCGCGCGCGGGGCGGCCAAGGTCGACGGGTGGGGCTCGCTGCTCGGCGACGCCGGCAGCGGGTACTGGATCGGTCGGGCCGGGCTCGATGCCGCACTCCGCAGCTACGACGGCAGGGGCGACGCCACGGTGCTCGCCGCGCTCGCCGTGGAGGCGTTCGGCCCGCTCGACGACCTGTACATGCGATTGCAGGGCGACGATCGGCGGGTGTCGCGCATCGCGTCGTTCGCGAGAGCGGTCGTCGAGTCCGCCGAGTCGGGCGACCCGGTTGCGGCCGAGATCGTGACGGCGGCGGCGCGCGAGCTCGCGCATTCCGCCGCGGCAGCCCTCGAGCGCGCGGGCCACGCGAACGGGGAGGCGATTCGGGTGAGCGCGGTCGGCGGCATCGTCCGGGGATCGGCGTACGTGCGGGGCGCGCTCGTCGCGGCGCTCGCTGAGCGCGGTCGCGGTGAGGGGCTCGCGGCTCCGCTCGGGGCCCCGATCGACGGGGTCGCCCGGCTGCTCGACGTGCCGGCGGGGCATCCGCTCGCTTCGATGATCAGCGTCGCGGCCCGCTGAGCCTCCGAAGGCCCCCGCGGCCGCGGCTCAGTGCCCGAGCGCGCGAGCGGCAAGTTCGACGTCGTCGTCGTCGTTCCAGAGATGGAAGGCGACGCGAGCGCGGCCGGCTCGGCCCGACGCCGTGATGCCGGCGGCGCCGAGCGCGGCGAGCTCGTCGCCGTACTCGTCGGGCCAGGTGACGATGGCGCTGTCGGATGCCGCGAGCCCGATCCGCTCGCGGAACGCGTTCGCGAGCCCGACATCGTGCCGCGCCACCTCCTCGAGGTCGAGCGACGCGGTGAACCCGAGGGCCGCCTCGGCACCCGCCCAGGCGTGCCACGCGGGGGAGACGTCGAATCGGCGTGCCCCGGCTGCGAGGTACAGCTCGGGTCCGTAGCACGAGGCCCACGGGTCGTCGCCCGAGTACCAGCCGGCGACGTGCGGCCTGAACTCGGTGAGCACGCGATCGGAGACGGCCGCGAACGCCGCTCCGCGCGGAGCCGAGAGCCACTTGTAGGAGTGGCACACGACGAGGTCGGCGCCGAGGCCGGTCGTGGGCATCCACCCCGTGGCCTGCGTCGTGTCGACGAGGGTGAGCGCGCCGGCCGATCGGGCGGCGGCCACCACGGATGCCGCGTCGGCCACCTCCCCGGTGGCCGATTGCACGAGCGAGAACGACACGAGCCACGTCCGTGCCGTGACGGCGTCGGCGAGGTCGCCCACTGGCACGTGCCGCACGCGGAGGTCACCGCGCGCGAGGAAGGGGGCGACGATCGACGAGAAGTCGCCGTCGACGCACAGCACCTCGGCTCCGCTCGGGGCGGATGCCGCGGCGAGCCCGGCGAACACCGAGACCTGCGAGCCCGTGGCGACGCGGTCGGGCGTCGTGCCGAGGAGGGTCGCGGCATGCCCGCGGGCGCGTTCGAGCACGGCGGAGTAGTCGGCGGCCGTCGCGGCGCCGGTCGACCACCGTTCGAGGTCGCGGCGTACGGCCTCACGCGTGACGTCGGCGGGAAGTCCGAGCGTGCAGGCCGCGAGGTAGCCGCGGCCGGGGGCGAAGTGCGCGCGAGCTGGGTGCATGCGACCAGTCTCGGCGGCGTGCCATCCATTCGACAAGAACAGGTGAGTGATCGAATGCATGCCGTGGAGTTATGATTCGAGCATGTCCGACGCCTCCGTGGAACACCTTGCGTCCACCCTCGACCTGCAGACCGTGCGCGTCGTGCGCCAGATCGCCGAACATGGATCGCTCACGGCCGCGGCGGCATCTCTCGGCTACAGCCAGCCCGCCGTCAGTCAGCAACTGCAGCGCTTCGAGGAGCGCACCGGCATCGCGCTCGTCGAGCGAGTGGGTCGCGGCATCCGCCTCACCGAATCTGGCCGCGTGCTCGCCCGGTATGCGTCCACGGTCACCACGGCGCTCGAGGCCGCAGCGGGCGAGCTCGCCGAGATCCGCGGACTCCGTGCCGGCCGGGTGCGGCTCGTCGCGTTCCCCTCGGCGTCGGCCACGCTCGTGCCGCGGCTCATCGCGGCGCTCGCGAGCGAGCATCCGGGCGTCGCGGTCACGTACGTCGAGGCCGAGCCGCCCGAGGCGGTCGACGCGGTGCGCGCCGACCGCGCCGATCTCGCGATCACCTTCAGCTATCCCGGCGATCGCGACGACCCGCACCGGGCGAGCGCGCGGGGTCTCGACGTGCGCGCCTATGCCGATGAGCCGATGCAGCTCGTGCTGCCCGAGGGGCATCCCGCCGCCGAATCCGACGTCGTCGAGCTCGATCGGCTCGCGGGCGAGCCGTGGATCGCCGGGTGCCCCCGCTGCCGCGGCCACTTGCTCGAGCTCGCGGGCGCTGCGGGCTTCACGCCGCGGATCGCGTTCGAGACCGACAACTTCGTCGCCGTCGAGGGCATGGTCGCGCAAGGGCTCGGCGTCGCGCTGCTGCCCGCGCTCGCGCTCGAGGCGTCGCCGCGGCATCCGGGCATC
Organism: Agromyces albus; assembly: GCF_004134825.1. GTDB lineage: Bacteria > Actinomycetota > Actinomycetes > Actinomycetales > Microbacteriaceae > Agromyces > Agromyces albus. The sequence continues at coordinate 47,477 of NZ_SDPN01000021.1, forward strand.
GTGACCCGGCCGACCGCTCGAGCCGACGTGCGTTCGCTGCATCTCGTGACCGCTCGCGGGGCCGAGCGTGTGCCCGCGATCGGCGCGACCCTCGCCGCCCTGCAGGCGCTCGCGGCCGGCTGAGCGACGTCGCACCGAACGCGCGATTCCGCGAGGGTCGCGCCTCGCTACCATTGAGGCGTATGCCTGAGACAGCTCACCCCACGACCACCGCCACCGGCAGCGACATCCGTGTGCGCTTCTGCCCCTCACCCACCGGCACGCCGCACGTCGGCCTCGTCCGCACGGCCCTCTTCAACTGGGCGTACGCGCGGCACACCGGCGGCACGTTCGTGTTCCGCATCGAAGACACCGATGCCGCTCGCGACAGTGAAGAGAGTTATGAGCAGCTCGTCGACGCGCTCACGTGGCTCGGCCTCGATTGGGACGAGGGCGTCGGCGTCGGCGGACCGCACGCGCCCTACCGCCAGTCGCAGCGCAGCGAGGTCTACGCCGACATCATCGAGAAGCTGAAGGCCGCCGGCCACCTCTACGAGAGCTACTCCACGGCCGACGAGATCGACGCGCGCAACGAGGCCGCCGGCCGGCCGAAGCAGCTCGGTTACGACAACTTCGATCGCGACCTCACCGACGAACAGCGCGCGGCATTCCGCGCAGAGGGCCGGGAGCCCGCGCTCCGCATGCGGGTGCCCGACGTCGAGATCGCGTTCGACGACCTCGTGCGCGGCCGCATCGACTTCCCAGCCGGTTCGACGACCGACTTCGTGGCCGTGCGCCCGAACGGCGCGCCGCTCTACACGTTCGTGAACCCCGTCGACGACGCGCTCATGGGCATCACGCACGTGCTGCGCGGCGAAGACCTGCTCTCGTCGACGCCGCGCCAGATCACGCTCTACCACGCGCTGATCGACATCGGCGTCGCGCCCTTCGTGCCCCGCTTCGGCCACTTGCCCTACGTGATGGGCGACGGCAACAAGAAGCTCTCGAAGCGCGACCCCGAGTCGAACCTCTTCCACCACCGCGACCGCGGATTCATCCCCGAGGGACTGCTCAACTACCTCGCCCTGCTCGGCTGGGGCTTCTCGGCCGATCGCGACGTCTTCAGCCGCGAGGAGTTCATCGCGAAGTTCGACGTCGCCGACGTGAACCCGAACCCCGCGCGATTCGACCTGAAGAAGGCCGAGGCGATCAACGGCGACCACTTGCGCCGGCTCGACGTCGCCGAGTTCGTGGCTCGCACGGTGCCCTACCTCCAGGTCGCCGGCGCGGTCTCCACCCCGATCACCCCAGGTGAAGAGGCGGTCCTCGTCGAGGCGGCACCGCTCGTGCAGGAGCGCATCACCCTGCTCGGTGAGACGCCCGGCATGCTGGGCTTCCTGTTCACGGATGCCGCGGGCCTCGAGTACGACGAGGCGGCCGTCGCAGCACTGCCGGCCGACACCCGGTCGGTGCTCGACGCGGCTCGCGACACCCTCGAGCGGCTGCCCGCCGAGGCATGGACGCACGAACAGATCGAGGAGGCGCTGCGCGGCGCCCTCGTCGACGGCCTGGGCCTCAAGCCGCGCGTCGCATTCGGCCCCGTGCGCACCGCGATCTCGGGTCGTCGCGTCTCACCGCCGCTCTTCGAGTCGATGCAGATCCTCGGCAAGATCGACTCGCTCGAACGCATCGACCGACTGGTGGCGCTCACGGCATGAGCGAAGGGCCCGAGTCGGCGTGGGATGCCCCGGCGGCGACCCTCAACCGCGACCTGCTCGGCCCCCTCTGAGCCTCGCGCTGCGACGCGCGCTCAGTTTGGACCGGGTGCGATCGGTAGGCTAGAGTTGCATGTCGGCGCGAGCTTCGGTTCACGCCATTGGGGTATGGTGTAATTGGCAACACGGCGGTTTCTGGTACCGTTGTTCTTGGTTCGAGTCCAGGTACCCCAGCTCTCACAGGCGCAGGAATCCGCGGCAGTTTCACCCACTGCCGGGCCTGCGCCTTCACTGTTCTTCAGGCCAAATTACCAGAAACGACGCCAGAGACCGGGCGCGGCAGCTCGCGCAGCTTTGCGATCGTCTGCAAGATTTCGTCCGTAGTGGAACCCAAAGCGCCGAGCAAAGTGGCCGCCGAGGAGCTGAAACCGTTCGTGTCCATGGGTAGACGGGCAACGTTTGGAATAAGCCCCTTCTCGTTCGTCACCCACTGACCAGCTGCGGCGTGCCATCCATGGGCCGCGAGCATCGTGGCGGTGGCCGCGCAGAGCGCCACATACGCGACATCGGTCCCTTTGGCCCCCTTGTCCGCGGCATCGAGCAGGAAGTCCACCTGCCACAAGTTTGCAAGCAGTGCAGTACGCAATGGTTCAGGGTAGGGCGTGACACTCCGAGCCAGGTCCTCGAGAAGCCGGTTCGGATCGCACAGCGGCACGCACATCGCGACTTCGCCTGCATAGGCGATATCGAGAAACCCCAAGGGGTGGCCGGGCTGAACGTGAAAAGCGAATTGGCCGCGCTCAGCCCGTGCACATTGCTCAGCAACCCGCGCAACATCTCGAAGGATGAGGTCGACCGCGACACCGTCGACGATGAGCCATGCTCCGCTGTCGACCCACGGACCCCAGCCCCCTCGCGGCGCGATCGAGACATCTGAGCTTGTCCATCGACGGGCGACATCCCCGAGCGCAGCGACGTCGACGTTCACGTCGACATACAGGCCCAGATCGACATCGGAATCCGGCCGATGTGTGCCGCGTGCTCGACTCCCTCCGAGCGCGATCGCTTGGACCCCACGCACCGCACAGAGCTCGGTAGCCAACTGGTGAAGGCGATCATCGTCGAGCACAACTGCGACCCTACCGGCGCCCGGAGAATCGTTCCAGACGTGCAGTGCGATGCCTCGAAGGAACGGGCGGATGCCGAAGCATCCGCCCGTTCGTTCGTGGCTGCCGTCGCGTTCTACTTGCAGTTCGCGGCGGCGTATGCCACCTCGCTGTCGAACGTGGCCGGACCGCCCGGCTCGGTCGCGTTCACATCGGCAGTGCCTGCCGGCATCGACCCAGCACGCGTTCGGAAGTCGGCCGACACCGACTGCCCAGGATGCACCGAGGGGAACGACTTCGTTCCGTAGACCGTCGTGATCGACACATCGGCCGGAGTGTCGTCATCGTTGCGGACGGTGATCTCCACGTGCGCCTTCTTGGCGACACAGCGCGTCGTCGCCGACGTGGCGAGTTTGAGCAGATCCTGCGGAACTCCCTCGACGATCTGCCATTCCTGTGAACCGTCAGCGAGCGCGTTCTGCAAGGTGAGCGGAGCGCCGGCGTTCGGTCCGGTCAGGTAGACACTCGGGTTCGCCGAGGACTGGAACTTCACGTACCCATCACTGGATTCGACGATCTTCCAATGCCCGACCTTGCGGTGGTCGACCCACTGCCCGATCCGCTGTCCGACGGTGGCGTTTCCGGTCCAGATCGAGGCCTCGCGTCCGCCCGACATGTTGAGCAGCGTCGTGGTACCGCCGTCCTTCTCCGTGAGGTGCCAGTACTGCGTCGCCCCGTTCGAGACTGCGCCGAGATCCTCGAGTCGGACATCGGGTTCGTCGGCGTTCCCGAGGTTCGCGTCGTTCGTGCTGTCGCTGGTGCCGATAACCTGGCCCGTCTTGCGGTTCACGATGCGGTAGTAGGCGCCCTCTGAGTATCCGAAGTCGACGTCGGCGTGTCGGATGATCGCCTGGCTTCCGGGTCCGCCCCAGCTCGCCTGCAGAATGAGGACGCGTCCCGTTCCCGCCACGTGCTGGAGGGTTCGGCTGTAGCCGGCTCCGACGGTCGTCTGGTACTCCGTCCATGCGCCGCCACTGGAGCCGTCGTTGATCCAGACGCTGCCGCTGCCGGCGGCGTTGTACGCGATGCGGCCGTCGGGAAGCGCGATGGTGACCGGGCTGCCGCCCTGCGGAAGAGCTCGCGAGCCCTGATCGACGGGAAGCTGACCGATGGACAATCCTTCGGCACCGCCGACCGTGTAGAACTTCAGCGGATCGTCTGCGATCTTGTAGCGGACGTTGGCGCCGCCGCCCCAGTACTCGTAGGTGAGTAGCCATTTGCCGTCGGTCGTCGGCGCGATGGTCGTCATGCCGGGGCGTCCGCGGCCGATCTGCTCGCCGCCGTTCCAGGCGAACGTCGGTCCGGCGACATCGATCACCGGCTGGCTCCAGGCGGTGCCCCTGCCATCCCACGTCTTGTGGACCAGGACCTGCGCCTTCGAGTCAGCGGCGGTGTCGTTCGCGGGATCGAGGATCGGAACGCCGGTGGCCGGGTCGTAGCCGAGGTAGTCGTTCTCGTCGGAGTAGTAGGCGACGAGCTGGCCCTCGTGCACCATCAGGTACGGCTCCCAGACCGGGTCCACCTGCTTGTGCACGTTCGCCTGCGAGACGTTGACGCCCGTGGCCCCAGCGCTGCCGCCTTGCCAACCGCCGGTCGCGATGATGTTCTCGAATTCCCAGGTCACACCGTCGTCGACGCTGGAATACAGCGCGAGAGCGAGATTGCGGCGGTCGCCGTCGTTGCTCGGCACCCAGTCGGGGTCGGCGGCCTTCTGCTCGCGATAGAACTCGTCCTCGCCGGTCACGGTGCTCGCTAACAGTAATGTGCCCGCCGCGAGATCACTCACGGCTTCGGGGAGCGTGTACAGGAACGGGCTCGTCCAGTTGCTCGTGTAGGTGTCGTGCGCCGGGTCATCCGACAGTTCGGCCGGCGAGGGGACATCCGCCAGGTGTCGCCACGTCGTGCCGTCGTCGTCGCTCGCCCAGACCGGCATCGTCTCGCCGACGGCTCCCGTCGTGCCGTCGGCGTACGTCACGGCGGTTGCCTTCTCGAAGGCGGTGACCAACCTGCCGCTCGGCGTCTGCGCCGTCTTCGGGTAGATGACGCAGTTGCCCCGGCCCTTCAGGCATGCTTCGTCAGCGGACAGCTCGTAGAGCACTTCGGGCGTCGGAGAATACGCGTTCGCGGTCACCAGCGGTGCCACCGCCAGTGCCGTCCCGGCGAGGACGGCACCGAGCGCCCTCGCCAGTTTCTTCGTCTTCGATGTACTCATGGTCTCCCTTGCCCTGGTTCGTTGAGTCGTACTCGGATTCGACGACCATTCGTCGAAGGATGACCGACGCCGAGCCCGACCGAACGATGGACACGAGGTCCGTCGCGATTCCGTCTTGTTCTGGTACGGAAGCGGTCTGAGTGGGGACGGCAACGTCGGCCACGCTGGAGACGATAGGCCAGAATGTTATCGATGACAAGAGCTGCCTTCGGCCGGCTTGCCTTTTGCGCGCTGAACCCAGATACTCGCTTACGTCCGTTTTGTTATCGTTGCCATCGGCAGCGGCAAGCCGAATTGAGTAGATCTATGCGAGCAACGTCGCCCGAGACGTCCCAAGCGCTGGGCCAAAGGGTACGCAAGCCAAGGCGAGAATGGCAGGGGTGGCAGTTCGTGGGGCCGTTCGCCCTCGTGTTCGTCTTCGTGTTCATCGCGCCGCTGGCATTTGCGCTCTACCTCAGCCTGTTCCAGAACCGGATGGTCGGTGGCAACAGCTTCGTCGGCTTCGAGAACTATGTCGCCGCATTGTCGGATCCGCAGTTCTGGAACGGCTTCATCCGGGTCGTGCTCTTCCTGCTCGTGCAGGTACCCATCATGCTGGCGCTCGCCCTGGTCGCCGCCCTTGCCATCGACAGCGCCCGGCTCTACGCGTCGGGTGTCTTCCGAATGGTGATCTTCCTCCCATACGCCGTGCCCGCCGTGGTGGCGGTCCTGATCTGGGGATTCATGTACGGGAACAACTTCGGGTTGACTGCCAACATCAACGACCTCCTCGGCACCGACGTGCTGCGGCCCTTCTCAGGCCAATGGATCCTGGCCTCGATCGGCAACATCGTCACCTGGGAGTACATCGGCTACAACATGCTGATCTTCTACTCCGCGCTCAAGACCATCCCGGCCGAGCTGTACGAAGCTGCGGAGATCGACGGCGCACGCGGCTTCCAGGTGATCAAGGCCATCAAGATCCCAGCGGCGCGGGGAGCGATCGTGATCGCCACGATCTTCTCCATCATCGGAAGCTTCCAGCTGTTCAACGAACCGAACGTGCTGAAGCCGTTGGCCGAGAACGTCATCTCGTCGTATTTCACCCCCAACATGTACGCCTACAACTTGTCGTTCGCCGGACAGCAGTTCAACTACGCGGCAACGGTCGCGATCATCATGGGCGTGATCACCGCGGTTATCGCCTACGTGGTGCAGCTGCGCGGCACGCGGAAGGAAGACCGATGACCACCTCCCTCCGAACGGTGAACCCGAAGGCACGACGAGGGTTCTCGATCACCCGCCCGAGGAAATCGGCGGCGCTGACGGTCGTCATGCTGCTCTTCCTGATCTACGCGGTCGTGCCGTTGCTCTGGCTCGTCATCAACGCCAGCAAGACCCAGGCAGACCTGTTCACCACGTTCGGGCTCGGGTTCGGCGACAGCTTCGCGCTCTGGGACAACATCGTCGCGACCTTCACCTACCGCGATGGGATCTTCCTCCGGTGGCTCGGAAACACGCTCCTCTACGTCGTCGCAGGCGCCGGCGGCGCCACCCTGCTCGCCACCCTCGCCGGCTACGGACTCGCCAAGTTCACGTTCCCCGGCAAGAAGCTCTACTTCGCAGTGGTACTCGGCGCAGTCGCAGTCCCCGGGACCGCGCTGGCCGTGCCGACGTTCCTCTTGTTCAGCCAGATGGGACTGACGAACACGCCCTGGTCGATCATCATCCCGTCGCTGATCACCCCGTTCGGCCTGTACCTCATCTGGGTGTACACCATCGACTCCGTCCCGACCGAACTGCTGGAAGCCGCACGGCTTGACGGTGCAAGCGAGCTGCGCACCTTCTTCACCATCTCCCTCAAGCTCCTCACCCCGGGCGTCGTGACGGTGGCGCTGTTCTCGGTCGTGGCGACGTGGAACAACTACTTCCTGCCGCTGATCATGCTCAGCGACCCAGCTTGGTACCCGCTCACCGTCGGCCTGAACCAGTGGAGCTCACAGGCCAGCGGTGTCGCGGCGGAGCCCATCTACAACCTCGTGATCACCGGGTCGCTCATCACGATCGTTCCCATCGTGATCATCTTCCTGTTCCTGCAGCGCTTCTGGCAATCGGGCCTGAGCGCTGGAAGCGTCAAGCAGTGATCGAGAGCACCGCTCGGACAGCACCAGCCCTCTCTCTCGGAAACACCGGGGTGACCTGCACCCTCACACAAGGAAGTGAAAGGAAATCACATGTTCAATCTCAACAAGGGGCCACGCCGGGGCCGCGGAGCGGCGGCCCTCGCCGTTGCCGGCCTCGCCGCGATGTCGCTCGTGGCATGCAGCACCGGGCCGGGTGCCGGCGCTGGCGCCGGATCGGCCTCCGACCTCGACGCGGCGCTTGAGAAGGGCGGTGAGCTGACGTACTGGACGTGGACGCCCTCAGGTGAAGCGCAAGCCGAGGCCTTCATGAAGGAATACCCGAACGTGGAGGTCACGGTCGTCAACGCCGGTACCGCAACCGACCAGTACACCAAGCTGCAGAACGCGATCACCGCGGGTTCCGGTGCGCCCGATGTCGCACAGATCGAGTACTACGCAATCCAGCAGTTCGCCCTATCCGAAGGCCTGCTCGATCTGTCCTCGTACGATTTCGGTGAGCTCGAGGACAAGTACACGCCATCAACCTGGAGCGCAGTCAACCTCAACGGTGGGATCTACGGTCTGCCCCAGGATTCCGGGCCGATGGTGATGTTCTACAACACGACCGTCTTCGACCAGTTCGGTCTGTCCGTGCCGACAACGTGGGACGAGTACATCGCCACGGCGGCGAAGCTGCACGAAGCAGACCCGTCGAAGTACATCACCAACGATGCCGGCGACCCCGGGTTCGCTCAGCCGCTGATCTGGCAGGCAGGAGGTCACCCGTACCAGGCGGATGGTACCGATGTGACCATCAACCTCCAGGATGAGGGCACCAAACGCTGGGCAGACACCTGGAACCAGCTCCTGGAGCCCGGCCTGCTCTCCGACATCCCAACCTGGAGCGACGACTGGTACAAAGCGCTCGGCGACGGATCGTTGGCGACCATCGTCACCGGTGCATGGATGCCGGGAGTGCTCGAGTCATCGCTTCCGGAAGGCGCAGGGCACTGGCGTGTCGCACCGCTTCCGAGCTACGACGGATCCGCTGCCACGGCCGAGAACGGCGGAAGCGCACAGTCAGTGATCAAGCAGAGCAAGAACCCTGCTCTCGCCGCCGCATTCCTGCGGTGGTTGAACAGCTCGGACGAGAGCGTCGACGTGTTCCTGGAGAACGGCGGCTTCCCATCGACCACTGCGCAGCTCAACGCCGATGAGTTCCTCAATGCCACCCCCGAGTACTTCGGCGGCCAGGAGATCAACAAGGTACTCGTCGATGCGTCCGCCAACGTGGTTGACGGCTGGGAGTACCTCCCGTTCCAGGTCTACGCGAACAGCGTCTTCGCCGACACGGTCGGCCAGGCCTACGCGAACCGCAGCGACTTGAACACAGGTCTCCTGGCATGGCAGGACAACCTCATCACCTACGGCAACTCACAGGGGTTCACGGCGAGCGAGTAGCGCCTCCACTGCGGGCGCCGGAGCCGAGCTCCGGCGCCCGCAGCCGTCCGTCATCAGCCGTCGATTCACCCCGATCACCATTTGAGAGGAACGAAACCCATTGCCTGAATCAATGAGAGAGGCGCGCTGGCTCGGTCGAGGTGGAAACGCACCTCGCCGCATCTCATTCGGTGCCGATTACAACCCGGATCAGTGGCCACGCGAGTACTGGACGGAAGACGTCCGCCTGATGCGCCTCGCCCAAGTCGATATCGTTTCCGTCGGGATCTTCTCTTGGGCGCAGCTGCAACCATCGATGAACGAATGGAATTTCGGCTGGTTGGACGACGTCCTGGATCTTCTCCATGCGAACGGGATCGCCGTGGATCTCGCCACCGCCACCGCGTCACCTCCTCCATGGCTCACCACGGCGTATCCCGAGATCCTGCCGGTGACGGAGCGTGGTGAGACGTTGTACCCCGGTGCTCGGCAGCATTGGCGTCCGACTTCTCCCGTGTTTCGCGAGTTTGCCCTGGGCCTTGTGGAGCAGTTGGCGCAGCGATACGCAACCCATCCTGCACTGGCGGCCTGGCATGTCAACAACGAACTCGGCTGCCACAACGCCTGGGACCACTCAGCGGATGCGACAGCAGCCTTTCGCAGCTGGCTTCGCGTGCGCTACTGCGATATAGCAACGCTCAACGAAGCGTGGGGCACCGCGTTCTGGTCGCAGCGCTATTCGACCTTCGATGAGATCCTGACGCCGCGACTGGCTGCTGCGCATCCAAACCCATCGCAGCAGCTCGACTTCAAGCGCTTCTCCTCGGACGCCCTCAAACAGCACCTTCGAGCCGAGCGGGATGTCCTCCGGCGGTGGACTCCCGACATCCCGGTGACGACGAACTTCATGGTGTTCGACGACATCAAGGCGATGAACTTCGCAGACTGGGCACCCGAGGTCGACTTCATTTCGAACGATCACTACGTGTCCACCAAGCCCACATCCCGGGACGAGCTGTCGTTCTCCGCCAACTTGACCGGAAATCTGGCCCAGGGTGCGCCGTGGTTCCTCATGGAGCACTCCACGAGCGCCGTGAACTGGCAGCCGGTGAACGTCGCGAAGTCGCGCGGCGAGCTCGCAGCGGATGCACTCTCCCATGTCGCGCACGGTGCTGACGCGGTCTGCTATTTCCAATGGCGGCAGTCACGGGCGGGCGCGGAGAAGTTCCACTCCGCGATGCTCCCGCACGCCGGCGAACACTCGGACGTCTTCCACGATGTCGTCGAACTCGGCAAGACACTGACCTCGCTCACCGGTGTAGCAGGTACCAGGCGCAAGCCTGCGAGGATCGCCATTCTCTTCGATTGGGAGTCGTGGTGGGCAAGCGAACAGGACTCGCATCACACCGACCGCTTCCGGTATCGGGACGAAGTGCTGGATTGGTATCGGGCGGTCCTCGATGCGGGCTTGCGAGCTGACGTCCGCCCGGCGGGCAGTACATTCGAAGGCTACTCGGTCGTCGTTGCGCCGGCCCTTCATGTACTTCCCGCGCCGCTCGCCGAGCGGCTGGACGCTTTTGTCAGGGGCGGGGGCCATCTGCTCGTGACGTACAACTCCGGCATCGTCGACGAGAACGACCATGTCTGGCTTGATGGATACCCTGGGCCTTTGCGCGAGCTCACCGGGATCCGGGTTCAGGAGATCCGGCCGCTTCTCGAAGGCGAATCCACCGTGCTGAGCAACGGCGCCCGGTCAAGGGTCTGGACCGAACGAGTCGACGTGATCGATCCCTCTGTCGAGATCGTCGCCTCCTACGCGGATGGCGACCTCGCCGGGAGAGCGGCGATCACCACGCTGGCAACGGGGGCGGGCTCTGCCTCCTACGTTTCATCGGACCTGGACGAGGGCGGCCGAGCGCAGCAGATCAGTCGCGTAGCTGAAGGTGCGCTCCTCGAGAGCGAACTTCCTGAGGCATTGCGCGGCGAGGTGGAACTGATGATCCGGACCGACGGGTCCTCCGATACCGTGTTCCTCAGAAACAGATCGCCACGGCCAGTCGATATCTCGAGCTTCGGTAGTGCACACACCGTGGTCGGAGAGCACGTCGATGGGTCCAATCTCGTCCTCCCCTCTCCCGGAGTGGCGGTCGTCGACCTTGTGGTTTCACGGGTCGAGCGTCGGAGCACCGCGCTCGCGGGGACACGCGACTGAGCGACGATCCCACGGTCGGCCGACGGGGTCGCCTGCGGTAGCGCAGGCGACCCCGTGACTCGCCGTGCGTCTCAGTTCGGACGTGCACGCGTTGCCCGTGCTCGTTACTGAGATACCGGGCTGACCAGCCTCATGCGGATGGGGCCGGGCCGGTCGAGCCGCGAACGATGAGTTCGCTACCCGGATGGATGATCGGGCTCGGGGGCCGTTGTTCGATGCGGGCGAGCAACGCGTTGATCGCATTCCGACCCTCATCCTCGAAGTTGGGGTGCACACTCGTGAGTTCCGGTATCACATACGCTGCTTCTGGAATGTCGTCGAATCCGACGACACTCACCTCAGCGGGAACGCGTATCCCTCTCAGTGCGAGTCCGTGCATGAGACCTATGGCCATCGCGTCGTTGGCAGCGAAGATCGCGGTGATCCCCGACCGTGGGTCGAATGCCTGCGCCGCACTCGCTCCTGCCTCCGGTGTCCAGTCTCCGGGCCACTCCGCGACGACGGTCGCTCCACCTCTGAGCAGCTCAATGAAAAAGCTCTCCTTGCGTTGCTCAGAGGGCAGCCACTCCCGGGGCCCTCCAAGGAAGCCCAGCCGCCGATGGCCCAAGGCCAACAGATGCTGGGCCGCCATGCGCCCCCCGCTCTCGCCCGTTGTCGGGATCGGGCCGGCGGATTCAGCTGGGTCAACGATGATCGGGATATCCGACGAGCGTCGTTGCACGACTGCTCTCAGCTCCTCGGTCAGGGTGACGACGAATATTCCTGCGACCTGCTCCTCTTCGAACAGGTCGAGAGCTTCGTCGATCGATGATTCATCCAGGCCGTCGATGCCGACGATGTTCAACGAATAGCCCGATGCTCGCGCCTCCGACGCGGCGCCCCGGAGAAGCTGGCCGGGTCCGCGCTCGAACATGTTGTGGACGAGCGCGCCAATCCGATTCGACCTCCTCGTGCGCAATAGTCGAGCGGCGCGATTCGGGCGGTACCCCAGTTCCTCGATCGCCGTCTGAACACGCTCACGCGTCGCTGGTCGGATGCCCTCGTACCCCTTCACCAGACGGGATACGGTCTGCGCCGAAACGCCTGCCCGGCTGGCAACATCGTGGACCGTTGCGGGCCTGTCGGAGTGTGCATTATCGGGAACCACGGTTATGCCTCCCTTCGGCGGCCCAAGGCGCTGCCGTCTCGGAAATTCTACTCATCGTGCGCGTGGCAACGCTGAACTTGCGCGACCCGATGTCGGCATCTAGAGTCCGATGTTGTCAATGGTTAATGTTATCGATGCCATTGGCTTGGACACTACCCTCAGCTCTCTCCATCGGCGCTCAACGGATCCCCCTGACGAATCACTTGATGGAAACAAGCCCTGGACTGGAGCGGCTCATGACCAATCGCGCTGAACTTGCGGGGCGCATCCTCTTCGGGGCCGCGTTCTACGACGAGTATCGAGTAAGCGGAAGCCTCGACCATGACCTCGATCTGATGGTGGATGCCGGCTTCTCCGTGATCCGCGTGGGGGAGTCGGTCTGGTCGACCTGGGAGCCGGAACCGGGCGAGTACGACCTTGAATGGTTGTTGCCAGTGCTTGACGGTGCCGCCGCTCGCGGCATCGATGTGATCGTCGGCACGCCGACCTATGCCGTGCCGCAGTGGCTCCAGAAGCTGCATCCCGAGATCGCCGCCGAGAACGCGACGGGAAGCCGCGTGCCTTGGGGCGGCAGGCAGGAGATCAACTACGTGAACAAGGACTTCCGAGCACACGCGGAAGGGGTCATCCGTGCAGTCGCGAGTCGCTACGCCCGGCATCCCGCCGTCATCGGCTTCCAGGTCGACAACGAGCCGGGGCTCTACCTGCTTCACAACCGCGACGCCTTCGAGGGGTTCCTCGACTACCTGCGCAAGAAGTACGGAACTGTCGAAGAGCTCAATCGCCAGTGGGGACTCGTGTACTGGTCCCACGTGCTGCGCGATTGGTCTGACTTGTGGGCTCCGGACGGAAATCACTCACCTCAGTACGCCCTCGAGTGGCGCCGCTATCAGGCCGAGATCGTCACCGAGTTCATCTCCTGGCAAGCGAACATCGTCCGTGAATACGCTCGTGACGACCAATTCGTGACGACCTGCATTTCCTACGAGCGACCCGCGGTCAACGATGTCGAGTTCGTCCGCGACCTCGATCTCACCGCCGGCAATCCGTACTACAAGATGCAGGACGGACTCCGGATAGGAGTGGAGGTGCCGCGGCCCGAGCTGTGGTGGTCATCCGGTGTATGGGGACTGTTCGAGCAGGGCGATCGAATGTTCTCGACCGCTCAAGCGCCCTTCCTCGTCACCGAGACGAATGCACAATCGATTGGCCAGTCGCATTGGCAGAACCACCCTCCTTTCCCGGGACAGATCGCGCTCGCCGCGTTCGCCCTGATCTCTCGCGGGGCCAGGATGATCGAATACTGGCAGTGGCAGACCTTGCCATTCGGCATCGAGACCTACTGGGGCGGGATCCTTCCTCACAGCGGGAAGCCCGGGCGAATCTACGCGGAGGTCTCCGATCTCGGCGCTCGAATTCGTGAGATCGAGCCGCACCTTGCCGGGTACGTCCCCGACTCGGATGTTGCGTTCGTCTACTCCACCGACACGAAGCACACGTTCGAGTTCTACCCGCCACTTGCAGACGCCGACGGCGGTCCTGACGTCACGTCGTATCTCCGCATATTCGACGCCTTCTATCGGGGCGCATTCGAGGCAGGGCTGCAGTCCCGGATCATTCATCCCAGCCAGCTGCTCCAGCTGGATCCAGCTGAGCTGGTCAGGGTCCATCCAGTGCTCGTGGTCCCGTCGCTGTATGTCGCCAGCGACGCAGAACTGTCCTACCTGGTGGAATACGCGCGCGCCGGGGGACACCTCGTGCTCGGCATCCGCACCGGCTACGGCGACGAACTCGCCCGCGCACGCGTGGACGTCGCCCCGGGACCACTCGCCCAGGCGGCCGGGATCACCTACGAGGAGTACTCGAACCTCGACAACGCAGTCGGTATTCGAGCGAGCGTCCCGGGATTTGATGGACCCGGTACGGCAACATCGTGGGCAGACTCGCTCGAGCTCGCCGAGGCCGAAGCGCTGATGACGTATGAGTCGGGCATCTACGCCGGGCGCCCCGCTGTCACCACCAATGTCTTCGGCTCGGGGCGAGTGACGTATGTGGGAACGGTGCCCGACACCGATCTCGCCCGCTCGATCCTCGACTGGGCGGTCCCGTCGCGATTGTCCAGAAGCTGGCAGGCCACGCCCGAGGTGACCGTGGTGTCCGGCACGGCGTACAGCGCTCGGGTCTGGTTCCTCTCGAACTGGTCGGCGGCGATCGCAGGATTCACGACTCCCAGAGACATGGACCGGCGGGGTGAGCGAGTGCCGGCCGGCACGCGAATTCAACTGGACCCGTGGGCCTGCGAGATTCTCCTCGAACCGCATGACTCATGAACGCACGCTGAGGTGCACGACCAGAATCTCCACCGGGTAGGCACCCTGCGTTGCCCGATTGAGGCGGTACTCGCCCGCAGTGGCCGGTCGTTCGAAGCGATCGAGGCCCAGGATGCAACCCACTCGACAACGTGCCCGCGTTACAGTTGCATAGAGACGATGACACGATCTGGGGCATGGAGCCCGCGGCGCCAGATCGCATCGTCGTACGCGGGTGAAGAGGCTTGGGGGTGATGATTCCAATGTCCACCCCCAGCAAGCGCTCGGTCGCCCGCATGGTCACCCGGAGCAAGCGCTCTGTCACCCGCATGGTCACGCGGAACAAGCGCAACCGCGACTTCGCCGAGACCAGAACGTTCGGCGGTGTCATCGGCGGATTCGTCGGGCTCATCGTCGCGAGCTCCGGCGCCGCGATGCTCGTCGTCGCCGGCATGACGCCCGCGCTCGCGACCGTCGGCATGGCGACATCCGGCACCATCGGCATGTTCGAGAACCTGCCGAGCTACCTCGAGATCGACGAGCTCTCGGAGAAGAGCAACATCTACGCGACGACATCAGACGGCACACCGCTGCTTCTTGCCTCGTTCTACGACCAGAACCGCGTCGAGGTCGGCTGGGACGCCGTCAGCCGGTACGTGAAGGACGCCGCGGTCGCCGGCGAGGACCCGCGGTTCTTCGAACACGGCGGCGTCGACGTGCAGGGCACGATCCGCGCTGCCGTCACCACCGCCGCTGGCCGGGAGACCCAGGGCGGATCATCGATCGCCCAGCAATACGTGAAGAACGTGCGCGTGCAGGAATGCGAGCGGAACGCCGCCGACGAGGAGGAGAAGGCCGGCTGCTACGAGAAGGTCACCGAGACCACGATCGACCGCAAGCTCAAGGAGATGCGGCTCGCGATCGGCGTCGAGAAGCGATACAGCAAGAGCGAGATCCTCCTCGGCTACCTGAACATCGCCGGATTCGGCGGAACCGTCTACGGCGTCGAGGCGGCGGCGAACTACTACTTCAGCACGAGCGCCGCGAACGTCACCCTCGCGCAGGCCGCCTCGTTGATGGCCATCGTGAACAACCCCGTCAAGTTCCAGCTCGATAAGCCAGACAGCGAGACGAACGGCGCCGCCAACGGCTACGCCGCCAACCTCGACCGGCGCAACTACATCCTCGGGGCCATGCTGGCCGAGAAGAAGATCACGCAAGCCGAGTACGACGAGGCCGTCGCCACTCCGGTGCAGCCTGCGATCAAAGAGCCGAGCACCGGATGCCAGACGGCGGGCGGAAGCGCCTACTTCTGCGACTACGTGAAGAACATCCTCCAGAACGATCCCGTCTTCGGCGAAGACGAGGAGACGCGGTTCCTGAACTTCCGCCGCGGCGGGTACGACGTCTACACGACCCTCGACCTCGACCTCCAGAACACCGCGGAGGCCACGATCGGCCAGAACGTGCCGCAGGTGTATCCCGGATGGGACGTCGGCGCCGTCGTTTCGAGCGTGCAGGTCGGCACCGGGCGCGTGCTCGCCATGGCGCAGAACAAGACCTACAGTCAAGACCCCGCCGTGCTGCAGTCGGGTCCGCAGTTCACGAGCATCAACTACAACACCGACTTCACCCACGGCGGGTCGCGCGGGTTCCAGCCGGGGTCGTCGTACAAGGTGTTCACGCTCGCGCAATGGCTCAACGAGGGCCATAGCCTCGCCGAACGAGTCGATTCACGGCCGAAGAGCAACTGGGGCGTCTTCGGTGACAGCTGCAACGGGCCCTACCTCGCCGAGCCCGAGTGGAACCCACGGAACGACGCCAACGAAGCCGGCGCCAACTACACCGCCCTGGAGTCGACGATCGCCTCGATCAACACGGGCTTCATCGGCATGGCGAAGCGACTCGACCTCTGCGGCATCCGCAAGACCGCCGAGGCGTTCGGGATGCATCGGGCCGATGGCGACCCGCTTGTGCAGAGCCCGGCGTCGGTGATCGGCACCAACGAGGTCGCCCCGCTCAGCATGGCCGTCGCCTTCGCCGGCATCGCCAACAACGGCGTCACGTGCACCCCCATCGCCATCGATCGGATCGTCCGCGACGGTGCGGAGATTCCCGCCCCGAAGTCGACGTGCACCCAGTCGGTCTCACCCGAGGTGGCCGCGGGCATGCACTTCGCGTTGGGCCAGGTGATGACGAGCGGGACGGCGCAGGCGTCGAATCAGGGTACGAATCCTCGCGTGCCGCTCATCGGCAAGACCGGCACGACCGACGGCGCGAAGGACACCTGGATGGTCGGGGCGAGCTCCAAGGTCGCGACCGTCGCCGCCGTGGTGAGCGTCAACGGCGCGGCGAACCAGCGGGGAATCTTCTTCGACAGCGGACAGGCGGCCACCGCAAGGCACCGGATGTGGCCGGCGGTGATGTCGGTGGCCGCCGCGAAGTACGGCGGCGACGGGTTCACCGAGATCGGGCCGGCGCCGGTCGGGCCGCCGCCATCCGCGCCCGCGGAAGAGCAGGGAGCGCCTGACCAAGGCGGTGGCGACGGAGGCGGCGGCGGCGGCGGCGCCGACGAGGGACCGGGCAACGGGAATGGAAACGGGAACGGCGGTCGCGGCCCCGACTGATCGGTGACTGCCGGGTTCGGCGTCAGGAAGCCGGCGAGCGCTCAGAAGTCGATCGTGTCACCGGGCTCGAGCGGCAGGTACTCGCCGCCGCCCTGCTCGGTCGCCCACTGCAGGCGCACGTTCGCCGTCGACTTGCCGACGCGCGAGAGCAGCATCTCGTGCGTCGGGAACGCGCGCTTGGGAGCGATCGCGACGACGTAGTCCATCGCCTCGCTGATCTTCATCCACGGCGCGTTGGCGTGCACCGCCAACACGTCGACCTCCACTCCGTCGGGCACGGTGAACGAGTCGCCCGCGAAGTAGAGGGACTCGTTCACGAGCACGCCGACATTGTCGATCACGGGCACCGAAGGATGGATGACGGCGTGGCGACCGCCGAAGAATCGCAAGCGGAAGGGGCCGACCTCGACCTCGTCGCCGGCTGCGACCGTCTCGACCGGGAACGCCGCTGCCGCCGCAGCGACGCCTGCCGGGCCGAAGATGCGCACGCCCGGGTTCGCCTCGACGATGCGGCTGAGCTGTTCCGGCGTCCAGTGGTCGGGGTGCTCGTGCGTGATCACGACGGCGACCGCGCCGCTCGACTCCGTGATCGGCGTCGTGTACGACCCCGGGTCGATGTAGAGCTTGTCTCCGGAGTCCTCCACGACGAGTGCGGCATGTTCGAGCTTGGTGAGGCGCATACTTCGAGACAACACCGACCGGAGCTCGGTCCGCAACCCGGTGGGCTGCCAGAATCGCACCATGACACGACCCCCGCGGCGCCTGCTCGTGGCCGTCAATCCGGCCGCCTCGTTCGGTCGCAACCGCGCGGTCGGTCCTGCGGTCGTCGAGCGGCTGACACGTGAGGGTTTCGAGGTCGCGATGCTGCGCGAGGCCAACTTCGAGCTCTTGCGGCGTGAGGCCGAGTCGGCGTTCGCCCAGGGGACCGACGGGCTCATCGTGGTCGGCGGCGACGGCATCGTGTCGCTCGGCGTGAACCTCGTCGCGCAGACGGGCGTGCCGCTCGGCATGGTCGCGACTGGCACCGGCAACGACTTCGCTCGAGGCCTGGGATTGCCGCACGACGACCCGGCCGCCGCCATCGAGGCGCTCGTCGCGGCCGTCGGTCGCCCGCCGCACGCGATCGACGCGGGAGTCATCCGCCCCGGCGAGCTGCGAACCTGGTTCGCGAACGTCGTCTCGACCGGATTCGACGCGGTCGTGAACGAGCGGTCGAATCGGATGTCGCGGCCGCGCGGCGCGAGCCGCTACACGATCGCCCTCGTGCGCGAGCTCGCCACGTTCCGGCCGCGCACCTACACGCTCACGATCGACGGGGTGCCCCGCACGCAGCGCGCGATGCTCGTCTCGGTCGCGAACAACTCGTCGTTCGGCGGCGGCATGCAGATCGTGCCGCACGCCGATCTCACCGATGGGCTGCTCGATGTGTTCATCGTGCATCCGCTCTCGCGGGCCGGTCTCATCGCGGTCTTCCCGAAGGTCTTCGCGGGCCGGCACACCGATCATCCGGCGGTCGAGTTCGTGCCCGCGAGGCACGTGCGGATCGAGGCCGACGACATCGTCGCGTACGCCGACGGCGAGCGCATCGGGCCGCTTCCGATCGAGGTCGAGATTGTTCCGGGCGCCGTGTCGATCTTCAGGTGAGGTCGTCGGATGCCGCGCCCGGCATCGATTTTGCGGCGGCCCGGCGCCTGTGTCATACTCTTCAAGTTGTCAATTCGGCCCCATCGTTTAGCGGCCTAGGACACCGCCCTCTCACGGCGGCAGCGCGGGTTCAAATCCCGCTGGGGTCACGCTGAGTTGTCAGACAACACCACGAATGCCCTCGCGTTTCGCGAGGGCATTCGGCATTTCCGGCTCGACGGCTCGAATGAGCCGAGTTCAGGCGAATGCCACGCCGTCGCGACGCGGCATCCGCCTGAACCTCAGCGCTCGCGTGCGCTCGAGGTCAGCTCCAACGGCTCCTCGAGCTCGTCGAGCCCGCGTCGCGCACCGGGGTACGCCACCGGCACTGCGCCGAGCGTGTCGTGCGGCGCGACCTTGTGGAACGACATCCGGTCGATGAGCGCGAGCGCGAGCGCGCTCAGGATGAACACCGAGTGGATGATGACCTGCCACATCACGCCTTCGGACGTGTAGCCTTCCCCGGTCTCGTCCGCGTCGGACACGCCGTTGCGCATGTCGCCGACCTCGATGAAGGTCTTGAGGAGGTGGATCGACGAGATGCCGATGATCGCCATCGCGAGCTTGACCTTGAGCACGTTGGCGTTGACGTGGCTCAGCCACTCGGGCTGGTCGGGGTGGCCGTCGACCTTGATGCGCGAGACGAACGTCTCGTAGCCGCCGATGATCACCATGATCAGCAGGTTCGCGATCATCACGACGTCGATGAGGCCGAGCACTGACAGCATGATGCCGGCTTCGGTGATCTCCTCGGGGTGGAAGATGACCTCCTCGGCGAGATGCCACAACTCGATCATGAAGACGACAACATAGACGGCCTGCGCGACGATGAGGCCCAGGTACAGCGGTGCTTGCAGCCAGCGGCTGAAGAAGATCAGGAGGCCCACGGCGCTCGACCATGGGGCGATGCGGTAGTCGGGGGAAGGGGGCGGCGTCTTGGTGGCGCTCAAGCGTTCTCTCCTCGGATCATGGGGTTCGAGTCTAGGTGGTCGGGTCGGCTAGACTCGTGCGAGCGAAGGGGAGTATCCCGCGAGGCATCCGTCTCGATTCACGATTCGTCAATACGAGCGCCGCCGCAGCCGCTCCGGTCGTGGAGGCTGCACTGGCAGCGCAGGGAGAGACTTTCGGATTCCGCCGTCCCCCGAATCCTCGAAAGGCCCCCTGTGCAACTCGACCTTCCCATCTGGTTCGAAATCGGATCCCTCGTCGTCCTGACGCTCATCCTCGTCGGCGACCTGCTCCTCGTCCTCAAGCGGCCGCACGTGCCCTCATTGCGTGAGTCCACGCTCTGGGTGGTGTTCTACGTCGCGCTCGCGCTCGTCTTCGCCGGGCTCATGTTCGTGCTGGGCGACGCCGAGCACGGCGGGCAGTTCCTCGCCGGCTGGCTGACCGAATACAGCCTGTCGATCGACAACCTGTTCGTCTTCGTCATCATCATGGCGAGGTTCTCGGTGCCCCGGAAGTACCAGCAGGAGGTGCTCATGGTGGGCATCATCATCGCGCTCGTCCTCCGCGGCATCTTCATCCTGCTCGGCGCCTCGCTCATCGAGAACTTCTCGTGGATCTTCTACATCTTCGGCGCCTGGCTCGTCTGGACGGCAATTCAGCAAGTGCGCGACAGCCACGAAGACGAGGAGTCCGAGACGTTCGTGGTGCGGATGCTGCGCAAGCGAGTGCGCCTCACCGACGAGTACGACGGCGTGAAGCTGCGCACCGTGATCGACGGCCGCAAGTTCTTCACGCCGATGCTCATCGTCTTCGTCGCGATCGGCACGACCGACCTGCTCTTCGCGCTCGACTCGATCCCGGCGATCTTCGGCATCACGCAGAGCCCGTTCATCGTGTTCACCGCGAACGTGTTCGCGCTCATGGGCCTGCGCCAGCTCTACTTCCTCCTCGGCGGCCTGCTCGAGCGCCTCGAGTACCTGAAGTACGGCATCGCGTTCATCCTCGCGTTCATCGGCGTGAAGCTCGTGCTGCACGCCATGCACGGCAACGAGCTCCCGTTCATCAACGGCGGCGAGCACATCGAGTGGGCGCCCGAGATCTCGACCTGGATGTCGCTCTTCGTGATCTTGGCGGCGATGGCCGTTGCGACCGTGGCGAGCCTCGTGAAGGCCCGCGTCGACGCGAACAAGCGCGGCAACAAGCTCATGGACGAAGTGCCGCATTTCACCGAGGATTCGCACCAGCGCTAGTGGCGACACATCCACAGGGGTTCGGCATGATGACGCGGGAGTTGCTAGCGTGGGTGGGCGGCGCCCCCGTGGGGTGCTCGGGCCGGCGCCCGGTAGACAGCTGCTTCGAGGAGAATCGTGTCGGGTGATGGCGAGGGCGTCGTCGCGCTGCCGCGTGGATCTGCGCTCATCGCGCACAGCGCGCGCACCGACGTGGGGCGGGTCCGCACGGTCAACGAGGACTCGTTCCTCGCCGAGGCGCCCGTCTATCTCGTCGCCGACGGCATGGGCGGCCACGCAAGGGGCGATGCCGCGAGCCGCGCGGTGATCGAGACCTTCCGCCGCCACCTCGAGTCGGGCAAGCCGTCGTCTCCCGAGCAGGTGCTCGACGCGATCCACAGTTCGAACGAGGCCGTGCGCGCACTCAGCGAGGCCGGCGAAGAGGGCACCGCGGTCGCCGGCACGACGCTCGCCGGAGTCGCCCTCGTCGACGCGGGCGACGGCTCCGGATTCCATTGGATGGTCTTCAACATCGGCGACTCGCGTGTCTACGCGTGGGACGGCCGCCGTCTCGAGCAGCTCAGCGTCGACCACTCCGCGGTGCAGGAGCTCGTCGACGCGGGGCTCATCCAGGCCGATGAGGCCGAGCGGCATCCCGAGCGCAACGTCATCACCCGGGCCATAGGGGCCGACGACTTCGTCGATCCCGATGTCTGGCTGATCCCCGCGGCCGGCCGCCAGGTCTTCCTGATCTGCTCCGACGGCCTGTCGAAAGAGGTCGACGAAGACGGGATGGCCCGAGTGCTCGTCGGCGACACCGGGCACGCGGCCGGACTCGCCGGCGAGCTCGTCGACGCGGCGCTCGCTCACGGCGGGCGAGACAACGTGACGGCGATCGTCGTCGAATCCGAGCTCGGCGCGGCCGGCGACGACGACGACGAGACCACGCGAGATCGTCGAAGCCGACTCTCGCGTGCCGCAGAAGACACGAGGCCACGCACATCGGGAGGCGACAATGGCGACGTATCAGCATGACCCCGACGCCGCGTGGTTCGCGGCGGTTCGCGGGGGCGTGATCCTCGTCGTTCCCGTCGAGGCGGCGAGTGAGCTCGCCACGCTCTGGACCGACTTCGCTTCAGGAGACCCGACCGCTCGCGTACTCGATCGACTGACCGCACAGGGGCTAGGCGCCACTCCGCCGTTCGTGCTCGTCGTGCGCGACGAGGGTGCGGGTTCGGCCCGAGTCGTCGTGCGAGGTCCGATCGTGGTGCGTTCGGGTTCGACCTCGATCGGCGGTGCAGGCGTCTCGACGTGGACGGAACGCGTGATCGAGGGTTCCGGTGCGCTCTCCGTCGAGGTCGAGGGCGCCGGCGAACGTTCCAGCGCGTCGCTGCCGATCGTCGAGGGGGTCGTGCCCGCGATCTCTGTGTCCTCCGAGGGGATCGAGGCAGTGGCTGCGGCTGCCGGAGCAGGCACCGCGCCCGCGGCGGCGCCCGCCGCCGCCGCACCAGCGGCCCTCGCCTCCGC
>NZ_SDPN01000022.1 GCF_004134825.1 Agromyces albus
AGCGGGCTCGCCTCCTGGGCTTCCCGAACCATGCGGCGGCGGTCACCGCCGACGAGACGGCGGGCTCGCCCGAGGCGGTCGCCGCGCTGCTCGAGCGCCTCGCGCCGATCGCCGCCGACAATGCGCGCCGCGAGGCCGCCGATCTCGCAAGGCGAGCGGCGCAGCTCGGGCAACGGGCCGTCACGGCATCCGACTGGGCCTTCCTGACCGAGCAGGTGCGCGCCGAGCGCTACGCGGTCGACCTGCAGGCGATGCGCCCGTACTTCGAGTTCGAGCGCGTGCTGCGCGACGGCGTCTTCCACGCGGCGACACTGCTCTACGGGGTGCAGTTCAGCGAGCACACCGATCTCGTCGGGTACCACGCCGACACCAGGATCTTCGAGGTGACCGAAGCCGACGGCTCACCCGTCGGCCTGTACCTCATCGACCCGTACACACGTGACTCCAAGCGGGGCGGGGCCTGGATGAGCTCCCTCGTCGAGCAGTCCGCGCTCGCCGGCACGCTTCCCGTCGTCGTCAACAACCTCAACGTGTCGAAGCCGGCCGCTGGCGAGCCGACGCTGCTCACGTTCGATGAGACCGAGACCCTGTTCCACGAGTTCGGCCACGCACTCCACGGGCTCTTCGCGCGCGTGAGCTACCCGTCGCAGGCCGGCACGAACGTGTACCGCGACTTCGTCGAGTTCCCGAGCCAGGTGAACGAGATGTGGATGCTCCGCCCCGAGGTGCTCGGCAACTACGCCGTGCATCACGAGACGGGCGAGCGGATGCCGCAGGAGCTCGTCGACCGCCTGCTCGAGTCGCGCGGCTTCAACGAGGGCTTCTCGACGGCGGAGTACCTCGCTGCGGCGATGCTCGACCAGGCCTGGCACCGGCTGGCCGCCGACGACCTCGTCACGGATGTCGCGGCATTCGAGCACTCCGCGCTCCACGCGGCGGGGCTCGACGACGCGCTCGTGCCACCGCGGTACGCGAGCACATACTTCGCGCACGTCTTCGCGGGCGGCTACGACGCCGGCTACTACTCCTACATCTGGAGCGAGGTGCCGGGCGCCGACGCCATCAAGTGGTTCGAGGAGCACGGCGGAGCCACGCGAGAGAACGGCGAACGGTTCCGGCGCCACCTGCTCGCGATCGGCGGCAGCAAGGACCCGCTCGAGGCGTACCGGGAGTTCCGCGGGCAGGATGCCGCGATCGAGCCGCTGCTCAGGCGCCGGGGCTTGGCCGGTTGATCAGATCGCGAAGCCGAGGGCGCGCATCATGTCGCGTCCGTCGTCGGTGATGCGCTCAGGACCCCACGGCGGCATCCAGACCCAGTTGATGCGGAACGCGTCGACGGTGCCGTCGAGTGCCTCGGCGGTCTGCTCTTCGATGACGTCGGTGAGGGGGCATCCGGCGCTCGTGAGCGTCATGTGGATGATGAGGGCGTCGTTCTCCTCATCCCAGCCGAGGTCGTAGATGAGCCCGAGATCGACGATGTTGACGCCGAGCTCAGGGTCCATGACGTCTTTCAGCGCCTCGGTGACCTGGTCGAAGCGCTCTGGAGCGAGTGAGGTGACCATGTCGGCAGTCTACTTCGCCGCGGGCTCGAGGTAGCGGTCGTAGCCCTCGTCTTCGAGACGGTCGGCGAGTTCGGGGCCGCCCTGCTCGGCGATGCGGCCGGCGACGAACACGTGCACGAAGTCGGGCGTGATGTAGCGGAGGATGCGCGTGTAGTGCGTGATGAGGAGGATGCCGAGGCCCGTGTTGGCCTTCGCACGGTTGACGCCCTCTGAGACGATCTTCAGCGCGTCGACGTCGAGGCCGGAGTCGGTCTCGTCGAGCACGGCGAACCGCGGCTTCAGGAGCTCGAGCTGGAGGATCTCGTTGCGCTTCTTCTCGCCGCCCGAGAAGCCCTCGTTGACGTTGCGCTCGGCGAAGGCCGAGTCCATCTTGAGGGCCGACATCGACTCGCGAACGTCTTTCACCCAACCGCGGATCGCCGGCGCTTCGCCGTCGATCGCGGTCTTCGCGGTGCGGAGGAAGTTCGTGATCGTCACGCCCGGGATCTCGACGGGGTACTGCATCGCGAGGAAGAGGCCGGCACGTGCGCGGGCGTCGACCGACATCTCGAGCACGTTCTCGCCGTCGAGGAGGATCTCGCCCTGGACGACCTGGTACTTCGGGTGCCCGGCGATCGTGTATGCGAGGGTGGACTTGCCGGAGCCGTTCGGCCCCATGACGGCGTGGATCTCGCCCTCGTTGATCACCAGGTCGACGCCGCGGAGGATCTCGCGGGTGCCCTGGTCGGTCTCGACGTTGACGTGCAGGTTCTTGATCTCGAGAACGGACATGTTCGTGTGTGGTCTCTTTCGGTAGCCGGCCGCTCGGGCCGGAGGCTGTTTCAGACGGTCAGGGTGACCGTGGGATCGATGTGGACGCCGCCGTCGACGAGCTCGACGCGGAAGACCGGCACCGGCTCGTAGGCGGGCAGGGTGAGTGGCTTCCCGGTGCGGAGCGAGAACTTGGAGCCGTGTGCCCAGCACTCGAGGGTGTCGTCTTCGACGAACCCCTCGGCAAGCGAGATGTCGCCGTGCGTGCAGGTGTCGCCGATCGCGAAGATGTCGCCGGCCGAGTCCTTCACGACCGCGATGGGGATTCCGTCGATGACGAAGCGGGCCGCCTGGTCGACGGCCAGCTCATCGATGCTGCAGACGCGAACGGATGCCACGTCAGCTCCCCAGGAGCTCTGCCTCGATCGCGGCGGTCAGCCGCTCCTCGAGGTCTGGTGAGCCGATCTTCTGCACGATCTCCAGGAGGAAGCCGCGTACCACGAGGCGTCGCGCTTCGTCTTCGCGGATGCCGCGCGCCATCAGGTAGAACAACTGCTCGTCGTCGAATCGGCCGGTCGCACTCGCGTGCCCGGCGCCGGCGATGTCGCCGGTCTCGATCTCGAGGTTCGGCACGGAGTCGGCACGTGTGCCGTCGGTGAGCACGAGGTTGCGGTTCTGCTCGTAGCTGTCGGTGCCGACCGCCGCGTTGCCGATGAGCACGTCGCCGATCCACACCGTGCGGGCGCCCTGGCCCTGGAGCGCACCCTTGTAGGTGACGCGGCTGCGCGTGTGCGGGGCGTCGTGGTGCACGAACACCTGCTGCTCGAGGTGCTGGCCGGCGTCGGCGAAGTACAGGCCGAGCGCCTCGATGTCGGAGCCCTGCTCGGCGAGGTGTGTCGACGGGTTCACTCGCACGACCTTGCCGCCGAGCGAGACGACGATGTGCTTGAGGAACGCGTCGCGGTCGAGGCGGGCGAAGTGGCTCGCGAGGTGCACCGCGTCGTCGTTCCACTCCTGGAGCGCGACGACGGTGAGCAACGCGCCCTCGCCGACGATGATCTCGACGTTCTCCGAGAGCCGGGCGTCGCCGATGCCGCGCAGCACGACGAGGCCGCGGCTGTTCGGCGCCGCCTCGATGATCGTGTGCGCTGCGCGCGGCGTGGCGCCGAGGCCGGAGCGGGTGACCGCGACGACCTTCTCGTCTTCGCCGCTGACGGCGATGAGCAGCGCCTCGTCGAATGAGCTCCACGCGTTGGCGGCGGCCCGCTCCTCAGGAATGCCGGCGCGGCCGATGCGGGCGTCGCCGCGGTCGATCCAGGAGACCTCGACGCCCGCGGCATCCGTCGTCTCGATCTCGACTCGCGAACCGTCGAGTTCGCCGCCGATGAGGTCGGCGAACGTGGCGACGGGCGAGAACTTCCACTCGTGCTCGCGGCCGGTGACCTGCGCGAAGTCGTCGACGTTCACGGAACGGAATCGCTCGGATCGCGTCTGGACGGGCACGACGGGGCCGTCGGTGTGCGGCCGGAAGCCGTGCTGCTCGGCGGTGGGCATAGCTGTGCTCTGCGTTGCGGCGGCCATTCTTAACCGACCGATCCTTCCATGCCCATCTCGATGAGCTTGTTGAGTTCCATCGCGTACTCCATCGGGAGCTCGCGGGCGATCGGTTCGATGAAGCCGCGCACGATCATGGCCATCGCCTCGTCTTCGGGCAGGCCGCGGCTCATCAGGTAGAAGAGCTGCTCCTCGCTCACCTTCGAGACGGTCGCCTCGTGGCCGAGCTTCACGTCGTCGACACGGATGTCGATCGCCGGGTAGGTGTCGGACCTGGAGATGGTGTCGACGAGGAGGGCGTCGCAGCGCACGGTGTTGGCCGAGTGATGCGCGTTCGCATCGATGCGGACCTCACCGCGGTATCCCGCACGACCGCCGCCGCGGGCGATCGACTTCGAGACGATCGACGACTGCGTGTACGGCGCCATGTGGATCATCTTCGCGCCGGCGTCTTGGTGCTGGCCCGGGCCCGCGAACGCGACCGAGAGGGTCTCGCCCTTGGCGTGCTCGCCCATGAGGAAGATCGACGGGTACTTCATCGTGACCTTCGAGCCGATGTTGCCGTCGATCCACTCCATGGTGGCACCTTCGGCAGCGGTGGCGCGCTTGGTGACGAGGTTGTAGACGTTGTTCGACCAGTTCTGGATCGTCGTGTAGCGAACGCGGGCGTTCTTCTTCACGATGATCTCGACGACCGCCGAGTGCAGCGAGTCGGACTTGTAGATCGGGGCGGTGCAGCCCTCGATGTAGTGCACGTAGCTGCCCTCGTCGGCGATGATCAGCGTGCGCTCGAACTGGCCCATGTTCTCGGTGTTGATGCGGAAGTAGGCCTGCAGCGGGATCTCGACGTGCACGCCCGGCGGCACGTAGACGAACGATCCGCCCGACCATACGGCCGTGTTCAGCGCAGCGAACTTGTTGTCGCCCGCGGGGATCACGGTGCCGAAGTACTCCTCGAAGAACTCGGGGTGCTCGCGAAGTGCCGTGTCGGTGTCCATGAAGATGACGCCCTGGCGCTCGAGCTCTTCGTTGATCTGGTGATAGACCACCTCGGACTCGTACTGGGCGGCGACGCCCGCGACGAGGCGCTGGCGCTCAGCCTCGGGGATGCCGAGCTTCTCGTAGGTGTTCTTGATGTCGTCGGGCAGGTCTTCCCAGGTCTGGGCCTGCTTCTCGGTGGAGCGCACGAAGTACTTGATGTTGTCGAAGTCGATCTCCGAGAGATCTGCACCCCACGTGGGCATCGGCTTGCGCTCGAAGAGCTGCAGCGCACGCTGGCGGCGCTGGAGCATCCATTCGGGCTCGCTCTTGAGGGCCGAGATGTCGGCCACCACCTGGGGCGAGATGCCGCGTCGGGCGGATGCCCCGGCGGCGTCGGAGTCGGCCCAGCCGAACTCGTAGGTACCGAGTCCTTCGAGTTCTGGTCGGTCGATCAGTACGTCCGTCATGCTCTCCCTCTTCTCCTCCCGTGCAACCGGCTATCAGTCCGGCTCATTCCCCTCGCGAGTCGAGGTGCTCGGGATCGGGCGATGATGTGCGGGTGGCTCCAGTGCGAACCTAAGATGGCTGGGAACCCGCATCGCGCGTTGTCGCGCGCATCGCGGGATACCCAACCCTTCAAGTCTATAGGGTCGCACTGCCGGTGGGTCAGTACGGTCAGTACTCCCAGTACCGTCACAGCGCGCCCGGATCAGGATCGAACGACCGTGAACCGGCTCATCGAGTGGCTGCCAGATCGAGTCGACGGGAAGATCCGCCTCGTGGCATGGCTCTCGTTCGTCGCCGAGACGATGATCATCGCCACCGGCGGGGCTGTGCGGCTGACCGGTTCGGGCCTCGGATGCCCCACTTGGCCCACGTGCACGGCCGACTCCCTCGTGCCCACCGAAGAACTCGACTACCACAGCATCATCGAGTTCGGGAACCGCATGATGACGGGCGTCGTCGGCATCATCGCCCTCGTGCTCTTCGTGCTCGTCTGGCGCATCCGCGCCGAGCGGCGCGACCTCTTCACCCTCGCGTTCATCGTCGGCGCCGGGGTGGTCGCCCAGGCGATCGTCGGCGGCATCACCGTGTGGACGGGCCTCAACCCGTTCATCGTGGGCTTCCACTACGTCTCCTCGCTCGTGCTCGTGTGCGTCTCGGCGGCGTTCATCGCCCGGATGCACCAGCCCCCCGGGCCGCGTGAACGCGCCGTGCCGGGTTGGTACGCCGGGCTCACACACGCGACGAGCGCGGTGCTCGCGATCACGATCGTCTTCGGCGTGCTCACCACGGGCTCCGGGCCCCATTCCGGCGACACGGATGCCGGTCGTACTGGATTCGACTCCGAGCTCCTCGAGCATGTGCACGCCTGGCCCGGCTACGCGCTTCTCGCCCTCACGCTCGTGCTCGCCGCGGCAGCGTGGCAGCTCCGCCTGCCGACGCTGCGCTGGGCGCTCGCTCTCGTCGCGGTCGAGCTCGTGCAGGTGACCGTCGGCCTCATCCAGGCCCGCTCGGGCCTGCCGCCCCTGCTCGTGGGCATCCACATGGTGCTCGCAGCCCTCACGGCCGCAGCCATGACGGTCGTCGTGCTGCAGCTCAAGCAGCCCACGGGCGCGTCGCAGTCGCCGGCAGAGATGCCGACGGCGGCATCCGCTCGCTGAGACAGCCCCGGCGCCGCACGGGAGGAACGCAGCGTCAGAACGGGAGCAGCGGGTCGATCCCGATCGCGAGGAACACGAGCGACAGGTAGACGATCGAGCCGTGGAACACGCGCATCGGCGACACCTGCTCGTGCCGGATCGCGAGGCTGTAGAGCCGGTGCGTCTCGGCGATGAACCACACGCCTGTGACGACCGCGACCGTGGAGTACACGAGTCCCATGCCGGCGATCGGGATGAGCAGCAGCGAGCACGCCACGGTGGCCCACGCATAGAGGATGACCTGGAGGCCGACCTGCGCACGGCCGCGCACCACGGCGAGCATCGGCACTCCGGCGGCGGCGTAGTCGTCTTTGTACTTCATCGACAGCGGCCAGTAGTGCGGCGGGGTCCACAGGAAGATGATGAGGAAGAGGATGAGGGGTGCCCAGTCGAGGCTCTCGGTGACCGCCGCCCAGCCGATCAGCACGGGCATGCAGCCCGCGACCCCGCCCCACACGATGTTCTGCGAGGTGCGGCGCTTGAGGATGAGGCTGTAGAAGACGACGTAGAGCAGGATCGCCGCGAGCGAGAGCACCGCCGCGAGCCAGTTCGTGAAGAGCCACAGCCAGGCGATCGAGGCGGCGCCGAGCGCGTAGGCGAAGACGAGCGCCTCACGGTCGCTCAGTTCGCCGGTGACGAGCGGGCGACCGCGCGTTCGCTTCATGAGCCGGTCGATGTCGCGATCGATGTAGCAGTTGAACGCGCCCGCCGCGCCCGCGCTCATCGCGCCGCCGATGAGCGTCGCGACCAGGAGCCAGAGATCGGGCAACCCCTGCTGGGCGAGGATCATCGTGGGCGCCGTCACGACGAGCAGCAGCTCGATCACGCGCGGCTTGGTGAGGGCGAGGTAGGCGGCGAGCTTGCGCCGAGCGGTCATCGCCGGTCGTGCGCCACGGATGTCTACGGCTGCCTGCATCGTTCCTCTTCCGGTGCGCGGGCGGCTTTCTGCGGACCTCGCGCGACCCCAGACGATTCTAGGCCATGCGCGTCATCCGCATGCTCCGGAGCACGCCCGAAACCTCACAATTCCAGACGTCCGCTGTGAAGTCACGCCCCGTCACAGAGCCCCGTCAAGTCCATATACTGAGGAAAGCGCGCCCGGCGGCGTGACCCGGGATCGCCGTTCAGTCAAGGCATCCGGCCGGGTCGTTCGCCAGGCGGAACCGCGCCGCAACGTCCTCGGCGGGTCGGGGGCAGATCGGTTGCCCGACGCCGTCACGATCGGAAGGAACAGCACCTCGTGGCACCTCTGCAATGGGAAACCCTCGACGACCGCGCGGTCGACACCGCCCGCGTCCTCGCGGCCGACGCCGTGGAGAAGGTCGGCAATGGTCACCCCGGCACGGCGATGAGCCTCGCTCCCGCCGCCTACCTGCTCTTCCAGAAGGTCATGCGCCGTGATCCGGCCGACCACGACTGGCTCGGTCGCGACCGCTTCGTGCTCTCGGCGGGTCACAGCTCGCTCACCCAGTACGTGCAGCTCTACCTCGCCGGCGACGGCCTCGAGCTCAGCGACCTCGAGTCGCTGCGCACGTGGGGCTCGAAGACGCCCGGCCACCCCGAGTACGGTCACACCGCGGGCGTCGAGATCACCACCGGCCCGCTCGGCCAGGGCCTCGCCTCGGCCGTCGGCTTCGCCTATGCCGCTCGCTTCGAGCGCGGTCTCTTCGACCCCGAGGCAGCCCCCGGCACGAGCCCCTTCGACCACTTCGTGTACGTCATCGCCGGCGACGGCGACCTGCAGGAGGGCGTGACGAGCGAGGCATCCTCGCTCGCAGGCCACCAGCAGCTCGGCAACCTCGTCGTCATCTACGACTCGAACCAGATCTCGATCGAAGACGACACGAACATCGCCTTCACCGAGAACGTGGCCGAGCGGTATGCGTCCTACGGATGGCACGTGCAGACCGTCGACTGGAAGGGCACGGGCGAGTACGTCGAAGACGTGCCCGCGCTCGACGCCGCGATCGCGGCCGCGAAGGGCGAGACGTCGAAGCCCTCCATCGTCATCCTGAAGACGATCATCGGCTGGCCGAGCCCGGGCAAGCAGAACTCCGGCAAGATCCACGGATCGGCACTCGGCGCCGCCGAGCTCGCCGCGACGAAGGAGGTGCTCGGCTTCGACCCCGAGCTGAACTTCGTCGTCGACGCCGAGGTGCTCGAACACACGCGGCGCGCCGGTGAGCGCGGTGCCGCGGCACGCGCCGAATGGCAGCGCTCCTTCGACGAGTGGGCCGAGGCGAATCCCGACCGCAAGGCACTGCTCGACCGGCTCGAGGCCGGAGAGCTTCCCGCCGACATCGAATCGGTGCTGCCGAGCTTCGATGGCGGCACCGAGGTGTCGACCCGTGCGGCATCCGGCAAGGTCATCAACGCCCTCGCCGGCGCGCTCCCCGAGTTCTGGGGCGGCTCCGCCGACCTCGCCGAGTCGAACCTCACGACGATCAACGGCGCGCCCTCGTTCATCCCCTCCGAGTGGTCGACGCACGAGTTCGCGGGCAACCCGTACGGGCGTGTGCTGCACTTCGGCATCCGCGAGCACGCGATGGGTGCGATCCTCAACGGCATCGTCCTGCACGGCAAGACGCGCGCGTTCGGCGGCACGTTCCTCATCTTCAGCGACTACATGCGCCCGGCCGTTCGCCTGGCCGCGCTCATGAAGGTGCCCTCGATCTTCGTCTGGACGCACGACTCCGTCGCGCTCGGCGAAGACGGCCCGACGCACCAGCCCATCGAGCAGCTCGCAACGCTCCGCGCGATCCCGGGCTTCACCGTGGTGCGACCGGCCGACGCGAACGAGGTCGCGCAAGCGTGGCTCGAGATCCTGAAGCGTCGCGACGCGCCCGTCGGCATCGCCCTCACGCGCCAGAACATCCCGGTGTTCGAGCGCGGCGACGGCGCGGCATCCGGCGACACCCTCGCCGCCGCCTCGAACCTCGCCAAGGGCGCCTACGTGCTCGCCGACGCACCGTCGGGCACGCCCGACGTCATCCTCATCGCCACGGGTTCCGAGGTGCAGCTCGCACTCGGCGCACGCGACGAGCTCGCCGCCGACGGCATCGAGGCCCGAGTGGTCTCCGCGCCGAGCCTCGAATGGTTCGAGGAGCAGGATGCCGCGTACCGCGAGTCGGTGCTGCCCGCCGCCGTGACGGCTCGAGTGTCGGTCGAGGCCGGCATCGCGCTCACCTGGCAGCGCTACGTCGGCGACCGGGGCCGCAGCGTCTCGATCGATCACTTCGGCGCATCCGCCGACTACAAGACCCTGTTCCGCGAGTTCGGCATCACGACAGAAGCCGTCGTCGCCGCCGCGAAGGAATCGCTCGCGTCCTGACGCGAGCACGAAGGAGAAACACCTCATGTCAAGCAACACCCCCACCGCCGCGCTCTCAGAGGCCGGCGTCAGCATCTGGCTCGACGACCTGTCGCGTCAACGCATCGTCTCCGGCGGACTCGAGCGGCTCATCGCCGAGCGTGACGTCGTCGGCGTGACCACCAACCCGACGATCTTCGCCGGCGCGCTCGCGAACGGCGCCGCCTACGCCGAGCAGCTGCACGCGCTCTCCGCCGCAGGCGCCGACGTCGACACCGCGGTCTTCGAGATCACGACCGACGACGTGCGCGACGCCGCCGAGCACTTCCGCCCCGTCTACGACCGCACCGGCGGATACGACGGTCGCGTCTCGATCGAGGTCGCACCCGGCCTCGCCCACGACACGGCCGCGACCATCGAGCAGGCGAAGGAACTGTGGGCGAAGGTCGACCGGCCCAACGTCATGATCAAGATCCCCGCGACGCTCGCAGGGCTCGACGCGATCACCGAGACGATCGCCGCCGGCATCAGCGTCAACGTCACGCTGATCTTCAGCCTCGACCGCTACCGCGAGGTCATCGACGCCTACCTCACGGGGCTCGAGCGTGCGAAGGCCTCCGGCATCGACCTCAGCACCATCCACTCGGTGGCCTCGTTCTTCGTGTCGCGCGTCGACACCGAGATCGACAAGCGACTCGTCGCGATCGGCACCGATGAGGCCCTCGGGCTCAAGAGCAAGGCCGGCGTCGCGAATGCGCGACTCGCCTATGAGCTCTACGAGCAGGTCTTCGCCGACGAGCGTGCAACCGCATTGCTCGACGACGGCGCGAACCGTCAGCGCCCGCTGTGGGCCTCGACCGGCGTGAAGGACCCGTCACTCTCCGACACCCTCTACGTCACCGAGCTCGTCGCCCCGGGCGTCGTCAACACGATGCCCGAGAAGACCCTCGAGGCCACCTTCGACCACGGCGAGATCGTCGGCGACACCGTGACCGGCGCCTACGCCGATGCCGGCGCCGTGCTCGACGCGCTCGCTCGCGTCGGCGTCGACTACGACGACGTCACCGCGCTCCTCGAGCGCGAGGGCGTCGAGAAGTTCATCGTCTCGTGGAACGAACTGCTCGACACCGTCCGCGGCGCCCTGGAGGCAGCGGCATGAGCTTCCGCATCTCCGTGAGCGGGGCCGCGGCCGACGCCGTGCGCGCCACCGTGCCGGGTCTCGTGGCCGACTATGTCGCGAGCGGCATCACCGGACTCGACGCCGCACTCTGGGGACCCGAGGCCGAAGAGGAGGCTTCGAAGCGACTCGGCTGGACCGAAGCCGTCGCGATCTCGCGGCCGCTCGTTCCCGAGATCCTGGCGCTTCGCGACAGCCTCCGCGCCGACGGCGTCGACCACATCGTCCTCGCCGGCATGGGCGGCTCATCGCTCGCCCCAGAGGTCATCACCCGCACAAACGGGGTGCCCCTCACGGTGCTCGACTCGACCGAGCCCGGGCAGGTGCGCGCTGCGCTCGCCGACCGGCTCGCGTCATCCGCCCTCGTGGTTTCTTCGAAGTCGGGTTCGACCGTCGAGACCGACAGCCAGCGCCGGGTCTACGAGCAGGCGTTCCGCGATGCCGGCATCGATCCCGTCTCGCGCATCATCGTGGTCACCGACCCCGGCTCGCCGCTCGACGAATCGGCCCGCGCCGCGGGCTACCGCGTGTTCAACGCCGACCCCAACGTCGGCGGGCGCTACTCGGCGCTCACCGCGTTCGGCCTCGTGCCGTCGGGGCTCGCCGGCGTCGACATCTCCGAGCTCCTCGACGAGGCCGAGACGATCGAGCTCTCGCTCGCCGTCGACACGGAAGACAACCCGGGCCTCGTGCTCGGAGCCGCGATGGCCGCCACGGCACCGCTCCGCGACAAGCTCGGCATCATCTCCGACGGCACCCACATCGTCGGGTTCGCCGATTGGGCCGAGCAGCTCATCGCCGAGTCGACGGGAAAGAACGGCACCGGCATCCTGCCCGTCGTGCTCGACGTCGACGCGCCCGAACTCGGCGCCGACCTCCCCGACCTCCAAGTCGTGCGGCTCGTCCGCGATGCGGGCGACCAGGTCTTCGGCCACGACGACTCCGGAGAGATCCGCGTCTCGGGCACGCTCGGCGCGCAGTTGCTCGTCTGGGAGTACGCGACCGTCGTCGCGGGCCGCATCCTCGGCATCAACCCCTTCGACCAGCCCGACGTCGAGTCGGCGAAGATCGCCGCTCGCGGACTCCTCGACTCGCGGCCCGAGCCCGCCCCGGCGGCGTTCGTCGCCGACGGCATCGAGGTGCGCGGCACTCCCGAGGTCATCGGCGCGGCGAGCGATCTCGTCTCGGCGATCGACGTGCTGCTCGAAGAGCTGCCGGCGAACGGCTACATCTCGGTGCAGGCCTACGTCGACCGCGTCGCACATCCCGAGCTCGCGCGCCTCCGCGACGCGCTCGCCGCGCGGTCCGGCCGCCCGGTGACGTTCGGCTGGGGCCCGCGGTTCCTGCACTCGACCGGGCAGTTCCACAAGGGCGGCCCCGCCGTCGGCGTGTTCCTGCAGATCACGCAGGCCGCCGCCAACGACCTCGCGATCCCCGAGCGCCCGTTCACCTTCGGTCAGCTGATCGCCGCCCAGGCGTCGGGCGACGCGAGCGTGCTCGCCGAGCACGGCCGGCCTGTGCTCACGCTCACGCTCACCGAGCCCCAGGCGAACATCGCCACGCTCTTCGACGCCGTCGGCTGAGAGCCGGAAGGAACCGCATGCAACCGGCCCCGATCACCGCGCAGCACAATCCGCTGCGTTCCCCGAAGGACTACCGGCTGAATCGCATCGCCGGCCCCTCGAGCCTCATCATCTTCGGCGTCACGGGCGACCTGTCACGCAAGAAGCTCATGCCCGCGGTCTACGACCTCGCGAACCGGGGCCTGTTGCCGCCCGGCTTCGCGCTCGTCGGCTTCGCACGCCGCGAATGGGCAGACGAGGACTTCGAACGGGTCGTGCACGATTCGGTGAAGCAGTATGCACGCACCGAATTCCGTGAGGACGTCTGGAAGCAGCTCGCTCGCGGCATCCGCTTCGTGCAGGGCGACTTCGACGACGACGCGGCATTCGACCGCCTGCGTGAGGTCGTCGCCGAACTCGACGAGAAGCGCGGAACGATGGGCAACCACGCGTTCTACCTCTCGATCCCGCCGAAGTCGTTCCCGCTCGTGACCGAGCAGCTCAAGCGATCCGGGCTCACCGAGCAGAAGGGCGACCAGTGGCGCCGCGTCGTGATCGAGAAGCCGTTCGGGTCCGACCTCCAGACGGCGCGCGAGCTCAATGACGTCGTCGCCTCGGTGTTCCCGCCCGACTCCGTGTTCCGCATCGACCACTATCTCGGCAAGGAGACGGTGCAGAACATCCTGGCCCTCCGGTTCGCGAACCAGCTCTACGAGCCGATCTGGAACGCGAACTACGTCGACCACGTGCAGATCACGATGGCCGAGGACATCGGCGTCGGCGGGCGTGCCGGCTACTACGACGGCATCGGCGCGGCCCGCGACGTCATCCAGAACCACTTGCTGCAATTGCTCGCACTCACCGCCATGGAGGAGCCCATCTCCTTCGAGGCGAGCGACCTCCGCGCCGAGAAGGAGAAGATCCTCGCCGCGGTGCGACTGCCCGAAGATCTCGCGACGGGCACCGCACGCGGGCAGTACGCGGGCGGCTGGCAGGGAGGCGAAGAGGTCATCGGCTTCCTCGACGAAGACGGCATGGACCCCGAGTCCACCACCGAGACCTACGCGGCCATGAAGCTGACCATCGGCACTCGCCGATGGGCCGGCGTGCCGTTCTACCTTCGTGCGGGCAAGCGACTCGGCCGCAGGGTCACCGAGATCGCCGTGGTCTTCAAGCGGGCACCCCAGCAGGTCTTCGCCGCCAGCCAGACCTCGCAACTCGGGCAGAACGCCCTCGTCATCCGGGTGCAGCCCGACGAAGGGGTCACCATCCGCTTCGGCTCGAAGGTCCCCGGCGCCGGCATCCAGGTGCGCGACGTGACGATGGACTTCGGCTACGGGCACGCCTTCACCGAGGCGAGCCCCGAGGCGTACGAACGCCTCATCCTCGACGTGCTGCTCGGCGACCCGCCGCTCTTCCCCCGTCAGGAGGAGGTCGAACTCTCGTGGAAGATCCTCGACCCGATCGAGGAGTTCTGGGAGACCCAGGGTCAGCCCGAGCAATACCGCCCCGGCACCTGGGGACCCGCCTCGGCCGATGAGCTGCTGGAACGCGACGGACGAAGCTGGAGACGCCCATGATCGTCGATCTGCCCGACACCACCACGAGCCAGGTCTCGAAGACCCTCGTGAAGATCCGCGAAGAGGGCGGCGTCGTCGCGCTCGGCCGAGTGCTCACCCTCGTCATCGCCACCTCCCCAGGCGCCGAAGAGGAGGCCATCGAGGCCGCCAACGACGCGTCCCGCGAGCATCCGATGCGCGTGATCGTGGTCTCACGGGAGCCGGGCACCGAGACCTCGGCGGTCGATCCGCGGCTCGATGCCGAGATCCGCGTGGGCGGCGACGCCGGCGCGAGCGAGGTCATCGTGCTTCGAGCGTGCGGCGATGCCGCCAGCGACGAGGAGAGCCTCGTGATGGGCCTGCTGCTGCCCGATGCCCCCGTGGTGACCTGGTGGCCC
Source organism: Agromyces albus (assembly GCF_004134825.1). Lineage (GTDB taxonomy): Bacteria > Actinomycetota > Actinomycetes > Actinomycetales > Microbacteriaceae > Agromyces > Agromyces albus. The sequence goes on from NZ_SDPN01000022.1 coordinate 14,557, forward strand.
GCTGCCGCACCCGAGGTTCCCGGCAAGTCGCCGCTCGGTCGCATCGCACACCGCAGGATCACGGATGCCTCGACGCAGCCCGATCCCCAGGCCGCGCTTCGCAATCTCGCCTCGAGCTACACTCCAGGCGACGCTGACTTCGCGTGGACTCGCCTGACACTGTGGCGCGCGCAACTCGCCGCCGTGCTCGACCAGCCGCCGTACGAACCCGTCACCGACGTCCACGTGACGGGCGCGATCGACTCCCCCTCGACGACACTGCTCGCCGCGTGGCTGAAGCTGCAGCTCTCGGCTCCGACGACGTACGAGTTGACGAGCGTGGAAGCCGGTTCGCACGGCATTCACGGGGTGCGCCTCGGGCGAGATGGCGGCGCCATCGAACTCGTGCGCGACGTGCCCGGCATCGCGACGCTTCGTCAGCCCAGCCAGCCGGTGCACGATCTCGCCCTGCCTCGACGGAATCTCCGTGACTGCCTCGCCGACGAGCTCCGACGCCTCGACCCCGATGAGCTGTACGGTGAAGTGATCACGAGCGGGCTCGCCCTGCTCGAGGATGCCGACGATGGAGGCCCCGCCGCATGACGAATGAGCGCCGCGTGCTCGTGCACCCCGACAAGGCCTCGCTCGCAGGAGCGGTGGCGGCGCGCTTCATCACGAAGACGCTCGACATCCTCGACGCGCAACCGGTCGCGCACATCGTGCTCACTGGTGGCACGATGGGCGCCTCGGTGCTCGAGGCGGTCGCCTCGTCACCGGCCCACACCTCGGTCGACTGGTCGCGCGTGCACTTCTGGTGGGGCGACGAGCGATGGGTGCCCGCCGGCGACGCCGAGCGCAACGACGGACAGTCGCGAGCCGCGCTCCTCGACCGACTCGACCTTCCGGCCGAGAACGTGCACCCGTTCCCGGCATCGGATTCCGGCATCTCGCTCGACGAGGCCGCCGACGTCTACGCAACCGAACTCGCGGCGCACGGCGTCGACGGATTGACGCACCCCGTCTTCGACATCACGTTCCTCGGCGCCGGACCCGACGGTCACGTGGCCTCGCTCTTCCCGCATCGATCGGGAATCCAGGTCACCGATCGCACGGTCATTCCGGTGCGGAACTCGCCGAAGCCGCCGCCCGAGCGATTGAGCCTCACACGACCCGTGCTGAACGCGTCGCAGCGCATCTGGATCGTGCTCGCCGGAGCAGATAAGGCCTCGGCGCTCGGACTCGCCCTCGCGGGCGCGAGCCGCGACGAAGTGCCCGTCGCCGGCATCAAGGGACGCCGGCGCACGGTGTTCTTCGTGGACCGTGAAGCGGCCGCCGAAGTTCCCGAGGAGCTCATCGCGCCCGACTACTGAACACGTCGGTCGCAGATATGAAGCAGGGCCGGCCCTTTGGGGGCCGGCCCTGCTTCATGTCTGGTTCGCGTTTGGTGCGTCAGGCCTGTCCGCGGCGGATGCGTAACTGCGTGAGTGCGTCGTCGAGCAGGGCAGCGGCCTCTTCGTCGGTGCGTCGTTCCTTGACGTAGGCGAGGTGCGTCTTGTACGGCTCGAGCTTCGAGACCGAGGGCGGGTTCTCGCGATCGCGCCCGGCGGGCAGCCCCGTGGACGGGCTGTCGATGATGTCGGGGATCTCCTCTTCGGGCAGGTTCGCTGCGAAGTACCGCACCGTCTCATTGCCCTGTGCGTCCCAGTAGCTCACCGCGACGCGATCGGCGTGGAAGCCACGATCCTGTTCGCCCATCGGCCCGGCGCCCACGCGCGAGCCACGAATGGCGCTGTTTCCTGAAGCCATCTTCTTCTCCCCCGTCAGATTCCGGCGTCGAACTTGGTGATGAGGCCGAGTACGACGATGCAGGTCACCCAGATGAGTCCGAGGATGACCGTGATCCGGTTGAGGTTTCGCTCGGCGACACCCGATGCGCCGAGGCTCGAGGTGACGCCTCCTCCGAACATGTCGGAGAGACCGCCACCGCGGCCCTTGTGCAACAGGATGAGCAGCGTCAGCAGGAGGCTCGTGAGACCGAGCAGCACCTGCAGGACGACCTGGAGAATCTCCACGGTGAACCTTTCCGGGCACGACGCAGGGGGTCGGGCCGACAATCAGTATAACGGCACGCGAGCCGCGGCCGAGGAGGCGGGCTACGCTCCGACGTGCTTCTTGAACCGCGCGATGCTCGAGAACTCGGCGATGTCGAGGCTCGCTCCGCCGACGAGAGCGCCATCGACGTTCGGTTCGCGAAGGAACGAGGCGATGTTCGCCGCCTTCACCGAGCCGCCGTAGAGCACGCGCGTCGCCTGGGCGATCTCGTCGTCGAACACCTCGGTGAGCACGCCACGAAGAGCTGCGGCGACCTGCTCGGCCTGGTCGGGCGTCGCGGCCTGGCCCGAGCCGATGGCCCAGACCGGCTCGTAGGCGACGACGAGTCCCTTCGACCCGTCGACGCCCTCCAGTGCGGCGCGCAGCTGCGCGACCGGCACGGCGCTCGGGCCATGTGCCTCGAGGTCTTCGGCGGTCTCGCCGACGCACAGCACGGGGATGAGGCCGTGGCGGTGCGCGGCGAGCACCTTCGCGTTGATGTCGGCGTCGCTCTCGCCATGCAGGGTGCGTCGCTCGGAGTGGCCGATGATCACGTACCGGCAGTCGAGTGCCGCGAGGAATGCCCCGGAGATCTCACCCGTGTATGCCCCGGAGTCGTGCGCCGAGACATCCTGTGCGCCGTACGCGATCGGGAGCGAGTCAGCCGAGACGAGCGTCTGCACCGATCGCAGGTCGGTGAACGGCGGGAACACCGCCACCTCGGCGTCGGCGAAGTCGTGCTTCGCGTCGGCGAGGCTCCACGCGAGCTTCTGCACGAACGCGATCGACTGCAGGTGATCGAGGTTCATCTTCCAGTTGCCTGCGATGAACGGAGTGCGCTTCACTGCCATCCGAGGACCTCCAGTCCGGGAAGCTTCTTGCCTTCGAGGAACTCGAGGCTTGCGCCTCCGCCCGTTGAGATGTGACCGAATTGGTCGTCGGAGAACCCGAGCTGCCGAACCGCTGCGGCGGAGTCTCCACCACCGACGACGCTGAGCCCATCGACCGCGGTGAGGGCCTCGGCGACGGTGAGGGTGCCTGCAGCGAACGGCGCGAGCTCGAACACGCCCATCGGCCCGTTCCAGAACACCGTCTTCGAGCCGCGAATGTGCTCGGCGAAGACCGCTGCAGTGTCGGGCCCGATGTCGAGTCCGAGTCCGGATGCCCCGAACGGCGTCTGCTCGATCGCATCCGACGCCGTCACGACGTGCTCGGCCTCGGCCGAGAAGGCCGATGCCACGACGACGTCGGTCGGCAGCACGATCGACACGCCGCGCTCCGTCGCCTCGGCGAGGTAGCCGCGCACCGTCTCGATCTGGTCCTCCTCGAGGAGGCTCGAACCGACCTTGTGGCCCTGCGCCGCGAGGAAGGTGAAGAGCATGCCGCCGCCGATGAGCAGGGTGTCGACACGAGGCAGCAGGTGTGCGATGACGCCGAGCTTGTCGGAGACCTTCGATCCGCCGAGCACGACCGTGTAGGGGCGCTCAGGCGATTCGGTGAGCCGGTCGAGCACTTCGAGCTCGTCGGCGATCAGCAGTCCTGCCGCGCTCGGCCGGAGCTCCTCGAGTTCGAAGACGCTCGCCTGCTTGCGATGCACGACGCCGAAACCGTCGGAGACCACGGCATCGGCGAACGCGGCGAGCTCGCCCGCGAACGCGGTGCGCTCGGCCTCGTTCTTGCTGGTCTCCCCCGGGTTGAACCGGAGGTTCTCGAGCACGAGCACCTCGCCGTCGCCGAGCGCCGCGACCTTGGCCGCGGCATCCGTGCCGACCGTGTCGGCGGCGAAGCCGACCGGGGCGTCGAGCAGCTCGCCGAGGCGCGCCGCAATTGGAGCGAGGCTGTACTTCGGGTCGGGCGCTCCGTCGGGCCGCCCGAGGTGGGAGACCACGATGACGCGGGCGCCCTGGCCGACGAGGGCCTCGAGCGTCGGGACCGATGCCCGCACGCGGCCGTCGTCCGTGATGACCGCGTTCTGCAGAGGAACGTTCAGGTCACAACGGACGACGACGCGCTTGCCGGCGAGCGGACCGAGGGTATCGATCGTTCGCAGGGTCACGATGACTCGGCTCAGAGACGTTCGGCGACGTACTCGGTGAGGTCGACGAGACGGTTGGAGTAACCCCACTCGTTGTCGTACCAGCTCGAGAGCTTCACCTGGTCGCCGAGGACGCGCAGCAGGCCCGCGTCGAAGATCGACGAGTGCGGGTCGCTGACGATGTCGCTCGAGACGATCTCGTCTTCGGTGTACTTGAGGATGCCCTTCATGGGCCCCTCAGCGGCGGCCTTGTAAGCGGCCTTGACCTCGTCGACGGTGACCGGGCGCGAGGAGGTGACCGTGAGGTCGGTGATCGAGCCGGTGGGGACCGGGACGCGCAGGGCGAAGCCGTCGAGCTTGCCGACGAGCTCGGGCAGCACGAGGCCGATGGCCTTCGCGGCGCCGGTGGAGGTCGGCACGATGTTGACGGCAGCCGCACGTGCACGACGCAGGTCTTTGTGGGGGCCGTCTTGGAGGTTCTGGTCGGCCGTGTACGCGTGGACCGTGGTCATGAGACCGCGCTCGATGCCGAACTCGTCGTTGAAGACCTTGGCGAGCGGCGCGAGGCAGTTCGTGGTGCACGAGGCGTTCGAGATGATGTGGTGCTTCTCGGCGTCGTACTCGTGCTCGTTGACGCCCATGACGAACGTCGCGTCCTCATCGGTGGCGGGAGCCGAGATGAGCACCTTCTTGGCGCCGGCGTTGATGTGCTTGCGCGCGTCGGTGGCCTTCGTGAAGAATCCGGTCGACTCGATGACGATGTCGACGCCGAGCTCGCCCCACGGCAGGTTGGCGGGGTCGCGCTCTGCGAAGACCTTGATCGCCTTGCCGTTGACGATGATCTGTCCTTCGTCGAACTCGACGGTCGCGTCGAGTCGTCCGGTGATCGAGTCGTACTTCAGCAGGTGTGCGAGCGTCTTGTTGTCGGTGAGGTCGTTCACCGCGACGATGTCGAGGTCTGCGCCCTGCGCGAGGGCGGCGCGGAAGTAGTTGCGGCCGATGCGGCCGAAGCCGTTGATGCCGATCTTTACAGACACGGATGTCTCCTGTTTGACGTGCGCGATCGCGCTATTGCAAGGGTGAATTGATCGGACAGCGGTGTCCCCGGACGGGTCCGGGGACACCATCCGCTACGACAGTAGCAGCAGCCCTGAGGTCTTCTCGCGTGCGGTGGTGAAGCGCTCCTGGACGTTCGCCCAGTCTGCGATGTTCCAGAACGCCTTCACGTAGTCGGCACGCACGTTCTTGTAGTCGAGGTAGTACGCGTGCTCCCAGACGTCGAGCATGAGGAGGGGCACGATGCCCGCGGGGAGGTTTCCCTGCTGGTCGAAGAACTGCACGATGATGAGGCGCTGTCCGATCGAATCCCAGGCGAGCACTGCCCATCCGGAACCCTGGACGCCGAGCGCGGTCGCCGTGAAGTGGGCCTGGAACTTGTCGAACGAACCGAATGCGTCGTCGATCGCCGAGGCGAGCTCCCCGGTCGGCTTGTCGCCGCCATTGGGCGAGAGGTTCGTCCAGAAGATCGAGTGGTTGATGTGCCCGCCGAGGTTGAACGCGAGGTCCTTCTCGAGCTTGTTGACATTCGCGAGGTTTTCCGAGTCGCGGGCTTCAGCGAGTTGCGCGAGCGCGGTGTTCGCGCCGGTGACGTAGGCCTGGTGATGCTTCGAGTGGTGCAATTCCATGATCGTGCCACTGATGCTCGGCTCGAGCGCCGAGTAGTCGTAGGCGAGATCCGGGAGGGTGTAGTCAGCCATTGCTTCTCCTTCTCAGATGCCGGGCGTGCCGGGCTCCTGCCCGGTGTTCCGCGGCTGCGTTTCGAGTCTATGCCCGTCGCGAGCGGTGCCCGTGTGGCGTATGACGCGGGGCGACGCTCGCGAGCGGGGGTCGATCAGACCTCGTCGAGGTCGGCGGGCAGGCTCGCCTCGGTGCCCGGCACGCCGAGTTCGGCGGCACGCTTGTCGGCCATCGCGAGCAGCCGGCGGATGCGGCCGGCCACGGCGTCTTTGGTCATGGGCGGGTCGGCGTAGTGGCCGAGCTCGTCGAGACTTGCATCGCGATGGGCGAGCCGAAGTTCTCCCGCGTACTTCAGGTGATCGGGGATGCCGTCGCTCAAGAGCTCCATGGCACGTTCGACGCGTGCGCAGGCCGCGACAGCGGCTTGCGCCGACCGCCGCAGGTTCGCGTCGTCGAAGTTGACGAGCCGGTTCGCCGTGGCCCGCACCTCGCGCCGCTGCCGGAGCGCCTCCCAGTTGCGCACCGTCTCGGTGGCGCCCATCACGGCGAGCATCGCACTGATCGCCTCGCCGTCGCGGATCACGACCCGGTGCACGCCGCGCACTTCACGTGCCTTCGCCGAGATGCCGAGGCGGCCGGCGGCGCCGACGAGCGCCATCGCGGTCTCGTTGCCGGGGCAGGTGATCTCGAGCGCGGCCGAACGGCCGGGATCGGTCAGACTCCCCTGGGCGAGGAAGGCGCCCCTCCAGATGGCCGCGACCTCGTCGCGTGAACCGGTCGTGAGCTTGTTCGGCAGTCCTCGCACCGGTCGTCGGCGCGCGTCGAGGAGGCCGGTCTGCCGGGCGAGCGTCTCTCCCCCGTCGAGCACGCGCACGAGGTACTGGTTCGAACGACGGATGCCGGATGGGGAGATCACCGACACGTCGGGGCGAACCCCGTAGATCTCGCCGAGGTCGCGCGTCACCCTGCGCACGATCGTGGGTGAGTCGAGCTCCGCCTCGATCGCGATGCGGCTGGAGATGATGTGAAGTCCGCCGGCGAAGCGCAGCACTGCCGCGAGCTCAGCCGCCCTCACGCTGGTCTTCGGCACGTCGACTCGCGCGAGCTCTTCTTTCACATCCGCGGTCAATGCCACTTCACGTCCAATCTTTCGTCATCTTGTGGTCGCGCCTCGTTCGAATGTCATTCCGCGCCGGGTCACTCGCGGCCGAGGTCGCGATCCTTGACACTCACGGCGACCCCTGGCATCTTCTCGATTCGCTTGCGGAGCTCTCGGATGATGGCGACCGAGCGGTGCTTGCCGCCGGTGCATCCGATGGCGATCGTCGCGTGCCGCTTGTTCTCACGCTGGTAGCCCGCGAGGACCGGCTCCAGTGCCTTGGCATACGCGTCGATGAACTCGCGCGCGCCTGCTTGCTCCAGCACGAATTCCGACACCGCGCTGTCTTCACCGGAGAGATGGCGCAGCTCGGGAACCCAGAACGGGTTCGGCAGGAACCTGGCATCGGCCACGAGATCGGCGTCGGAGGGCACGCCGTACTTGAACCCGAAGCTCAGCATGGTCACCCGGAGTCCGGCTTGACCCTCTTCGGCGAAGGTCTCGGTGATGAGATTCGCGAGCTGGTGGATGTTGAGGTCGGTGGTATCGATGACCATGTCGCTCGCCTCTCGAAGCTCGGCGAGACGCGCACGTTCGTCGCCGATGCCGTCGAGCAGCGTGCCCGAGCCCTGCAGCGGGTGCGGTCGCCGCACCGATTCGAAGCGGCGCACGAGCACCGTGTCGGTCGCGTCGAGAAAGACGACGCGCACATTCACGCCCGTGCGCAGCGCCTGGATGATCTCGCGGAGTTCCGAGAAGAAGTCGCCGCCGCGGATGTCGACGACCGCCGCGATGCGGGGCAACGAGGCGCCGGCGCGTTCGACGAGCTCGACGAGCGGGCGGAGCATCTGCGGAGGCAGGTTGTCGACGACATACCAGCCCAGGTCTTCGAGAGCGTTGCCGACGGTCGACCGGCCCGCACCGGACATCCCGGTGACGATGAGCATCTCTTGCTGCACGGCCTCAGCTGCCATCGTCTCGAGGTCCCCTTCCGCGTGTCGACACCCCAGCCTACCGGGGCGCCGACACGCCGTCAGCGCGCAGCTGACGATGCACCGTCGCCGCGAGCACCGGCCCGATGCCGCTCACCTCTGCGATCTCGAGTTCGGTCGCGGCACGAAGTCGCGTGACCGAGCCGAAGTGACGCAGGAGTTGCTTCACGCGCGACGGACCGAGACCCGGGATCTCGGAGAGCACCGAGCCGATGTCGCGCTTGCGACGTTGCCGCTGATGCGTGATGGCGAACCGGTGCGCCTCGTCGCGAACACGCTGGAAGAGGAAGAGTGCGTCGCTGTTGCGCGGCAGGATCACGGGGAAGTCGGCATCGGGAGTCCAGATCTCCTCGAGCCGCTTCGCGATGCCGCAGAGCGCGATGCCCTCGACCCCCGACTCGGCGATTGCCCGCGCCGCGGCCTCGACCTGCGGCTGGCCTCCATCGACGACGAGGAGGTTGGGGCGATAGGCGAATTTCTTGCGAGATCCGAATGCTGCGGCGGCATCCGTCGCTGCATCCGGCCCTTCGAGGCCCGCAGCGCCGACGTCGCCGACCTCGCCGTTCGACCCGGGCTGCGAGAGGTAGGCGAGCCGTCTCGTGAGCACCTGGTGGATCGAATCGGTGTCGTCGCTCGACTGCGGGATGGTGAATCGGCGGTACTCGTCTTTGCGCGGCAGCCCGTCTTCGAACACGACCATCGACGCGACGATGTTCGTGCCACTGAGATGCGAGACGTCGAAGCACTCGATTCGCAGCGGCGCGTCGGCCATGCCCAGCGCCTCCTGGATGTCTTCGAGCGCGCGGGACCGCGTGGTGAAGTCGGCGCTCCGACGCGTCTTGTAGAGCATCAGGGACTGCTTCGCGTTCTGGGTCGCGGTTTGGAGCAGCGCCGCCTTGTCGCCGCGCTGGGCGGCCCGGAGCCGCACCTTGCGACCCGCGAGCGTTGCGAGCCACGTCTCGAGCGCGGCGGCGTCGTCGGGCAGTTCGGGCACGACGACTTCGCCCGGTGGACGGATGTCGTCGGCGTAGGCGTTCTGCACGACCGAGTCGACGAGTTCGCCGAGCGGAACGTCGAGCTCCTTGTCGACGGTCCAGGAGCGGACACCGCGTACCCGACCACCGCGCACGATGAAGAGCTGCACCGCCGCGGAGAGCTCATCGTGGTCGATGCCGAACACGTCGATGTCGACCGACTCGCCGAGCACCACCGCACTCTTCTCGAAGAAGGACTCGGCGGCCTGAAGCTGGTCGCGCCGACGCGCCGCAGTCTCATAGTCTTGGGCGGCCGCCGCCGCCTTCATCTGCTGCGTCAGCTCGCCGATGATGCGCCGGTCTTGATTCTGCATGAACGCGACGAATCGGTCGACGTTCTCGCGGTGCTCCTCGATCGTGACGAGCCTCGAGCACGGCCCGAAGCAGCGCCCGATCTGGCCTGCGAAGCACGGCCGGCCGCTCGCCATGGCGCGCTTGTAGTCGGAGTCTTTACAGGTGCGGATCGGGAAGAGCTTGAGCAGCACCTCGAGCGTCTCGTTGACCGCCCAGACCTTCGGGTACGGCCCGAAGTACCGTGCACCGGGGATGCCGCGGCGACGCGACACCATTGCCCGCGGCGCCTCGTCGGCGAGGGTCACGACGAGGTAGGGGTAGGACTTGTCGTCTTTGAATCGCACGTTGAACGGCGGGCTGAACTCGTTGATGAGCGTGATCTCGAGTTGCAGCGCCTCGACGTCGTTCGCGACCACCGTCCATTCCACGGATGTCGCAGTGGTGACCATGCGGCGCGTGCGCTCGTGCAGGCTCCGCAACGGCGCGAAGTAGTTCGACAGCCGCGCCCGGAGATTCTTCGCCTTGCCGACGTAGAGCACGCGCCGATCGGCGTCTCGGAAACGGTAGACGCCCGGAGCGGTCGGGATCTCCCCCACCCTCGGGCGGTACGCGACGGTCTCGTTCATCGCCTCAGCTGGCGACCTCGGCGCGGACGGATGCCGCTCCGAAGATCTCACGCAGGAAATACCCGGTGTGGCTGTCGTGGACCTCCGCGACCTGCTCGGGCGTGCCCGTGGCCACGACCTGCCCTCCGCCGGAGCCTCCCTCAGGCCCGAGATCGATGATCCAGTCGGCCGACTTGATGACGTCGAGGCTGTGCTCGATGACGATGACGGTGTTGCCCTTCTCGACGAGCTTGCCGAGCACCTTGAGCAGCTTCTGCACGTCTTCGAAGTGCAGGCCCGTGGTGGGCTCGTCGAGCACGTACACGCTTCGGCCGTTCGAACGTCGCTGGAGCTCGGTCGCGAGCTTGACGCGCTGCGCCTCGCCGCCCGAGAGGGTCGTGGCGCTCTGGCCGAGTTGCACGTAGCCGAGACCGACGTCGACGAGCGTCTTCAGGTAGCGGTGGATCGCCGAGATCGGCTCGAAGAACTCCGCCGCCTCGCTGATGGGCATCTCGAGCACCTCGGCGATGTTCTTGCTCTTGTAGTGCACCTGCAGCGTCTCGCGGTTGTAGCGCTTGCCGCCGCAGACCTCGCACGCGACATAGACGTCGGGCAGGAAGTTCATCTCGATCTTGATCGTGCCGTCGCCCGAGCACGCCTCGCATCGGCCGCCCTTGACGTTGAAGCTGAAGCGGCCGGGAAGGTAGCCGCGAGCCTTCGCCTCGTTCGTCTCGGAGAAGAGGGTGCGGATCCGGTCGAAGACCCCGGTGTACGTGGCGGGGTTGGAGCGCGGCGTGCGACCGATCGGTGCCTGGTCGACGTGCACCACCTTGTCGAGCTGATCGAGGCCGGTCACGCGGCGGTGCTTGCCGGGCACCTTGCGGGCACCGTTCAAGCGGTTTGCGAGCACACGATAGAGGATGTCGTTCACGAGCGATGACTTGCCGGAACCGCTCACCCCGGTGACGGCGGTGAACGTGCCGAGCGGGAACTCGACGTCGACACCACGGAGGTTGTTCGCCTCCGCGCCCTGCACGTGGATCATCCGCTCGGGATCGATCGGGCGGCGGTGCGAGGGGATGGGGATCTCCTTGCGGCCCGAGAGGTAATCACCGGTAAGCGAGCGCGTGTTCTTCACCAGGTCGGCATAGCTGCCCGAGTGCACGACCGTGCCGCCGTTCACTCCCGCGCCCGGTCCGATGTCGACGATCCAGTCGGCCGTGCGGATGGTGTCTTCGTCGTGCTCGACGACGATGAGGGTGTTGCCGAGGTCGCGCAGTGCGATGAGCGTGTCGATGAGCCGGCGGTTGTCGCGCTGGTGGAGTCCGATGCTCGGCTCGTCGAGCACGTAGAGCACACCGGTCAGGCCTGATCCGATCTGGGTGGCGAGCCGGATACGCTGGGCCTCTCCGCCCGAGAGCGTGCCGGCGGCCCGAGCGAGGTCGAGGTAGCTGAGCCCGACCCGGATGAGGAAGTCGAGGCGCAGCTTGATCTCGCGGAGCACTTGGGCCGCGATGGTCTGCTCGCGCTGCGTCAGGTCGAGGCGGTCCATGAAGGCACGGGCGTCGGTGAGGCTCAGGAGGCACGCGTCGGCGATGCTCATGTCGTGCACGAGTACCGAGAGCACCTCGGGCTTCAGCCGTTTGCCGTCGCACACCTGGCAGGGCACTTCGCGAAGGTACTCGGACCAGCGTGCGCGCTGCGCATCGGTCTCGGCCTGGAGGTACTGGCGCTCGATGTAGGGCACCACGCCCTCGAAACCGGAGCTGTAGCTCATCTCGCGGCCGTAGCGGTTGCGCCAGCGCACCTTGACCTCGAAGTTGTCGCCCCGGAGCACCGCGGCGCGTGCGTCGTCGGCGAGTTCCTCCCACGGGGTGGCGAGTGAGAACCCGAGGTCACGGGAGAGGCCGTCGAGCAGCTTCTCGTAGTAGTTGTACAGGCTCTTGCCCTGTGAGGTCCACGGCAGGATGACGCCCTCGGAGATGCTGAGCGTGGGATCGCCGAGCAGGAGCGACTCGTCGACCGACATGCGTGTGCCGAGGCCCGAGCATTCGGGGCAGGCGCCGAACGGCGCGTTGAAGGAGAACGTGCGCGGTTCGATCTCGGTGAGCTGGATGGGATGTTGGTTGGGGCATGAGAGCTTCTCGGAGAAGGTGCTCCAGGCGGCGGGACCGGTCTCGTCGACGAAGTTCACCTGCACGAGCCCATCGGTGAGGCGCAAGGCCGTCTCGAGCGAATCGGTGAGGCGGCCGATCACGTCGGGACCGGCTACGAGCCGGTCGATCACGACCGAGATGTCGTGCTTGACCTGCTTCTTCAGCGTGGGCGGCTCGGAGAGCCGGATCACGTCGCCGTCGACGACCGCGCGCGAGTAGCCCTGTGCCGCGAGCTCGCGGAAGAGATCGACGAACTCGCCCTTCTTCTGCGAGACGACGGGGCTGACGATCTGGAAGCGCGTGCCCTCTGCCAGTTCCATGAGCTGATCGGCGATCTGCTGTACCGTCTGCCGCTGGATGCGCTCGCCGCACTCCGGACAGTGCGGCACGCCGATACGGGCCCAGAGCAGCCGCATGTAGTCGTAGATCTCGGTGATCGTGCCGACGGTCGACCGCGGGTTTCGGTTGGTCGACTTCTGGTCGATCGACACAGCCGGGCTCAAGCCCTCGATGAAGTCGACGTCGGGGCGGTCGACCTGGCCGAGGAACTGGCGTGCATAGGCCGACAACGACTCGACGTACCGGCGCTGCCCTTCGGCGAAGATCGTGTCGAAGGCGAGCGACGACTTGCCGGACCCCGACAGCCCGGTGAAGACGACCATCGCGTCGCGCGGGATCTCCACATCGACATTCTGCAGATTGTGCACGCGGGCACCGCGAACACTCAGGTGCGAATGGGCATCGAGACGTGAGACTGGCACCTTATGAGTCTAGAGAAGCCCACTGACACCCCCACCCGGAGAGCGCGTGCTGTCAGCGAACATACGTTCGATTCTTTGATCGCCCGCCGCGCCCGCGATCGATCGACCGCGCGGCTTCTGCGGATCGGTCAGCCGAGGTGCCCGGCCTTCTCCATCTGGCGAAGCTCGCGCTTCAGGTCGGAGACCTCGTCGCGCAACCGTGCGGCGAGCTCGAATTTCAGTTCACCCGCAGCCTGGAGCATCTGCTCGTTGAGGTCGCGGATGAGCTCTTCGAGGTCGTTGGCCCCTGCCGCCGCGATGCCCTCACGACGGAGGTTCGGCACGGGAGCCTTGCGCTTCGCGTCACGACCGGCGAGGAGCGCCGCGGTGTCGGCCTCTTCGCGAGCGAGCACTTGCGTGATGTCGGCGATGCGCTTGCGCAGAGGTTGCGGATCGATGCCGTTGGCGCGGTTGTACTCGAGCTGCCGGTCGCGGCGGCGAGTGGTCTCGTCGATCGCGGACTTCATCGAGTCGGTGAGCACGTCGGCGTACATGTGGACTTCGCCGGAGACGTTTCGAGCCGCGCGACCGATCGTCTGGATGAGCGACGTCGACGAGCGGAGGAACCCTTCCTTGTCGGCATCGAGGATCGCGACGAGCGAGACCTCGGGCAGGTCGAGCCCCTCGCGCAGCAGGTTGATGCCGACGAGCACGTCGTAGACACCCGCACGGAGCTCGGTGAGCAGCTCGACCCGGCGCAGGGTGTCGACGTCGGAGTGCAGGTATCGCACGCGGACCCCCGCCTCGGTGAGGAAGTCGGTGAGCTCTTCGGCCATCTTCTTCGTGAGCGTCGTGACGAGCACTCGCTCGTCGCGGCCGGCGCGAAGCCGGATCTCCTCGAGCAGATCGTCGATCTGACCCTTCGACGGCTTCACGACGATCTGTGGGTCGACGAGCCCGGTCGGGCGGATGATCTGCTCGACGATCCCGTCGGCGATGCCCATTTCGTATCGGCCGGGGGTCGCCGAGAGGTAGACCGTCTGCCCGACACGCGCCTTGAACTCGTCCCACTTCAGCGGCCGGTTGTCGAGCGCGCTCGGCAACCGGAAGCCGTGCTCCACGAGGGTGCGCTTGCGTGACGAGTCTCCTTCGTACATCGCGCCGATCTGCGGCACGGTCACGTGCGACTCGTCGATGACGACGAGGAAATCGTCGGGGAAGTAGTCGAGCAGGCAGTGCGGCGCCTCACCGGCGGCCCGGCCGTCGATGTGCCGCGAGTAGTTCTCGATGCCCGAGCAGAACCCGATCTGCTCCATCATCTCGAGATCGAACGTCGTGCGCATGCGAAGGCGTTGCGCCTCGAGGAGCTTGCCCTCGCGCTCGAGCTCGGCGAGGCGCTCCTCGAGCTCGAGGCGAATCGTGCCGATCGCACGCTGCATCACGTCGGTGCTCGCGACGTAGTGCGAACCGGGGAAGACCGGCACGGCATCGAGCTTGGCCACCACCTCGCCCGTGAGCGGATGCAGGCTGTAGAGCGCCTCGATCTCGTCGCCGAACATCTCGATGCGGATCGCGAGCTCTTCGTAGATCGGGATGATCTCGATCGTGTCGCCGCGCACCCGGAAGTTGCCCCTCGAGAAGTCGACGTCGTTGCGCTGGTACTGCATCGAGACGAACTTGCGGATCAGCCAGTCGCGATCGACGCGTTGGCCGACCGTCAACGGCATCATGGCGCCGAGGTACTCCTCGGGCGTACCGAGTCCGTAGATGCACGAGACGCTCGAGACCACGACGACGTCGCGCCGGCTGAGCAGGGAATTCGTCGTCGAGTGACGCAACCGCTCGACCTCGGCGTTGATCGACGAGTCCTTCTCGATGAAGGTGTCGGTCTGCGGCACGTAGGCCTCAGGCTGGTAGTAGTCGTAGTACGAGACGAAGTACTCGATGGCGTTGTTGGGCATGAGCTCGCGGAACTCGGTGGCGAGCTGTGCGGCGAGCGTCTTGTTGTGCGCGAGCACGAGTGTTGGCCGCTGCACCTGCTCGATGAGCCAGGCAGTGGTCGCGGACTTGCCGGTGCCGGTCGCGCCGAGCAGCACGACATCGGTCTCACCCGCGTTGATGCGCCCCGCGAGTTCGGCGATCGCAGCGGGCTGGTCGCCGCTCGGGCGATAGTCGCTGACGACCTCGAACGGACGAACGGATCGGGTGGCCTGCATGCTCCCCAGTCTAGGATCGCCCGCCGACACTGCGGCCGGCCTGCTCCTCCTCGATGCGATGCCAGAGGGCGTCGGTCTGGCTCATGGTGTGCGCGAGCGTGCCGTCGGTGTCGATGACGACGTCGGCGATCGCCAACCGCGCGGCATTGTCGGCCTGCGCGTCGACACGCGCCTCCGCCTGGATCGGATCGAACCCGCGCTCCTCGACGAGGCGCTTGACCTGCGTGCGGCGCGGTGCACTTGTGACGACCACGAGATCGAAGGGGTGATCGACGGATGCCTCGACGAGCAGCGGCACGTCGTACACGACGACCGCGTCGGGGTCTTCCTGCTCCGCCTTCGCGATCAGCCGGCTCGACAGCTCCCGCACCGCAGGATGCACGATGGCGTTGAGCCGGGCCCGGGCCTCCTCGTCGCCGAACACGAGCTCACCGAGCTTCGCCCGATCGAGCGAGCCGTCGTGGCGGAGGACGCCGGGGCCGAACTCCTCGGCGATCGCCGCGAGCGCCGGCTTGCCCGGCTCCACGACGCGACGCGCGAGGTCGTCGGCATCGATATGCACTGCTCCGTGCTCGTAGAGCCTTCTCGCGACGGTGGACTTTCCAGAGGCGATTCCGCCTGTGAGACCGATCAGATACACGCATCCACTCTAATCGTGCGACACTCGACGCGAAGACCGAGAAGGGGCGCGCATGCTCGAGTTGCTGACCGGAACAGGGCTCGCACTCGCGGCCGGTCTGAACGCGTGGATACCCCTCGTGGTCATCGGCGCACTCGACCGCTTCACGGGGCTCATCGACCTGCCGCCCGGCTGGGCGTGGCTCTCGAACGAGTGGGTGCTCGCGATCCTCGTCGTGCTCCTCGTCGTCGAGTTCATCGCCGACAAGATCCCGGGCTTCGACTCCGTGAACGACATCGTGCAGACCATCGTGAGGCCCACGGCGGGCGGGCTCGCGTTCGGCTCGGGAGTGAGCGCCACGACGTCCGCAGTGACCGATCCCGAGGCCTTCGTCGCCTCACAGGACTGGGTGCCCGTGGCGATCGGCGTCGTGCTCGCGCTCCTCGTCCACCTCGCCAAGGCGGTCGCTCGCCCGGTCATCAATACCGCGACCGCGGGCGTCGGCGCGCCCGTCGCAAGTGCCGCGGAGGACGTCGGCAGCTTCGCCCTCGCCTTCGCGGCCCTCCTCGCCCCGCTGCTCG
This sequence comes from Agromyces albus, assembly GCF_004134825.1. Taxonomy (GTDB): domain Bacteria; phylum Actinomycetota; class Actinomycetes; order Actinomycetales; family Microbacteriaceae; genus Agromyces; species Agromyces albus. The sequence continues at coordinate 30,735 of NZ_SDPN01000022.1, forward strand.
TCGTGGTCGGCATCGTGCTCATCGTGACCATGGTGGTCGTGCTCGTGCGCCGCCGGCGGAACCGGCGCTCGCGACATCCGCAGACCGCTGCCTGAAACGGCGGAAGGCCGGCCCCCGAGGGGACCGGCCTTCCGTTCGTCGCGAACGACTAGTTGTTGCTCGAGAGCTTCTCGCGAAGCGCTGCGAGCGACGCGTCGTCGGCGAGGGTTCCCGCGCCGGCGGCATCGCTCGAGTACGAAGCAGCACCGGCGAACGTCTCGTCGGTGGCCGCGACGGTGTTCGCCTGCGCGACCTGCTTCTTGTGCGCCTCCCAACGAGCCTGGGCGGCAGCGTAGTCCTGCTCCCACTTCTCGCGCTGGGTTTCGAAGCCCTCGCGCCACTCGTTGGTCTCGGGGTCGAAGCCCTCGGGGTACTTGTAGTTGCCCTGCTCGTCGTACTCGGTGAGCATGCCGTAGAGGGCCGGGTCGAACTCGGTGCCCTCGGGGTCGACACCCTCGTTGGCCTGCTTGAGGCTCAGCGAGATGCGGCGACGCTCGAGATCGATGTCGATGACCTTGACGAAGACCTCTTCACCGACGGACACGACCTGCTCTGCGAGCTCGACGTGCTTGCCGGAGAGCTCGGAGATGTGGACGAGACCTTCGATGCCGTCGGCCACGCGAACGAACGCACCGAACGGCACGAGCTTCGTGACCTTGCCCGGCGCGACCTGACCGATCGCGTGGGTACGGGCGAAGACCTGCCACGGGTCCTCCTGCGTCGCCTTGAGCGAGAGCGAGACGCGCTCGCGGTCGAGCTCGACGGAGAGCACCTCGACGGTGACCTCCTGGCCGACCTCGACGACCTCGCTGGCGTGCTCGATGTGCTTCCACGACAGCTCGGAGACGTGCACGAGGCCGTCGACCCCGCCGAGGTCGACGAACGCGCCGAAGTTGACGATCGAGGAGATGACGCCCTTGCGGATCTGGCCCGGGTGCAGGTTCGCGAGGAACGTCGAACGCGACTCCGACTGCGTCTGCTCGAGGAGCGCACGGCGCGAGAGCACGACGTTGTTGCGGTTCTTGTCGAGTTCGAGGATCTTGGCTTCGATCTCCTGGCCGAGGTACGGCGTGAGGTCGCGCACGCGGCGCAGCTCGATGAGCGAGGCCGGGAGGAAGCCGCGAAGGCCGATGTCGACGATCAGGCCGCCCTTGACGACCTCGATGACCGAACCGGTCACGACGCCATCGGCTTCCTTGATCTTCTCCACGTCGCCCCACGCACGCTCGTACTGAGCGCGCTTCTTCGACAGGATGAGGCGGCCTTCTTTGTCTTCCTTCTGAAGGACGAGCGCCTCGACGGTGTCGCCGACGTTGACGACCTCCGTGGGATCGACGTCGTGCTTGATGGAAAGCTCACGGGAGGGGATCACACCCTCGGTCTTGTATCCGACGTCGAGGAGCACCTCGTCGCGGTCGATCTTCACGACGGTACCCTCGATGAGGTCGCCGTCGTTGAAGAACTTCAAAGTCTTCTCGACCGCGGCGAGGAAATCGTCAGCAGATCCGATGTCGTTGATCGCGACCTGCTTGGGTGCCTTGGTCGTTGCGGTTGTCATGTAGTGAATGCTCCGTATTGGACAATATCGGGCCCGTCGCAGAGGTAGAGCGTGTTGTTGGTTCCGCGATGGGCATGCGGACAGGGATGTCACACGAGTGACGATCCATCCTAACGGAATCCGGGCGCGGGCGGCAACCGAGCACGATCGCGTCCGCCAAAGGACGCTGCACCCCCGGCCGCAACCGTGCCGTGGTGGACATTTGTCCGGACTTTGTAAGTTTATCTTGACAAAGTATGAGCCAACCTGAAAGCGTTTTCCCGAACTGCCGGTGCGCACAGCGACGGCGAGAATCACATGGACGCTCAGGGACGAGCGATCACGAAGGAGGCAATGATGCGATCCCAACAGAGACGGCGCAGCGGTGCGGTGGGCGTCCTCGCGGCAGCAGCGACGCTCGCGCTCATGACGGCCTGCGCCGGCGGCCCGGCTGCCGAGGAAGAGGCCCCGGATGAACCGCTGCAGTTCTTCCTCTCCGGCGACGCGAACCAGGGCGGCGGCTTCGCCCACATGGCGGAGCTCTACGAGGAGGAGACCGGCGTCGAGGTCGAGATCGTCGACATCGCCAACGAGGATCTGCCCACGAAGCTCAAGAACGCCGCGCAGGCGAACGACCTGCCGGCCCTCGCCCGCGTCGGAGGCATCGACCCGGTGTGGAAGGACCTGACGGTAGATCTCGCGAGCGTCACCGAGGGCAGCGACATCCGCACCGACCTCGCCGCCGTCGACGAGGACGGCAAGGTGCTCTCGGTGCCCACCGACATCACGGCGGTCGGCCTCTTCATCAACAAGACGCTCTTCGACCAGGCTGGCGTCGCCTACCCGACGAGCCCCGACGACATCTGGACCTGGGACGAGTACGTCGCCGCCGTGAAGCAGGTCCAGGCGAACACCGGTGCGACGTATGGAATGGTCATGGACCGTTCGTCCCACCGCCTCAAGGCGTTCCTCTACGAATTCGGGTCTGACTACTTCCAGCCGGACGAGGACGGACAGTTCGAGACGAACGGCGCCACCAAGGAGGCGCTGGAGTACTTCGCCTCACTCAACGACGACTCGTTCATGCCCCGGTCGGTCTGGTTGTCCGACGGCGATCCGAACGGCCTCTTCAAGAGCGGCGACGTCGTGGCGTACATGTCGGGGTCGTGGCAGATCGCCGACTTCGCGGTCAACATCGCCGACTTCGAGTGGGAGTCCGTGCGCATGCCGAAGCAGCCCGTCCGTTCGACGAACTACGGCAACGCCGCGAACATCGTCGTCTTCGAGGGCAGCGGCCAGGAGGATGCAGCGCTCGCCTTCGTCGAGTGGCTGTACGAGCCCGAGAACTACCGCGAGCTGGCCGAGACATCAGGCTTCCTCCCGGTGATCGACGGCCTCGAGGTCACCTACTCGAGCAACGCCGAGGACTTCGAGCTCTACAACGAGGAGATCGCCGCCTCCGACCCGATCGCCGCGAAGATCAAGAAGAACGATCTCGCGTACGAGGTGCTCGGCGTCACCACCGAGGGTGACCCCGTGCGCGACGAGACGGTCAAGTACCTCAACGGCGAGCAAGACGTCGACACCACGATCCAGAACATCCTCGACCAGCTCTCCGACCAGCTCGGCGCACTGCCGTGAGCGAGTGTGGCCGCCCGGAGCTCTCACGCCGGGCGGCCACACCGCCGCACCGCACCGATCGACTCGACCCGGGAGACAGCATGAGCGTCAGAACGCTGACGACGCCGACCACGGCAGATCCGACCGCACCGATACCCCGCGCGGGCCGAACACGGAAGCGTCGAACATCGACGACCCACGTGCTGGCGCCGCTCGTGTTCATCTCCGTCGCCGTCGTGCTCTTCCTGCTGTTCTTCGTGTGGCCCGGAGCCCTCGGGCTCTTGTACTCCTTCACCGACTACAGCGGTGTGGGAGACCTCGATTTCATCGGACTCGACAACTACGTCGACCTCTTCGCCGACGATGCGTTCTACGCGTCGCTGGCGCGAACCTTCCTCTACACCGCGCTCTCGGTTCCGCTGCACTACGTGGTCTCGCTGGGGATCGCGATGCTCCTGGCCAGCTCGCTCGCGAAGGGGAAATCCTCCGCACGCGTGATCTTCTTCCTCCCGTGGCTGATCTCGCCGATCGTCGCCGGCGTGATCTGGCGGTGGCTGTTCGGCGAGAACTTCGGGTTCGTCAACTTCGTCATCACCCTCCTCGGCGGCGACGGACTGCACTGGCAGACCGACGCGTCACTGGCACTCGCCCTCATCCTCATCGTGAGCACGTGGGCAACCACCGCGTTCAACATGTTGCTGTTCATCGCCGCCATCCGGAACATTCCGAAGTCCTACCTCGAGGCGGCTGAGATCGACGGCGCCAACGCCTGGGTTCGCTTCCGTCGCATCACCCTGCCCCTGCTCGCCCCCACGTCGTTCATGGTGATCCTGCTGACCACGATCGGTTCCATGAAGGAATTCGCGATGGTGCAGGCCCTCAACGGCGGCGGCCCCGGCACGCAGAACATGTTCATCGTCCAGTACATCTACCGCACCGGGTTCGAGCGGGCCGACATCGGATACGCGAGCGCCGCGTCGATGGTGCTCATGGCGATCCTGGTGCTCATCGCGCTCGTCCAGATGCAATTCGACCGGAAGCGGGACCTCGCATGAAGACGTTCCGTGCCGCCCCGAGCACGATCATCCTCTGGGTCCTCGCCGCCCTATATCTGTTCCCGACGGCGTGGTTCCTGCTCAGCTCGTTGAAGCCCGGGTCCGAGCTCTTCAGCCTGCCGCTGACGATCCTGCCGCGCGATTGGACGGTCGCGGGATTCGTGACCGCGTGGAACCGTTTCGACTTCCAGCAGTACTTCATCAACACCACGGTCGTGGCAGTGGTCACCACGGCCCTCACCGTCATCGTGAGTGCGATGACGGGGTATGCCTTCGCGAAGTACACATCGTGGTGGCTGCGTGGCTTCTTCATCTGCATCCTCGCCACGACGATGCTGCCGACCGAGGTCATCATGCCGAGCTCGTTCGCGGTGGTCCGCGATCTCGGGCTGTACGACACGCTCGCGGGCATCATCGTGCCGTCGATCATCACCGCGACCGGCATCTTCATGTTCCGCCAGTACTTCTCCACCATCCCCGACGAACTGATGGAGGCAGCGCGTATCGACGGGGTCGGCGAGTTCCGCCTGTTCCTCAAGATCATGCTGCCGCTCGCCAAGCCGATCGCCGTCGTGCTCGCGATCTTCTCCTTCCAATGGCGCTGGAACGACTACATCTGGCCGCTCCTGATCCTGCGCGACCCCGAGCGCTACACCCTCCAGGTCGCACTGCGCAGCATTGTCGGCGCTGACAACATCGACTGGTCGGTGCTGCTGGCGGCATCCGTCATCTCGCTCGTGCCGATGGTGGTGCTGTTCGCGATCTTCCAGCGCCAGATCCTGAGTGCCGACATCAACTCCGGGCTCAAGGACTGACCGCGTGACCGGCGCCGCGACCCCGAGCGACGCGGGCCTCCCGCAGCTGGCGGCGGATGCCCGTGCACATGTTGCGGCGCTGCTCACCGAGGGCGACGAGGCCGACGAGCAACGGCGCCGTGGTCACCGCGGCCTCATGGCCATGGTGAAGGCCGCCGTCGTGTCGGGAGTGCATTCCGCCGCACCCACCCCGTCGGAGGTGACCGGTGCCGCCCGCTGGCTGAGCGAGCTGGAGGAGCTGCAGACGGCGACGGGGCTGTTCTCCTCCGGCGACAACCTCGCTTCGCCGCCCGACTCGGCCTTCACGATCACCGACGCCGCCCTCGTGCTGCGCGTGCTCCGCACGGCGGGTCCCGGAGCCTGGCCTGACGACCTCGGCGAACGACTCGAGCGGATGCTGCGCCGCGCGATGCCCGCGCTGATCGTGGGCGGCGTGCACACACCGAACCATCGGTGGGAACTCGCTGGCGCCCTCGCAGGAGCCGGCGAGCTCTTGGGGGCGGGTATCGGGGAGCAGGCGATCGAACGAGCCCAAGAGTGGCTCGCCGAGGGGGTCGACATCGACGCCGACGGACTTTACTCCGAGCGCAGCGCGATCTACGCGGCGCACGTGTCGAACCCATCGCTCCTCGCCCTCGCCGACGTGCTCGGCCGCAGCGACCTGCTCGAGCTCGTGCATCGCAACCTGCATGCCCAGCTCGATCTCACCGCGCCGGGCGGCGAGGTCGAAACCGTGCATTCGCGCCGCCAGGACCAGAAATACGGGGTCTTCCCGCTCGGATCGTTCGCGGGGCAGTTCGCTCGCTTCGCGGTGTCGTGTGCGCGGTGCCGCGCGGCGACGGCGTGGGCGCTCACCCTGCCCGGAGTCGACCCCGTCGACGTGCTCGCTCACGCGATGCTCGACGACGAGGTGGGCGCCGGGCTCCTGGCCGCCGCTTCCGAGAAGGGCGGGCCGGGGCGGGCCGCGGAAATCGCTCGAGCCGTCGGCGAGTCGACGGCGACCGTGCGCTGGTTCGGCGGCGTTCGGCTGCTTCGCCGCACCCGTGGGCGTGACTGGGCCACCGTCTACGGCGGGTCTGACGTGCCCGTCGCACGGCGGATCGCCTCGGGCCTCGCGTGCAATCCGACCTTCCTGCGGCTCGCGCTCGGGCGCGTGGAGGTCTCGTCGGTGCGCCTCAGTCGTGATTTCTTCGGTCTCGGACCGTTCCGCGCGGCATCCGTCGAGTACGACTCGATCTACCCCGACCGGCTCGTGATGCGCGAGGAGCTCGCCGCGGGCTACTACCAGCCCCTGCCGGAGCAGCTCCGACAGTCGAACGGCGCCTATCCGCTCGAATTCGAGGGACGCTTCGCAGCGGCGATGGCGTTCGGCGAGCGGTCGGTGGACCTCCTCCCCCTGCGCACCTCGGTGACGGTGGAGCTCACCGACGAGGGCGCCGAGCTCACGGTCACGACCGACGGCCCGGTGGCGGCGCATGCGCTCGAGATCGGGCTCCGTGATGTTCCGGATGTCGCCGGCGCAGCACCGCTCGGCGACGGGCGCTTCCACCTCGGCGACGACGAGGCCACCGTGACGGTCGCAGGAGCCACCTTGCGGGTCGACCTCGACGGAGCCACGGGCACTGCGCCCGCTCCGCACTACCACCCCGGCGAGGCGTACTCCTTCCTCGACGGCACCGATGCGGTCGGCGGCACTCGCCTGTATGCGACGTGGAACTCGCCCGGAAGCGTCACGGTGCGGCTCCGCCGCGCCTGAGCCCGTCGGGCTCAGCCGAGGAGCGCCGTGCGGAGCGTGTCGAGGCCGACGCCGCCGAGGTCGAGCGCGCGCCGGTGGAACTCGCGAATGTCGAACGCGGCGCCCTCACGGCGCTTCACCTCATCGCGGAGCTGCTCCCAGATGCGCTGGCCGACCTTGTACGACGGCGCCTGCCCGGGCCAGCCGAGGTAACGGTTCACCTCGAATCGCACGAATCCCTCGTTCATGTTGACGTTCTGGCGGAGGAACTCGAGTGCGTACTCCCCCGTCCACACACCCTCGCCGTCGGGGCGCTGCTTGCCGAGGTGCACGCCGATGTCGAGCGCGACGCGAGCTGCACGCATGCGCTGGCCGTCGAGCATGCCGAGCCGGTCGGCGGGGTCGTCGAGGTAGCCCAGGCCCTCCATGAGCCGCTCGGCGTAGAGCGCCCAGCCCTCGGCGTGACCCGATGTGCCCGCGAGCTGCCGGCGCCAGGTGTTGAGCTTGCCGCGATTCACGACCGCCTGGCCGATCTGCAGGTGATGGCCGGGCACGCCCTCGTGGTAGACCGTCGTGAGCTCGCGCCAGGTGTCGAACTCGGTGACGCCCTCGGGCACCGACCACCACATGCGGCCGGCCCGACTGAAGTCGTCGGTCGGCGCCGTGTAGTAGATGCCGCCCTCTTGCGTCGGCGCGATCATGCACTCGAGGGTGCGGATGTCGGCGGGAATGTCGAACTGCGTGGCGCCCAGTTCGGCGACGGCCCGGTCGCTCGTCTCCTGCATCCAGCGTTGCAGCGCTTCGGTGCCGTGGAGCTTTCGGCTCGGGTCGCCGTCGAGGAAGGCGATGGCCTCGGCGACGGATGCCCCGGGCACGATCTCGCGCGCAATGGACTCCTGCTCGTCGACCATTCGGGCGAGCTCCTCGATGCCCCACTCGTAGGTCTCGTCGAGGTCGATCACGGCGCCGAGGAAGCGGCGCGACTGGAGGGCGTAGATCTCACGGCCGACGGCATCGTGCTCGCCTGCGACCGGAAGGAGCTCCTGCTCCAGGAAGGCGGCGAGCCGGGCGTAGGCGCTTCCCGCTTCGGCGGCACGACCGGCGAGGTCGGCGCGCAGCGTTGCGGGGAGCTCGGCCGGCGCTCCCCCGGTGAACTCGGCGAAGAACCCGTCGTTTCGCTCGAGCTTGTGGGCTTGCGCCGCGACCTCGCGCACCTGCCGCGCCGCGGGGACGATTCCTCGTTCGATGCCGAGCTTGAGCGTCTCGATGTAGCCGTCGAGTGCACCGGGCAGGGCGGCCAGGCGAGTGGAGATCGTCGACCAGTCGTCGAGGTCGTCGGTCGACATCAGGTCGAAGACCTCACGGATCTCCTGCGCCGGGCTCGCGATGACGTTGAGGTCGCGCAACGGCAGGCCCGCTTCGTGCGCCTCGAGGTCGAGGGTGAGCTCGCTGCGCAGGTCGGCGAGGGTGACGACGTCGATCTCGTCGACCGCCGTCGCGGCATCGAGCTGCGCGAGCGTGCCACGAACCGCCTCGGCCGAGCGCTCGAGGCCATCGGGCGAGTAGTCGCCGAAGCGCGAGTCGGCCTCGGGACGACCGATGTAGGTGCCGAGTGTGGGGCTCAACTCGACGAGGGCGTCGACCCACTCCTCGGCGATGCGGTCGATATCGGTCGGAATTCGTTCGCTCGCTGCCATGGAGCGAGCCTATGACACTCCTCCGACGCTCGCGCGGCACGATCGGACACCGGCACGACGACGGATGCCTCGGCGTGCATGTGTTCGGCTCAGTGCGCCGCGTCGTCCCAGTTCGCGCCCCGGCCGATCTGCACGTCGAGGGGAACGAGGAGTTCGGCGGCGTTGGACATCCGATCGCGCACGACCTCCTCGAGCGCTTCGGACTCACCCGGCGCGACCTCGAAGACGAGCTCGTCGTGCACCTGCATGAGCATGCGGCTGCCGAGCCCTCGCGCGGCGATGTCGGCTTCGACACGCGACATCGCGATCTTGATGATGTCGGCGGCGGACCCCTGGATCGGCGAGTTGAGCGCAGCACGCTCGGCGTTCTCGCGGTGGACGCGGTTCGGGCTCGCGAGGTCGGGGAACGCGCGACGCCGGCCGAAGATGGTCTCGGTGTATCCGTCGATCTTCGCTTGCTCGACGACGCCGCGGAGGTAGCCGCGCACGGCGCCGAAGCGCTCGAAGTACTCCTTCATGAGCTGCGTCGCCTCTGCCCGGTCGATGCGGAGCTGCTTCGAGAGGCCGAACGCGCTGAGCCCGTAGGCGAGGCCGTACGACATCGCCTTCACCTTCGTGCGCATGAGCGGGGTCACGTCAGCCGGATCGACCGAGAACACCCGGGCACCGACGAATCGGTGCAGATCTTCGCCGGCGTTGAATGCCTCGATGAGCCCCGGGTCGCCGGAGAGATGCGCCATGATGCGCATCTCGATCTGCGAGTAGTCGGCCGTGAGGAGCTCGGTGTACTCGGGGCCGTGCCGGAACGCCTTGCGGATGCGGCGGCCCTCTTCAGTTCGGATGGGGATGTTCTGCAGGTTCGGGTCGTTCGAGGACATGCGGCCGGTGGCCGCACCGATCTGCCAGTAGGTCGTGTGGATGCGACCGTCGCCGGCGATCGCCTTGTCGAGCGACTCGACGATCTGGCGGAGCTTGGTCGCGTCGCGGTGCTCGAGCAGGTAGCCGAGGAACGGGTGCGGGTTCGACTCCTGCAGGTCGGCGAGTGCGCTCGCGTCGGTCGTGTAGCCGGTCTTCGTCGCGCGGGTCTTCGGCATTCCGAGCTGGTCGAAGAGCACCTCCTGCAATTGCTTCGGGGAGCCGAGGTTGACCTCGCGGCCGATCTCGGCGAACGCCGCCTCGGCCAGCCCCGCGGCTCGCTCGGCGAGCTGGCTGGAGAGCGCGGCAAGTTCAGGATGATCGACCGTGACCCCGCGGAGCTCCATCGCCGCGAGCACGGGCACGAGGGGCATCTCGACCTCGGCGAGGAGACGGCGGGAGCTCTCGGACAGCGAGCGCAGCACCACGGGCGCGAGCCGCAACGTGTACCAGGCGTACTCGGGAGCGCCTGCGTCGGTGCCCTCTTCGGGCAGCAACTGGCTCGGATCGGCTTGCGGAACGGTCTCGCCGAGGTACTGCGACACGAGGTCGGCGAGCGTCTTCTCGGCGAGGATCGGGCGCACGAGCCATCCGGCCACAAGCGTATCGACGACGAGTCCGTCGAACGCGAGCCCCGACCGGGTGAGCGCCTTCAACTGCGTCTTCGCATCGGTCATGATCTTGGGCGAATCGCTCGCGAGCCACGTCTCGAACGCGGCGTAGTCGGCCCGCCCCGGCTGCCAGTGCAGGTGCACCGTCTCGTCGGAGGTCGCGATGCCGGCGCCGATGACCTTGCCGTCGACGATCTCGAGACTGAGCCCGAGACCCGCGGGCTCGGCCGCGACTGCACGCTCGAGCCACAGCGCAAGCTCCTCGTCGAGCAGGAGACGAGTGGTGGGGGCAGATGGCGCTGCCACCACTTCGGCGACGGCCTCGATGGCCTCGACCTCGGCCGGCGCTGAGATGCCGCCGTTGCCGTTCGCCGCGGCGATCTTCATGACGCGTTCGAGCAGTGTTCTGAACTCGAGGCGGCCGAAGAGCTCGCGCACGGCGTCTTCGTCGATCGGCTGGGTGGCGAACTCGTCGATCGAGACGTCGAGCGGCACATCGGTGACGAGCTTGTTGAGCCGCCGGTTGCGGATCGCGTTCTCCTTCTCGTCGCGGAGGTTCTGCCCGACGACGCCCTTGATCTCGTCGGCGTGCGCCAGGATGCCGTCGAGGTCGCCGTAGAGGCCGAGCCACTTGACGGCGGTCTTCTCGCCCACCTTCGTGATGCCGATGAGGTTGTCGCTCGACTCGCCGACGAGCGCCGCGACGTCGGGATACTGCTCGGGACGGATGCCGTAGCGCTCGATGACCGCGGCGGTGTCGTAGCGCTTCAGCTGCGAGACTCCCTGGGTGTTCGGGTACAGCAGCGTGACGTCGTCGTTGACGAGCTGGATGGTGTCGCGGTCGCCCGAGACGAGCAGCACACGGTAGCCCTCGGCCACGCCGCGCGCGGCGAGCGTCGCGAGGATGTCGTCGGCCTCGAAGTCCTCCTTCTCGATCGTGCGCACGCGCATCGCCTTCAGTGCGTCTTGCAGCAGAGGCACCTGCCCCTTGAACTCGGGCGGCGTCTCGCTGCGGGTGCCCTTGTACTCGGCGTAGTCGCGGTTGCGGAACGAGAACCGCGAGATGTCGAACGCGACCGCGAGGTGCGTGGGCTTCTCGTTCTGCAGCAGCAGGAGGAGCATCGAGAGGAACCCGTGAATGGCATTCGTGTGCTGTCCGTCACGGGTCTGGAAGCTGTCGACCGGGAGGGCGTAGAACGCCCGGAACGCCAACGAATGGCCGTCGATCACGAGGAGGGTAGGCTTTTCTGCGTCCGACACCCCCCAAGCCTACAAGCGACCGACGACACGGTTCGCCGGCTCGATCTCGAAGGCGAGTATGACGCAGACGACCGATCCCATCGACTACCTCCAGGCCCGGGGAATCGGCGCGCTGGCCGACAAGATGGGCATCGAATTCCTCGAATTCTCGGTCGAGCGCTCGGTCGCGAAGATGCCGGTCGAGGGCAACACGCAGCCCGCAATGCTCCTGCACGGCGGGGCGTATGTCGTGCTCGGCGAATCGCTCGGTTCGATGGCCGCGAACCTCTGGGCCGGCGAGGGCCGGCTCGCGGTGGGCATCGAGATCAACGCGACGCACACGCGCTCGGCCTCGAGTGGCTGGGTCACGGCCGTCTGCACGCCGATCCACCTCGGCCGCACGCTCACGACGCACGAGATCGCGGTGACCGACGACCAGGGCCGACGGTGTTCGACGATCCGCATCACGAACCTGATCCGGGACCTGAAGCAGGCCTAGCCCCCAGACGACGGATGCCGCGACGAACGTGTCGTCGCGGCATCCGATGATCGGGGTCTGCGTTACTTCTTCTGCGAGAGCTGCTCGATGATCGCCTGCGAGACGTCTTTCATCGTGAGCCTGCGGTCCATGGAGGCCTTCTGGATCCAGCGGAACGCCTCGGGTTCGGTGAGGCCCATCTTCTCGTTGAGCAGGCCCTTCGCCCGGTCGACGAGCTTGCGGGTCTCGAATCGCTCGACGAGGTCGCCGACTTCGGCTTCGAGCGCGATGATCTGGGCGTGGCGGGCCAAGGCGATCTCGATCGCGGGCAGCAGGTCGTTCGGCGTGAACGGCTTCACCACGTAGGCGAGGGCGCCGGCTTCGGTCGCGCGCTCGACGAGCTCCTTCTGGCTGAACGCCGTGAGGAGCACGACCGGGGCGATGTGGCCCTTCGAGAGGCGTTCGGCCGCGGAGATGCCGTCGAGCTGCGGCATCTTCACGTCCATGATCACGAGGTCGGGACGAAGCTCCGTCGCGAGTGCCACCGCGGTCTCGCCGTCACCGGCCTCTCCAACGACCTCGAAGCCGTTGTCGCGAAGGATCTCGACGATGTCGAGGCGGATGAGCGACTCATCCTCCGCCACGACCACGCGCCGTGGCGCCGACTGGGTGCTTTCGGTGTCTGTCACGGAGGAAAGCCTACGGTATTCTGAGCAGGGCCCTTGGCCGGTGTGGCGGAATGGCAGACGCGGAGCACTCAAAATGCTTTGCCCGAAAGGGCGTGTGGGTTCGACCCCCACCACCGGCACCGATGACCGGCGCTCACTGGCGCTCAGCCCGGAGCGGCGTCGCGGAGAAACGCATTGCGTCGCTCGATGAGACGCTGAAGGTACGGGCCGACGACGAGCTCCGCGAGCCATCCGAGCACGCCCAGCGGCGCCACGAGGCGCACCCGGTCGATCATGATGGTTCCGCCGCCGGAATCGGGCATGAACCGGTGCTCGTGACGGAAGGACCGGAACGGCCCCTTCACCTGCTCGTCGACGAATACGTGGGGCGGCGACATCCGCGTGATCCGGCTCGTCAGGCGGATCGGCACCCCGAAATGCCAGGCGCGCCAGGTCACCTCCTCGTCGAGGCCGATGAGGCCTGAGGTGACGCCCGCGACGGCATGCTCGCGCGAGGCGGCCATCGACGCCGTGTGCGCGTCGATGCTCCTCGACCGGTCGAATGCCTCCTGCACGCTGAGCGACAGGCGAGTGCGGCATTCGAACTCGACGGTCATACCCGCATTCTGGCATGCGTCGGGCCCGGCACCCCGTGGGGTGCCGGGCCCGACGGGCTGCGGTTAGAGCACCTCGCCCACGACGTGCACGCGCACGTCGTTGGTGGTGCCGGGGATTCCGGGAGGGGAACCCGAGATGATGACGACCTTCTCGCCCTTGGCCGCCTTGCCGGTCTTCGCGAGCACGTCGTCGACCTGTCCGACCATCTGGTCGGTGTGGGTCACGCGGTCGACGACGAACGACTCGACGCCCCAGTTCAGCGCCATACGGCGCCGGATGGCGGGGTCGGGCGTGAAGGCGAGGATGGGGATCTCGGAGCGGAGCCGCGACATCCGGCGCACCGACTCCCCCGACTCGGTGAACACGCAGAGGTACTTCGCGCGAACGAAGTCGGCGACCTCGACGGCCGCGAGCGTGATCGCGCCGGCCTGCGTGCGCGGCTTGGTGCCGAGCGGCAGGATGCGGTCGAGCCCGTGCTGCTCGGTCGACTCGACGATGCGGGCCATGGTCTGCACCGTGACGACGGGATACTCACCGACGCTCGTCTCTCCGGAGAGCATGACCGCGTCGGCGCCGTCGAGCACCGCGTTCGCGACGTCGGAGGTCTCGGCTCGCGTCGGGACCGGGCTGTGGATCATCGACTCGAGCATCTGCGTCGCCACGATGACGGGCTTGGCGAGGCGGCGGGCGATCTCGACTGCGCGCTTCTGCACGATCGGCACTGCCTCGAGCGGGAGCTCGACGCCGAGGTCGCCTCGCGCGACCATGATCGAGTCGAACGCCTCGGCGATCTCCTCGAGCGCGTCGACGGCTTGCGGCTTCTCGATCTTCGCGATGACCGGCACGCGCCGGCCGACCTCGTCCATGATCTCGTGCACGCGCGTGATGTCGGAGGCGTTCCGCACGAACGACAGGGCGATGAGGTCGGCGCCGAGTTCGAGGCCCCAGCGGAGGTCGTCCTCGTCCTTCTCGGAGAGCGCGGGAACGTTGACCGCGACACCCGGGAGGTTGATGCCCTTGTTGTTCGACACGGGGCCGGCCACCACGACTCGAGTCGTGACGACGGTGCCGTCGGTCTCGACCACCTCGACGCGAACCTTGCCGTCGTCGATGAGGAGGAAGTCGCCCGCGCTCACATCGTCGGGCAGGCCCTTGTAGGTCGTGCTGACGATCTCCTTCGAGCCGATGATGTCGTCGGTCGTGATCTTGAACGTGTCGCCAGCGGCGAGCTCGTATGGCCCGCCGTCGAACTTGCCGAGCCGGATCTTCGGGCCCTGCAGGTCGACGAGTACAGCAACCGCCCGGCCCGAGTCGTTCGCGGCCTTCCTGATGTTCTGGTAGACCCCCTCATGCACGTCGTAGGTGCCGTGGCTGAGGTTCATGCGAGCGACGTCGACGCCCGCATCGATGATCGCCCGGATCTGTTCGTAGCTCGACGTCGCCGGGCCGAGGGTGGCGACGATCTTCGCTCGTCTCATGTGGTTGTGCTCCTGGTGTTCCGCGCCGAAGCGCTGATTCGGGGGTCGCGGCGCGCCGTGCGGCGCGTCGGGGTTCAGATGGAGAACGCGCGAGCCGTCGCGGGGATGGGGCTCGGCAGCAGCGTCTCGCCTTCAAGGTACCGGTCGACGGCGGATGCCGCAGCGCGACCCTCGGCGATCGCCCACACGATGAGCGACTGGCCGCGGCCTGCGTCACCGGCGACGAACACTCCCGGCTGCGCCGTGGCGTAGTCGTCGTCACGCGCGATGTTGCCCCGATCGGTGACCGGAAGCTGCAGCTGCTCGTCGAGCGTACGGGTCTCGGGGCCCGTGAATCCGAGGGCGAGGAGCACGAGGTCGGCGGGAATCTCGCGCTCGGTGCCGGCCTTGGGCACCCGGCGCCCGTCGAGGTACTCTGTCTCGGCGACGCGGATCGCCCGAAGCTCGCCGACGTCGTTCGGGACGAACTCGACGGTCGAGACGAGGTAGTGGCGGTTGCCGCCCTCCTCGTGGGCGCTCTGGACCTCGAAGATCGTCGGATGCATCGGCCAGGGCTGCTCGGGCGGGCGGACCGCGCTCGGCTCCTTGCCGATCGCGAGATTCGTGACCGAGAGCGCACCCTGCCGGTGTGCAGTGCCGATGCAGTCGGCGCCGGTGTCGCCGCCGCCGAGGACGACGACGTGCTTGCCCTCCGCGGTGATCTGGTCGAACACGTTGTCGCCCGCGAGGTGCCGGTTGGACTGCGTGAGGTAGTCCATGGCGAAGTGCACGCCGGGCAGGTCGCGACCCGGGATCGGCAGGTCGCGCGGCACCATCGCACCGGTCGCGACGACCACGGCGTCGTAGCGCGCGCGCAGCTGCTCCCACGTGATGTCCACGCCGATGTCGACGCCGGCGCGGAACCGGGTGCCCTCGGCCGTCATCTGCGCGAGACGCTGGTCGATGTGCTTCTTCTCCATCTTGAAGTCGGGGATGCCGTAGCGCAGCAGGCCGCCGATGCGGTCGTCGCGCTCGTACACGGCGACGGTGTGGCCGGCACGAGTGAGCTGCTGGGCCGCGGCGAGTCCGGCGGGTCCAGAGCCGACGACCGCGACCGTCTTGCCGGTGAGCCGGCCGGGCGGCTGCGGCTGCACCCATCCGTTGCCGAACGCCTCGTCGATGATCGACACCTCGACCTGCTTGATGGTCACGGCCGGCTGGTTGATCGCGAGCACGCACGCCGACTCGCACGGCGCCGGGCACAGCCGGCCCGTGAACTCGGGGAAGTTGTTCGTCGCGTGCAACCGCTCGATCGCGGCCCGGCCCTCGCCGCGCCACGTGAGGTCGTTCCACTCGGGAATGAGGTTGCCGAGCGGGCAGCCCTGGTGGCAGAACGGGATGCCGCAGTCCATGCAGCGCCCGGCCTGGCGGCGGAGCTGGGCGGGGTCGCCCTGTTCATAGACCTCTTTCCAGTCCATGATGCGCACCGGAACGGGCCGCCGCTTGGGCAGCTCACGCTCGGTGACCTTCAGAAAGCCCTTCGGGTCAGCCACGCGACACCTCCAGGGTCTCGGGGAGCACAGCTCGGGTCCAGACGACCGTCGATTCAGCCACCTGTCACCTCCAGAATTCGTGTCCAGACGACGTCGCCGTCGGGGTCGAGCCCCTCGTCGACGGCGCTCTGGCGGGTGCGGAGCACTGCCGCGTAGTCGCGCGGAAGCACCTTGGTGAAGCGATCGAGCGCCGCGTCGCCCTCGGCGAGGAGTTGCGCCGCGACTGCCGAGTCGGTGGTCTCGAGATGCTGCTCGAGCAGGTCGCGCACGATCTCGCGATCTGCGCTGCCGAGCGGCAGCAGCTCGAGCTCGCCGCTCGTGAGCGAATCGTTGTTCACGCGGCCCTCTCGCAATCCGAGCACGTAGGCGGTGCCGCCCGACATGCCGGCACCGAGGTTGCGGCCGGTCTCGCCGAGGATGAGGGCGAGTCCGCCGGTCATGTACTCGAGCGCGTGATCGCCGACACCTTCGACGACCGCGGTCGCACCGGAGTTGCGCACGAGGAACCGTTCGCCCACGATGCCGCGGATGAACATGCTGCCTTGCGTGGCGCCGTAGCCGATGACGTTGCCGGCGATGACGTTGTGCTCGGCGACGAAGCCGCTGTCGCGCGAGGGACGCAGCACGAGCTGACCGCCCGAGAGGCCCTTGCCGACGTAGTCGTTGGAGTCGCCCTCGAGGCGCAGGGTGATGCCGCTCGGCAGGAAGGCGCCGAAAGACTGCCCTGCGGAGCCGGTCAGCGTGACGTCGATCGAACCCGGGGGCAGGCCGTGCTCGCCGCGACGAACCGTGACCTCATGGCCGAGCATCGTTCCGACCGCGCGCTCGGTGTTCTTGATCGGCAGCTCGATACGCACGCTCCCGCCGCCGTCGATCACGAGCTGGCTGCGGCGGATGAGCTCGTTGTCGAAGTGCTCGTCGAGCTCGTGGTCTTGCGACCGGGCATTCCGGCGAGGCTCCGACTCCGCGAAGTCGGGTCCGACGAGCACCGGCGAGAGGTCGAGCCCCGACGCCTTCCAGTGCGACACGGCGCGGTCGATGTCGAGCAGCTCGCGACGCCCGATGATCTCGTCGATGCTGCGGTAGCCGAGCGCTGCGAGGTACTCGCGCACCTCCTGGGCGATGAACTCGAAGAAGTTCACGACGAACTCGGGCTTGCCCGTGAAGCGCTTGCGGAGCTCGGGGTTCTGCGTCGCGACGCCGACCGGGCACGTGTCGAGGTGGCAGACCCGCATCATGACGCAACCCTGCACGACGAGCGGAGCCGTGGCGAACCCGAACTCCTCTGCGCCGAGCAGCGCGCCGATGATGACGTCACGGCCGGTCTTCAGCTGGCCGTCGACCTGCACGACGACGCGGTCGCGCATGCCGTTGAGCATGAGCGTCTGCTGCGTCTCGGCGAGACCGAGTTCCCAGGGCGTGCCGGCGTGCTTGAGCGAGTTGAGCGGGCTCGCACCCGTGCCGCCGTCGTGCCCCGAGACGAGGATGACGTCGGAGAGCGCCTTCGCGACACCCGCGGCGACGGCGCCGATGCCCGACTGGCTCACGAGCTTCGTGTGGATGCGCGCCTTGGGGTTGGCCCGCTTCAGGTCGAAGATGAGCTGCTTCAGGTCTTCGATCGAGTAGATGTCGTGGTGCGGCGGCGGCGAGATGAGCCCGACGCCGGCCGTCGCGTGACGCGTGCGCGCGACCCACGGATAGACCTTCGTCGGCGGCAGCTGGCCGCCCTCGCCGGGCTTGGCACCCTGGGCGAGTTTGATCTGGATGTCGTCGGCGTGCGTGAGGTACATGCTCGTCACACCGAAGCGGCCCGACGCCACCTGCTTGATGGCACTGCGGCGCTCAGGGTCGAGCAGGCGGTCGAGGTCTTCGCCGCCCTCTCCGGTGTTCGACTTCGCACCGAGCCGGTTCATCGCGATCGCGAGCGACTCGTGCGCCTCTTGCGAGATGGAGCCGTAGCTCATCGCGCCCGTCGAGAACCGCTTCACGATGGACTCGACCGATTCGACCTCGTCGATCGGCACTGCGGGCCTCGTGCCGGTGCGCAGCGCGAACATGCCGCGCAGCGTCATGAGCTCCTCGGCCTGCGAGTCGACCATCGAGGTGTACTCGCGGAACACGTCGTACCGGCGATTGCGGGTCGAATGCTGCAGGCGGAAGACCGTCTCGGGGTTGAAGAGGTGCGGCGAGCCGTCGCGGCGCCACTGGTACTCGCCGCCGGTGCGAAGCCGCTCGTGGGCGCGCACCGCGGCGTCTTGCGGGTACGCGGCGGCATGCCGGTCGAGGTTCTCGGCCGCGACGACGTCGATGCCGATGCCTCCGAGCTTCGAGGTCGTGCCGGTGAAGTACTCGTCGATGAACTCCTGCGAGAGGCCCACCGCCTCGAACGCCTGCGCGCCGGCATACGACGAGATCGTCGAGATGCCCATCTTCGACATGATCTTCAGCACGCCCTTGCCGAGCGCCTTGATGACATTGCGAACGGCCTGCTCGGGAGTCACGCCCGTGATGACGCCGGAACGCACGAGGTCTTCGCACGTCTCCATCGCGAGGTAGGGGTTCACGGCGGATGCCCCGTAGCCGACGAGCAGCGCCACGTGGTGCACCTCGCGCACATCCCCGGCCTCGACGACGAGCCCGACCTTCATGCGGTTCTCGGACCGGATCAGGTGGTGGTGCACTGCCGACAGCATGAGCAACGACGGGATCGGCGCGAGGTCCTTCGTGGAGTCGCGATCGCTCAGCACGATGAAGGACGCGCCCTCGTCGATCGCCTCGTCGACCTCGGCGCAGAGCGCGTCGAGCCGTGCCCGCATCGCCTCAGGACCGTCGTCGACTCGGTAGAGGCCTTTGAGCGTCTTCGTCTTCGACGAGCCGACGTGCGGATCGATGTGCACGATCTTCGCGAGTTCGTCGTTGTCGATCACGGGGAAGTCGAGCGACACCTGGCGGGCGTGGTCGGGCCCGGCCGTGAGCAGGTTGCGCTCGGGGCCGAGCGACGAGCCGAGCGAGGTGACGACCGCTTCGCGAATGGAGTCGAGCGGCGGGTTCGTGACCTGCGCGAACTGCTGCGTGAAGTAGTCGAACAGCAGTCGCGGGCGCTCGGAGAGCACGGCGATCGGGGTGTCGGATCCCATGGCGCCGAGGGGCTCCTGCCCCGTGCGCGCCATCGGCGCGAGCAGGATCTTGACCTCCTCCTCGGTGTAGCCGAAGGTGCGCTGTCGGCGGGTGACCGATGCCGGCGGGTGCACGATGTGCTCGCGCTCGGGGAGCTCGGTGAGCCGGATCCGGCCCTCTTCGAGCCAGTCCGCCCACGGCTCGGATGCGGCGAGCTCGGCCTTGATCTCGTCGTCTTCGATGAGGCGCCCCGCCTCGGTGTCGACGAGGAACATGCGCCCGGGCTGCAGGCGGCCCTTGCGGACGATCTTGCTCTGCTCGATGTCGAGCACGCCGATCTCGCTCGCGAGCACCACGAGCCCGTCGTCGGTGACGACGTAACGCCCCGGACGGAGCCCGTTGCGGTCGAGCGTGGCGCCGACGAGGGTTCCGTCGGTGAACACGATCGCCGCCGGGCCGTCCCACGGCTCCATGAGCATCGAGTGGTACTCGTAGAACGCACGACGCGCGGGTGCGATCTCGGTCTGGTTCTCCCACGCCTCCGGCACCATCATCATGATCGCGTGGGGAAGGCTGCGTCCGGAGAGGGTCAGGAGCTCGACGACCTCGTCGAAGGACGCCGAGTCACTCGCCCCGGGCGTCACGATCGGCAGGATCGGCGCGAGGTCGCCGAGCAGCTCCGACTCGAGCTGCGACTGGCGGGCGCGCATCCAGTTGCGGTTGCCCTGAATCGTGTTGATCTCGCCGTTGTGCGCGATCATGCGGAACGGCTGCGCGAGCGGCCACGATGGGAAGGTGTTCGTGGAGTAGCGCGAGTGCACGAGCGCGAGCTTCGACGCGAACCGCTCGTCGGAGAGATCGGGGTAGAACGGCTCGAGCTGGAGCGTCGTGACCATGCCCTTGTAGACCATGGTTCGGCACGACAGCGACGCGAAGTAGAGCTCGAGCTCGCGCTCGGCCCGCTTGCGGAAGCGGAATGCCAACCGGTCGAGGTCGCTGCCCTCGCGGTGCTCCCCCATCGACGTCGTCGCCGACGACTGCACGAACAGCTGCTGCACGACGGGCATCGCGGCGCGGGCGAGCGTGCCGAGCTCATCGGGCCGCACCGGCACCTCGCGCCATCCGATGACCGAGAGGCCTTCGGATGCCGCGATCTCCTGCACGCGCTGCTTGACCGAGCTGCGCGACGTCGGGTCGACGGGGAGGAAGGCATTGCCGACCGCGTAGGCGCCGGCGGCGGGCAGGGGGAAGGGCACGACGGCGCGCAGGAACGCGTCGGGCACTTGCGTGACGATGCCTGCGCCGTCACCGGTGCCGGCGTCGGATCCGACCGCGCCGCGGTGCTCGAGGTGGCGCAGCGCATCGAGCGCGGTCGTGATGATGTCATGACCCGCCGTGCCGCGAAGGGTCGCGACCATCGCAAGGCCGCAGGCGTCCTTCTCGGCGGCAGGGTCGTACATGCCCTGCGCGGCGGGAACGGAGCCGAACCTCGAGAAGGGTGGGGTGAGCGACACGTGGACCGTCCTCATCAACTAGTTGTCAGCGGGGGACGTCGTCGGCCCTGCAAGGGGATGTCGCGGCGCATGGTGCGGCGTCGCGTTCGGTGAACGTGGTGAATGGGCGTCCTATGGTGAGGGTGACCGGCTCGAGCTTGTGGCTGCGGTCTCGCCCGTGTCGTTCCCGCCCTCGACGTCATCGTCGAGAGAGTCGGAGTCGGACTCGGTTTCGTCCGAGTCTACCTCAGCGTCGGCGCCCTTCCATTCACGGCCAGGTTCGTAGGGCGTCGGCTCGTCGCCGGTGTGCCTTCGGCTCTGTACTACGAAGATCACGATGCCGAGCAGGATGGCCGCGAACGACGCCCACACGTTGACCCGGATGCCGAGGAACATCTCGCTCGGGTCGACCCGGATCGACTCGAAGAACGAGCGACCGAGGCCGTACCAGATGAGGTAGACGCCCAACGCCTTGCCCCAGCGCAGGTTGACCTTGCGCTCGAGGAAGAGGATGAGGGCGACGCCGGCGAGGTTCCAGACGATCTCGTAGAGGAACGTCGGGTGGAACAGCGTGCCGTCTTCGAGCCCAGCGGGGAACTGCGCGTTGTCGGCCGAGATCTCGAGGCCCCATGGCAGGTCGGTCGGCAGGCCGTACAGCTCGTGGTTGAACCAGTTGCCGAGCCGGCCGGTGGCCTGCGCGAGGAGGAGGCCGGGCGCGAGTGCGTCGGCGAACGACCAGAAGCGGATGCCGGTCATACGGCATCCGATGTACGCGCCGACCGCGCCGCCGATGAGCGAGCCGTAGATGGCGTTGCCGCCCTCCCAGATGTTCCAGATCGCACCGGGCTCGAACGGATTCCAGACGTTCGCGCCCTCGTAGAAGTAGTCACCGGGGTGCGTGAGCACGTGGTACAGCCGCGCGCCGATGATTCCGAGCGGAACCGCCCACAGCACGATGTCGAGCACGATGCCCGGCTCGGCTCCGCGCTTCGTGAGGCGACGCGAGGTCATGATCGTCGCGAGGACGATGCCGAGCAGGATGCAGAGCGCGTAGGCGCGGATCGACACCGTGCCCCAGGGCATGGGGATCTCGAAGCCGTCCCATTCGGGGCTCGGGATGCTGAACGCTGCGATCACTCGGGCTGCTGCCTTTCCTCATGAAGCCGACGGCCGCGAGGGCCTCAGTCAGCGTACTTCACTCGCGACGGGTGCCGCGCGCCAGCTCCGCGGCCAGCGCTCCGGCCGCGGGAACGCCGCCCGTCGCGAGTGCGTTCACGAGGGCCGAGCCGACGATCGCACCGTCGGCGTACTCGAGCACCTCGGCCACCTGGGCCGCGGTCGAGATGCCGAGACCGACGCAGCTCGCCGGGGCGCCCGCGTCGGAGAGGCGTGCGACGAGCTGGCGCGCCGCCTGGTCGACGTCGGTGCGGGCTCCGGTGATGCCCATCGTCGACACCGCGTAGACGAAACCGCGGCTCGCATCGACGGCCCGCCGGATGCGGGCGTCGCTCGACGTGGGCGCGGCGAGGAAGACGCGGTCGAGTCCGGTGCGCTCGGCTGCGGCGATCCACTCGCCCGCTTCGTCTGGAATGAGGTCGGGCGTGATGAGCCCCGCTCCCCCGGCGGCGGCGAGATCGTCGGCGAACCGGTCGACGCCGTACTGCACCACCGGGTTCCAGTAGGTCATGATGAGCACCGGGGCATCCGTGCGCTCGGTGATGCGGCGCACCGCCTCGAACCCATGCGTGAGGCGGAAACCATTGGCAAGCGCCTGCTGGGTCGCGGCCTGGATGACCGGTCCGTCCATGACGGGATCGGAATACGGGAGGCCGAGCTCGAGCACGTCGACGCCGTTCTCGACGAGCGCGACAGCAGCCTCCACGCTCTCGTCGAGGGTGGGGAATCCGACCGGCAGGTAGCCGATGAGCGCGCCATTCGCCTCGTCGTTGCGCCGGCGGATGACGGGACCAGCGGTTCTCACTTGGGGTTCTCCTGGTCGTAGAGCTCGAAGTACGTCGCCGCCGTGTCCATGTCTTTGTCGCCGCGGCCCGAGAGGTTCACGAGGATCGTCGCGTCGGGGCCCAGCTCGCGTCCGAGCTCGAGGGTGCCCGCGAGCGCGTGCGCCGACTCGATCGCGGGGATGATGCCCTCGGTGCGGGTGAGCAGGCGCAGCGCGTTCATGGCAGCGGCATCCGTCACCGGCCGGTAGGTCGCCCGCCCGATCGCCGAGAGCCAGGAGTGCTCTGGGCCGACACCCGGATAGTCGAGGCCCGCCGAGATGGAGTGCGACTCGATCGTCTGGCCGTCGTCGTCTTGCAGGAGGTAGCTGCGGGCGCCGTGCAGCACGCCCGGGCGGCCGCGCGTGATGGTCGCTGCGTGGCGTTCGGTGTCGACGCCCTCACCGCCGGCCTCGAAGCCGTAGAGGGCGACGTCGGTGTCGTCGAGGAACGCGTGGAAGATGCCGATCGCGTTCGAGCCGCCGCCGACGCACGCGGCGACCGCGGTCGGCAGCGCACCCGTGAGGTCGAGCACCTGCTGGCGGGCCTCTTCGCCGATGATCTTCTGGAAGTCGCGCACCATCTCGGGGAACGGGTGCGGACCGGCGACCGTGCCGAAGATGTAGTTCGTCGTGGCGACGTTCGTGACCCAGTCGCGCATGGCCTCGTTGATCGCGTCTTTCAGGGTGCGCGAACCCGCCTTCACCGCGACGACCTCGGCGCCGAGCAGGCGCATGCGGGCGACGTTCAGCGCTTGGCGCTCGGTGTCGACCTCGCCCATGTAGATGACGCAGTCGAGGCCGAAGAGCGCGGCGGCCGTCGCCGTTGCGACACCGTGCTGGCCGGCGCCGGTCTCGGCGATCACGCGGGTCTTCCCGATGCGCTTCGTGAGCAGCGCCTGGCCGAGCACGTTGTTGATCTTGTGCGAGCCGGTGTGGTTCAGGTCTTCGCGCTTCAGGATGACGCGGGCACCGCCCGCGTGCGCAGCGAATCGCGGCACCTCGGTGATGATCGACGGGCGTCCGGTGTAGCTGCGGCCGAGCTCGGCGAGCTCGGCTCCGAATCCGGGGTCGAGCTTCGCGAGGTCGTAGGCCTCGCCGAGCTCGTCGAGTGCTGCGATGAGCGACTCGGGCACGAATCGCCCGCCGAAGTCGCCGAAGTACGGACCGGTCTGCGCTCTGAGCGCCATGTCACACCGCCAGGAAAGCTGAGAGGTTGGCAATCGGGTCGCCCGTCACGAGGGCTTCGCCGACGAGCACGACGTCGGCGCCCGCTGCGCGATAGTGGGCGACATCGTCGGCAGACTTCACCGCGGACTCGGCCACGCGGATCGTGCCCGCGGGGAAGCGAGCGGCGAGACGGCCGAACAGGTCGCGATCGAGCTCGAAGGTCGAGAGATCGCGGGCGTTGACGCCGATGAGCCGGGCACCGAGCGCCGCGGCTCGGTCGAGCTCCTCGGCCGAGTGGGTCTCGACGAGGGGCGTCATGCCGAGTTCGATGATGAGGTCGTAGAGCTCTCGGAGCTCACGGTCGTCGAGGGCCGCGACGATGAGGAGCACGAGGTCGGCGCCGGCGGCGCGCGCTTCGAGCACCTGGTAGGGCGTCGCGATGAAGTCCTTGCGCAGGATGGGCAGGGCAACCGCCGCACGCACCGCCTCGAGGTCGTCGAGCGATCCGCCGAATTTGCGCCCCTCGGTGAGCACGCTGATCGCGCTCGCGCCGCCGAGCTCGTAACTGCGCGCGAGTGCCGCCGGGTCGCCGATCGTCGCGAGCGCGCCGCGAGACGGGCTCGACCGCTTGATCTCGGCGATCACCTTCACGTGCGACGACGGCCGGAGCGCCTCGAGCGCGTCGAGCGCGGGCGGGCGCACGAGCGCGGCGGCCTCGACCTCGGCGAGGGGGCGCGCCTCACGGCGCACGAGTGAGTCGGCGACCGCGTTCGCGGTCAGTTCGGAGAGCACGTCTCAGTGCACCTTCGTGGTGACCTTCTCGCCGCCGACGCCGTAGCCGGCGCGCGCGAGGACCCAGCCGACCACGAGACCGATGACGAGCAGCACCGCCGAAGCCCAGACGAGCCACTGCACGTCGAGGAAGAAGGCGACCGTGCCGATCACGAAGGCGATGAGCATGATCGTGACGGAGGTCCACGCCGCGGGCGAGTGTCCGTGGCCGGGATCGTCGGTCTCAGTGCTCATGATGCTCCTTCGTTGCAAGATTCGACGGCAAGTCTACCGGGCGCGGACTTGCCGCTGAGAATCGGGGAACCAGCGCGCGATCAGCTCCGCGCGAGGCGACGCTACCGGCTCCGCGCGGCCTCCGCTCACCCCGTGGGGTCGTCGCCGCGACTGAGCTCGTCCCAGTCGTCGATGGCGCGGTCCGAGGCCGCTCGAGGCGCGGGTTCGGCGTGGTCGTCGGTCTCGGCGAGCCGTACGCCGCGGTACCGGCGCGAGGAGGCGGGCCACTTCGTGCCCGTCGCGAGCACGACGACGCCCGCGAGCACCACGAGCGCTCCGCCCGCGATCGCTGCGGCAGGCCAAGCCGATGCGGTGACGGATGCCAGGAGCTCGGCGGTCGGCCCGGCGCCCGAGACGCCCGTGGCATCCGTCACCGCCGGCGACACGGCCGCGACCGGATCGCCGATCGAGGTCGACGCGGCGAACACGATGGACGCGCCGAGGAGCACCTCGAGCACGCCGAGCACCATGCGGAGGCCTGGGCCGGCGAGCGCGAGCGCGGCGACGAGTGCGAGCCCCGCGAGTGAGAGTGCAGCGAGAGCGGGCGATGCGATGCTTCCAGCGACGGGGATGGCGTCGGCGGGCGTGCCGGCTCCTGCCCCGTCGGCGAGGCGGAGGTCGAACCAGGTCTGGCTCCACGAGAGCAGCGTGAGACCCGCGCCGACGATCGTCGCGATGATCGCGGGCGACTTCATGCGCGAGGCGTTCACGACTCCACCCGTCGCATCGCGTTGGCGACCGCGACGGCTCGGAGCGGAGCGGCGGCCTTGTTCTGCGACTCGCGGAACTCGGACTCTGGGTCCGAGTCGGCGACGAGTCCGCCGCCGGCCTGCACCCGGGCGACGCCGCCCGCGATGGTCGCCGTGCGGATGGCGATCGCGAGGTCGGCGTCTCCGCCGAACCCGAAGTAGCCCACCACTCCCCCGTAGAGGCCGCGTTGGGCGGGCTCGAGCTCGTCGATGATCTCGAGGGCGCGCGGTTTCGGCGCACCCGAGAGTGTGCCTGCCGGGAAGGCGGCCCGGAACACGTCGACCGCGTTCGCGCCTGGCGTGAGGTCGCCCTCGACCGAGGAGACGAGGTGCATGATGTGGCTGAACCGCTCGACCCGCATGAACTCGGTCACTTCGACGGAGCCCGCCGTGCACACCTTCGCGAGGTCGTTGCGCGCGAGGTCGACGAGCATGAGGTGCTCGGCCTGCTCCTTGGGGTCGGCGATGAGCTCTGCTTCGAGGTCGGCGTCTTCCTCGGGAGTCGCCCCGCGCGGCTTCGAACCGGCGATCGGATGCGTGAACACGCGCCCGTCCTGCACCTTCACGAGCGCCTCGGGCGACGAGCCGACGATCCAGTACGACTCCCCGGTCGCGTCCTCGAGGTGCAGGAGGTACATGTAGGGGCTCGGGTTGAGGCTGCGCAGCACCCGGTACACGTCGATCGGATGCGCCGTCGCCTCCTGTTCGAAGCGCTGCGAGATGACCACCTGGAAGATGTCGCCCTCGCGGATGTACTCCTTCGACCGCTCGACGGCGGCGAGGAAGTCGGCCTTCTCGGTGCGGTGCACCGGATCGGCGGCGCGAGTGAGGTCGATCTCGGCGAGCCAGGCCTCTGACGGCCGGGAGAGGTCGCGCTGCATCCGGTCGAGGCGCTCCTGCGCGTCGGCCCAGAGCCGTTCGGGAGCATCGACGTCGTCATTGAGGGTCGAGGCGATGAGTTGCACGGTCCCGGTGCGATGGTCGATGACGACGAGCTCGGAGACGAAGGCGAACGCCTGGCCGGGCATCGAGAACTCGGCGGGAGGCCGGTTCGGCAGGCGCTCGATCTGGCGGATCGCCTCCCAGCCGATGAAGCCCACGAGTCCTCCGGTCAGCGGGGGCGCGCCCGGAACGTCTTCGGTGCGCCACCGCTCGTAGAGCGCCTCGAGGGCGGCGAGGGGCGCGAGGCCGGCGGCATCGCCGAGCGCGCGCTCGGCCGGGAGTCCGTAATCGAGCCACTCGACGTCGTCGTCGCGCTGGGTGAGCACCCCGTACGACGAGACGCCGACGAACGAGTACCTCGACCAGATGCCGCCCTGCTCGGCGGACTCGAGGAGGAAGGTGCCGGGACGACCGCCCGCGAGCTTGCGGTAGATGCCCACCGGTGTCTCGCCGTCGGCGAAGAGCTCGCGCACGACGGGCACGACCCGTCGGCCGGCCAGGAGCGCGGTGAAGTCCTCGAAACGGGTGGTGGCGTCGGCCAACGGTCTCTCCTCGTCGTCAGTCTGCCGGCGCGAAGCCCTGGACGACCGCGATGGGGTCGCCGTCGAAGCAGCGCCGGGTACCCGTGTGACAAGCCGCACCGACTTGCTCGACCTGCACGAGCAGGGTGTCGGCATCGCAATCGAGCGCCGCCGACCGCACGTACTGCACGTGCCCCGAGGTGTCGCCCTTGCGCCAGTACTCCTGGCGCGAACGCGACCAGAAGGTCACTCGCCCCTCGGTGAGGGTGCGGCGCATCGCCTCTCGGTCCATCCAGCCGAGCATGAGCACCTCACCCGTGTCCCACTGCTGGATGATCGCCGGGAGGAGCCCGTCGGCGGTGAACGCCGCTCGGTCGATCGCCGTCGCTCCGTCGGTCCACGGCTCTTCGTCGCGCTCGAGTTCCTCGTCGCCGGGCTCGCTCATCGCACGATCCTTCCGTCGGCCAAGAGGGCGGCCTTCACTTCGCCGATCGTCACCTCGCCGTTGTGGAACACGGATGCCGCGAGCACCGCGTCGGCTCCGGCTGCGATCGCCGGTGCGAAGTCGCCGACGTGTCCGGCGCCGCCTGAGGCGATCACGGGCACGCTCGCGAGCTCGTGCATGAGCGCCGTGAGCTCGAGGTCGAACCCGGCCTTCGTGCCGTCGGCGTCGATCGAGTTGACGAGCAGCTCCCCGGCGCCGAGCTCGATGGCCCGTCGCGCCCACTCGAGGGCGTCGAGGTCGGTCTCGGTGCGGCCGCCGTGCGTCGTCACGACGAATCCGGAGGAAGTGCGCTGCGAGCGCTTCACGTCGAGCGAGAGCACGAGCACCTGCGCGCCGAAGCGGTCGGCGATCTCGCCGATGAGCGGCGGCCTCGCGATCGCGGCGCTGTTCACGCCGATCTTGTCGGCGCCGTGCCCCTGCAGTCGCGCGACGTCGTCGACCGAGCGGATGCCGCCGCCCACCGTGAGCGGGATGAACACCTGCTCGGCCACGCGCTGCACCATCTCGTAGGTCGTGGAGCGGTCGTCGACGGTCGCCGTGACGTCGAGGAACGTGAGTTCATCGGCGCCCTGATCGGCGTACCGGGCAGCGAGCTCGACGGGGTCTCCTGCATCGCGGAGGTTCTGGAAGTTGACGCCCTTGACGACGCGGCCGGCAGCCACATCGAGGCACGGGATCACGCGGACGGCTAGCGACACCCCGTCACCTCACAACCGTGCCGCGTGGATCGCGCTCACGAGGATCGCCCGTGCGCCGAGCGAGTAGAGCTCGTCCATCACGTGGTTCATGTCGACGCGCGGGACCATGACGCGCACCGCGACCCACTCGGGATCGTGCAGCGGCGACACGGTCGGCGACTCGAACCCGGGCGCCACGGCGGTGGCGCGTTCGAGGTGCTCGACCGGAACGTCGTAGTCGAGGAGCACGTACTGGCGGGCGACGAGGACGCCCTGGAGACGGCGCACGAGGGTGTCGGTGCCCGGCCGCTCGACGCCGGAGCCGATGAGCACCGCCTCGGATTCGAGGATGACCGGGCCGAAGATCTCGAGGCCCGCCTGGCGGAGCGTGGAGCCGGTGGAGACCACGTCGGCGACGGCATCGGCGACGCCGAGTCGCACGGCCGACTCGACCGCTCCGTCGAGCTTGACGAGATTCGCGGTCACGCCGTGGCCCGCGAGGAACCCGCCGACGAGGCCGGGATAGCTCGTGGCGACCCGCACTCCGTCGAGCTGCGCGAGCTCGGTGAAGTCGCCCGCCGGCCCCGCGAAGCGGAAGGTGGAGTCGCCGAATCCGAGCGAGGCGATCTCGGCGGCATCCGACCCGGAATCGAGCAGGAGGTCGCGACCCGTGATGCCGACGTCGAGCGCGCCGGAGCCCACGTAGGTGGCGATGTCACGCGGGCGGAGGTAGAAGAACTCGACCCCGTTGCGCGGGTCGGCGGTGTGCAGGTCGCGCGGGTCGCGGCGGCCGGTGTACCCGGCCTCCCACAGCATCTGCGCGGCGGTCTCGGAGAGCGAGCCCTTGTTGGGCACGGCGATTCGGAGCATTTCCTGCCTTATGTTTCTGGCAACACTGTCGTGTCGACGGTTCTGATCGGGCATGAGCGGCGGGATCAGAGATGTCGGTACACGTCGGCGGGCTCGAGGCCCTTCGCGAGCATGAGCACCTGCAGGTGGTAGACGAGCTGCGAGATCTCTTCAGCGGTCTCTTCGTCGCTCTGGTACTCGGCGGCCATCCAGACCTCGGCGGCCTCCTCGACGATCTTCTTGCCGATGGCGTGCACGCCCGCATCGAGCTCGCGCACCGTGCCGGACCCCGCTGGGCGGGTGCGGGCCTTCTCGCTGAGCTCGACGAAGAGATCGTCGAATGTCTTCACCCGTCTAGGCTACCGGTGCACGTGGGGGTGAACGGACGCGGCCCTGCGCAGCGCCTCGATCTGCTCGGCCGGTGAATCCGCGCCGAAGACCGCCGACCCGGCGACGAACGTGTTCGCTCCCGCTGCGGCGGCGATGCCGATCGTCTCGAGCGAGATGCCGCCGTCGACCTGCAGCCACACGTCGAGGCCCGCTGCGCGCACCGAGTCGGCGACGCGCTCGAGCTTGGGCATCGTCTCGGGCCGGAACGACTGGCCGCCGAAGCCCGGCTCGACGGTCATCACGAGCACCTGGTCGAACTCGGGCAGCAGCTCGAGGTACGGCTCCACCTCGGTGCCCGGCTTCAGGGCGATGCCGGCGCGCGCGCCGATCGCTCGCAGTCGGCGGGCGAGCCCGACGGGGTCGGCCGTGGCCTCGACATGGAACGTCACGGAGAACGCACCCGCCTCGGCATATCCCGGCGCCCAGCGCTCGGGGTCGTCGATCATGAGGTGCACGTCGAGCGGAATGGGCGAGACCTGCTGGAGCCGCTCCACCATCGGCAGGCCGAACGTGAGGTTCGGCACGAAGTGGTTGTCCATGATGTCGACGTGCACGAGATCGGCGCTCGCGATGCGGCCGAGCTCGCGCTCGAAGTTCGCGAAGTCGGCAGCGAGGATGCTCGGGTTGATCCGCGTCGTCATGGATTCACCCTATCGATCGGCGACGGTGGCATCGGCGACAGGGGAATCGGCGCCCGTGCGCCGGACGAGGGCGATGAACATCGCATCGGTGCCGTGCCGGTGCGGCCAGAGCTGCACGGTGCGGGGGTCGCCGTCGAGGTCGAGCGGATGCCGCGACAACGCCACCACCACCGCTCGCGTGTCGAGCTGCTCGACGCGATCGCCCCACCGGGCGAGCGCCGCGCCGAACGTGCCGTGCGTCTCGGCGGTGTGCGGGGAGCACGTGACGTACGCGAGGATGCCGCCGGGCGCGAGCGCCCCGACCGCGGCGTCGAACAGGTCGCCCTGGAGCTTCGTGAGCTCGGCGACATCCGCCGGCGACTTGCGCCATCGCGCCTCGGGCCGGCGACGGAGAGCGCCGAGGCCGGTGCACGGGGCATCGAGGAGGATGCGATCGAAGCCGTCGGGGGCGCCGAGCGCGGTGAGGTCGAGCTCGCGGCCGTCGCCGACCCGCACGTCGACCTCGATCGGCACTCCGGCCACGGCATTGCGCACGAGGTCGGCGCGCGCCTGCACCGCCTCGTTCGCGACGACCCCCGCGCCGCCGCCGAGCGCCTCGGCGGCAAGCACCGCGGTCTTGCCGCCAGGGCCGGCGCAGAGGTCGAGCCAGCGCTCCCCCGGTGCGATGGGAGTGGCACGAGTGAGGGCGAGCGCCGCGAGCTGCGAGCCCTCGTCTTGAACGCGGATGCGGCCGCCCGAGGATCGCGCGACGCCGATCGGGTCATCGGTGACCGCGCCGATCGGCGAGTAGCGGTCGGGCTCGAGCGTGACGCCGCCGACCGTCTCTGCGTCGGCGTCGTCGAAGCCCGGAAGCACCGCGAGGTTGACCCGGGGCGAGTCGTTGTCGGCCTCGAGGAGCGCCTCGAGCTCGGACTCGCGACCCTCACGGGCGAGCGCGGCGCGGAAGGCGCGCACGATCCACGCGGGGTGGCTCGAGAGCCGGGCGAGACGGTCGTCGCGGTCCTTGGCTCCCGCTCCGACGAGTTCGCGCCAGGAGTCGGCCGACGTGCGCGAGACCGTGCGCAGCACGGCGTTGGCGAATCCTGCGGCCTTCGGAGCGACCTTGCGGGCGAGCGCCACTTGCTCGAAGACCGCCGCGTGCGTCGGCACCCGGGTCGCGAGCAACTGGTGCACCCCGAGCCGCAGCACGTCGAGCACTGCCGGGTCGATGCTCGAGGTGGGCCGGTCGGCCGCGAGCTCGAGGACGAGATCGTAGAAACCGAGCATGCGCAGGGTGCCGTAGGTGAGCTCGGTCGCGAAGGCCGCGTCGGCGCGATTCAGGCCGGCCCTGCTGATGCGCGTGGGCAGCAGGAGGTTCGCGTAGGCCTCGTCGGTCCGCACGGCCTCGAGCACCTCGAAGGCGACGCGGCGCGCCGGGGAGACGCCCTCCGCTCCCCCGCCGCGGGAGTTCGATCGCGCGCCGCCGCTCATCGCGCGACCGCCTGTTCGCGTGCGGCGCCGCGCCACCAGTCGGCGGCGGCCATCGCGG
>NZ_SDPN01000023.1 GCF_004134825.1 Agromyces albus
CGTTCCGGGCGTGACGGTCGACCGCCAGTGCGGCTCGGGCCTCGACGCGGTGATGCAGGCCGCCTCCCGTGTCCGCGGCGGCGACGCGGAGCTCGTGCTCGCCGGCGGCGCGGAGTCGGCCTCGACGGCGCCGTGGCGTTACTGGCCGCCCGCGGCCGGCGACGGAGTGCCGACCCGACGCTACGAGCGAGCCCCCTTCGCCCCCATCGGCACTCCCGATCCCGAGATGGGACCCGCCGCCGACGACCTCGCCGCCCGATCGGGCGTGACGCGCGAGCGCCAGGATGCCTGGGCCGCCCGTTCGCACCGCCTCGCCGCGGCCGCGCAGGCATCCGGCGCCTTCGACGCTGAGATCGTCACCCTCGACCGGATCGCCGCAGACGACCGCCCCCGCGATCGCCTCGACGAGCGCACGCTCTCGCGGTTCCATCCGGCATTCCGCCCCGACGGCACGGTCACCGCGGGCAACTCGTGCGGCATCTCCGACGGCGCCGCCGCGATGGCCGTCACGACCGAGGCCGTGCGTGCACGTCTTGGGCTCCCGGGCCTGCGTGTGATCGCGGCCGCGACCACCGGGTCCGACCCCGCGCTGCCCGGGATCGGGGCGGCACCGGCGATCCTTCGAGCGCTCGAGCGGTGCGGGGCATCCGTCGCCGACCTCGGCTTCGTCGAGATCACCGAGGCCTTCGCCGCGCAACTGCTTGCGGTGAGCGATGCCGTCGGCCTCGACGAGGGAACGATCTCGGGCGACGGCGGCGCGATCGCGCTCGGGCATCCCTGGGGCGCGTCGGGCGCGATCCTCCTGGTGCGGCTCGCCGCACGCATGCACGCCTCAGACGACTCGCGGCTCGGCCTGGCAGCATGTTCGATCGGTGGCGGGCAGGGCGTGGCGATGATCGTGGAGCGAGTGGCATGAGCGTGATCGAATTCAGCGGGGTCGAGCACTCCTACGGCGAGCGGCCGGTGTTGCGTGGCGTCGACCTCGTGCTCGGCGAGGGCCGCATCGGCATCGTCGGCGCCAACGGCTCGGGCAAGTCGACGCTCGCCCGCATGATCAACGGGCTCGTCACTCCCGACCGCGGCACGGTCACCGTCGACGGCCTCGACGTCGCGCGGCAGGGACGCGAGGTCCGCCGACGCGTCGGCTTCGTGTTCACGAACCCCGACAACCAGATCGTCATGCCGACGGTGTCGGAAGACGTCGCGTTCACCCTGCGCAAGAGCAGGCTGTCGAAGCCGGATGTCGCGGAGCGGGTGCGCTCGACGCTCGAGCGCTTCGGGCTCGCCGCCCACGCCGAGCACCCCGCGCACCGCCTCTCGGGAGGGCAGAAGCAGCTACTGGCGCTCGCGTCGGTGCTCGTCGCCGAACCCTCCGTCGTCGTCGCCGACGAACCGACGACCCTGCTCGACGCCCGCAACGCGCGCCTCATCGGCGAGATGCTGAGCTCGCTCGAGCAGCAGGTCATCGTGGTCACGCACCAGCTCGAGCTCCTCGACGGCTTCGACCGGGTCATCGTCATCGATGACGGCCGCATCGTCGCCGACGACACTCCGGATGCCGCGCTCGGCGCCTATCGGAGCCTCATCGCATGATCGGCCTCTACGTTCCCGGCAGCACCCTCGTGCATCGTGCGCCCGCACTCGCCAAGCTCGGACTGCTCGCCGTCACGATCGCCGTGATCACCGTGCTCCAGGAGCCGTGGCAGCTCGCCGCAGCCGTGGGCGGCGTCTGCGTGCTCTTCCTCGCCGCTCGCATCCCGCCGCGCATGGTCTGGCGGCACGTCGTGCCGATCCTGTGGCTGCTCGCGATCGCCGTGCCCGTGCAGGCCCTGTTCGCCGGGTGGACGGCGGCGCTCATGATGGGCGGTCGTGTCGCGGCATCCGTCGCCCTCGCTGCACTCTTCACCCTCACGACCACCGTCTCCAGCGTGCTCGACGCGTGCCAACAGCTCCTCCGGCCGTTCCGGCGCTGGGTCGACGGCGACCGCGTGGGACTGCTCCTCGCCCTCACGATCCGCTGCGTGCCGCTGACCGCAGAGATCGTGCGCGAGGTGATCGAGGCGCGGCGAGCGCGAGGAGCGACCGGGTCGCTCACGGCGCTCGCGGTGCCCGTGATCGTGCGCTCGCTGCAATCGGCCGAGGCGCTCGGCGAGGCGCTCGTGGCCCGCGGCCTCGATGATTGAGGGCCGGTCGGCACAGTCGTGACATGATCGCGGTGTGGCCGAACGACTGATGCTCCTCGACACCGCTTCGCTCTACTTCCGCGCGTTCTATGGCGTGCCCGATACGATCAAGGCCCCCGATGGCACCCCCGTCAACGCCGTGCGCGGGCTGCTCGACATCATCGCGCGCCTCGTGGCCGAGTACGAGCCCACGCATCTCGTGGCCTGCTGGGACGACGACTGGCGCCCGCACTGGCGCGTCGAGCTGATCCCGAGCTACAAGGCGCACCGCGTCGCCGAGGTCGTGCCGCTCGGCCCCGACGTCGAGGTGACGCCCGACCCGCTCGAGGCGCAGATCCCGATGATCCGGCAGGTCCTCGACGCGCTCGACATCCCGATCGTGGGCGCTACCCACCACGAGGCCGACGACGTCATCGGCACCTTGGCGACCCAGGCGACGATGCCGGTCGACGTCGTCACGGGCGACCGCGACCTGTTCCAGCTCGTCGACGACGCGAGGGGCGTGCGCGTCATCTACACGGCGCGCGGCATGAGCAAGCTCGAGGTCGTGACCGACGTCACGGTCGTCGGCAAGTACGGGGTGCTCCCCTCCCAATACGTCGACTTCTCCGTGCTGCGCGGCGACACCTCCGACGGGCTGCCCGGCGTCGTCGGCATCGGCGAGAAGACGGCCGCGAGCCTGCTGCAGCAATTCCTCGACCTCGACGCGCTCATCGCCGCCGCAGACGACCCCGCAGCGCCGCTCTCGGCGACCATCCGGGCACGCATGACTGCGGCCGCCTCCTACCTGAAGGTCGCCCCGACCGTGGTCGAGGTCGTGCGCGATCTCGACCTCGGCGAGATCGACGGGCGCATCCGGCCACTCGATGCCGAGGCCGTCGCCGAGGTCGAACGCCTCGCGAGCGAGTGGAACCTCGGGGGCTCGGCGCAGCGGGCACTGCGCGCGCTCGGCAACGAGGTCACGACCGGCTGAGCGGGCGACTACAAAAACCCGCGCACGGTGGCGATGATCGCGACGGTGGTGAAGACGAGCCCGAATATGCACGCGAAGATGCCCACCGTTCGATACAACGAGTCGGGGTATCGCACTCGAACGAACGCGCCGGTCAGCGAGAGGCGCTTGC
The DNA here is from genome assembly GCF_004134825.1 of Agromyces albus. Classification (GTDB taxonomy): domain Bacteria; phylum Actinomycetota; class Actinomycetes; order Actinomycetales; family Microbacteriaceae; genus Agromyces; species Agromyces albus. The sequence goes on from NZ_SDPN01000023.1 coordinate 3,308, forward strand.
GAAGGAAGGTGTCGAATTCGTTCGCGCGCCCGGGGAACAGGATGAGCAGCACGCCGAAGAGCGTTAGGAGCAGCCCGGCCAATATCAGCACGATCTCACGCCCTGTTCGGGGTTCACCGAACATGTTTCCAGTCGCGGAGGAAATGAAAAAGCCCCGAACCCGGCGAGAGGTTCGAGGCAGTTCCGTGCACCCCCTGGGACTTGAACCCAGAACCCACTGATTAAGAGTCAGTTGCTCTGCCGATTGAGCTAGAGGTGCATGATTCGAGAGGTTTTGACAACCCGAACCGACGGACCACGTTATCAGGAGAAGTGGGGAGAACGCCAATCGAGGGAGCGCCACGGCGGCTTGAATCGAGGCGGCCGGCAACGACGCGGCCCGATAGCCTGAATCGGTGACCGACAGCCTCGCCGACGACCTCACCCTCGCCCTCGAACTCGCCGACCTCGCCGATGCGGTCTCGCTCGCCAGATTCCGCTCCATCGATCTCGATGTGCAGACGAAACCCGACCGCACGCCCGTCACCGAGGCCGATCTGGCGGTCGAACGGGCCATTCTCGATCGCATCGCCGCGGCCCGTCCCGAAGACGGCACCTTCGGCGAGGAGTTCGGCATCGAGGGCGAGTCGAACCGCCAGTGGATCATCGACCCGATCGACGGCACCTCGAACTTCCTGCGCGGGGTGCCCGTGTGGGGCACGCTCATCGCCCTCGCGATCGACGGTGTGCCGGTCGTCGGGGTGGCGTCGTCGCCGGCCATGAAGCGGCGCTGGTGGGCGGCCACCGGCATGGGGGCATGGACGAGCTCGTCGGCCGCCGAACTCGGCGCGAGCGAGTCGGCGACGGATGCGGCATCCGGAGCATTCCCCGATGCCCGCCGTCTGCGCGTGTCGGGCGTCGAGCAGCTCGCCGATGCCTCACTGAGCTTCCAGAGCCTCGCGCAGTGGCGTGACGCCGGCTACCTCGACCGGCTGCTCGCCCTATCGGAGCAGGTGTGGCGCGACCGCGCCTACGGCGACCTCTGGGCCTACGCCCTGCTCGCCGAGGGGCTCATCGACGTCGTCAGCGAGTTCGACGTGAAGCCCTACGACCTGGCCGCCCTCATCCCCATCGTCGAGGAGGCGGGGGGCCGCTTCACGTCGGTGACCGGCGAGCCGGGCCCCTGGCATGGCAGCTCGCTCGCCACCAACGGCCTGCTGCACGATGCCGTGCTCACCGCCCTCACGACCCACGAGAACTGACAGGAGACCCTCTTGGAGATCTGCATCTTCACCGAGCCGCAACAGGGCGCGAGCTACGACGACCAGCTCGCGCAAGCGAGCGCGACCGAGCGACACGGATTCGACGGCTGGTTCCGTTCCGACCACTACCTCGCGATGGACGAGAGCGACGGGATGCCAGGCCCCACGGATGCCTGGACCACGCTCGCCGGCCTCGCCCGCGAGACCCGCCGCATCCGGCTCGGCACCCTCGTCTCCTCGGCGACCTTCCGGCACCCGAGCATCCTCGCGATCCAGGTCGCCCAGGTCGACGCGATGTCGGGCGGTCGTGTCGAGCTCGGCCTCGGCACGGGCTGGTTCGCCGAGGAGCACGCCGCCTATGGCATCCCGTTCCCCGAGAAGCGATTCGGCTTGCTCGAGGAGCAGCTCGACGTCGTCACCGGACTCTGGTCGACGCCCGTCGGCAGCCGATTCGACTTCTCGGGCGAGCACTACACGCTCGAGGGCTCGCCGGCCCTGCCGAAGCCCGTGCAGCCGCGCGTGCCCATCATCGTGGGCGGCAACGGACCCCGCCGCACGCCCGCCATCGCCGCGCGCTACGCGAGCGAGTTCAATATCGGGTTCCGCGGCGAAGGCCGCATCGCCGAGACCTTCGACGGCGTGCGTCGTGCGTGCGAAGCGATCGACCGCGACCCCGAGACACTGCGAACGACGGTCGCGTTGCCCACGATCGTTGCGACGAACGAGGCCGACTACCACCGCCGGCTCGCGGCGATCGACGCCGACCCCGACACGTTCGCCGACGTCAACGTGGCGGGCACGCCCGAGGCTGCGATCGAGAAGCTGCTCCGCCTCAAAGGGCTCGGCGCCGATCGCGTCTACCTGCAGCTCGTCGACATGACCGACCTCGATCACCTCGAACTCATCGCGGCAGAAGTGCTCCCGCACCTCAACTGAGCCTCAGCGCTGTCCCCCACTTTGCGGTACATGCCGGTGGTGGCGCCCGCCGCAGGCCGCCCGATAAGGTGACAACGAATCCACGCTCGAGGCGGCCGTCCGGCCTGCCCCCAGGCCACGTCTGATCACGTCTGCACTGGCGAGCACCCCCCTTGAATCGAGAGGCGACCTCCGTGTCCACTGCCCAGCGCCGCACCCTCGTGCGCGTCCTCACCGCCATCACCGCGGTCGCCATCGCTGTGCCGCTCAGCGGCTGCAGCATCGTCGGCAACCTGCTCGAGGGCTCGGCGCCCCAGGCCGAGCGCGACGAGACCACCCAGGAGATCGTCGAGGAGGGGCAGGCCGACGTGTTCACCCTCCGGGTCGGCGATTGCATGAACGAAGTCTCCGAAGAGCTCGTCTCCGAGGTGCCGGTCGTGCCGTGCGACCAGCCCCACGACGAAGAGGTGTACTTCGACTTCACCCTCACGGGCGACGAATTCCCCGGCGACGACGCCATCCAGACCGAGGCCGACAACACCTGCCTCGTCGAGTTCGACCGCTTCGTCGGCCTCGCCTACGACTCGTCGACGCTCGACTTCTACGCCTACCGCCCCTCGGAGGAGAGCTGGACCCAGATGTCCGACCGCATCGTCTCATGCGTCATCTTCGACCCGGCCGGCCAGGTCACGGGCACGCTCGCGGGCGCGGCCTACTGAGTTGCATGGCGAAGGCCCGGAACTCTGCGATTTCCGCATGGTTCCGGGCCTTCGATCCTCAGTGTGCGACAACGGCCGATGGTGGAGATGGGGGGAATTGAACCCCCGTCCATCGCTGTGATTCCACGCCTTCTCCGGGCGCATCCTGTGCAGGCGTTCTACTCGGCCCCGACCTTTGCCACAGGCACCTAAGTCGACAGGCCCAGCCTGAAGAGAGTCCCACACGTCGCTCAGGCGACGACGCGCAGCAAGTTCCCTAGATGACGCCAGCAACCGGGGCGGAAACAAACCCGGGCTGACGGACTATCGGACTCGCTTAAGCAGCGAGCGCGAAGTCAGACTGCGTCTTATTGGCAGTTATATTTTTTCAGAGATCGTTAACGAGATAACCCTGAATCCTCGGCCCGCTTCTCGTGGGTTCGCAGGCGATGTCGAAACCGATCATCCCCATGTCGCGCCGTGCTGATCGAGATCAGATTCGGCGAGCCGTTGTCGCACACTGTGGAGTTTCCAACCCGCGCAAACCCTACGGCTGCACGGCCTTACAGACTACAACAGGTGCAGTGCCCCTGTCATTCCCTCGAGTGCTCGGCAACCGTTCACGTGCTCGTAACCTAAGACCGACCTCGTGCCCGTAGCGTCCCCGCATGGGAACTCCCGAGACGATGACGCCGCTCGCGACGCGATGCAGGCACGAAGCCGGCGCGCGGCGTCGTCACGGGGCCGCATGATCGGGCGGGTCGATCCCTTCATCGGCACCGAGGTCACCGACCTGCCGCCTCCGACGGGCGTCGCAGCGTCATGGTGGTGGCCCAAGCCGCAGGTCGGCAACACGCACCCGGGGGCGACGTATCCGCTGGGCATGGTGTCGGCGTGCGCGTACTCGGGCGCCTACCCGACGGGCTACGGCCGCTACGACCTCAGCACCGAGGGCGTTCCGACGACGATCCACGATTCGGCCGTGGCATCCGGATTCACGCACTTCCAGCAGTCCGGAACCGGCGCGATCCGCAAGTACTACAACTACTTCCGGGTGAGCCCGATGATCGAGCCGCTCGATGAGCTGGGGCGCAACTGGGAGATCGTCGACGAGGTCGCGGAGCCCGGGTACTACGCCGCGACGCTCGACTCCGGCATCCGCGCAGAGCTCACCGTGGGCCCGAAGAGCGCCGTGCACCGCTACACGTTCCCCCGTCATCGCAGTGCGCGCATCGTCATCGACTTCTCGCTCGGCGGCCTCGCGATCCCGCATGGAGAGACCATCCCCTTGCGGGCGAAGCTCGAATCCGTGGCACCCGGCGTCGCGCAGGGCGAGATCGTCGTCGAAGGCACCCCGCTCGCGGTCTACATCGAGTGCGACGCCCCGCAATGGCGGCAGATGCTCTGGTACGACCGGCGGCTCATGCCGGGCGGCACCCGCCTCGACTTCGACCACATCCGACCCACCACCCTGCGGCCGTTCGGACTGATGTGGGCGGGCCCGAGCGAGCCCGGCCAGAGCGTCGAAGTGCGCATCGGGTTCTCGCTCCGGGGCGTCGAGCAGGCGCGCGAGAACCTCCGGCGCGACTGCGGCGTCGGGCCGGCGCGCTTCCCGCAGCGTCGCGACCGCACGAAGAAGACCTGGCGACGGCACTTGAAGTCGATCACCATCGACACACCGTCGGCCGAGCGGGAGACGGTGTTCTCGACCGCCCTGTATCACTCGCTCATCAAGCCGTGCCTGGCACCCGAGGAGAGCCCGTTCTGGCCGACCGAGGGGCCGTTCGTGTTCGACCTGAGCACGATGTGGGACATCTACCGCACCCAGCTGCCGCTCATCACCGCTCTCCTGCCCGAGCGTGCGGTTGAGCTCGGCACGGCGCTCCTCACCATCTGCGAGGAGGAGGGCAACTTCCCGATCGGGTACCGGATGGCGCGTGGCAGCGATCGCTTCTCGCGGCAGGGCAGCGCACTCGCGCAGACCTTCCTCGCCGACCTCTGCCAGCTCGGCCTGCCCGGCATCGACTGGGACTGGGCCCTCGTGCACATGCACTCCGACCTGCGCCGCACCTACGGCGAGGACTTCCTGCTGCGCGGCGTCGCGCATCCGATCAGCCATACCCTCGACATCGCCTTCGGCTACTGGTGCACCGCCAAGGTGGCTGCCCGCGTGGGCGATCGTGCCCTCGCCGACGAGTTCACGACGCTCTCCGCAGGGTGGGTGAACGCGTTCGACGACAGCACGGGGCTCCTGCTCGACTCGACGTTCTACGAGGGCAGCCGCTACAACTACTCGTTCCGGCTCCTGCACGACATGCGGAACCGCATCGGCCTCGCGGGTGGCGACGACGCCTTCGTGAGCATGCTCGACACCTTCTTCGGGTTCGGCGCCGTGCCGGTGCAGCAGCCGGGCGTGCGACCCGGACTCGAGGAGCTCGCGAACGGCTACGCGCTCGGCCGGTTCGAGGGCCTCAACAACGAGCCCGACATGGAGGCCCCGTGGGCCTACCAGTACGCCGGCCGCCCCGACCGCACCGCCGACGTCGTGCACGCCGCGGTGCAGCAGCAGTTCGGCACGGGCCGCGGCGGGTTGCCGGGCAACGACGACTCGGGCGGGCTCAGCTCGTGGTACGTCTGGGCGTCGCTCGGACTCTTCCCGGTGGCCGGCCAGAACCTGTTCCTCCTGAACGCCCCGTCGTTCGCCGAAGCCGAGATCCGGCTCGGCGACGACACCCTCTCGATCGAGACGACGGGGTTTGTGGAACCACGGCCCGATGGGCCTGCCCAATATGTACAATCGGTGTCGCTCAACGGCGATCCGCTCGAGCGCAGCTGGCTTCGCGGTGACGAATTGCACCGCGGCGGCCGATTACGCGTGGATCTCGGGCCCGAGCCCGGCAGCTGGGGGGTACGTGACCGTCCCCCCTCGGCCTCGTCCGACTGACCTCTGAACGTATCTGACCGCGAAGGAGCCGCCATGAGCACCAAACCCCGCAACCGACTCGTCATCGTGAACCGCGCCGATCCCGTGATCTGCGGACATTCGGTCGAGGGACGCAACCTCGCCGAGGCCGCCCTCCAACGCGGCTTCGACGAGGTGCGCATCGTCACGTGGCCCATCGAACGGCTCCAGGCCACGGGCCTGCCGCTGAAGCCGCTCGACCGGATGCTGCCCTACAGCCAGGGCATCATCGTCGAGCGCCCCGAACCGGTCGGCGACTACAAGGTGCCCGACGGGCGCTATCTCGCCGGCATCACGGGCCGACTCGTCGAACTCTTCACCGATGGGGTGCCCACCGTGTGCCTCTCGCTCTACCTCAGCCCCCACACGGTCGCCGTCACCGACGCAGTACGCGCGGCCTGGAGCACCGGCCTGCCCGTGAACGTCACGACGATCGCTGAAGCAGTGGGATCGGATGTCACGAACGTCGTTCGCTCGTGCGTCGACGAGGGGCACTTCGGCGCGGCTGCGCACATCCTCTCGAGCTACCTCGCACAAGACCACTGCGTCGCGGTCTCGGAGTACACTCGCGAGCTCATCATCGCCTCGGCGGCCGAGATCGACGCCTTCCACGGCACTCGCTTCGCCGACCAGTGCCGCGATCGCATCCGGATCTCCTACCCCGCGATCGACACCTCGCAGTACCTCGACCTCGATCCGGCCCTCATCGACGGCGTGCTCGCTGCGCGAGGGCTCGAGCGCGACGGCTATGTGCTCTTCCTCTCGCGCCTCACGAAGGCGAAGGGCGTCGACGACCTCATCGCCGGCTTCGAGCGCACGCCGTCGAACGAACGCCTGCAGCTCGTGATCGCGGGGCGCGGCCCCGAGTCTGACGCGCTCCGCGAGCTCGCCGCGGCTTCCCCGCTCGCCGACCGCATCATCTTCCTCGACGACGTCGACGACGCCGAGAAGCCCTACCTCATGGCCGGATGCGCCACCTACGTGCTGCCGAGCAAGCCTCGCCCCGAGTTCGTCGAGACCTTCGGCATCGCGCTCGCCGAGAAGATGCTCGCGGGCGGTGGCCCGGTCATCACGACCGAGACCGGCGGCATCCTCGAGGCGGTCGGCGAGCACGCGATCATCGTGCCCGTCGACGACCCCGACGCCATCGCCGCCGCGATCGACGAGTCGCTCGCGCTCGACCCCGACGAGCGGCTCGCCCGTGCGGCCCGGGCCCGTGCCTTCGCGCTGCAGTTCGATCGCGGCGCGGTCTTCGAGCGACTCTTCGACGAGGCGGGGCTGCTTCCGGTCCGCACGCTGGCCTGACGCGCTGGGCGGGTCGTTCGCCGGTGTGGTTCGGCGCTCCCCCGTATGCTGAGGGCGACCGCGCTCCGGCGCGGCCGCGGGTGCATCGAGGCGCCCGGCGCACGCGTTGAGAGGGGCCATCATGCCGACCACGATCGCCGTCAGGGGCAACGCCGAAGAGCGTATCGATCCCGAGCTCGGGGCCGTCTCGCTCTCGGTCGGTGCGTCAGGTGCCGAACGCGAGCACACCCTCGCTCGTACGACCGAGGCGCATGAGCGTCTCATCGGCGACGTGCTGGAGCTCGAGGAATCCGGAGCGCTCGACACCTGGTCGGCGGGCCAGCTTCGGGTGTGGTCACACCGGCCGTGGAATGCCGAGGGCAAGCAACTGCCCGTCGTGCACGCGGCGAGCGCCGACCTCGAGGTGGTGTTCAGCGACCTCGAGCGACTCGGCGAGTGGGTGAGCGAGGTCTCGCTCCGCAGTTCGGTCACGCTCGGTGGCATCGAGTGGAAGCTCACGGATGCCACGCGCCGCAGCATCGAGCAAGAGGCGCAGCGTGCCGCGGTCGCCGATGCCGTCGCGAAGGCCTCCGTCTACGCCGCCGCGCTCGGCCTCGGCTCGCCCACGCCGGTCGAGCTCGCCGACACCGGACTGCTCACCACGCAACAACTCCCGCCTGGCGTCGGCGCCGAACGCATATTCGCGATGCGGGGTGCGGCAGATGCAGGGGGTGGCGCATCACCGGCGCAGTTCACGCCCGCGAAGCTCGTGATCGCCGCCTCGGTCGACGCTCGCTTCGCTGCCCAACCCGCCTGACGACCCGTCGCCGACGCTGCCGCGGCTCAGCGCCCGTCGTCGATGAGCAGCGACTCGAGCGCCGCGAGCTCAGAGAGATGGAGCCCCGAGGCGAGCAGGTACTCGCGCGTTGAACCGTGCTCGCGCTCGATCGTGTCGAGCACCCCTTCGATCGCCTCGCGCGGGCTGCCGCCCATGAGCGTGCGAAGTTCTGGGCTGTCGGGGACGCCGAACCGGCCGACCATGGTCACCATCTCTTCGAGCCACTCGCCGGCCAGGTTCGACTCGGTGACGACATAGTCGGCGATGACGGACTCGCGGTCGACGCCGACCGCCATCAGTGCGAGCGCGACGACGATGCCGGTGCGATCCTTGCCCGCGGTGCAGTGCACCACCACCGCCCGCTCCCCCGCGCTCGCGATCTCACGTAAGGCGCTCACGACGACCGAGGTGTGCTGGGTCACAATGCGGTGATAGAGCGCCTCGAGCGAGATCCCGCCGGCGCCCTGCGAGGCGCCCGAGCCCTCGAAGACCGGCAGCCGCAGCACCTCGACCTCGAGACCCTTGAGGTCGTCGGGCATGTACTCTGCCTCGTTCTCGTCGCGCAAGTCGATGACGATGCCCACCCCGAGCTCGCGGAGCACGGCACGGCCGGCCTCGCCGAGGCGGTGCAGCCCGTCGGAGCGGAAGAGCACGCCCTCGCGCACCGTTCCCGTGACCGCCGGCAACCCACCGACGTCGCGGAAGTTGAACGTGCCGGGAACCGGGATACGGGTGGAGATCTCCATCGCGATGAGCCTACCTCGCAGCCACGACACGGTGCCGGGCGAATGCGGGCGCCGGCGAGCGACGTGCGCTCGCGGCATCCGTCGCCGAGCCCGGCCGATCAGTCGCCGAGGTTGCGGCGGCTCGAGATGGCACGATCGGCCTCGCGCTTGTCCTGCCGCTCGCGCAGCGCCTGGCGCTTGTCGTACTCGCGCTTGCCCTTCGCGATCGCGATCTCGACCTTGGCCCTGCCGTCGCTGAAGTAGATCGAGAGCGGCACGAGCGTGTAGCCGCCCTGGGCCGTGCGGTGGCTGATCTTCACGATCTCGTGCTTGTGCAGCAGGAGCTTGCGCTTGCGCCTCGGTGCGTGGTTGTTCCACGTGCCCTCGGTGTACTGCGGGATGTGCACCGCGTCGAGCCACATCTCGCCGCCGTCGATGAACGCATACCCGTCGACGAGCGACGCACGGCCCTCGCGCAACGACTTCACCTCGGTGCCGGTGAGCACGATGCCCGCTTCGTAGGTGTCCTCGATCGTGTAATCGTGGCGCGCCTTGCGGTTGGTCGCCACGACCTGCTGACCGCGTTCCCTGGGCACGGTGTGCTCCCTCACTCGAATTGCGTGTGCTGACGGATGCCGCCGGCGATCGCCGAGGCAGCCGTTCAGTCTAACGGATGCCGCGGCATCCGCTCGCCGTGGTCAGACCTTGAGGTAGCGGGTGATCGCGATGCCCGCCGAGACCGCCGCGAGCAGCACCCCCACGAGGATGAGCAGCGGCACGACGATGAGCGCGTCGGTGATGTCGACGAACGTGAACGAGAGGTTGTCGGCCAGGTAGCCCTGCACGAAGAACTCCACGACCGCGACGACCGCTCCGCCCGCCAACAGCGAACCGATGAGCCCTGCGAATACGCCCTCGAGAATGAACGGTGTCTGGATGAAGCGGTTGGATGCCCCGACGAGCCGCATGATGCCGAGCTCGCGCCGTCGCGAGAATGCCGAGAGCCGAATCGTGGTGGCGATCAGCAGCGCGGCCGCGACGAGCATGATCGACGCGATCGCGATCGCCGTGTAGCTCGCCGCGTTCAGCACGTCGAAGATCTGGTCGAGGTAGCTGCGTTGGTCGACCACCTGCTCGACACCGGCCATGCCGGCGAGGCTCTCGACGAGCACAGCGGATTGCGAGGGCTCGACGAGGTTCACCCAGAACGTCTCGTTGAGCACCTCGGGCGTCACGTAGTCGGCCGCGGGCGTGCCGGCGAACTGCTCCTGGAAGTTCTCGTAGGCCTGCTCGTGGTCTTCGAAGTAGAACTCGTCGATGAACGGGGCGAGCGTCTCGGACTCGAGCTGCTGCTGGATCGCCGCCTGCTGCTCGTCGGTGGCCTCACCGTCGGTGCAGCCCGCCGTGGTCGACACGGCCGTGCAGAGATACACCGCCACTTGCGCGCGGTCGTACCAGTAGTTCTTCATCTGGCCGATCTGCAGTTGCAGCAACGCGGCGGTGCCCACGAAGGTGAGCGAGATGAACGTGACGAGCACGACTGAGACCACCATCGAGGCGTTGCGGCGGAGGCCGTTGGCCGCCTCCGAGAGCACGAGACCGATCCTCATTTGGTCGGCCCCACTTCCTGGTCGTCGTCGCCTTCGCGCGGGCCACCCGGGGCCCGAAGGCCGAGCCGCTCCGCGAGCGTCAGGTGTTCGTGAGCGGTGGCATCGGGCTTCGAGCCGGGCCTCGCCGGTCGCTTGCCCGACGAAGGCGCCGCGTCGTCGTCGGCTGCCGGCGTGATGGGCACCGACGCGGTGGCGGCGGCAGTGATGGCGGCCGCGGCATCCGTCACGTCATCGTGCACTTCGGGTTCGACGTAGAGCGGCTGCGCCTCGCGCATGACCTCGATGGGCACCTTGGGCGCGGCCGACGTGATCGGCTCGTCGGTGGGCACCTTGGCCTCGTCGCCCGACTCTGGCAGCGACGCGCCGTAGCCCGAGCTGCGCTCGTCGCGCACGATGTCGCCGGCGACGAGTTCGATGACGCGGCGCTGCATCTGGTCGACGATGCCCGCCTCGTGCGTGGCCATGACGACGGTCGTGCCGCCCGCGTTGATGCGCTCGAGCAGCGTCATGATGCCGGCGCTCGTGACCGGGTCGAGGTTTCCGGTGGGCTCGTCGGCGAGGAGGATCTGCGGCTTGTTGACGATGGCGCGGGCGATCGCGACACGCTGCTGCTCGCCACCCGAGAGCTCGTGCGGCATCCGCTTGCCCTTGCCGTCGAGGCCGACGAGCTTCAGCGTCTCGGGCACGGCCGACTGGATGAAGCCGCGCGACTTGCCGATGACCCGCAGGGTGAACGCGACATTCTCGAAGACCGACTTGTTCGGGAGCAGGCGGAAGTCCTGGAACACGACGCCGAGGTCGCGCCGGAAGTAGGGCACCTTGCGACTCGAGATCGAACCGAGGTCTTGGCCGAGCACGTGGATGGAGCCGCGCGTGGGCTTGTCCTCTTTGAGGATGAGCCGCAGGAACGTCGACTTGCCGGAGCCGGATGCGCCGACGAGGAACACGAACTCGCTACGGAGGATCTCCACCCCGAGGTCGTTCAGCGCGGGCCTCGCCTGGCCCGGGTAGGTCTTGGTCACAGCGTCGAAACGGATCATCGCAGTCGAGCTTAAGCAGCGCGCCCGCTGTCGGCACCACGACTCGCCCAACTCACAGCGAACCGCGGTTGCCCGGTGGGCGCTCGGGTTCGACGCCGATCACTCGGTCGCCCGCTTGCGGGCTGCGGCGACGAACGCTCCGATGAGCCAGAGACCCTCGGGATCGAGGCGCTCCTCGGGGTGCCACTGCACGCCGACGCAGAAGGAGCCGTCGGAGGATTCGATCGCCTCGATGACGCCGTCGGGAGCGGTCGCGGAGACGACGAGGCCCTCGCCGAGCTCGCCGACGCCCTGGTGGTGGTGTGAGGCGATCTCGAACGACAGCTCGTGCGTGAGGGTGCTCAGCAACGAACCCGGCTCGATCGACACTTGATGCCCGGTGTATGTGCCGATGACATCGCGGTGAATCGTGAGATCGACCCGGTCGCCGAGGTGCTGCTCGAGCGTGCCGCCCATCGCCACGTTGAGCACCTGGAGGCCGCGGCAGGCACCGAACACGGGCATGCCCCGAGCGTGTGCCAGGCGCGTGAGGGCGATTTCGAGCTCATCGCGCACCCGCAGCGGCGGATCGTTCGACGGATGCGCCTCGTGGCCGTAGATGTCGGCATCGAGGTCGCGACCGCCGGGCAGGAACAGGCCGTCGATGCGGTCGAGAACGCGCTCGGGTTCGGCGAGGTGCACGTCGATGCTCGGGATGAGCAGCGGTGCGCCGCCCGCCTGCTCGAGAGCTGCGACGTACCGGTGCGGCAGGCCGTCATTCGGGATGTCGACCCACGCGCCCGTTGTCACGGGCTTTCGGTCGGCGACGAGGCCGATGATGGGAACGGTCATGCGCACCCCCGGAGGTTGCGTGCTCTCAGTCCTGCTTCTGCTTGCGCCACTTGATGCCGGCGGCGATGAACCCGTCGAGGTCGCCGTCGAAGACGGCGGACGGGTTGTTCACCTCGTGTTCGGTGCGAAGGTCTTTCACCATCTGGTAGGGCGCGAGCACGTACGAACGCATCTGGTCGCCCCAGCTCGCGGTGATGGTGCCCGCGAACTCCTTCTTCTGCGCAGCCTCCTGCTCCTTCTGGAGCAGCAGCAGCCGCGACTGCAGCACGCGCATGGCGGCGGCGCGGTTCTGGATCTGCGACTTCTCGTTCTGCATCGAGACGACCGTGCCGGTGGGGAGGTGGGTGAGGCGCACCGCGGAGTCGGTCGTGTTCACCGACTGGCCGCCGGGACCGCTCGAGCGGAACACATCGACGCGGATGTCGTTCTCAGGGATCTCGATCGCCTCGGTCTCCTCCATGAGCGGGATGACTTCGACCGCGGCGAAGCTCGTCTGGCGCTTGCCGGCCTGACCGAACGGGCTCATGCGCACGAGGCGGTGCGTGCCCGCCTCGACGGAAAGAGTGCCGAACGCGTAGGGGGCATCGATCTCGAAGGTGGCCGACTTGATGCCCGCCTCTTCGGCGTAGCTCGTGTCCATGACCTTGGCGGAGTAGTTGTGCTTCTCGGCCCAGCGCAAGTACATGCGCATGAGCATCTCGGCGAAGTCGGCGGCGTCGACACCGCCGGCTCCGGCGCGGATCGTGATCACCGCGGGGCGATCGTCCCACTCGCCGTCGAGCAGGGTCTGCACCTCGAGCTGGCCGATCGTCTTCTGCAGCGACTCGAGCTCGGCGCGCGACTCGAGGGCACTCTCTTCGTCTTCGGCCTCGTTCGCGAGCTCGATGAGCACTTCGAGGTCGTCGAGGCGCGACTCGATGCTCTTCACGCGCGCGAGCTCGGACTGGCGGTGGCTGAGCGCGCTCGTCACCTTCTGGGCGTTCTCGGTGTCGTCCCAGAGATCGGGCGCACCGGCGAGCGCCGAGAGCCGTTCGATCTCCGACTGAAGCGCGTCGACGTCGACGACGGAGCGGATGTCGCGGAAGGTGGAGCGCAGCGCGGCGATCTCCTGCGTGAGGTCAAGATCCAACATGTCAATCCCAGCCTAGCCGTGACCGCGTAGCCCTGCGTCCGGGACATCCACCCCAAGCAATAGCATCGAAGGGATGACCGACACCACGCCTCCGTACTCCTGGCGTGCGATCATCCTCCCGGCCTACCTGCCGACCCTGCTGTTCTCGCTCGGCGAGGGGGCGATGATCCCCGTAATCCCCGTGGTCGCCACCGACCGCGGAGCCTCGCTCGCACTCGCAGGCCTCATCGCCGCGATGCTCATGGTCGGCGAGCTCGTCGGCGATCTACCGGCGGGGTGGCTCGTGGCGCGCATCGGCGAGCGAAACGCGATGATGGGCGGCGCACTGCTCGCGGTCATCGCCGTGCTCATCGCGCTCGCCGCACCCACGACGTTCGCGCTCGGCATCGGCGTCTTCCTGCTCGGCCTCGCGACGGCGGTGTTCGGCCTCGCCCGGCACGCCTTCCTCACGAGCTACGTGCCGGCGCACACCCGGGCGCGGGCGCTCTCGACGCTCGCCGGAGTGTTCCGCGGCGGCCACGCGGCGGGCCCGTTCGTCGCCGCTGCCCTCATCGCATGGACCGGCTCCGCAGAGATCGTGTTCTGGGTGCTCGTCGCGAGCTCGTTCGCGGTCGTCGTTGTGCTGCTCGTGCTCCCCGACCCCGAGCGGGTCTTCGGCGCGGCTCGACTCGCGCGCGCGGCATCCGTCTCTGGTGAACCGCTCACCGAAGGCGAGGCCGAAGCGGATGCCGCGTCGCACGGCGTCTTCCGTGCGATCGTCACGCACCGCGGGGTGCTCGCCCGCATCGGCAGCGGTGTCGGGCTGCTCGCCGCGATCCGAGCGAGCCGCACCGTCATCGTTCCGCTCTGGGCGGTGTCGATCGGGATGCCGCCAGAGACAGCCGCACTCGTGATCGGCGTCTCGGCGGCGATCGACTTCGCACTGTTCTATGTGAGCGGCCAGATCATGGACCGTTTCGGGCGGCTCTGGAGTGCGGTGCCCGGGCTCATCGGCCTCGGCACCGGCCACCTCGTGCTCGCGTTCACCCATGACCTTCCCGGCAATGAGGTGTGGTTCGCCGCGGTCGCGGTGGTGCTCGGCGTGGCGAACGGGCTCTCGAGCGGGGTCATCCTCACGCTCGGTGCCGACCTCGCGCCGAAGATGAATCCGGCGCCGTTCCTCGGTGCCTTCCGCACGATCGGCGACGCCGGCGGGGCGGCGGCACCGCTCATCGTCGCGGGCGTGACGTCGCTCGTGTCGATCATGGCGGCGAGCGCCACGATGGGCGTGCTGGGGCTCGTCGGTGCGGCGGTCATGTGGCGGTACATCCCGCGGTACGTGCCGCGGCGACCGCACCGGCCCGACGAACCGCACCGGTAGCGACCCCGAGAGGTGAGGCATATGCTCGGCTCAGGTGAGGATGATTCACCAGCAGCCGGGAGGCGCGCCGGATGACGGATGTCGATGAACTCGTGAGAGCGGCAGAGGCGCGTTGGCTGGCTGCCTTCGAATCAGGCCCGACCGAACCGCCGAGTCGTGTGCTCGTCCGTGGCGATACGGCTCCCGACGCCGAACTCGCTGACACGAGCGGCGCGCTGCGACGGCTTTCGGAGTTCTGGGCTGCGGGCCCCGCGCTCGTGATGTTCTGGCGTCACTTCGGCTGCAGCTGCGGCATGGATCGGGCTCATCGGCTCGTCGAGGAGCTCGACGAGTACCATGCCGCCGGCCTGCAGGTCGTGATCGTCGGTCAAGGCGAGCCCGAGCGCGCGTCCGTTTACGGATCGAAGCACGGCATCACGGTGCCGCTGCTCGTCGACCCGACCGCCGACGTGTATCGGGCGTACGGCGTCGGCCACTACCAACCCGAGCAGGCGCTGTTCGACGCGCCCGCGGAGTACCTCGCACACTCACGCGAAACCGGCCAGAGCTTCCTCACGGCTCGGCGCGCGCAGGGCCGGCCACCCGTCGACGACCCCTGGCGGGCGGCGGCGGAATTCGTGATCGACCAGGCCGGCATCGTGCGGTTGGGTTACTCGTACCAGTACTGCGAGGACTACCCCGACCCGCGAGTGCTCACCGCCGCGGCCCACCTCGCGCACAACCCGGGCGGGTAGCGCCGCGTCGCAGTTCAGCCGCGCTTCGCCGTGGCGTCGTCGAGCTCCTCGTGCGCCTGCTCCGCAGCCTTTTCGGCTCGGCCTCGATCGCGCTCGGTGGTTCGCGCGCGACGTTCGGCCTCGGTGATCTCGCGACGCACCTCGTCGAGGCGTGCGCTGAGCTCCTCGCGCTCGTCTCGAAGTTCCTCGAGTCGACCCTCGGCCGCGTCCGCCTGTTCCGTGGCGGCTCGCAGTTCCTTGTCGGCCTCCTCGGCGCGAGCTCGGGCCTCACGCACCTTGAACTCCGCCCGCGCCTTGGCATGCTCACGGGCTTCGCGCTCGGATTCCTCCGTCGCGGCACGCTCGTCGGCCTTCGTGGCCGCCTCGGCACCACGACGCTCGCGCTTCGGCCGGGCTGACGCCGCCATCGGCTCACCCGCCACCGCACCGTCGAGGTCGACGGGGTCGAACCCGACCGCTTGCAGCCCGCGCATGAGTCGGCCGCTGCGCAGCGCATCGCCCGCCGGCTCGTCGACCGTGCCCGCGGCGAGAGTCTGCTCCACCTCGTCGAGCACGGCGCGCGAGGCGTCGCGGTCGAACTCCTCGGCGATCGCGGATGCCGTGTCGAGGAGCTCGCCGATGAGCCCACGCCGCTCACGCGCGAGCCGGTTCAGCTGCCGCCCGTCGCCCTTGCCCTGGGCCTCGCGAAGCTCGACGCCGAGGTCGAGCAGGTCGTCGATCTCGTCGCTCTTGCGCCGCACGAGCTGATTGACGAGGAACGCCGCGGGCGACGGCTTGCGCAGCTCCTGGATGCGCGCGGCGAGCTCTCGATCATCGGGCTTCACCTCGCGCACGCGGGCGTTGCGCGCGGCGGTGAACTCCTCGGGCGCGAGCCCGTAGAGGTGGTCGGCGTCTTCGTTGAGCGCGTCGGTCGCCATGCCACCCATCTTCCCGCTTCACACGGATGCCGCGAGGAGGAGTTTCTGTGGTATCCGTGATCCGCGTTCAGCCCGCAGGAGCAGGCAGGGTGAGGAGGATGACGTCGAAGACGAGCACGAACGCGGCCACGATCACCGCCGCGAGCGCGAGCGCTCCCCCGGTCAGCGACGGCTCGCGTTTGAGCTCGCGACGTGCGATGAGCCCGAGCACGAGGCCTGCGGCGGCGAGCACGAGCGCCACGATCGCCGGCATCAACAGCGCACCGACGGCGAGCACGAGCGCGGTGACGGCCTTCCACGAGTAGCGGGGAACGCCTGAGCCGTTGCCCCGCTTCGGCGCGCCTTCGGTCATGAGCTCAGCGACCGTTGACCTTCTCGACACTCATCACGAGGATGACACGGTCGTCCTTGTCGGCGGGCGCCTCCTGCTCGGGGTTGCCGTAGCGCTTTCCGAGGTGCACGTAGAACGACCCCTCGGGGTCGGCGATCACCTCGGTGAGACGCCCGCGCACCTCGACATACTTGAAGGGATTCGCCGGATCGATCGCCTCGAGCGTCATGAGCGGGTTCGCTTGCAGGTGGCGGAACTTCGCGCGCTTCGTCGTGTGGGTGAAGCGGATGACGCCAGCATCGCCGTCGAACTCGAACCACATGGGGTTCACCTGCACGCTGCCGTCGGGCCGCACTGTGGCGAGGTGACCGAAGACCGGTGCAGAGAGGATGCGAGTGAAGTGGTCGGAGATCTCGATGGTGGTCTGAATCGTCATCGCTCCAGTCAACCGCATTCCAGGGCGCTCAGTGGAACACCGAGCGGGCGGTCGCCGTCACCTCGATCGGCACCGCCACCGGCACGAGCTCAGTGTGGACCGGCGCGTACCAGACCGCTCGCAGCGTGACGGTCGCGCTCTGGCCATCGTCGGACGCCGCCCGAACGACGGAAACATCCTCGAGGCTGTGCGTGGCGTCGCCCAGGTATTCGACGACCGCGTCGCTGACCCCGGCAGAGTCGAGTTCGAGCGACAGGCGGTCGTCGTCGATGCGCACGGTGTCGAGGCTCCAGGCCTCGGCTCCCGCGAGCGCCGCGCCGTCGGCGAGCGTGAAGAGCCGCTTGCGTTCGAGGTACAGCGACGTCGCCGAGACCACGACGAGCACGAGCGAGATCCCGAGGAAGCAGTAGAAGATCGTGAGGAGCAGCGTGGATCCCCGCTCGTCGTCACGATCGAGTGCCGCGAGGAGGCGCCGGATCATGAGCCGCTCCGAGCGAATCGCGAGACAGTCTGGGTTGCGCTCGCCTCGAGCGGCACACTGCCCACGGCCTCGAGCGCGAGGAAGTCGGGTACGAGCGGCAGGCTGACGCGGGCTACGACCGAGACTCGAATGCGGCTTCCGGGTTCGAGGCAGTCGGCTGCGCTGCATTCGATGGTGACGGATGCCGCATCTGCGTCGACCCCGTAGTCGGCGAGCGTCACCCGCACGGCGCGATCCACCGCGGCATCCGCTGCCCCTTCAGCACTCGCCTGCACCGCGATGCGCGCGGCCTGGCGGGCGGCACCCTCGACGGCGAGCGCGCCGCCCTGGATCGCCGCCACGGCGAGCACGAGATATACGAGCGGAACGAGCAGGATGATGCCGACGGTGAGGAACTCGAGCGACGCCGAGCCGCGCTCGGAAGCTGCGACGGCGAGCCGAGCGGCCAAGAATCGCGACCACCGCGGCCAGCGCCGCTCAGTCGAGCGACTCGACCGCCGCATGCCCCGTCACCTCCAGCCCGCGTTCGAGGCCGAGTAATCCGATGACCGGCAGGGTCGCGCGAACGGTCACGGCGACCACCGGCACGCCGCCGATCGAGGAATGCGCCGCCGCGACATCCTGCGCATACTCCGCCGAGATCGCGGTGCTGATGAGGTCTTGCGTACGGGCGACGCCGTCGCCGGCGGATGAACCGGCGAGCGAAGCGTACCTCGCCCCCTCGGCCGCCGCATCGAGGAGCGTGTTGCGCACGTGCAGTGCGAGCGCGAGCTGCACCACGGCGAGCGCGAGCACGGTGAGGAGCACACCGACGAGCGTGAATTCGGCGACGGCGGAACCACGCTCGTCGCGCGCGAGCGCGGTGAGCATCGAGCCACGCGAACGGCCGCTCGGAACCTCAGCGCTCAGAACCCCAGCACGCGACCGATCGCCTGGTCGAAGACGCCCGACAAGGCGGGCCCGGCGAGCCCCCAGATGACGATGACGAGGCCGGCCGTCATCAGGGTGATGAGCACCCACCCCGGCACATCGCCGCGTTCGTCGCGCAAGCGCTCGGTGATCCAGTTCCCCATGTGCGTTCCCTTCGGTGAGTCCGTTGCGAGTTGTATAGCTCGAATGCCGTGCCATCAGAACCCCGTCTGCAGCACGAGATATCCCGGGAACAGCGCAAACGCGACCGTGACCGGAAGGATGAGAAAGATCAAAGGCACAAGCATCGCTATTTCCTTGCGGCCGGCGAGCTCGATGATCGTGCGCTTCGCCTCCTCACGCGCGTCGCCCGCTTGCGAGCGCAGCACGCCGGCGAGCGGCGCACCGCGATCGAGCGCTCCGAGCACCTGGTCGAGCGCACGAGAGAGAGCCGGGTGGTCGATTCCGTCGCGGAGGTCGGCGAGCGCCTGGCCGAGCGGAACGCCGGTGCCGACGGATGCCACGACGCCGGCGAACTCGCGCGGAAGCTCCCCCGACCCGGCCTTCGCGATGCGTCGGATCGCGTCGAGCATTCCCTCGCCGGCGGTGAGGCTGAGGGTGAGGAACTCGAGCACCGTCGGCAGCTCGTCGGAGATGCGCGACAACCGACGTCGAGCGCGTCGTTGCAGTATCCAATCGCGCAAGACGGCGCCGAGTGCCGCCGCGAGGAACGGCATCGCGATGCGGACGACCGAGGGCAGCGAGCCGAACGCGGGCGACAGCAAGGCAAGTGCCAGCGCGAACGCGAATGCCGCCGCGCCCCAGGCGAGCTGTTCGCCGCGGAACCGCTCGACGCTCGAGGTCGACCCCGCCTGCCGCAACCGGCGCGCGATCGTCTCATTCCCGCCGAGCCACTCGGACAGCATCCGACGAAGCCACCTGATGGCCGGCGTGACCATGACACCGAGCACCGGCGTGGGATCGCTGGGCCGGCGTTCGAGGATGGCGCGTGCCTCACTCGAGATATCGGCGACGTACGGTGCGACGCGCTCGACGAGCCGAGGCCTGCCGATGCGCGGCACGGCGGAGACGATGAGCCACATGCCGAGCCCGAGCACAGCACCGAGGAGCACCCCGATCGCACCGATCGCGTTCAGTGGAACCATCGACGCTCCTCGGGAAGCCGGCCGAGGGCGATCATGGCCTGATAGGCCACGATCGTGACGACGACACCGGCGATGATGAGCACGGTGCCGGCAGGTGAGTCGTACGCGACGAGTGTCTCGCGCCGCGATCCGAGCACGATCAGGAGGAGCCACGGCGCGGCGACGCCGAGGCGTGCGGCGTTGCGGATCCACGATTGGCGGGAGACGACCTCGGCCCGCAGTGCTGCGTCTTCACGGAGGTAGCCCGCGAGGCCGCGGAGCACAGCGGTCACATCGCTGCCGCCGACCTCACGAGCCATCCGGAGCGTCTCGAGGATCCGGTCGGCGACCGGATCGGCGAGCAATGCCTTCAGGCGATCGAGGCAGAGGGAGAAGTTTCCGGTGCGGCGGTAGTCGTCGTCGAACGAAGCGAACGCGCTGCGTGTGGCGGCCGGACCCAGCTCGGCGAGGGCGCCGACGCTCTCGGGAAGGGACATCCCGGCACGAACCGACGCGACGAGGTGGTCGACGACGTCGGGCCAGACCGCGCGATTCGCCGCACGCCTGCGCGTTGCTCGCGCACGGACGAGGAGTGGCAGCAGCGCTCCGCCGAGCACGCCCGCAACCACGGTGAGTACTGGAATCGCGAGCACTGCCTGGGCGAGCGCCCCTCCGACCACGGTGAGGAGTGCCGCCACCGCGACGACGACCGGAACCGGAACGCCGCCGAGGCCCGCCAACGCGAGCTCGTCGCGGATGCGTGCCCCCACACCCGGACCCGAACGCGCCCCGGCGCGCGCCGGCCAGAGCAGCGGGGAGAACGCGAGCAGCACGCCGAGCCCGAGGAGCGCGCCGAGCATGAGGCTCATCGGGCACCTCGAGCGAGCACGATGTCGGGATCGAGTCCAGCTGCGTCGAACTTCTCGAGACGGGCTGGGCGGGCGCCGGTGGCGACGAGCTGCCCCGCCCTCGTCACGAAGATCGGGTCGGCGTCGACGACCGCACCGGTGCATCCGCCGGTCGGAGCGGTGATCTCGGCGACGCGGCGTCTGCCGTCGCGATCGATGGCGAGGTGCACGACGAGATCAATACAGCTCGCGACGGTCGGCACGACGAACGACGAGTCGATGTTGCGGCCGGCGAGAAGCGGAAGGGTGCAGAGCTTCACGAGGGCGTCGCGCGCGGAGTTCGCGTGGATCGTGCACATCCCGGGCAACCCCGAGTTGAGGGCGATGAGCAGGTCGAGGCTTTCGGCCTCGCGCACCTCGCCGACGATCAGGCGATCGGGTCGCATGCGCAGCGCCTCTTTGATGAGCCGACGCAGGGTGATCTCACCGGTGCCCTCGAGACTCGGCTGGCGACACTGCAGCGACACGAGATCGCGCACGTCGAGGTCGAGCTCGAACGTCTCCTCGACGGTGACCACGCGATCGCCCGTGCGAGCGCCCGACATGAGCGCGTTCAGCATCGTGGTCTTGCCCGTGTGCGTGGCTCCCGACACGAGGATGTTCGCGCCGGCCAGCACGGCCATGCGCAGGAACTCCGACGCCTGCGGCGTGATCGAGCCGAGCTCGACGAGCTGCGCGAGCGAGCGGATGCGGCGCTGGAACTTGCGGATGTTGACGGCCCAGTGCGCGCGGGCGACGTCGGGGATCGCGACGTGCAGGCGCGAGCCGTCGGGCAGGGACGCATCGACGAAGGGCGACGAGAGGTCGACGCGCCGACCCGAGTGCTGCAGCATCCGCTCGACGAGCTCTCGCACCTCGCGGTCGGAGAGCACAACGGTCGTGAGCTCGGCAACGCCATCACGCGCGATGAACACGCGGGTCGGCGAGTTGATCCAGATCTCCTCCACGCCGGGATCGTCGAAGTACGGCTGCAGCGGGCCGTAGCCGGTGATGGATGCCACGACCTCACGCGCAGTGCCGTGCTCGTCGCCCAGCTGGGCGTGCGCTCCGGCGAGGGCGCGCTCGCTGTAACGGCGCACCTCTTCGCGTGCGTAGCGTGCTGCGACCGCCTCGTCGCCGGCGAGATCGACCCCGTCGCGGAGCACCCGTGTTCGCACCCGATCGGCGATGGTGCGCACGGGGTCGGTCATGGCACCATCTTCTGATGCGCCGGATGCCGCGCTCCGAAGTTATCCACAACCGGCGCGGGTACCAGCGGCGGCGAGGCCGCGTCACGCCACGGCGGTCCCCTCGAGTTCAACCAGCTGGCCGGGGATCGCCAGCCGTGTCACGCCGAGCATCGTGGTGGCCGGAGCCACCCGGGCTGCGCCCAGTCGCGACGCCAGCACCCCGTAGTGCTGAAAGAGCAGGTCGACGTCGGTCGTGTAGACGTTGAGCCGGACGAGGTTCGAGAGGGACATGCCGGCCGCGCCGAGCACGGCCTCCAGGTTGGCTACGCTGAGCGCCAGCTGTGCCGCCATGTCACCGTCATGCTGGGGCGTTCCGTCGCCGCTCATCGCGGTTTGACCAGA
This sequence comes from Agromyces albus, assembly GCF_004134825.1. Classification (GTDB taxonomy): domain Bacteria; phylum Actinomycetota; class Actinomycetes; order Actinomycetales; family Microbacteriaceae; genus Agromyces; species Agromyces albus. Next base: position 25,376 of record NZ_SDPN01000023.1, read on the forward strand.
GCAATACAGGGTTCGGGTATGCCCCGAGACGATCTCTCCCTGGTTGAATCCCATCTCCACTGACCACGTCACCGGGTTGACTGCCGTTCGTTCCATTGCCACAAGAGCTCCATTCGATTCGTGAGGAGTACGCACGCCGCCATCGGTGACGTCGCCTTAACGAGCCTCGCAACGAATCACGACACCTCCTGTCGTGTATCCCGATAGATTTTCGAGATGCGCGCCGATCGGCTGGTCTCGCTGGTGCTGCTGCTGCGCCAGCGCGGTCGGCTGTCGGCCGACACGCTGGCCCGGGAGCTCGAGGTATCGACTCGCACCGTGCTGCGCGACATCGAGGCGCTGTCCGCGGCCGGCGTCCCGGTCTACGCCGAACGCGGCCGGCACGGCGGTTTCGAGTTGTTGCCCGGTTTCCGCACCGAGCTCACCGGGCTGAACCACGACGAGGCCCTTGCCCTGCTGACGGCCGGCCTGGGGCGCGGCGAGCAGGTGTTCGGCCTCGGCTCGGCGCTCGCTTCGGCCATGCGGAAGGTGGTCGACGCGTTGCCCGACAGCCACCGGGCCACCGCGAGCGACGCAGTCCAGCGATTTCTCGTCGACCCGGAGACCGACCTGCTCTCACGAAGGCTGGCCATTGACGAGGTACCCGCCACCACGATGATCGAGGTCCGACGCGCCGTGCTCGCCGGACACAAGCTGCGCATCCACTACGCGGCAGCGGACCGCACGCCGAAGTGGCGCACGGTGGACCCGATCGGCCTCGTCACGGTTCGCGACAAAGGCTACTTGCTGGCCACGATGTCAGGCGCGGACCGCACCTACCGGTTGTCCCGGATCCTGGCCGCCCAGGAACTCGACGAACCCGCACAGCGACCAGACCGAGTCGATCTGGACCAGATCTGGCAGGAACGCAGCACGCAGTTTCGAACCGGCGGCGACGACCAGGTCACCGTGCTGGTTCGGGTGGACCCGGTGCGACGGGAGGAACTGGTGGGCACCGCGCTGGCCGTCCTGGCCGAAGAAACCGACGAAGACGGCTGGTTGCGGCTCGAGGTGACCTTCCAAGACTCACGGCACGCCGAGTGGGCTATGTGGCAGCTCAGCACCGACGCGGAGGCCCTGTCCCCGCAGTCGCTGCGCACCTCCCTGCGCGACCGCGCCGCCGCGATTGCCACCCGCTACGACGACGCATCCTGACCGTCGGCCGTCTTCTGCGGCCACCACGGACGCACGCGGGAGCGGAGGCATCCGCGGCATCCGTAGCATGGGGCGATGACCGAAGCGGCCCCATCTGCCCCCATCGAGCCCGGCGTCTACGAGCACTTCAAGGGCGCGCGATACGAGGTGCTCCTCGTTGCCAGGCACAGCGAGACCGAAGAGGAGTTCGTGGTCTACCGCCAGCTCTACGGCGACCACTCGAACTGGGTGAGGCCCGCCGCGATGTTCAGCGAGCACGTCGAGCGCGATGGGCGTATCGTGCCCCGCTTCGCGCGCATCCAGCCGGCAGGCTGAGTCGTTCCCCTGCGTGGGCTATCCCCAGTGTTGTACCCCGACCGATTAGAGTGCACCTCATGCCCATCACTGCATACGTATGTCGCCGACGCTGGAGCAAGGTCATCTCAGCAGCGATCATCGCGCTGCTCCTCGCCGTCACCTCCCTCGTGACCGCGAGCACCGCGACGGCGGCCGAGACCTCCCAGACCCTGAGCGGAACCGTGACCGCGTCAGACACCGGCGATCCCCTCGCCGGCGTCGAGGTGAGGGTGTACCGCTGGGTCGCGGAGGCGTGGCAAGAGCTCGCCGGATCCGCTGTCACCGGGCCAGACGGCGCATACCTCATCGAAGACCTCGCACTCGGTGGATTCAACGACGTCGAGTTCGTACCCCCGACTCAGGACTACGTGAGGACGAGAGTCGACTTCCCCTTCGCGGCAGAAGAGAACATCCTCGACCAGGTCCTCGAGCGGAGCGCCACGATCTCGGGGACGGTGTTGGCCGAGACCGCCGATGGCGCCCCGAGCGCCATCCCAGGTACGCGTGTGTCGGTTGAGCGCGAGGGCGGCACCTACTTCCGCGCGGGCGCGGAAGTCGACGAGAACGGGGACTACACCATCTCGGGGATCCCCTCCGGCACCTACCTCGTGAAGTTCAATGACCCTCGAACGATCACGACGCACCTCGCCTCGTACTGGGGCGGGTCCTTCGACGCCGACACGGCCCAGCTCCTCACCCTGAGCACCGGCGAGACGCGCTCCGACATCGACGGCACGTTGATCCTCGACAGCACCATCCCGGCCCCCGTGGCAACGCCCGCCGATCCCGCCGGGCCCCCTGCAGGAAACGTCACCGCGACCGGAGGCACCGCGACGCTCGCTGCGACCGGAGGCACGGCGTCACTCGTCGTTCCGGCGGCCGCACTCATGATGCTCGGACTTCTGCTGGTCGCAGCACGCCGGAGGACCGCGCGCGCCGAAGCGTAGGCCCTGCGTCGAGCCGGGCCGGTCACGGCGTCAGCGCCTAGACTGATCGGGCACTCGCGGGAGTGGTGAAATCGGCAGACACGCAGGATTTAGGTTCCTGTGCCTTCGGGCGTGTGGGTTCAAATCCCACCTTCCGCACGTGAGGGCGTAAACGAACAGCGGATGTCGCGTGGCGCGACATCCGCTGTTGGGCTCTCGTCAGGCAACTACGACGCAGTCGGCGGCACGAGCTCCTCGCGTGCTGCTTCGGGCAGTGCCTGCGCCTCGCGCTCGAGCTCCAGGACGACAGGCGAGTCGGCCCCCATCGAACGTTCGAGTTCGTGCGCGAGCGAGTCGAGCTCGGCGCCGCCGGCCATCAGGCTCGTGAGTTCGCCGAGGGTGATGTCCGCCTTGGCGTAGTCGCCGAGGCTCGTGCCGCGGTTGAGCAGCAGGAAGCGGTCGCCGACGGGATAGGCGTGGTGCGGATTGTGCGTGATGAACACGACGCCCAGCCCGCGGTCACGTGCCCGCGCGATGTAGCGCAGCACGACGCCCGACTGCTTGACGCCGAGCGCTGCCGTCGGCTCGTCGAGGATCAGCACGCGAGCACCGAAGTACACCGCGCGCGCGATCGCAACGCACTGGCGTTCACCGCCCGACAGCGTTCCGATCGGCTGGTCGACGTCACGGAGGTCGATGCCCATGTTGTCGAGCTCGGTGTAGGTGATGGACTTCATCCGCTTCACGTCGAGGCGACGGAACGGCCCCGCCCCCTTCGTCAGCTCGGAGCCGAGGAAGAAGTTGCGCCACACGGGCATGAGGGGCACGACCGCGAGGTCCTGGTAGACGGTCGCGATGCCGACGTCGAGCGCCGCACGCGGCGACGAGAAGGTCACGGGCACGCCGTCGAGGAGCATCTCGCCCTCGGTTGGCGTGTGCGCGCCGGCGAGCATCTTGATGAACGTCGACTTGCCGGCGCCGTTGTCGCCGAGCACGCAGGTGACCTCTCCCGCGCGCACCTCGGTCGTCACACCCGAGAGCGCATTGATGGCTCCGTATCGCTTGCCGATGTTCTTGACCGCAATAATCGGATCGTGGGTCTTCGTGATCTGGCTCATCGTGCACCTCCTGCTCGTGTACGCACCCAGTGGTTGAGCAGCACCGCCAGCAGCAGCATCGCCCCGAGGAAGGTGCGCAGCCAGTTCGTGTCCCACTGTGCGAAGGTGATGCCCTGGAAGACCATGCCGTAGATCAGGGCGCCGAGCGCCGCGCCGATGGCCGATCCGAAACCGCCCGTGAGGAGGCATCCGCCCACGACCGCGCAGATGATGTAGATGAACTCCTGCCCGACGCCGGTGTTCGCCTGCACCGTCGAGGTTCGGAAGAGCGAGATCATGCCGACGAGCCAGGCTGCGCCCGCCGTGGTCATGAACAGGCCGACCTTCGTCCTCATGATCGGAACGCCGACCTGTCGCGACGAGTTCAGGGCGCCGCCCACCGCGAAGATCCAGTTGCCGGCTCGTGCGCGCAGGAGCACCCACGTCGCGATGGCCGTCACGAGGAACCACCACAGCACCGAGACGTAGAAGACGCCGCCGCCGATACGGATCGACGCCCCGAACAGCGGCTGGATGGTGTCGTAGAACGGCACCTTGGCCATGCCCTGGATGGACACTTGGCCGGTGATGAGCTTCGTGACGGCCAGGTCGATGCCGGCGAGCACGAAGAACGTGCCGAGCGTGACGATGAAGCTCGGGAGTCCCGTGCGCATGACGATGATGCCGTTGAGCGCGCCGACCCCGAGGGCGACGGCCAGGGAGACGACCACCGCGACCCAGATGTTCAGCCCGTAGTTCGTGGTGAGCACGCCGACGATGAGCGCCGTGAATCCGGTCATGACGCCGGCCGAGAGGTCGAACTCGCCGCCGATCATGAGCAGCGCCACGGCGACGGCCATGATGCCGAACGTCGACGCCGATTCGAGCCACACGCCGGCGCCCGCGAGCGTCATGAAGTTGCTCGTGTACACCGAGAAGAAGATCATCACGGCGAGCGCAGCGACGAGCGCGCCCATCTCGGGTCGGGCGAGCAGCCGCCGGATGGGCTGCCGCTCCATTCGCGGCCGTGTCGCGATGGTCACGATATCTGTCGTCGTCAACGTTGACTCCTTTCATCGGGCCGGGTGGGGCGGAGCAGCACCGCTGCGCCCCACCCGGCCGCTTCGAGACGGTTAGCGCGTCCCGTTCGCCGCGTACTTCGCGACGTCGGCCGCGTTGGCCTTCGTGACGAACGCGGGGCCTGAGAAGACCGGCTGGCCGCCACCGACGTCATTGCCGTTGGTCGCGCGGAGGTGCACGGCGGTGACCCCGAGGAATCCCTGAACGTACGGTTGCTGGTCGACGGCGAAGAGGATCGCTCCGTCGGAGATGGCCGAGACGACGTCGTCGGAGAGATCGAAGGTGGCCACGGTCGCCGCGCTGCCCGACTCGTCGACTGCGCCGACCGCGTCCATCGCGTACTGGCCGCCGAGGGTCAGGACCCCGTCGATCGTCGCGTCGGCCTGCAGCTTCGACTTGATCGTCGCCTTCACCTCGGCGTCGTTGGTGCCGTCGACCTGGAGGTTCGCCATCGTGCCGCTGAAGGTGGATGCCGCAGCCTTGCAGCGCTCTTCGAGGCCGACGTTGCCCGCCTCCTGGATGACGCACAGCGCGTTCGTCACTCCTGCCTCGGAGAGCTCTAAGCCGACCGCCTCGCCGGCGACCGTCTCGCTCTGCCCGATGTGGGTGATGGCGCCGAACTCGGCAGAGCGCTCGATGCCCGAGTTGATCGTCACGACCGGGATGCCGGCGTCGACCGCACGCTGAACGCTCGACTGCACCCCATCGGGGTTCGCCATGGAGACCACGATGCCGTCGACTTCCTGGGCGACCGCGTTGTCGATGAGCTGCGACTGCTTTGCGGGGTCGGGGTCGGAGTTGTAGGTGATCTCGACTCCGTAGTCGCCACCCGCCTGCTCGGCGCCCGACTTCACGCGATCCCAGAACGCGTCACCGGGCCCGGCGTGGGTGATGACCGCGTAGGTGAGGTCGGATGTCGCGGTGTCGGTGCTGCCCTCGGTCTCCTGACCAGTGCCCGAGCAAGCGCTGAGCAGCAGGCCGGCGACGGCCACGGTGCCGACGCCAGTGATGATTCTCTTCATGATGCGGGTTCCCTCTCTTGGTGGTGTGTGATGGCGCCGCCGGTGGCGAGCGTCATCGAGTCGGCCGGCCTACCGGCGAACCGGTGGCTGCAAGCCGCATGAGTGATGTGGGAAGGGTCAACGGGGTCTGGTGCATCGAGGGCGAAGTCTCCATTGAGTTCTCTTCCTCCGAGTGGCAGACCTCGGCGTCGAGAATGAGTCTGGAACAGGAATGACCATGTGTCAATAGTTTGTCTATACATTCTGTCATCCCGGTATCCTGAACTCGATATCCGCTTCACTTCGGCCTCGAAAGGGACACAAACGCCATGTCCGTACCCGCCCAGCTCGGTGTTGGTCTCATCTCCGTCGGCTGGATGGGCCGCCTGCATTCGCGCGCCTACCTCGCGGCAGCGCATCACTACCCCGAGCTGGCGGCGCGGGCCACGCTCGTCATGGCGGCCGATCCCGACGAGGGAGGTCGGCAGCATGCCGCCGACGCGCTCGGCTATCGCCAGACCACAGCCGACTACCGCGACGTGCTCGCGAATCCCGACGTCGACATCGTCTCGATCTGCTCACCCAACTTCCTTCACCACGAGATCGCGCTCGCCACGATCGCGGCGGGAAAGCCGTTCTGGATCGAGAAGCCGATGGGCCGCGGCGTGCGGGAATCGAGTGAGATCGCTCGCGGGGCGGCGACGCGTGGGCTCGTGACATCCGTCGGCTTCAACTACCGGCATGCCCCGGCGATCGCGCACGCGCGCCGGCTCGTGCGCGAGGGCGCGATCGGCACGGTCACGAACGTGCGCGTGGCGTTCATGGCCGACTACTCCGCCGATCCGAGTGGCGCACTGACGTGGCGCTTCCAGCGCGACCGGGCGGGATCGGGAGTGCTCGGCGACCTGCTGTCGCATGGGGCGGATCTCGCACAATTCGTCGTCGGACGCATCACGTCGGTCACGGCGATGACGGAGACGTTCATCGCCGAACGTCCGCTTCCGCGCGCAAACGCGGCGAGCCACTTCAGCAAGGGTGATGACTCCGACCCGAAGGGCCTCGTGGAGAACGAGGACTACGCGGCGCTCCTCGCGAGGTTCGACGGAGGAGCGGTCGGCGTGCTCGAGTCCAGCCGCGTCGCCGTCGGCCCACGCGCCGAGTACGCGCTCGAGGTGTACGGCACCAAAGGGTCGCTGCGATGGGACTTCCAGCGCATGAACGAGCTCCAGCTCGCCGACGGCGGGTCGGGCTACCGCACGATGATGATGGCGCCCGACAACGGCGAATTCGCCCGCTTCCAGCCGGGTGCGGGCACCGGCATGGGCTTCGACGACCTGAAGACCATCGAGGCATACCTCTTCCTGCGGTCGGTGCTCGAGAACCGGCAGCTCGCTCCGTCGGCGGCCGACGCCTGGTCGGCCGCCGAGGTCGTGGATGCCGCGGTGCGAAGCGCGGCGTCAGGCAAGTGGGTCGACGTGCCCGACGTCGACGGACCGACGACGTACGACGCTGCGCTCGAGGGTTCGTCGCGGCGCTGAGTGCGGGGCGTCACTCCGTGAACGTCGCACGGAAGGAATCGAGGGCGGCATCCGAGTCCGCGCTCGCCCACCCCTCGAGACCGACGACGCCGTCGTAGCCGAGCGTGCGAAGCTCGTCGGCGATCGCCCGGTAGCGGATCTCGCCGGTACCCGGTTCGCATCGGCCGGGCACGTCGGCCACCTGGATCTCGCCGATCCACGGCAGCGCGCGCCGGACGAGTTCGATGAGGTTCCCCTCCCCGATCTGGGCGTGATACAGATCGAGATTCAGCCGCAAGCCCGGGCTGTCGACGGCTTCGACGAGCGCGATGGTGTCTGCTGCTGTTGCGAACGGCGTGCCGGGGTGATCTACGGAGGTGTTCAGGTTCTCGAGCGTGAACACCCGCCCCGCGGCCTCGCCGAGCTCGGCGACTCTGCGCAGCGTGTCGGCCGCCCTCAGCCAATCCTTCCCCGTGACGTGCTCGCGCGGGGTGACCGGGAGTCCGTGCGGGTCGAGTCCGGTGCCGTGCAGGTTCAGTCGCGGGGCATCGATGACGTCGGCGGCCTCGAGGGAGTCCTTCGCGGTCGCGAGCAGCTCGTCGATGCCGTCGGCGGTGGTCAGATCACCGCGCACGTAGCCCGTCATCGACGAGATCACGGCTCCTGTCGCGGCGATCGCGGCCAGATCCTTCGTCGTCCAGTCCCAGATCTCGACCTCGAATCCTCGGTCGTGGATCCGCGCGACGCGTTCCACGAACGGCAGGTCGAGGAACAGCATCTCAGCGGATGCCGCGAGGCGAAAGGTCATCGTGATCGGCTCTCTCGTGCGATCTCGTCAGGCCAGGTCGACCGGCACGACGATGCGCTCGACGGCCGACCGCTGGGCGGCATCCGCGAGGATCAGTGCCGCGCGACCGTCTTCGAACGTCGGGCTCGTCGAGGCCTCCCCCCGCGCGAGCTTGATGAACTCGCTGAGTTCTGCCGAGTACGCTCCCGCGTAGCGCTCGAGGAAGAACTCCTGGTACGGCGGGCGCGCCTCGACGGCCGTGGCCGTCGAAAGGCTGACGAGGCTCGTTCCGGCGTTCGCGACCTGAAGCATGCCCTTCGCACCGAACGCCTCGATGCGCTGGTCGTACCCGGTCGCACTGTGGCGGGAGTTCGTGATCGAGACCACGGTGCCGGATGCCGCACGCAGCACCACGACGGCGGTGTCGAAGTCTCCGTGCTCGCGAGCCCCCGGGTCGAACGTTGTCGTGCCGACCGCAGTGACCTCGACGATGTCGGGGACGAAGAATCGGGCCATGTCGAGGTCGTGGATCGTCATGTCCCGGAAGATGCCACCGGATACCGCGAGATACGCCGCTGGTGGTGCCGCCGGGTCTCGGCTGATGATCGAGAGCTGCTCGAGCTCGCCGATCTCACCCGCGGCGACGCGGGCGCGCGCCTCGGCGAACCCCGCGTCGAACCGGCGGTTGAACCCGAGCGCGACCGGGACGCCGGCCGCGGCGACCTTCGGGCGAAGGGCCTCGACGCGAGCGATGTCGAGGTCGATGGGCTTCTCGCACAAGACGGCGATGCCCGCGTCGACGGCCGCTGAGATGAGGTCGACGTGGGTGGAGGTGGGCGATGCGATGAGCACCGCATCGACTTCGCCCGAGCTGAAGACCTCAGCCGAGGATTCCGTCGCGGTGCCTCCGTAGCGCGCGGCGACGGATCGGGCCCCCTCGACGAAGGGATCGCAGACCCAGGTGAGCACGGCATCGGGATCCGCCGCGATGCTCGCGGCATGGACCTGTCCGATCCTCCCCGTGCCGATCAATCCGAACCGGAGCGGCTTCTCGTTCATTCCTCCTGCTTTCCCGCTCAGCACCATTGTCTGAGCACTTCGCGATTCAGTCGCTGATCCGCCTCGCGCTCAGAGCGGAAGTCGGCCAGCGAGATGTCCCTGCCCGGGAGCACGTCTTGTTCGACCACGACCCAGCCGGTGAAGCCGAGCGCGTCGACCGCGTTCATGACAGCGGTCACGTCGATGTCGCCGGTGCCGAACGCGACGAACGCGCCCGATGACCACACGTCGGCCATGCCGCCACCCGCGGCGAGCACTCGCTCGAGGACCCGCAGGTCGACGTCCTTCACGTGCAAGTGGTTCACACGGGCGCCCCACCGCTGCAGCACCTCGAGGGGATCTCCTCCGCCGATGACGAGGTGTCCGGTGTCGAGCGTGAGTCCGACGTCGACGCGATCGAGGAACCGGTCGATCTCGTCGGGCGACTCCACGAAGGTCCCGGCGTGGTGATGGAAGGTCGGCTCGAATCCGGCCGCGCGGACTCGGTCGACCGCCCGCTGCGTGTTCGAGATGAGTCGTTCCCACGCGGCGTCGTCGAGACGGTGCTCGGCGGCACCGCGCCCGGGTCGGGCTTTGCGGGCGGGTGATCCGTGGTCGGCGAGCGTCGGCTTCGGCAGGAGCCGGGGGCCTGCCTCGGCGGCGTCGGCGAAGACGCGCAGTGCGTCGTCGAGGCTCGGAAGCGCCGCCTCGAAACCGGCGTCGTCGGACAGCGGGAGTTCAACCCATCCGCCGGCGAGCTCCAGTTGCCACCGATCGAGGCGCTTCCGCAGCTCCTCGCCCCGGCCGAAGTAACCGACGGGTCCGAGATCGACGCCGCCGTAGCCGGCCTCATGCAGGATCGAGAGCATGTCGTCGGGCTCGAGCACCTCGGCGTCGTCGGGGGTCATCTCGAAGACCCCGAAGCTCACCGGCGCGCCGGCAACCGTCGCGTTCACCGGCCTGTCTCCTCTCCGAGCAGGGGTCGCTGTGCCGTGCGCAGCCGCTCGTACTCGCCGCGGGCGCGCTGGGTGGACTCGAGCGAGGAGACCTCGGGAATCGGGACATCCCACCATCCCTCGCCATCGGGCCCGTAGATGAGCGGGTCGCTGTTGATGTGGATGAACGTCGAGTGATCGGATGCCTTGGCCCTTGCGATCGCGGCCTTCAGCCCGTCGATCGCGCCGGTGCCCTGCTCGATCTCGATGACGTCCATTCCGTAGCTGCGGGCGTTCATCGCGAGGTCGACCGGCAGCACGTCGCCGGTCTGGAAGTTGCGGGCTTCGTCGTCGTATCGCCGGTACATCGTGCCGAAGCGCTCGGACCCGACCGTCTCGGAGAGGTGCCCGATCGAGGCGAAGCCGTGGTTCTGGATGAGGATGAAGATGACCTTGAGCCCTTCGGCGACCGCAGTCACGAGCTCGCTGTTGAGCATGAGGTAGGAGCCGTCGCCGACCATGACGATGACATCGCGGTCGTCACCGTCTGCCAGCAGCCCGCGCTTGACCCCGAGTCCGCCGGCGATCTCGTAGCCCATGCACGAGTAGGCGTACTCGACGTGGTACCCGAGCGGATCGCGCACGCGCCACAGCTTGTGGAGATCACCCGGCAGTGAGCCCGCGGCCTGCACGATGACATCCGCCGGGTCGCTCGACGACTGCACGGCGCCGATGATCTCGGGCTGGCCGGGGAGCGCACGGCCCGACGGCGCGAACGCCTGGTCGACCTGGCGATCCCACTCCGCCTTCTCACGGTCGATGCGCCGCGCATAGTCGTCGGCGACCACGAATCTCTCGAGCGCGGTCGACAGTTCGACGAGGGCCTCACGCGCGTCGGCGATGACCGGCAACTGGGAGCCGTGCTTGTACGCGTCGAACGATGCGACGTTGATGTTGACGAACCGCACCGCCGGATCGCGGAACGCGGTGCGCGACGCCGTGGTGAAGTCGCTGTAGCGCGTGCCGATGCCGATGACGAGGTCGGCCTCGGCGGCGAGCCGGTTGGCCGCGGTCGTGCCGGTCGCGCCCACGGCGCCGACGTACTGCGGGTGATCCCACGGCAACGAGCCGCCCCCCGCTTGCGTCGTGCCGACCGGGATGCCCGTCGCCTCCACAAGCATGCGCAGCTGCTCCTCGGCGCTGGAGTACAGCACGCCGCCGCCGGCCACGATGAACGGCCGCTCGGCAGCGCGGATCGCTGCGACGGCTCGCTCGAGGGCGCCGCGCTCGGGGAGCGGACGCCGAATGTGCCACTCGCGATCGTGGAGGAACTCGACCGGGACGTCGAGGGCCTCGGCCTGCACGTCTTCAGGGAGCGCGATCGTGACCGCACCGGTCTCCGCCGGGTCGGTCAGCACTCGCATCGCGGCCAGGGCGATCGAGTAGAGCTGCTCGGGGCGCTGCACCCGGTCGAAGAACTTCGACAACGGCCGGAACGCGTCGTTCACCGTGAGGCCGGCGTCCCAGGGCTGTTCGAGCTGCTGCAGCACCGGGTCGGCGACCCTGGTGGCGAACGTGTCGCTCGGCAGCAGCAGCGCGGGAAGCCGGTTCGTGGTGGCCAGCGCCGCCCCGGTCAGCATGTTCGTCGCGCCCGGACCGACGGATGCCGCCGACGCGAACGTCGCGCGGCGCCGATGCATCCGCGCAAACCCGACCGATTGGTGCACCATGGCCTGCTCGTTGCGGGCCTGGTAGTAGGGCATGAGCGCGGGCTGCTCGACATTGACCTGCTTCAGCGCTTGCCCGATGCCCGCCACGTTTCCATGGCCGAAGATGCCGAACACGCCGGGGATCGTGCGCTCGCGGAGGTCGCCGTCGACCGTCCATTGATGTGCCAGAAACTCGATGAGCGCCTGGCTGACCGTCATTCGCTTCGTCGAAGCCATCAGTGGAGGCCCTCCTTCTCGTTGCCGAACGGCAGGCGTGCATCGACATCCTGTCCGTTCCAAGTGTCGCGGACCCAGGCGTGCGCAGGATCGTCGCTGATGAGCCAGACCCGCTCGGGGTCGGGTCCGGCCATGACGTTCAGGTAGTAGAGGTCGTACCCGGGGGCTGCCACGGCGGGGCCGTGGTAGCCATAGGGCACGAGGGCGATGTCACCCGTGCGCACCATGGCGTTGATGTCGATGTCGCCCGCGGGCGATGAGTACGCGGCGAACATGCCGAACGCGGCATCCGTCACTGCACCGGTGCCGGAGTCCTTCGCCGGCGCGGCCTCGAAGTAGTAGATCTCCTCGAGGCGCGATTCGTGACCGGGCACGTGCTCGTCGTGCTTGTGGGGCGGGTACGACGACCAGTTCTCAGCCGGCGTGATCACCTCGCACACGATCAGGCGCGCGGCATCCAGTGCCTGTGGCGTTCCGAAGTTGTGGACCTGGCGGCTGGAGGCGCCGGCGCCGCGAAGCTCGACGGGCGTCTCGGCGGCGGGGATGTGACGCGTCGGCCGAACCTCGCTCGTCGGAGAGGTCGCGACGGCGACCCTCCCCTCCCCCGTGATCACCGCGGTCGCGGCCGAGGAGAGGTAGAGCACGTCGGTCGGACCGTCGAACACCGACGCGCGGCCGCCGAGTCGCGTCGTCTCCGTGGCGGAGCCTTCGGTGTGTTGCACGGTGAACGACCCGGCGAGCGGGACGACGATTCGCTCCACCCCCGTGTCGGAGAGGTCGACCACGTCGCCGGACTCGAGTTGCGCCACACGGATGCCGGTGTGCTGCCAGCCGGGGATGGAGTCGTCGACGACACTCTCCCAGCCGTCGCGGGCGAGGGCGCCACGGCGGTGGAACCAGCGCTGGTCGATGGCGCTCATGTCGCGGTGACGGCTGCGCGTGCGGGGTGGACGAGCGCTGCGGCGGTGTCGACCGCTGCGGCGACATCTCCATCGGGCGGATACAGGAGGGTGCGGCCGACGGTCAGCCCGCGCACGCCGGGAAGCGCCAGCGCGTCCTCCCATGCCGCGAAGGTCTCGTCGGGGTCGACTCCCGCGTCGCCTCCCAGGAGCAAGGTCGGGAGCGTGGTCGCCTCCATGACGCGCTCCATGTCGGCGACGACGGGAAGCTTCATCCAGGTGTACGCGCTGCTCGCGCCGAGGCCGGCGGCGATGGCGACCGAGAGGATCACGGCATCCGTCGTCAGGTCGTTGACGACGCGGCCGTCGACCCACCGACTCATGAACGGTTCGAGCATGATCGGCAATTCGGCCGCTGCCGCCTCGGTCACCGCGTGCGCCGTCGCCTCGAGAATGGATACCGTCGCCGGGTCCTCGAGATTGATGCGGATCAACGTCTTCGCGAAGTCGATGCCCTCACGCGCCATGGTCTCGACGTCGTAGGCGGTGTAGCGATCGTCCATTTCGAAGCATGCCCCGCGCAGGCCTCCGCGGTTCATCGAGCCGACGATGACCTTGTCATCGAGCAGGCCGAGTGCCGCGAGGTCGTCGATGATGTCGGGTGTGCCGAGCACGCCGTCGACGCCCGGACGGCTCAGGGCGACCGCGAGTCGCTCGAGCAGGTCGTAGCGGTTCGCCATGGCGGTGGGATGCTTGCCCACGGCGAGCGCGCCGCGGGCGGGATGGTCGGCCGCGACGATGAACAGGCGCCCGTCGCCGTGCAAGACCTCGCGGCGACGGCGGCCGGCGAGGGCATCGCTGATCGCCGATGGCCGGGTGGCTCGCAGGTCGCGAAGTCGCGCGAAGTCTTCGGCGCTCAGGATCGCGTTCATGGACGCACCCCGCTCTCGATGAGTGCCCCGACTTCGGCGGCGGTGGGCATGGCCGTCGAGCACTCCCGACGAGAGGCGACGATCGCACCCGCGACGTTCGCGAAGCGAAGAATCTGCTCGAGGTTCCAGCCTGCGAGCAGCCCGTGGCAGAGCGCGCCACCGAAGGCATCGCCCGCACCGAGGCCGTTCACGACGTCGACGAGGTACGGCGGAGCCTCGACCGTCTCGCTTCGAGTCTTGGCGAGCACGCCCTTCGGCCCCTGCTTGACGATGGCGAGCTCGACACCCCGATCGAGCAGTGCCGAGGCGGCCCGCTCCGGCTCCGTCTCACCAACGGCGATCTCGCACTCCTCGCGGTTGCCGACCGCCACGGTCGCGTACTCGAGGGCGCGACTCACTTGCGCCGTGGCGTCGCCGGGCTGCGACCAGAACACCGGGCGATAGTCGAGATCGAAGATCGTGTGCGGCGCTCGTGCCCGGGCGTCGAGCGCCGTGAAGTGCGCCGCGCGACTCGGCTCCTGGCTGAGCCCCGTTGCAGTGAACCAGAACACCTTGGCGGACCGCACTGCGTCGAGGTCGAGCTCGCTCGGCTCGACGTTGAGGTCGGGTGCCTTCGGCTCCCGATAGAAGTAGATCGGGAAGTCGTCGGGCGGGAAGATCTCGCAGAAGGTGAGGGGCGTCTTCAGCGACGGGTCGACGGCCACCTGGCGATTCTCGACGCCGAGGCGCTCCAGCTCTTGGAGCAGGTATCGCCCGAAGGGATCGTCGCCCACTCGCGAGATGAGACCGACGTTGCGGCCGTAGCGAGCCGCAGCCACGGCGACGTTCGCCGCACTGCCGCCGAGGTACTTGCCGAAGGTCTCCACCTGCTCGAGGCCGACGCCGTCTTGCAGCGGATAGAGATCGACGCCGAGACGCCCGAAAGCCAATACGTCCAAGGAGGTGAGCCTGTCAGTCATACTTCGCTGTACAACCCTCTTGAGTGAGTTTTCGTTGACGTCGACGGGTGCCGGATCATGTCCTAACAATAACACAAGGGTCTTTCCCTGCAACGTGACGAGCACATAAGATTGACAGAACATCTTGCTTACGTGCGGGGGAAACACTATGGCCGGCGAGGAAACCTACTGGCCCGACGAGCTCTTCGCCGACCTCGACCGCACGGGCCCGGTGCCCCTGTACTTCCAAGTGTCGACACGGCTCCAATCGGCCATCAGCTCGGGCGCGGTTCCGGCCGGCGCGCGGCTCGAGAACGAGATCGCGATCGCCCAGCGGCTCGGCCTCTCCCGTCCGACGGTTCGGCGCGCGATCCAGGAGCTCGTCGACAAAGGATTGCTCGTGCGCCGCCGCGGCATCGGAACCCAGGTCGTCCAGGGCCAGGTCACCCGACAGGTCGAGCTGACGAGCCTCTACGAGGATCTGAAGAACTCGAACCACGAGCCCGGCACCCAGGTGCTCGCCCACGAGATCGTCCCGGCGACGGAGATCGTCGCGGAGAGCCTGGGCGTCGCTCCCGGCGACGAGGTCGTCTACCTGCGCCGCCGGCGCAGTACTGATGGCGTGCCCGTCGCCGTGCTCGAGAACTACCTGCCGGCCGAGTTCGCCGACATCACGACCGAGCAGCTCGAGCAACGCGGGCTCTACCAGATCCTCCGCGCCCGGGGCGTCACGATCCGGATCGCGCGGCAGAAGATCGGCGCACGGCGCGCGCAGGGCGATGAAAGCGACGTGCTCGACATCGACCGTGGCGGCCCCGTGCTCACGATGGAGCGCGTCGCGTTCGACAGCTCAGGTCGCGCCATCGAGTACGGCCACCACTGCTACCGTCCCGACCTGTACAGCTTCGAGACGACCCTCGTCGCGAAGTGACCGGTCAGTTCGCGTAGTCGGACACGTGCACCGTCGCGGCATCCGCTTCGATGCTGAACGCCTCGGCGGCACTGCAGATGGCGCGAGCGCGCGCGATGCGGGGCAGGTCGCTGCCATCGCGGATGCCGTGGCGCTCGAGCGTCTCGAGCACGTCGAGCGCCCAGGCGAGCTCGTCGCCCGAGGGGCTGAGTGCGGTGTTCACCGCGGCGACCTGCTCCTCGCGCAGGCAGAGGCGCCCGGTCATGCCGAGCGATGCTGCATGCTGTGAGGCGCCCTCGAGCACCGAGACATCGCGCGGCACGGTGGGTCCGTCGATCGGGCCGGGCAGGCCGGCCGCGCGACTCGTGCTGACGAGGCGCGAGCGCGCGTAGAGCAGGGCGAGCGGGTCGTCGGCCGCGCCGGTGTCGCGGCGGAAGTCGCCGCTGCCGAATGCGAGCCGGCTCACGCCCGGAGCCTCGGCGATGTCGAGCGCCGCTTCGACGCCGCGCGCGCTCTCGACCAAGGCCACGATCGCCAGCTCGCCATCGAGGGCGTCCACCGTGCGACGCACGTGGTCGGGCGCCTCGACCTTCGCGAGCATGATGCCCGCGACGAGCTCGCTGCCGCGACCGCGGATCAGCGCGACATCCGTTCGCCACTCATCGGACGCCGCGTCGCCGATGCGCACCCATGGGCGCAGCCCGGATTCGGCAGCCGCGACGAGGGCACGACGTGCGCGACCCTTGTCGGCACCCGCGACGCCGTCTTCGAGATCGACGATCACGACATCGGCAGCGGATGCCGCGATTCGGTCTGCCAGGTCGGGCGCAGAGCCCGGCACGAGCAGCCACGAACGGGCGAGCCCGACGGGCACCGCGGATGCGGTGCCCGTCGGGGCCGTGACGGCTGACTCAGCGGCCACTGGCCTGCCCAGCCTTCTCGCGCTCGAGGTCACCCACGATCGCCTCGATGGCGGCGGTCGACGGGCGCTCTTCGCGCTCGAGCTCGGCCTGCTCGTCGGGCGAGAGGTGGTCGTCGACGCTCATGGTCGACTCGTCGAACGGCCGGTCGCCGGCGAGCACGCTCGTCAGCTGCTCGCGATCGAGCTGCTTCGTCCAGGTGCCCACGAGCAGCGTCGCGACGGCGTTGCCGGTGAAGTTCGTGAGCGCGCGTGCCTCGGACATGAAGCGATCGATGCCCACGATCACGCCGACACCGTCGACGAGGTCGGGGCGGTGCGCCTGCAGTCCACCGGCGAGCGTGGCAAGGCCCGCGCCGGTGACGCCGGCGGCACCCTTCGAGGCGACGATCATGAACAGCAGCAGACCGATCTGCTCACCGATCGAGAGCGGCGTGCCCATGGCGCTCGCGATGAACAGCGAGGCCATCGTGAGGTAGATCGCGGTGCCGTCGAGGTTGAACGAGTAGCCGGTCGGCACGGTGATGCCCGCGACCGACTTCGAGACGCCCACGTGCTCCATCTTCGCGATGAGGCGCGGCAGGGCGACCTCGCTCGACGACGTCGACACGATGAGGAGGTACTCGCGACCGAGGTACTTCATCATCCGGAAGATGTTGACTCGCGCGACCGCCCACAGGAGCGATCCCAGCACGCCGACGATGAAGATCGCGCACGTGATGTAGAAGGCGATCATGAGCGTGCCGAGGCTGATGACGGCCGCGATGCCCGTGTTGCCGACGACGGCGGCGATCGCACCGAACGCGCCGATCGGCGCAACCCACATGATCATCGCGAGGATGCGGAACACGAGGGCCTGGATCTGGCGGATCGCTCCGAGGATCGGCGTGCCCTTCGAACCCATCCGCTGCAGGGCGAAGCCGACGAGCAGCGCCACGAACAGCACCTGCAGGATGTTTCCATCGGTGAGCGACGACAGCATCGAAACCGGGATGATCCCAAGGAGGAACTCGGTCGTGGTCTTCGGCTCGAGCGTGCTCGTGTCGTACGAGGCGCCGGTGATGTTGAGGCCCTCACCCGGGTGGATGAGGTTGCCGACGACGAGGCCGATGCCGAGTGCGAACGTCGACATGACCATGAAGTACAGCAGCGCCAGGCCGCCGACCTTGCCGACGGTCGCCGCCTTCGCGATCGATCCGACACCGAGCACGATCGTGCAGAAGATGATCGGGGCGATCATCATCTTGATGAGCAGCACGAACGCGTCGCCGATCGGCTTCAGGCCGACCGCGAACTCGGGAACGACGAGTCCCACCGTAATACCGGCGAGCACGGCCACGATGACCGCGATGTAGAGGTAGTGGGAGGAGTCGATCCTCCGCCGGGGCTTCGTGCCCTCGGTGCGAGACTGGAGCGCCATTGCCGTCCCTTGCCTTCCTTGGTCGTCATCGCCGATCGGCGACGAACTGCGGGGTATCGACCAAGGATGCGATGCTGGATGCCGCGACATCCGCTTGTGTTCATACTGTTCGCGGTGCACGCCCGCCTCCGCCTGTCTAGAGTGATGACGGGCAGCGTTGCGAGGAGAGCATGAAGCAGTGGATCCGTGGCTGGAGCATCGCCGCGAAGCTCTTCGCCCTCCAGCTCGTGATGATCGTCGCGCTCGCGACGCTCGCCGTCGTGTGGATCTGGGCCGACGCCCGCACCGACGTCGAACGGGATGCCGCCGCGAAGAGCCTCGCGGTGGCCGAGACGCTCGCCTCCGACCCGTTCGTCGAGACGTCGCTCGGCACGGGCGATCCGACGGCTCGCCTGCAGCCGTATGCGGTCGAGGTGATGGCCGAGGCCGGCGTCGATTTCATCACGATCATGGCGCCCGACCGCACCCGGTACACGCATCCCGACCCTGAGCAGATCGGGCAGGAGTTCCTCGGCAACATCGACCGCGCCCTCGACGGCGACGCGTTCACCGAGACCTACACCGGCACCCTCGGCCCCTCCGTGCGAGCGGTCGTGCCCATCGAGACCGCCGCGGGTGAGCTCATCGCACTCGTCGCCGTCGGCGTCACCGTCTCGAACACCGAGGTCGCGCTCGGCGGCCGCATCGCGACCGTCATCGGCGCGGCCCTCGCGATGACCGGCATCGGGGCGGTCATCGCGTGGCTCCTCAGCCGGTACCTGCGGCGTGTCACCTGGGGACGCGGCGCAGAGGAGATGAGCCGCATGTTCTCGTACTACGAGGGCGTGCTGCACTCCATCGGCGAGGGGCTCGTGCTGCAGGACCGGTCGAATGCGATCGTGCTCTACAACGACCGCGCCGCCGAACTGCTGGGGTTGCCGCGGCGCGAGCGCCGGGATCCGGGCCACGCGGTCCCGCTCGCCGATCTCGACCTGCCGCCCGCCGTCGCCGAGGTGTTCGGGCGCACCGACGCGGTCGTCGACGAGATCGCGATCACCCCGACGCACGTGCTCGTGATCGATCGCGACGTCATCGTCTCGCAGGAACGCGGTCGCGGCGGCGGCCTCATCGGATCCGTGACGACCCTCCGCGACCACACCGAGCTGCAGGAGCTCACCGGCGAGCTCGAGACGATGACGACGCTCTCCGATGCGCTCCGCTCGCAAGCGCACGAGTTCGCGAATCGGCTGCACACGATCATCGCGCTCATCGAACTCGATCGGGCAGCGGATGCCGCGGCCCTCGCGAGCTCTGAGCTCGCCCTCAGCCAGGCGCTCGCCGACCGCCTCTTGTCGGCCGTGGAGGAACCCGTGCTCCTCGCGCTGCTGCTCGGCAAGGCCGCGCAAGCGAGCGAACGCGGCATCGTGTTCGACATCGACCTGCCCGCCCGGCTCGAGGCGACCTCGGTGCCCGCTCGCGACCTCATCACGATCGTCGGCAACCTCATCGACAATGCGCTCGACGCGGCGGCGGCGACCCCGACTCCTCGCGTCGACGTCGCCGTCGAGCTGATGGCCGGCGAATTGCGCATCGCGGTGAGCGACAGCGGTGGCGGGCCCGCCGACGCCGATCGCGTCTTCGAGCTCGGCGTCACGACGAAACGAGCCGCGGGGCACGGCATCGGGCTCGCGCTCGTGCGCCAGACCGTCGTGCGTCTCGGCGGCCGCATCGGCGTGCACGGGTCGACGTTCGAGGTGGCGCTTCCGGTCGCCACGCCATCATCGGCGCCGGCTGCCGCGGCACAGGAGGTCCCGGATGCCTGAGCCGCACGTGTCCGAACCGATCCGGGTGCTCGTCGTCGAAGACGAGCCCGTCACCGCAGAGGCGCACGCCGCCTACCTCGCGCGGGTCGACGGATTCACCGTCGCCGGCATCGCCCACACGGGCCACGAGGCGATCCGGCTGCTCCGCGACTCCAGGGAGGGCCGCACTCCCCCGATCGATCTCATCCTCCTCGACGTGAACCTGCCCGACACGACGGGCATCGACCTCTGCCGCTCGCTGCGTGCGTCGGGCATCGAGATCGACGTGATCGCCGTCACCGCGGTGCGCGACGCCGCCGTCGTGCGCTCGGCCGTCTCGCTCGGCATCGTGCAGTACCTCATCAAGCCGTTCAACTTCGCGGCCTTCGCCGAGAAGCTGCAGGCCTACCGCGACTACCACGGCCGCGTCGGTTCCGCCGTCGTCACCGACCAGCAGGAGGTGGATGCCTCGTTCGCGGCGCTTCGCACCTCATCGAGCGCCGACCTCCCCAAGGGCCTCACTCGTGAGACTCTCGATCGGGTGCGCGTCGCCGTGCGCGACTCCCCCGCCGGTGCGATGTCGGCGGCCGAGCTCGCCGCCGAGCTCGACCTCTCTCGCGTGACCGCTCGACGTTACCTGGAGCACCTCGCCGACACCGGCATCGTCGAACGGGCGGGCCGCTACGGCACCCCCGGCCGCCCCGAGGTCGAGTACCGTCGTCGCTGAGCAGGGCTCGTTCCGCGCAACCCAGGCACGAAGGCATTAATCTCCCGCAGCGCAAGCCTCTGCCGATCGGCGGGCCATCGCGGTACGTTCGTGCCACCAGTGGGTAGGTACGTGTCAGGAGAGGAACGTGATCATGGCTGATTTCGTTGACCCGATCGAGGAACCGCAGACGCACCTCGACCGCGACGCCGACGCACCGCTCGATCCGGATCTGGACAACGAGGATCTGCTCACCTCCGCCGAAGCCGACCGGCGCGCAGCGGTGGCAGGCGACGGCCCGGAGGACGGCACCGAGGTGACGAGCGCGAGCGAGGGCGACCCGATGGACGAAACCACGCCCGTCGACAACCTCGAATAGTCGCCACGAGGCCGACGCCGCCGCTCGTCACACGCGCGGCGGCCCGGCGCGCACGCGGTCGCGTGCGTAGCGGGCGACCCGCTTGGCGGGCACGCTCCAGTCGGATTCGAGCCACCACGTGGCGCCCGCGTCGGCCCACGGGCGCACGATCGCGGCATCCGCTTCGGCATCGGTGCCGCTCGTCGTGCCCTCTTGCACGACGTCGAACGGGGCGTCGGCGAGGCCAGCCTGCTCGCGTTCGGCGCGGATCCACGCGATCGCCTCGGCGGCGATCTCGGGCGTGTAGGTGCGCTGCTGCAGGACGGGATCGATGCCGTCGGCTTCGGGCGGTGTGTAGTTCGGAATCCAGCCGTCGTAGCGGGCGACGCGGCGCATCGAGCGCTTGCGCGGCCACACGCCGACGACCCACGTGGTGATGCGCGGCTCCTGCACGATGGCGGGCGGCAGCATCGTGTCGGTGCGGTGCGCGTGGTAGTGCTCACCCTCGTACTCGAACGGCTCCCCACGCCAGAGGGGCTGCAGGAGCTCGAGTCCCTCGTCGAGGAGCTCGGCGCGCACCTTGCGGCCGGGGTCTTCTTCGAAGATCCAGAAGCGCTGCTCGACGTCGGCTGGCACACCGAGCCCCGCAGACAGGATGACGCGGCCGTTCGAGAGCCGGTCGACCGTCATCGTCTGCCCGGCGAGCTCCCACGGGCGCCGGCGCGGCACGGGCGTGAGCATGGTGCCGAGCCGGATGCGTTCGGTCACCATCGCCGCGGCCGCGAGCGTCGCCCACGGATCGGTCGCCCAGATTCCCTCCCACACGAAGAAGGCGTCCCAACCGGATGCCTCGGCGAGCGGCGCGAGCTCGACCGCCAGGTTCGGATCTGTGCCGGTGAAGATGAACCCGTACTTCATGCGATCGACGCTATCCCCGACCCCCGACAGCGGGCTCACTCCACGTGATCTCGTGGTTGTAGAGCCAGTCGTTGCGGGTGTCGTCGCGCGCCTTCTTCAGGAACATCGGCAGCAGGGCGTCGCGGATGGCGATACCGAGGCGAGACTTCGTCACGCGCTTCTGCCTGTTGATGGCGCGGGCATAGCCCACGACCGCTTCAGCGCGCGACTGGCGCACGCGCTGGTATTCGGCGAACGCATCGGTGTGATCGGGTTCGTCGCGCAGGCAGCGCGCGAGGGCGACGGCATCTTCGAGAGCGAGGGATGCCCCCTGGCCGGCGCTCGGCGAGATGGCGTGCACGGCGTCGCCCACCGCCACGACCCGGCCGCGGCTCCAGTGCGGCACGCGCGCGAGGTCGTCGATCGGGTAGCCGCCCACGTCGCCGCTCGCGTGCTCGAGGATCTGCGGCACGGGATACGGATCGTCGGCGTGCAGCTCGCGCAGCTCGGCGAGCCACTCCCCCGCGGTCACCTTCCGCAGTGCGGCGCGGTCGGTCGCCGGGTGCGTGATGTTCGCGAACCAGTACACCTCGCCGCCGTCGCGCACGAGGTAGCCGAAGAAGGAGCGGCGGCCGAAGACCATGTGCTGCGTCTCGGGCGTCGGCGAGAGCCCTGGCACGTGAGCGAACCCGCCGAGTCCGACAAGTCCGCTGTACTCCGGCGCCGGGGCGTTCGGGTCGATGTGCCGGCGGGTGGGCGAACCGACACCGTCGGCGCCGATGAGCAGGTCGCCGGTCGCGGTGCGGCCGTCGGCGAACGTCGCGTGCACCGCGGCATCCGTCTCATGGATGGATTCGAGGCGCGCCCCGAAGGTGATCGGGATGCCGGCCTCCTGCACGGCCTCGCGCAGCACTCGATGCAGGATGCCGCGGCGCACGACGACGCCGCCGCGCTCGGGGTCGCGAGCTGGGCCGTTCGGCACCGTGCCGAGCTGCTTCCCGGTGCTCGACCACATGACCATATGCGGAGAGCGGTGCCCCTCGCGGACGAGCCGCTCGCGCAGCCCGAGGTGCTCGAGCACGGCGAGCCCGTTGGTTGCGACGTTGAGGAACAGTCCCACGTACTCGTCGGGTTGTTCGCCGGCCTCGAAGATCTCGACCTGCCAGCCGGCGCGCTGGAGGAAGAGGGCGATGGCGGGGCCGGCTACGCCGCCTCCGATGATGAGTGCCCGTGACATGGGATGCTCCTTGAGTAGACTGTGAAAAGACTCTCGAATGTAGAGTCTCTCGATAGTAGAGAGAATACGAGCGGATGGCCGAGAAGTCAACGCGCGATCGCGAGATCGAGCGCGCCGGCGAGGTGATGCGCGAGTTCATGGCTCGCGCCGTGCTCTTCCAGGAGGCGGTCGCGAAGTGGGGCGGCCTGAACAGCACCGACCTGCAGTGCGCGAGCCTGCTCATGAGCCAGGGCCCCGCGACGCCGGGTGAGCTGGCCGACCGAGCCGGGCTCACCGCGGGCGGAGGCATCACCACCGCGATCGATCGACTCGAGCGAGCCGGCTTCGTCTCCCGCGAACGAGACCCGAACGATCGCCGGCGGGTCATCGTCACGGCGAACGCCGGCGCGATCCTCGAGCGCTTCGGCGAGGTCTACGGCCGGGTCGGTGCGCGCTGGAACGACTACCTCGAAACCCTGAGCGACGAGCAGATCGCCTTCGCCAACGAACTCTTCTCGCGTGCCGCCGAGCTGAACCGCGACGAGATCGAACGGCTCCGCGGGCAGTGAAGCGCCTGCGAGAGTGCCAAGAATGGCGACCTGCGCACTATCGCAGCAGCTTCACGCGCCCTAAGGTGAGGTAACCCTTACCTCACTCGAAGGCAGCTCATGACGATCGCTTCATCCGCTCTCCGCCCCCACTCCGACGGCGAGCCGATCGACGTCGCAGCCCTCGTGCGCGCGGCATCCGCCGACGATCACCGCGCCGCCGAGACTCGCGGGTTCATCACGGCGCTCATGGGCGGCGAGCTCTCACTAGCCGAATACACGCGCTACCTCGCCCAGCTCGCGTGGGTGTACGAGGCCCTCGAGGAACGCGGCAGCCGTGAGGGCGACCCCGCCGTCTTCGATCCGGCGCTCGCGCGCATGGCCGCGATCGACGCCGACCTGGCCGCGCTCGGGGCATCCGATTGGCGAACGGCCCACCCGCCGCTGCCCGCGACGGCCGCGTACGCAGCCCACCTGCGCGAGATCCAGCGCGACGACGTGCGCTACCTCGCGCACCATTACACGCGCTACCTCGGCGACCTCTCGGGCGGCCAGGCGATCGCCACGCTCGTCGCGCGTCACTACAGCGCCACGCCAGAGCAACTCGCCTTCTACCGGTTCGACGTCGCCGAGCGCAGCGTCGAGCGCTACAAGCGCCGCTACCGCGAGGCGATGAACGACCTTGCGCTCTCGCCCGAGCAGGTCGAGGTGCTCATCGACGAGGTGCGGGCATCCTTCCGCCTGAACGGTGCCGTCTTCGAGGAGCTCGCGGGCTGAGTGACGGATGCCGCGGGCGGGCGTCATCCTCGCGGATGATTCGTCGCCCGCGCTCGGCCGGCCGAGGCATCCGCTGGGTAGACTTCAACGACACCACGCCGCCTGATGACCCGGCTATCGCCGCGTCCGACGACAGGAGCCTCCTCCCGTGATCCATACCGCCCTCATCCCGTGGCTCGACCCCGAGACGATCATCGCGTCGGCCGGACCCTGGGCGCTTCTGGTGGTCTGCTTCATCGTCTTCGCCGAGACCGGCCTGCTCGTCGGCTTCCTCCTGCCCGGCGACACACTGCTCGTCATCTCGGGCCTGCTCTCGAACCCCGAACTGGTGCCGCCGAACGGCGTGTTCGGCGTGAACGTCTGGCTCGTGTCGATCCTCATCGGGCTCGCGGCGTTCGCGGGCGGCGAGGTCGGCTACGAGATCGGGCACCGTGGAGGGCCGAAGGTGTTCGAGCGCAAGGAGAGTGGGGTCTTCAGCGTCAAGAACGTCGAACGCACGAACGCGTTCTTCGAGCGGTTCGGCGGGCTCACGATCATCCTCGCGCGCTTCGTGCCGATCGTGCGCACGTTCGCCCCCGTCGCCGCGGGCGTCGGCCACATGAAGCGCCGCCGCTACTCGCTCTACAACTTCATCGGCGCTGTGATCTGGGGCTTCGGCCTCACGATGCTCGGTTTCGTCGTGAGCTTCATTCCGCCGGTCGCCTTCATCGTGCGCGAGTACATCGACATCATCCTGCTCGTCGCGGTGGGCGGCACGGCGCTCATCACGCTCTGGCACTACTTCAGCGAGCGCCACAAGGCGAAGAAGGCCGCCGCGGCAGGCGAAGACGTCGTCACCGACGAGAACGAAGCCCAGCACCTCGCGCTCGACCCGAAGATCTTCGAGCGCGGCGCCGACGAGCGCTGAACGCATCGCCGGTCACGGCGTCACCGATGCTGCGACTGTTCGTGCTCGGCCCGCCCCGCGGGTTCCAGCTGGAACGTCGAGTGCGCGACGTCGAAGTGCTCGTCGAGGCATCCGCCGAGCTCATCGAGCAGCTCTCCGGTGCGGCCTGAGGCGAACACCTCGGGCTCCACCTCGACGTGGGCGCTGAATACGTGCGAGCCCGACGTGATCGCCCACACGTGCACGTCATGCACGGCCACCACCCCGTTCGTCTCGAGGATGTGCTCGCGGATCTCGGCGACATCCGTGTCGGCCGGCGCCGACTCGAAGAGCACGCGCACCACGTCGCGCAGCAGCACCACGGCGCGCGGCACGATGAGCGCCGCGATCAGGAGCGACGCGATCGGGTCGGCCGCGTCGAAGCCCGTGAGCACGATCACGACGGCGGCGACGATGACGAGGAGCGATCCCACCATGTCGCCGAACACCTCGAGATAGGCGCCGCGCAGGTTGATCGAGTCCTTCGCCCCACCGCGGAGCACGAGCATCGCGGCGAAGTTCGCGCCCAGGCCGATGGCCGCCACGACGAGCATCGGCACACCCTGCACCTCGTGCGCCTCGCCCCCGGCGCCCGTCGCCAGCCGCCCGATCGCACTGGCAGTGACGGAAACGGCGACGACGACGAGGATGACCCCGTTCACGAGCGCGCCGAACACCTCGGCGCGACGGTAGCCGTAGGTCTGGCGATCGGTTGCGGGGCGTGCCGCCACGACGGCGGCGACGAGCGCGACGACGAGGCCGATGAGATCGCTCGCCATGTGGCCGGCGTCGGCGAGCAGGGCGAGCGACCCGCTCACGGCGGCGCCGATGAGCTGCACGACGAGGAACGCGCCGGTGATCGCGATCGCGACCCAGAGCCGGGTGCGGTTCGTGGTCTGCGCGTGCGCGTGGTCGTGTGAGTGTGCCATCCCTCTCAGCGTAGGTCGGGATGAGCCGATCGAGGCCAGTTAGGAATGAGTCGCGTTCTCAGCCGGTCGCGAGCGCGTGTCCTAGCCCTCGAGCTGGCCCGCGATGCGCTCGAGCTCGGGCAGCAGCGCCTCGAACGCGCGGGCCCGGTGGCTCTGCGCGTTCTTCTCGGCCGGGAGGAGCTCGGCCGACGTCACCTCGAGCCCCTCGGGCTCGAAGATCGGGTCGTAGCCGAAGCCATGCGACCCCCGCGGCTCATAGGCGAGCGCACCGCGCCAGCGACCCTCGGCCGTGAACTCGTGCCCGCCGGCGAGCACCGAGCCGGGCACCACGAGTGCGATCGTGCACCGGAACTCGGCGCCACGATGGGGCCGGCGGATGTCGCTCAGCTGGTCGAGCAGCAGTCGCACGTTCGCCTCGTCGCCCGCCGCCGACCCGGCCCAGCGTGCGGAGAATACGCCGGGAGCGCCGCCGAGCACGTCGACGCAGATGCCGGAGTCGTCGGCCAGGGCGATGCGTCCCGTGTGCTGCGCGGCCGCTCGCGCCTTGATGAACGCGTTCTCGGCGAACGTGACGCCGGTCTCAGCCGGCTCGGGCCCGTCGTACGCATGCACGACGGCGCCCGGCATCCGCTCGCCGATGATGCGCTGGAACTCGGTGACCTTGTGCTGATTGTGGCTCGCGAGCACGAACTCGAGCGGCATCGGGATCACGCCTCGATGCGAGCGAGCACGGACTGCTGGATGCGGGTGAGCTCGGCGGTGCCGTCGAGCGCGAGGTCGAGCAGCGAATCGAGCTCGCGACGGTCGAACGGCGCGCCCTCGGCAGTGCCCTGCACCTCGACGAAGAGCCCGCGCCCGGTGGCCACGACGTTCATGTCGGTCTCGGCGCGCACGTCTTCGACGTAGGCGAGGTCGAGCATCGGCACGCCGTCGATGATGCCCACGGAGACCGCCGAGACGGTGTCGATGAGCGGCTTCGCGCGCTGGCCGATGAACTTCTTCTCGCGCGCCCACTCGATCGCGTCGGCGAGCGCGACGTAGGCGCCCGTGATCGCCGCCGTGCGGGTGCCGCCATCGGCCTGCAGCACGTCGCAGTCGATCTGGATGGTGTTCTCGCCGAGGCCCTTGGTGTCGACGACGGCGCGCAGGCTCCGGCCGATGAGGCGGCTGATCTCGTGCGTGCGGCCCCCGATGCGTCCCTTCACCGACTCGCGGTCGTTGCGCGTGTTCGTCGCTCGGGGCAGCATCGCGTACTCGGCGGTGACCCAGCCGCGGCCCTTGCCCGACATCCAGCGCGGCACGCCGTTCGTGAACGACGCCGTGCACAGCACCTTGGTGCGGCCGAACGAGACGAGCGCGCTGCCCTCGGCGTGCTCGCTCCAGCCCCGCTCGATCGTCACCACTCGCAGCTCGTCGGCGGTGCGGCCATCGGCGCGAACGGCGGTGGTGGGCGTGATTGTCTCGGATGCCTCGGTCATCGGATCTCCTGTCGAAGCTGTGCGTGGTCGGGAAGGGTCACGGCGCCGGTCTCCACGAGCTCGACGCTCGGGATCTCGGGGCCGATGAGGCGGTGGGCGAGGTCGAGGAAGTCACTCGTGGAGTGCCCCGTCGCCTCGTAGCGATAGGTGGGTGGCAGCGCAGCGCGGCGCTCCATGCCGGTGCTCACGAGCACACGGTACACGTCGTTCGCGGTCTCGACGTCGCTCGAGACGAGCGTGACGTCCTCGCCCATGACGTAGGAGATCGCGCCCTTCAGGAACGGATAGTGCGTGCACCCGAGCACGAGGGTGTCGATGTCAGCCCTGCGGAGCGGCGCGAGGTACTCCTCGGCCACGGCGAGCAATTCGTCTCCGGTCGTGATGCCGGCCTCGACGAATTCGACGAATCGTGGACACGCCGCTGAGAACAGCTCGAGGTGCGGGGCCGCGGCGAACGCGTCGTCGTAGGCGCGCGAGCCGATCGTGCCCTCGGTGCCGATCACGCCCACTCGCCCGCGCCTTGTGGCAGACACGGCGCGGCGCACGGCCGGCTGGATGACCTCGACGACGGGCACGTCGTAGCGTTCACGGGCGTCGCGGAGCATCGCCGCCGACGCGGTGTTGCACGCGATGACGAGCATCTTCACGCCTTGCGCCACGAGGTCGTCGAGCACGGCGAGCGCGTAGCCGCGCACGTCGGCGATCTTCTTCGGGCCGTAGGGCGAGTGCTCGAGGTCGCCGATGTAGAGGATCGACTCGTTCGGCAGCTGGTCTTTCACCGCCCGAGCGACGGTGAGACCGCCGACGCCGGAGTCGAAGATTCCGATCGGTGCGTCCGTCACGACATCCAAGCTTAGGTGAGGGCGGCGCCGTCGTAGGCGGCGCGGATGGCACGAGCGACCTTCGTGGCCTCCGGATGCCGGTACTGACGGTGCCACGCGAGGTGCACCTCGATCGGCGGTGCGTCGTGAATGCGCACGAAAACCACACCCGGGCGAGGGGACTGGTGGGCCGTCGCCTCGGCGGTGACGCCGATCGCGTCGCCTGCCGCGATGAGGTCGAGCCACTCCTCGACGTCGCCCGTCTGGGTCATCGGCGGCGCCTCGAGCCCTGCTTCCGACCAGAGGGCGGCGCTCGTCGTCCCCGTGTGCCGGTCGACGGCGACGATGAACGGGACCAGCTCGGCGAGGCCGACCTCCTCGCGATCGGCGAGGGGATGGTCGACGGGCAGCACGACCACGCGCGGTTCGACGCCGACGAGCTCGGAGTCGAGATCAGACCGTTCCACCGGATGCCGCACCACGGCGAGGTCGACGAGGCCGTCGACGAGGCCGGCATCGCGCCGATTGATGCGCACGAGCCGAAGGGGCGTCGCCGGATGCGCTCGATTCCACGCGCGGAGCACGGGTGTGGTGTGCGCGCCGAGCGCGGCCCATGCGTACCCGATGCGCACGACGGAGCGCTCCCCGCGGGCCTCGGTCACCGCGCGGTCGAGCTCGGCGAGCACGCGCCGGGCCGTTGCCGTGAAGGCGATGCCCGCGTCGGTGGGCTCCACGCGACGAGTGGTGCGGTGCATGAGCGGCGTTCCGAGCTCGTGCTCGAGCGACGCGAGCGACCGGGAGACGCTCGCTTGCGACATCCCGAGCCGATCAGCGGCCGCCGTGAACGAGCGCTCGTCGTCGACCGCGACGAGCACCCGCAACTGCCGAAGGTCGACACTCATGTGACCAGCGTATCAATCGACGTGGATTGCATTTCTCACTGCACCAATTGCGTCGTAGCGTGAGGGTATGGCACGGGAACGGATCGCAGCGGGCGCTGCCGTCGGGGGCGCCGTGTCGGTGCAGGTCGGCGCGGCGATCGGCGCGACGATCTTCCCGCTCGTCGGGCCCGCCGGCGTCGTCGCGCTCCGGCAGGCCGTCGCGGCGATCGCACTGCTCGCCGTCGCCCGGCCGCAACTCCGCGGACTTCGCTGGCCGACCGTGCGACCCGCCATCCTGCTCGGCCTCGTGCTCGTCGTGATGAACCTCACCCTGTACGGCGCCGTGGAGCGAATCGGTCTCGGACTCGCGGTGACGCTCGAGTTCCTCGGCCCGCTCGCCGTCGCGCTCCTCGGTTCCCGGCGGCGGTTCGACCTGGTGTGCGCCGTCATCGCCGGGATCGGGGTCGTGCTCCTCACCGGCACCGTGCCGGGGCTCGATGTCGTGGGCATCCTCCTCGGCCTCGCGGCGGCCGCGGCCTGGGCGGCATACATCCTGTTGAGCCAGCGTGCCGGACGCAGTCTCCCCGGCATCCAGGGCACGGCGATCGCGAGCCTCGTCGCCGCGATCCTCACCTCGCCGATCCTCGTCATCGTTCTCGTCGGGCTCGACCCGCACGAGCTCCTCCGCGTCGCCCTCGTCGCCCTCGCCGCCGGCATCCTGTCGTCCGCGCTCCCCTACTCGATCGACCTCCTCGTGCTCCGCCGCCTTCCTCGCCAGCTCTTCGGGGTGCTCCAGAGCGTGCATCCGGCCGCCGCCGCGGTCGCGGGTCTCATCGTGCTCGGTCAGACGCTCGGCGCGTGGCAGATCGCCGGCCTCGTGCTCATCACCGCCGGGAACGCCATCGCCGTCGGCCGCGGCACTCCCTCCGCAGCACCGCCTGCACGTCGCCGACTGGCCGAGGTGTCACCGATAGGCTGACCGTGTGACCGGGTCTGCTGCGCTCTTCACCGACCGCTACGAACTGACGATGGTCGACGCCGCACTGCTCGACGGCACCGCGCACCGAGAGAGCCTCTTCGAGGCCTTCGCGAGGCGGCTGCCCGACGGACGCCGCTACGGCATCGTCGCCGGCACCGGCCGCTTGCTCGAGCTCATCGATCAGTTCCGATTCGCCGACGCCGAGCTCGAGTGGTTGCGCGATCACGAGGTCGTGCGGCCTGCGACGATCGACTGGCTCGCCGACTACCGCTTCTCGGGCGACATCTGGGGATACCGCGAGGGCGAGGCGTACTTCCCCGGCTCACCGTTGCTGACGATCCAGTCGACCTTCGCCGAAGCGGTCATGCTCGAGACGCTCGTGCTGTCGACCCTCAACTACGACTCGTCGGTAGCGAGCGCCGCGGCGCGCATGGTCTCGGTCGCGCTCGGCCGGCCCGTCGTCGAGATGGGCTCTCGCCGCACGAGCGAACATGCCGCGATCGCAGCGGCGCGCGCTGCGTACATCGCCGGTTTCGATGCGACGAGCAATCTCGAAGCCGGCCGCACGTGGGGCATCCCGACGATGGGCACGGCGGCACACGCCTTCACGCTGCTGCACGACTCCGAGGAAGACGCGTTCCAGGCGCAGGTCAACGCGTTCGGCCCGAAGACCACCCTGCTCGTCGACACGTACGACATCGCCGAGGGTGTCGACCGCGCCGTGCGGATCGCCGGGCTCGGTCTCGGTGCCGTGCGCATCGACTCCGGTGACCTGCCCACAGTCGTCGCCGCGGTGCGCGAGCAGCTCGACGAACTCGGCGCCGTCGACACGAAGATCACCGTCACGAGCGACCTCGACGAGTTCATGATCGCGGCCCTCTCAGCTGCACCCGTCGACTCCTACGGCGTCGGCACGGCCGTCGTCACCGGCTCGGGCTTCCCGGCGGCGGGCATGGTCTTCAAGCTCGTCGCGCGGCGCGACGGCGCCGGCGAATGGGTGGCCGTGGCGAAGTCGTCGACTCAGAAGCTGAGCGTCGGGGGCCGCAAGAACGCCGCGCGCCGGCTCGATTCCACTCGAACCGCCCGCGAGGAGATGGTGTTCGTCGGCGATGGCCCCGACGGCGAGGCCGAGTTCGAGGCCGGCACGTCGCTTCGTCCGCTCATGGTGCGGTTCATGACGGGCGGCAAGGCCGATCCGGCCTACCTCGGCAAGGCGGGCACGGATGCCGCGCGAGCGCACCGTGCCGAGGTCATGCAGGAGCTCCCCATCGACGCGTTCCGACTCGGGCGCGGCGATGCCGTGATCCCCACGGTCTACCGTTGACGCGCCGGGAATCACCCCGCCCCGGGAATCACTCGGACTTGAGCCGCTCGTAGATCGCCTTGCACGACGGGCACACCGGGAACTTCTCGGGATCGCGCCCGGGGGTCCACTTCTTGCCGCACAGCGCACGCACCGGCTTGCCGGTCATCGCCGACTCGAGGATCTGCTCCTTCTTCACGTAGTGCGAGAAGCGCTCGTGGTCACCCGGCTCGATCGTCTCCTTCTCGAGGAGCTCCTCGAGTTCGCGGTCGAGGACCGAGGTGCCGCCGCCGGGGGCATCCGGGTCGGCGATGCTCGCGTGCACGGGTCGAATCATGCCTTCGATTCTACGCAACGAACCCGCCACCTCGTCCTCGGCCCGCGACGCCCTACGCACGCAGGGCGGCCGCGAGGATCTCAGGGCCGCGACGGTCGAAGACGCGACCGCCGCCCCAGATACCCAACACGAGCACGACGAGCCCGAGGCCCACGCCGGCCACGAACGATGCCGTGAACCAGGCCGGGTCGACGAGGATCCCGAGGCCGGCGAAGACGACGGCAGGCGACGCGATGAGCAGTGAACCGAACATCGTGACGGTTTGCACGAGCGCGGTGATGGTCCCCGTCGACTGGGGCGCCTGGAAGGGGCTGTCACCGGGCTTGACCGCCGGATACGGCAACCGCGCCGAGGTGAACGAGCCGAGCCCGAGTCCCGCGAAGAGCAGGGCGGTGCTGACGCCGAGCACCGACGGGAGCAGCCGCCAGTCGTTGAGCACGAACACCGTGACGGCGCTTCCGAGTCCGATGACGAGCACGCCCGCGATCAGCACCGGCACGATGCGCCCCGCGCGATCTGCCGCCCCGCGCACGCCGGAGGCCACGTGCAGCCAGACCGCGGTGCTGTCGTAGGCGGTGTCGTTGTGAAGGCTCCAGCCGAGGAACAGGCACATGAGCGGCACCGGAATGAGCGCGACGTAGATGAGCGGGATGCCGGCGAGGCTGAGCGGCACCATCACGAACACGGGCGCGATCGGCACCATCACGAGCGACACCCAGTAGCGCGCATCGCGGAACCAGTAGGTGAGGCTGCGGGCGGCGACCGCGCCGGTGGCGCCGTGCGGCATCCGGTCGAACCAGCCGAGGCCGCGGTAGCTCTTCGCGGATGCCTCGCGACCCGGTGTCACGAGCATGCGCGCGACGAGCCCCTGCCACCCCAGCCAGATCGCGCCGACGGTCGCCGCGGCGATCAGGAGCTTCAGGATCGCTGCACCCCAGTCGCCCGCTGCAGCGTCGCCGGGAATCGCGAACACGGCGCCGAGGGGCGTCCAGCCGAGCACGCCTGCGATCGACTCGAGCACCCCGAGGCCCGAGCTCGCCCAATCGGTCGTCACGAGCACGACGAGGATCGGCGAGAGCATCACGATGAGCAGGATGCCGAGCACCCCCATGAGTTCGCGGGCCCGGCGAGTGGCGAGCAGGAGCGATGCGAGCCCGGTTGCGACGCGGGCGATCAGGATGCACGTGGCGAATGCCATCGCCGCCGCGATGATCGCGAGCAGGAGCTCGGCAGGCCCGCGCGACCACGTGAACACCGTGCCGAGCAGCACGATCGCGAGCACGAAAGCGGGAATGCCGACCACCGCTGCGACCGCGAGACCGAACGCGAGCGTGCGGTTGGACACCCCGAAGAGGGCGAACCGCCTCGGGTCCATCGTGTCATCGACCCCGAACACGAGCGGGAACACGATGAATCCGATGATCGTCGCCGCCCCGACGACGATGAACGCGTCGCGGATCACCTCGACGTCGCCCGCGAAGCGCAGGCCGACGAGCAGGGCGAAGAGCATCACGGCCACACCGAGCCCGTAGATGAGCCCGACGACGATGCCCACGACTTGCCAGGGGCTCCGCCGGAAGATGTTCGCGAGCAGGCGCAGTTTCAGTCGGAGAAACTGTGCAACCATTCCATGCCCTCCGCTGCCTTGCGTCCGCCTGCGAGTTCGACGAATCGGTCTTCGAGGGTCTGGCCGCCACGCACCTCGTCGAGGGTGCCCGCGGCGAGCACCCGCCCCGCGACGATGATCGCTGCAGAGTCGCAGACCCGCTCGATGAGGTCCATGCCGTGGCTGGACAGCACGACCGTGCCGCCGCCCGCGACGTACCGCTCGAGGATGTCGGTGAGGTTCGCAGCCGACACCGGGTCGACGGATTCGAACGGCTCATCGAGCACCAGCAGTCGCGGCGAGTGGATCATCGCGCACGCGAGGGCGATCTTCTTCGTCATGCCCGCCGAGTAGTCGGCGACGAGGCGGTCGACGGCGTCTTCGAGCCCGAAGGCCGCGATGAGGTCGGCGCTCCGCTCACGCACCGTGCGGTTGTCGAGCCCCCTGAGCACGCCCGAGTAATAGAGGAGCTGGGCGCCCGTCAGGCGGTCGAAGAGGCGCAAGCGGTCGGGCAGCACGCCGGTGGCGCGCTTGGCAGCTCGAGGGTTGTCCCACGCATCGATGTTGTGGATGCGCACGGTGCCCGCGTCGGGCCTGAGCAGTCCGGTGACCATCGACAGCGTGGTGGTCTTGCCCGCGCCGTTCGGCCCGACGAGACCGAAGAACGATCCGGCGCGCACGTCGAGCGAGATGCCATCGACCGCGGTGTTCGGGCCGAAGCGCTTGACGAGGCCATCGATCGCGAGCACTCGAGGCGCGTCGGCGGGAGGAGCCGGACGTGCGACGCGCAGTGTGCGCTTCTTGCGTGGCGTCGGCTTCTTCGGCACGGGAATGACGGCGACGGCCTGGGCGGCGGTGGCCGGCACCTCGGCGGTCGGCACCTCAGTGGCCGGCACCTCGGTGGCCAACATCTCGGCGGCCGGCACGTCGGCGGCCGCCACCTCGGCGGTCGGCACCTCGGCGGTCGGCACCTCGGTCGCCGTCGCGATGGCATCGGATATCGCGGGCTCGATGATCGCGGCCCCGGAGCTTGCCTCAGGCTGTGGAATCGCCCTCGCGGGCTCGATGATCGCGGCCCCGGAGCTTGCCTCAGGCTGCGGAATCGCCCTCGCGGGCTCGGTCACCTCGGCGGCCGCACGTGAGGGCGCGCGCTCGACCGTCTCTTCGTCGATCTCGGATCGCCCGGCGGGCGCCTCGGCGGTCGACGGAGTGGCGACCTCGACGGAGGGCGACTCCTCGGTGGCCTTACGGCGCGATCGTTCTGCCGCCGTCGTCTCGGTCGTGAGCGAGGCCGCCACGCGCAATGCCTGGCGCTGACTGCTCGCCGCCGCCGCCGCGCGGCTCCGCGCCGTGGACGCTGCCGCCCCCTTCGCCGCCGTGGCCCGCGGCGTGG
>NZ_SDPN01000024.1 GCF_004134825.1 Agromyces albus
CGAGGCCCGCCGCGTCGATGAGCTCGAGCACGGCCGGCCTGATGCGCGCGGCCGTGACGCCGGCCGAGGCGCGCGCCGCGGCCTCGACGTCGGGGAACGCCGCGGCGACCGTGACGACGTCGCCGTCGATGAGCGGCCGAAGTCGCACGGTGGCCTCGACGATGACGCCGAGCGTGCCCTCCGACCCCGTGAACAGGGCCGTGAGATCGTAGCCCGTGACGCCCTTGACCGTGCGGTGGCCCGTGCGAAGCAACCGCCCGTCGGCGAGCACCACGGCGAGGCCGAGCACCGCCTCGCGGGTGACGCCGTACTTGGCGCACAGCAGCC
Source organism: Agromyces albus (assembly GCF_004134825.1). Classification (GTDB taxonomy): domain Bacteria; phylum Actinomycetota; class Actinomycetes; order Actinomycetales; family Microbacteriaceae; genus Agromyces; species Agromyces albus. The sequence goes on from NZ_SDPN01000024.1 coordinate 328, forward strand.
CGCCGGCGTTCGTGGCGATGTTGCCGCCGATCGAGGAGATCGCGCGGCTCGCAGGATCTGGCGCGAACCAGAGGCCGAGCGGGGCGAGCACGTCGTTGAGGTCGCCGTTGAGCACACCCGGCTCGACGACGGCGAGCTCGTCGGCCTGGGAGACCTCGAGGATGCGGTTCATGCGCGACAGGTCGAGCACGATCGCACCGGGGCTCGAGATCGCGCCGCCCGCGAGGCCAGTGCCGGCGCCGCGCGGCACGACGGGCGTTCCGGTCGAGTGCGCGATGCGCATCACGGCCTGCACCTCGGAGACGGATGCCGCGTGCACGACGGCGATGGGCGGGGTGGCGCTGCGCCAACCGGAGCGATCCTCGCGCGTCGCCTCGAGCGCTGCGGCGTCGGTGGAGACGGATGCCCCGAGGGCGTCGTGCAGCAGGGAGATGACGGCATGCGGCATCCCTCCACACTAGCGGCGGCGCCGATGTCCGATTTCCGCCGGTCGATGTCGTCAGGTCGTGCGAGGCTGGGATCATGACCTCGACGATCAGCGCACCCGAGCGGCCCTCGCCTGAAGCGCCCTCGAGCGCCACACGGGCGGGCCGCAGGCGCGTCGACCCGCTCGCCGACCCCGTGTTCGCCGAGCGGTATCGGGCGATGCAGGCACGCGACGCGCGCTTCGACGGGCAGTTCATCACGGGCGTGCACTCGACCGGCATCTACTGCCGGCCGAGTTGCCCGGCGGTCTTGCCGAAGGCCACGAACGTGAGCTTCTACCTCACGGCGGCGGCCGCCCACGAAGCAGGCCTGCGGGCGTGCAAGCGCTGCCTGCCCGACGCGGTCCCCGGCTCCCCCCAGTGGGACCTGCGCGACGACCTCGCCGCCCGGGCGATGCGCCTCATCGCCGACGGCGTCGTCGAGCGCGAGGGCGTGCCGGGCCTGGCCGCCCGGCTCAGCTACACGAGCCGTCACCTCACCCGCGTGCTCACCGCAGAGCTCGGCGCCGGCCCGCTGGCCCTCGCGCGCGCACACCGCGCGCAGACCGCTCGAGCCCTGCTCACCTCCACGGCATTGCCCGCCGCGGATGTCGCGTTCGCCTCGGGCTTCGGCAGCATTCGCCAGTTCAACGACACGATTCGAGCCGTCTACGAGCGCAGTCCGCTCGAGCTGCGACTCGCAGCGCGCGTGCGCCAGCGCGAGCGCGACCGCGGCTCCGCGCGGCAGCAGCTCGACACCGGGCTGCTCGACACCGAGGCGGGAGTCGTGCACCTGCGCCTGCCCGCGCGGCCGCCGTTCGACGCCGCGGGCGTCTTCGAGTGGCTCGCCGCTCGCGCCGTCGACGGCGTCGAGGTGGCGAGCCCCGATCGGTTCGAGCGCACGCTGCGCCTGCCCGGCGGGCCTGCGCTCGTTGTTTTCGCCGCGACCGGTGGCGACGCCGCGCCCTCGATCGACGTCGAGGCCAGGCTCTCGAGCCTCGCCGACCTGCCGCCGCTCGTCGCGCGAGTGCGCCGCTTGTTCGACCTCGATGCCGATGCGGTCGCGATCGACGCCGCCCTCGCGGCAGACCCGGCGCTCGCCGCATCGGTCGCCGCGACTCCCGGCATGCGCGTGCCCGGATGCCTCGACCCGCACGAGTTGGTCTTCCGTGCCCTTATCGGGCAGCAGGTCTCGGTGAAGTCCGCCCGCACCACCCTCTCGCGAGTGGCCGCCGAGCTCGGCGAGCGCGTCGCCTCGACCGCAGCGGGCGTGCTCTTCCCGACGGCGGCGGCGATCGCCGAAGGCGGTGCCGAAGTGCTCCGCGGGCCGGCCGCGCGCGTGCGCACGATTCTCGACGTCGCCCGCCGGCTCGATTCGGGCGAGCTCGTCGTGGCGGCCGAGCGCGAGCGCGACGAATTGCAGGCCGACCTCCTGGCCGTGCCGGGCATCGGTTCATGGACGGCCGGCTACCTCGCGATGCGGGTCACTCGAGCGCCCGACGTGCTGCTCACAGGCGACCTCGCGCTGCGCAACGGCGCCGGCCGGCTCGGGCTCCCGTCGACACCATCCGCTCTCGAGGCGATCGGCGCGCGCTGGGCCCCGTGGCGCAGCTACGCGAGCATGCATCTCTGGCGCGCCGCCGGCGCAGAGATCTGATGTCTGGCCCGATGCGAGGTACTATGCCCGCATGGCGGTCACCGACGAAGCGATCCTGCGCATCAAAGAGATGATCCTCGCCGGCGAGCTCGCTCCCGGCGACCGGCTCCCTCCCGAGAAGGAGCTGAGCGAGCGCCTCGGCCTGTCCCGCTCGTCGCTCCGCGAAGCCGTCAAGGCGCTCGAGGTCATCCGCGTGCTCGATGTGCGGCGCGGCGACGGCACCTATGTCACGAGCCTCGAGCCTCGTCTGCTGCTCGAGGCCATGTCATTCGTCGTCGACCTGCACGACGACCAGTCAGTGCTCGAGATCTTCGCCGTGCGTCGCATCCTCGAGCCCGCGGCATCCGCCCTGGCCGCTCGCAACGCCGACGAAGACGACCTCGCTCGCCTGCGCGAGGTCATCGAGAGCGTCGACCACGCGACCGACGTCGAAGGCCTCGTCGCCCACGACCTCGAGTTCCACCGCGGCATCGCGGATGCCACCGGCAACAGTTACCTCGCGGGTCTCATCGACTCCCTCTCGAGCCACACCGTGCGAGCACGCATCTGGCGCGGCATCACGCAGGAAGACGCGGTCGGTCGCACCCTCGCAGAGCACCACGCCATCCTCGAGGCGATCACCACGGGCGACGGCGAACTCGCCTCCGCGCTCACGGTCGCCCACGTGAGCGGTGTGGAGCAGTGGCTCCGCTCCGCGCTCTGAGCCTCCGCGCGGAGGGTACGGCATGACGGAGGGGGTGCCGGCCCCAGCCGTCACCCCCTCCGCGACATCCGGTCCTACTCGTAGAGCACGGCCTGGATCTCTGGGTCTTCGATGTTGGTCTCGTCGTACCAGAAGAAGCCCGTGTCGATGCTCTTCGGCAGTTCCTTGCCGTCGAGCGCCTCGACGGCCGCCTTCACGGTCTCGTAGCCGATGCCGACCGGGTTCTGCGTGATCGCGCCGGCCATCAGGCCGCTGGTGATCGCATCGATCTGCGCCTGGCCCGAGTCGAAGCCGATGACGGTGAGCTGGCCCTCGAGGCCGAGCTCGGTGACGGCATTGACGACGCCGATCGCCGAACCCTCGTTGGAGCCGTAGATGCCCTTCAGGTCGGGGTTGGCCTGCAGGATCGCCTTGGCGAGGTCGGTGGACTTCAGCTGGTCGCCGCCGCCGTACTGGATGTCGACGATCTCGATGTCGGGTGCGTTCTCCTCGATGTACTCGACGAAACCGTCACGACGATCGACGCCCGTGACCGAGGTCTGGTCGTGCACGACGAGCGCGATCTTGCCTGTGCCTCCGACGAGCTCGACCATGTGCTTGGCAGCCTCTGCCGCGGCGGCCTTGTTGTCGGTCGCGGCGGTCGTCACGGGGATGTCGCTGTCCACACCCGAGTCGAACGCGATGACGGGGATGCCGGCATCCTGTGCCTGCTGCAGGTAGGGACCGGCCGCCTGGCTGTCGAGCGCGGCGAAGCCGATCGCGTCGGGACCCTTGTCGAGTGCCGTCTGGAGCTGCTGCAACTGCTGGTCGACGTCGGCCTCGGTGTCAGGGCCCTCGAAGGTGATCTCGACGTCGAACTCCTCGGCAGCCTGCTCGGCGCCTTCCTTGACGGCCTGCCAGAACTGATGCTGGAAGCCCTTCGAGACGAGGGCGATGTACGGCTTGTCGCCATCGCCGCCGCCGGCACCGTCGCCGCCGTCGCCGCCACCCGCGCAGCCGCTGAGAACGAGCGCAGCGGCGACGAGCCCCGCCGCGACGCCGAATGAACGCTTTCGCATGATCGAACTCCTTTGTTGTGTGTTGGTGCAATCGTTCCGGCCCGCGAGGGCCGGACGTCTAGGCGTTCTTCCGCCGGAGGATGTCGAGGTAGACGGCGATGAGGATGACGGCGCCGACCGCGACCGACTGCCACTCCTGCGGGATCGACATGATGCGCAGGCCGTTCGTGAGCACCGCCATGATGAGCGCGCCGATGACGGTGCCGACGATCGAGCCCTTGCCGCCCTGCAACGAGGTGCCGCCGATCACGACCGCGGCGATCGCCTCGAGCTCGTAGCCCATGCCGAGTGCAGGCTGGGCCGACGACAGCCGGGAGGCGAGCAGCACGCCGGCGAGTCCGGTGAACAGGCCCGCGAAGGTGTAGATCGCGATCTTCCACTTCGTCACGTTCACGCCTGAGAGCTCGGTGGCCTCCTCATTCGATCCGATCGAGAACGTGTAGCGCCCGAGGAGCGTCTTCTTCAGGATCACGCCCGCGACGATCGCGACGATGATGAAGATGAGCACGCCGTTCGGGAACCGGATGCCGGGGATGAGCGACCCCGTCGCGAGCCGCACGAAATCGGGCGTCTCCTTGAAGTAGATCGGCGCCGTGCCCGAGATGACGAGCGAGAGCCCAGCGGCGACGAGCATCATCGCGAGTGTCGCGATGAACGGCGGGATCTTGAGCACCGCGACGTTGACGCCGTTGATCAAGCCGAGCAGTCCGCCGAACAGGATCGCGAGGATGACGCCGAGCCACAGCGGCATGCCCAGGTAGGTGAGGAACACGCCCGTCATCACCGCGGAGAGCGTCATGCCGGTGCCGATCGACAGGTCGATGCCGCCGGTGATGATGACGAACGTCGTGCCGAGGGCCAGCAGGCCGACCACGGTCGCCGCGAGCAGGATGCCGGTCACGTTCGCCCACGTGAGGAATCGGTCATTGGCGATCGAGAAGAACACGACGATCGCGATGAGGCTCGCGAAGGCGAGGAGCTGCTGGATCTGGCCGCGGAGCCGAGCGCGCACGGCGCTCGTCGCAGCATCCTTGGTTGCTGGTTGTTGTGGGGCCGTCGTCGTCAATTCAACTCACCGTTCCTTCAGCGCTGAAGCGCGTTGCGTAGTCCATGACGATCTCCTGCGTCGCCTCGGCGTTGTCGAGCACCGCGTTGAGCCGGCCTTCGCACATGACCGCGATACGGTGGCTCATCCGAAGCACCTCGGGAAGCTCGGAGGAGATCATGATGATCGATTTGCCCTGTCGCGCGAGCTCCTCGAGGAGCGCGTAGATCTCGTCTTTCGCGCCGACGTCGATGCCGCGAGTGGGCTCGTCGAAGATGAGGATGTCGCAGTCCTTCGCGAGCCACTTGGCGATGACGACCTTCTGCTGGTTGCCGCCCGAGAGGTTCTTCACGAGCTGATTCGCCGAGGGCGTCTTGATGCGGAGCCGGCCGATGAATTCGCGTGCGGTGCGGATGATCGCGCCGTCTCGCATGAACCCGGCCTTCGAGGTGAACGCCGGCAGGGTGCTCAGCACGATGTTCGTGGCGACATCCTGTTCGAGCACGACGCCCAGTCGCTTGCGGTCCTCGGAGAGATAGCCGATGCCGAGCCGGGCCGCATCGGCCGGATTGCCGATCTGCACTTCGCGACCGTCGACCGTGATGCGTCCGGACTCGATGGGGTCGGCGCCGACGATGGCCCGCGCGAGCTCGGTGCGGCCGGCGCCCATGAGTCCCGCGAATCCGAGGATCTCGCCGCGGTGCAGCTCGAATCCGACGTTCTTCAGCAGCTTCTTCGTGGAGAGCCCCGCGACGCTGAGGACCACGTCGGGCGAGCGCTGCACCTGCCCCGGGCGCTGCTCGCCCGTGATCGTGCGGCCGACCATGAGGGAGATGACCTCGCCGACGGTCGAGGTCGCCGTCTCGAGGGTGTCGATGTAGCGGCCGTCGCGGAGCACGGTGATGCGATCCGAGATGCGGGCGAGCTCGTCCATACGGTGCGAGATGTAGATCACGCCGGTGTCGGGCGTACGGAATCGCTGGATGAGCTCGAAGAGCACTTCGACCTCGGCGTCGTTCAGGGCCGCCGTCGGCTCATCCATGATGAGCACCTTCGCGTTGAACGAGAGGGCCTTGGCGATCTCCACCATCTGCTGGCGCGCCACCGTGAGGTGCTCGACGCGCTCGGTCGGATCGATCGTGAGCCCGAGCCGGTCGAACAGCTCCTGCGCGCTGCGGTTGAGTGCCCGGTCGTCGAGGAACACGCCACCCGAGCGTGGCTCACGCCCGATGAAGATGTTCTGCGCGACCGTGAGGTCGGGCATGAGGTTGAACTCCTGGTGGATGATCGCGATGCCGAGCTCCTGCGCATGGCGGGGGCCTTCGATCGAGAATTCCTCGCCGTTCAGGCGGAACGTGCCTGCGTCGGGCGTGTAGATGCCCGCGAGCAGCTTCATGAGGGTCGACTTGCCCGCGCCGTTCTCGCCGACGAGAGCGAGCACCTCGCCGTGCCGCAGCTCGAGTCGCACGTCGTCGAGGGCCTGCACTCCGGGGAAGCCCTTGCTGACGCCCGAGAGGTCGAGGAGCGCCGTCGTCGTGGTGGTTTCCGGGGTCATCGCGCCGCTCCTCGGGACTCGTAGGCATTCACGACGCCCTTACGGAGGATGAGGTTGCCATACGGCCGCAACTCCCCCGTGCGCACGACGAGCTGTGCGCCGATGGCCCGTTCGTAGAACTCGAAGCGCTCGAGCTCGTCGACGCGGTCGGGGGCGGCATCCGCAGCGGTCACGAGCTCGTGCTGCACCGGCAGGACCTCGCCGCCCTCTGCCTCCATCAGCAGCACGGACGCGCCTTCGTACCCGTCGAGCGGCACGACCGTGCGGATGGCCGCGACGACCTCGGCGGCCGCGAGTGCCGGCGTTTCGACGACGACCTCGCCGACCCGGTGCGCCGGGAAGTTCGCGTCGGCGACGACGAGTTCATCGCCGTGGCCGAGCCGATCGAGCGCGGCGAGCAGCTCGCCGTGGAGGATCGGGTGGATTCCACTCAACACGTGTGTGCCTCTCTTCATTGAGATTCAGATACGACCAGTCAAAGATATGAAATCGATTTCGTCAAGCCGTGGATCAATCAAGCTGTCGGGCAATTGTGAGTGTACTACTCATCGGATGTTTAGGGGATAGTCAGCGACAATTGAGTCTGTTTCGTGTCTTTGCGGCCACAGAGGTCGGACTATTTGCGAGCGATAGACCGACTCCGCCGTGCCGCCGAGCACGGCAGAGCGCTCGGTTTCGCCCAGTTCAGACAGACATTCGCGCATCACCTCCCACGTCGCCTGGTACCCGCCGTCGGGCACGGACATCGGCCAATCACCGCCGTACATCAGACGGTCGGGACCGAAGGCATCGAGCGCGGTCTCCCACAGCGGGCGTACGGTCTCAAGGCCGAACGGCGCACCGGGAAGGTGCAGCCCGGAGAACTTGGCGATCGTGTTGGGAACGGCCGCCACCTGCCCCAATGCCCGACGCCACGCGTCGAAGTCGGGCCCGCCCACCGGCGGCTTGGCGAGATGGTCGATCACGACGGTCAGCTCGGGGATGGCCCGGGCGACTCGCGCGGCGGCATCGAGATGCCGTGGCCACGCATCGGGAACGTCGAATGCGAGCCCTCGCGACGCCACCTCGCGCAGCGATGCCCGAACCTCGGGGAGGTCGAGGAAGTCGTCACGGGGGTCATCGTGCACGAGGTGACGGATGCCGCGGAGGGCCGGCTCCCCCACCAGGGCGTCGAGCGCCGCGCGCGCCGCTTCGGGGTGGTCGAGCGGAATCCATCCGACGACTCCGGCGATCCAGTCGTGGTCGCGGGCCACCCCGAGCAGGAACCACGTGTCGGCGAGCGAGTCCTCGGCTTGCACGAGGATGGCCGCGTCGATGCCGGCGAAGTCGAGTTCGAGGCGCACCTCAGCGGCGCTGAAGTCGCGATCGAGCGGGCCGCCGCGGGGAATCCACTCGTGGCGGCCGACGGCACGGTTCCACAGGTGCACGTGCGCGTCGATCGTGCGCGTCGCCCCGCTCACGGGACCAGCCCCGCAGACCTCAAGCCGTCCCAGAAGCCGGCTGGGAGGGGCGCGTGCACGCGTGCGATGTTCTGGCGGATGTCGGCCGCTCGCGCGGAACCGGCGACGACCGAGTGCACCGCGGGGTGCTGCAGCGGATACTGCATGGCGGCCTCGGGCAGCGAGACGCCGGCGGCCCGGCACGCGTCGGCGAGCCGGCGGGCATGGCCCAGCACCTCGTCGGGAACCGGGCCGTAGTTGTAGCGCGCATTCTCGTCGGGGGTGTCGGTGGCGAGGAGCCCCGAATTGAACACCGCGGCGACGACCACGCCGACCCCGCGCTGCTCGCAGAGCGGGAGGAGCTCGTCGAGCGCGGGCTGCTCGAGGAGCGTGTAGCGGCCGGCGACCATCACGAGGTCGAGGTCGCCCTCGCGCACGGCCCGCGCCGCGGCATCCGCGTCGTTGGTGCCGATGCCGATGGCGCCGACCACGCCCTCGTCGCGGAGCCTCGCGAGCGCCGGCAGCCCCTCGGCGATGCCGCGATCGAGGTCGTAGACGTCGGGGTCGTGGAGGTAGGCGATGTCGATGCGGTCGAGGCCGAGTCGCTCGAGCGACTCGTCGATGCTGCGGCGAACGCCCGACTCGCTCGGGTCGAAGCGGCGCATCGTGGTGTTCGGCACGGCGAAGTCGAACGCGAGGTCGTCGCCGCCGTTGAAGTCGGGATTCGGGTCGAGCACGCGGCCGACCTTCGTGGAGATCACGTACTCCTCACGGGGGCGCGAGCGGAGGAAGGTGCCGAGGCGGCGCTCGGAGAGGCCGAGGCCGTAGTGGGGCGCGGTGTCGAAGTACCGGATGCCGCCGTGCCACGCCGCTTCGAGCGCGGCATCCGACTGCTCATCGGCCACTTCGCGGTAGAGGTTGCCGATCGACGCGGCGCCGTAGCCGAGCGGACCGAGGCGCTCGGCGATCACCACGCCCGCGTTCATACGGGCACCGCGCGATGACGACCGCGCCAGGTGTAGTCGTCGACGGATGCTGCGAGCATCTCGGTGCCTGCGCCAGGGGCGGTCGGCGTGACGTAACGGCCTCGCTCGATCACGACGGGCGTGACGAAGTGCTCGTGGAGGTGGTCGACGAACTCGATCATGCGGCCCTCCATCGTGCCTGAGAGCGCGACGTAGTCGAACATCGACAGGTGCTGCACGGCTTCGCAGAGGCCGACGCCGCCCGCGTGCGGGCACACCGGCACGCCGAACTTCGCGGCGAGCAGCAGGTTGGCGATGTTCTCGTTGACGCCGCCGACGCGAGTGGCGTCGATCTGCATGACGTCCATGCCGCCCGCTTGCAGCAATTGCTTGAAGACGATGCGGTTCTGCACGTGCTCGCCGGTCGCGACCCTGATCGGGGCGATGCCACGGGCGATCGCGGCGTGTCCGAGGACGTCGTCGGGGCTCGTCGGCTCCTCGACCCAGGCGGGGTCGAACTCGGCGAGGGCGTTGATCCACTCGATCGCCGGGCCCACGTCCCAGCGCTGGTTGGCGTCGATCGCGATCGGGTAGTCCGGACCGACGGCGGCGCGGGCGATGCCGAGCCGGCGCACGTCGTCGGCGAGATTCGCGCCGACCTTGAGCTTGATCTGCGGGAAGCCGTCGGCCACGGCCTCGCGGCAGAGCCGGTCGAGCTTCTCGTCGGAGTACCCGAGCCAGCCGGGCGTGGTCGTATACGCCGGATACCCCGTCGCGAGGAGTTCGGCCGTGCGATCGGCGCGCCCGGGCTCGGCGGCGCGGAACAGCTCGAGCGCCTCATCGGGCGTGATCGCGTCGCTGAGGTAGCGGAAGTCGACGAGGCTCACGAGCTCTTCGGGCGTGAGGCTCGCGAGCAGCTGCCACAGCGGCAGCCCCGCGCGCTTCGCCTTCAGGTCCCAGAGCGCGTTGACGACCGCGCCGATCGCCATGTGCATGACGCCCTTCTCGGGGCCGAGCCAGCGCAATTGCGAGTCGTGGGTGAGCAGGCGCCAGGTCGCGCCCATGTCGGCGAGGGCGGCTTCGACGTCGAGCCCGCGCACGTGTTCGCGCAACGCCTCGATGGCGGCGACCTGCACGTCGTTGCCCCGGCCGATCGTGAACACGAACGCGTGACCGGAGTGCCCGTCTGCGGCATCCGTTCGAATGGTGACGTACGCCGCCGAGTAGTCGGGATCGGGGTTCATCGCATCGGAGCCGTCGAGCTCGAGGGAAGTGGGGAAGCGGATGTCCCGGGTGTCAACGCTGACGATTGTGCTCATGGCGTCCTTTCGTGGCGAACCCGAGCATAAACATCCGATGTCTAAATGTCAACCAGCGGGAAATGTGACAGAATACCCCTGACAATCACCCGCACTGCGTCGAGACTTCCGATGTTCGTGCGGCGGCCCCAATGGAGAGGACCAGTATGAGATTCGCCCGGCTCGGACCCGTCGGCACCGAGATCCCCGTCGTGTTCGATGGCGATCGCGCGCTCGACCTGCGCCCGATCACGCTCGACCTCGACGGCCCCTTCCTCTCCGGCGGCGGCATCGAGCGCACTCGCTCGGCACTCGCCGCAGGCGCCCTCCCCGAACTCGCGGATGCCGCCTCCCTGCGCATCGGCGCCCCGATCACGCGCCCATCGGCTGTGTACTGCATCGGCATGAACTATGCGGCGCACGCTGCGGAATCGGGGTCGGCACCGCCCGAGCAGCTCGTGATGTTCATGAAGTCGCCCAACACCGTCGTCGGTCCGTTCGACGACGTGCCGATCCCCCGCGGGAGCGAGAAGACCGATTGGGAGGTCGAACTCGGCGTCGTCATCGGCCGGCGGGCGAGCTACCTCGCCGCTCGCGCCGAGGCTGCAGCGCACATCGCCGGGTACGTCATCGCGAACGATCTCTCCGAGCGCGACTGGCAGCTCACGCAGTCGGGCGGGCAGTGGAGCAAGGGGAAGAGCGCCCCCGGATTCTGCCCCACAGGCCCTTGGCTCGTCACGGGCGATGAGGTCGACGCATCCGACGTGCGACTCCAGAGCTTCGTGAACGGAGAACCGCGACAGGACTCGCGCACGAGCGACCTCATATTCGGAATCGACACGATCGTCTGGCAGCTCAGCCAGTTCCTGGCACTCGAGCCCGGCGACCTCGTGCTCACCGGGACGCCCGAGGGCGTCGCGCTCTCAGGACGATTCCCCTATCTCGCCGTCGACGATGTCGTCGAGCTCGAGATCGAGGGCCTCGGCCGCCAACGCCAGCGCTACGTCGCAGCCTGAACCGGCCGGCATCCTCATCCATCTGAAGGGACCACCATGGGAACCGAATTCTCCGGCCTCGTCGCCGTCGTCACGGGCGGGGCGTCGGGCATCGGCGCGGCGATCGCGCGGCGCCTGCGCGACGGCGGCGCCCGCGTCGCCGTCTTCGACCTGCGCCCCGACGATGCTGAGCACGCCGACCTCGCCGTCGCGGTCGACGTCGCCGACGACGCGAGCGTGCGCGCGGGCATCGAACACGTCGCGGCCTCGCTCGGCCGCATCGACATCGTCGTGAACAACGCGGGCATCGGCGCACAGGGCACGATCGAGGCGAACGCCGACGACGAGTGGCACCGCGTGCTCGACATCAACGTGCTCGGCATGGTGCGCGTCGCGCGCGCCGCGCTGCCGTACCTGCGCCGTTCGCCCGCCGCGGCGATCGTGAACACCTCGTCGATCGCGGCTACGGCGGGCCTGCCGGAACGGGCGCTCTACAGCGCGAGCAAGGGCGCGGTGGCGGCGCTCACTCGTGCCATGGCCGCCGACCACCTGCGTGAGGGGATTCGGGTGAACGCCGTGAACCCGGGCACCGCCGACACTCCGTGGATCGGGCGTCTGCTCGCCTCGGCGGCCGATCCAGCCGCCGAACGAGCGGCGCTCGAGGCGCGGCAGCCGCACGGCCGCCTGGTCTCGGCAGACGAGGTCGCCGAGGCGGTCGCGTACCTTGCCGGGCCCGGCGCGGGCTCGACGACCGGCATCGCGCTCGCCGTCGACGGAGGCATGCAGGAGCTGCGACTCCGGCCCGCGGCACGCTGAATCGTCGCGGATCGCCCGCGATTGTCGAAGCCAGGGCGCATCGGAGCCCGTTCGTTGTGCGTCTCGCACAACCGAGCGCCGAGGGCGGCCGATAGCCTAGACGAGTGAGATTCGCACACCTCAGAGTCGAAGGCCAGACGACCCCTCGGCTCGCGGTGGTGGTGAACGACGCGGCACTCTTCCTCGATGAGGTCATGAGCACGCCGCCGCGCGACCTCCAAGACCTCATCGAACGCGGCCACGATGGTCTCGCCGAGGTACGGGAGGTCGTCGACGCCGCGCTCGCCGCCGACGTCGAAGCCGGCCTCGTGCCGGTTGCCGACCTCCGTCACTCATCGGCGGTCCTTCGGCCCGCGCAGGTCATCGCGATCGGAGCGAACTACGCCGCGCATGCCTCGGAACTGAAGCTCCGCTCCGAAACCGCCATGACGATCTTCTCGCTCTGGCCGAACTCGCTCAGCGGCCACGGCGCCACCACCTCCTGGCCCGAAGACCTCACGACCCAGGTCGACTACGAGGCGGAGCTCGGCGTCATCATGGGCAGGCCGGCCCGCAACGTCCACGTGCACGACGCCCTCGACTACGTGTGGGGCTACACGGTCGTGAACGACATCACGGCTCGCGACCTGCAGTTCAGCGAGGCGCAGTGGTCGCGGTGCAAGTCGTTCGACGGGTTCACGCCGACGGGGCCCGTCGTCGTGACCGCCGACGAGATCGCCGACCCGCAAGACCTCTGGCTCACCACGAACGTCGACGGCCGGATCCTGCAAGACGCCTCGACGAGCGAGATGGTGCGCAGCGTCGCCGACATCATCGCGTACCTCTCGCGCTCGGCGACCATTCCGCCCGGCACGCTGATCTCCACGGGCAGCCCCGGCGGCGCCGGCTATTCTCGCAACCCGCAGGTCTTCCTCCACGACGGCGCGACGGTCACCGTCTCCATCGGCGGCATCGGCTCGCTGACCACCCACTGCCGCGTGGTGTAGCCGGGCGGGTGGCGCGCGATGCCACGACCCGCCGGTCAGCTACTCCGACGGCTCGCCCTGCACGTCCACCACGGGGATCGCCTGCGTGATCGTGTGCATGCCCGAGAGCCGCGACGGCGCGAGCTGCCGTTCGACGTCGGGGCGCGTCATGAGTCCGGATTCGACGACGAGATCGGCGACCGGCCGGCCCGATCGCAGCGCCTCCTTGGCGATCGACGACGCCGCCGAGTAGCCGATGAACGGGATGAGTGCGGTGATGACGCCCACGCTCGAGGCCACCATCGCGTCGAGGCGCTCGACGTTCGCCGTGATGCCGTCGACACAATTGACGCGAAGCGTCCAGCAGGCCTGGCGCATCCAGGTGATCGACTGCAGCAGCGAGTGCGCGATGACGGGCTCGAACGCGTTGAGCTGCAGCTGGCCGCTCTCGGCCGCCATGGTGACCGTGACATCCGCCCCCGCGACGGCATAGGCGACCTGACTGACCGCCTCGGGGATGACCGGGTTCACCTTTCCGGGCATGATGCTCGACCCCGCCTGCCTCGGAGGAAGGTTGATCTCGCCGAAGCCCGCCTGCGGGCCCGACGAGAGCAGTCGCAGGTCGTTGCAGATCTTCGAGAGCTTGATCGCACTTCGCTTGAGCGCGCTCGAGAACGTCATGAACACGCCGGTGTCACTGGTGGCCTCGATGAGGTCGGGCGCGGGCTCGAGGTGGAGCCCGGTGATCGCGCGGAGGTGGCGGACGACCGCTTCGGCGTAGCCCGGGTCGGCGGTGATGCCGGTGCCGATGGCGGTCGCGCCGAGGTTCACCTCCAGCAGCAGCTTGATCGTCTCGCGGAGACGCTCGATGTCCTCGCCGAGCGTCGTCGCGAACCCATGGAATTCCTGGCCGAGCGTCATCGGCACGGCATCCTGCAGCTGCGTGCGGCCCACCTTCAGGATGTCGTGGAACTCGCGGCCCTTGCGCCCGAATGCGATCCGCAGCTGGTCGAGTTCCGTGAGCATCGTCGTGAGCGAGAAGGTCATGGCCAGCTTGACCGCCGTGGGGTACGTGTCGTTCGTGGACTGGCTGCGGTTCACGTCGTCGATGGGGTGCAGGATGTCGTAGCGCCCCTTCGGGTATCCCGCGATCTCGAGGGCGAGGTTCACGATGACCTCGTTCGCGTTCATGTTGGTCGACGTGCCGGCGCCGCCCTGAATCACCCCGACGACGAACTGGTCGTGGTGCTCGCCGTCGATGATGCGCTGGCACGCCTCGTCGATCCAGGCGGCTTTCTGCGCCGTGAGCACGCCGACCTCGCGGTTCGCGCGGGCGGCGGCCTGCTTCACCGACGCGAGCGCGACGACGAGCTCGGGATAGACGGAGATGGGCCGCTTCGTAATCGGGAAGTTCTCGAGGGCGCGCATCGTGTGCACTCCCCAATAGGCGTCGGCCGGCACCTCGACGCTCCCGAGCGAATCGGTCTCGGTTCGCGTCGGCACGTCTCGATCGGGAAGGTGCATGCTCGCCTCCAGGGCATCGACGTTCTCCGGGGTGGACGGGTGTGCGGTCGGTGTCGACACAGGGCTCCATTGCCTCTCGTTGCGCTTCATTGCGCTCGGTCACTTCTGACATCGAGCCTATCGCGCAGGGGTACGCCGCTTTCGATCGGCGTCCGCACCCTTCGTGCGGAACACTCGCGAACGGCGCACGATTCGTGCCACGGATGCCGGAGCGCGCTCATATCGCGCAATCGGTTTCTCGCTCTTCTGCCCCCTATGCAACGGTCTGGGCTCGCACTTTCGACGACATCGTCTTGGCCCACTTTTGGAATCGATTTCAGGCAACTAGTGTTCACTGTAGGGGTCACGCCCGAGGCGTTCGACAGACGGGCGTCCCCGTCCGATTGGAGGGGTTGTGGCCACCATCTACGAGGTCGCGAAGCTCGCCGGGGTGTCACCCGCGACGGTCTCGCGCGTCTTCAACAGCAACAACGTGTCGGAGGAGAAGGCCGGTCTCGTGCGCGCGGCCGCGGCCCAGCTCGCCTACACGCCGAACCGCACGGCGCGCACGCTCCGGCGCCGGCACAGCGAGATCATCGCGCTCATCATCCCCGACATCGAGAACCCGTTCTTCACCTCGCTCGCCCGGGGCGTCGAAGACGCGGCACGCTCGGCCGGCTTCTCCGTCGTGCTCTGCAACTCCGACGAGGACGTCGCGAAGGAGGCGCAGTACATCGACATCGCCGTGCTCGAGAACATGGCCGGCATCATCATCGCGGCGGCGAGCGACGCCAGCGACCTGCATCCGCTGCTCTCCCGCTCCCGACCCGTCGTCGCCGTCGACCGCGGCCCCCACGGACTCGACATCGATGCCGTCATGGTCGACAACCGTGCCGGCGGCATGGCGGCCACGAGCGCCCTCGTCACCCACGGCTTCAAGAGGATCGGTTGCATCACCGGCCCGAGCGACGTCGAGACTGCGCAGCACCGTGCCGACGGATGGCGCGACGGGTTGCGCTCGGCCGGCCTCACGCCGGACGAGGCACTCCTCGAGCACGCGAACTACCGCGTCGACGGCGGGCGCGCGGCGATGCAGCGACTCCTGGCGCTGCCCGAGCCACCCGACGCCGTCTTCGTCGCGAACAACCTCATGAGCGTCGGCGCCCTTCAAGTGCTCTACGACACCGGGAGCTCGCCCGAGACGTTCGGCTTCGCCGCGTTCGGCGACCTGCCCTTCGCCGCGCTCGCTCCCGCGGGCATGACCGTGGTGCACGTGCCCGCGCGCGCCATGGGCAGGACCGCGGCGACGATGCTGCTCGACCGCATCAACGGCGACGACCGGCCGCCGCGCACGGTCGTGCTGCGCAACGAGGTGTCGACCAACCCGGAGAACGCCCTCGCGCACGTGCGATGACGCCGCGCAGGATGAACCATGACCACGACGGAGAACGAGTAGGAAGAGAACCATGATGGAGTACACCCTTCCGGCCAGGCGCCAGCCGCGCACCGCAGCGCCCGACACCGTCTACACCGTGGCATCCGGCGACCTCAGGCTGAGTGCCAACACGAAGTGCTGGCCGACGCAGGAGCACCTCGAAGCCGACTTCGCCGCGGCGGTCGAACGACTCGGCTGGTCGGTCGAGCGCGGTCACGGCGTCGACGAGCTCACCGGCCACGGCTTCATCGACAGCCAGCGCGCCGGCATCGAGGTCTTCAAGACGCTGCCGCCCGACGCGCCGCTCGTCGTCGTCGAAGCCGTCTGGCAGTACAGCCATCACGTGCTCGCGGGCCTTCGAACACACCGCGGCCCGATCCTCGTCGTCGCGAACTGGGCGGGCGACTTCCCCGGCCTTGTGGGGCTCCTGAACCTCACCGCGAGCCTCACGAAGGCAGGGGTCGAGCATTCCGCCCTCTGGAGCGCGGACTTCACCGACGACTGGGCGGTCGAGAAGCTCGGCGAATGGCTCGAGACCGGGCGCATCGAGCACGACCTGAGTCACGTGCGAAGTCTTCCCGCGCTCGACGACGCCGCACCCGAGGTCGCGCTCGGGCGTGCGCTCGCCGACGAGCTCCGCGCCGAGAAGGCCATCATCGGCGTCTTCGACGAGGGCTGCATGGGCATGTACAACGCGATCATCGACGACGAGCTCCTGAATCCGCTCGGCATCTACAAGGAACGCCTCTCGCAGAGCGCGCTCCTCGCCGAGATGGCGCGCGTGAGCGACGCCGAGGCCGACGAGGCGATGGCGTGGCTCGAGAATGCAGCGCTCACGTTCCATTTCGGCACGGATGACGCGACCGAGCTCACTCGCGCCCAGGTGCAGAGCCAGCTGAAGATGTACATCGCCGCCGTACGCATCTCCGACGACTTCGGCCTCGACGCCGTCGGGATCCAGTACCAGCAGGGCCTGAAGGACATGGTGCCGGCATCCGATCTCGCCGAGGGCCTGCTCAACAACGTCGAGCGGCCGCCCGTGCGCTCGCGCGGCGGCGAGCGGGAGCTCTACCCCGGCGCCGCACTCCCCCACTTCAACGAGGTCGACGAGGGCGTCGCGGTTGACGCGCTCATCACGAACCGCATCTGGAACGCCATGGGATTCGACCCCGCCACGACCCTGCACGACGTGCGCTGGGGCGAGGAGTACGACGGCGAGTTCGTGTGGGTGTTCGAGATCTCGGGATCAGTGCCCGCGAGCCACAACGGCGGCTACGACAAGTCGTACAGCATGCGCCAGCCGCCGATGTTCTTCCCGCTCGGCGGCGGCACCCTCTCGGGCGTCTCGAAGCCGGGCGAGATCGTGTGGTCGCGCGTCTTCGTGATGGACGGCCGCCTGCACGTCGACCTCGGACGCGGCTCGGTGCGTGAGCTGCCCGAGGCCGAGACGCAGCGCCGCCTCGACGCGACCGACCCGCAGTGGCCGATCATGCACGCGGTACTGCACGGCGTGAACCGCGACCAGCTCATGGCCAGGCACAAGGCCAATCACGTGCAGGTGGCGTATGCGCCGGATGCCGCGGCCGCCGATCGCGCGCTGCTCGCGAAGGCGGCACTCTTCGCCGAGCTCGGGCTCGAAGTGCACCTCTGCGGCGACGTCGCGATCTGACGCAGAACGGACGGCGAGGCGCCCCCGCGCCCCGCCGCCCGCTCGAGTCGGCTCAGACCCGGTCGGGCTCGTCGACCACGTCGGGCTCGTCGACGCCGTCGGGCTCGTCGACGCCGTCGGAGGCGAGCAGCTCGCTCTCGACCGCCCCGCCGTAGCCCTCGGCCTGCGGGTCGCCATGCAGGCCGCCCGAGACCGCGTACTCCTCTTCGGGCGAGAGGATGAGGCGGTGTCGGCCCCAGAGCGCGAAGATCGCGAGCATCACGACGTACACCACGAGGATCGCGATGATCGCCGGGAGGAACGCCGGATTGATGAGTGTGCCCACGAAGATGAGCGCTGCGATCGCTCCCGCGACCACGGCACCCGGCACGCCCCACGGACTGAGGAATGGGCGCTTCGCGTTCGGGAACCTGCGCCGCAGGATGACGAAGGCGACCATCTGCATGAGGTACGCGAGCACCGCGCCCCAGACCGCGATGTTCAGCACGATCGCGCCGGCCACTCCCGTCGATCCACCGGCGGCGTCGACGATGACGAGTGCCACGAACCCGATGACGCCGCCCGCGACGAGCGCGACCCACGGCGTCTGCCGCGTGCCCGTGAGCGAGAGGAACTTCGGATAGTAGCCCGCCCGCGAGAGCGAGTACATGTTGCGTCCGTACGCGAACATGATGCCCTGCAGCGACGCGAGCAGCCCGATGAGGGCGAAGAGCGCCAGGACCGCCGCCGCGCCGTCGCCCACGATCGCGCGGAAGCCGTCGAGCAGCGGTTCGCCGGCGACCCCGGTCGCCTCGGCGCCGACGACGCCCGTGTTGAGGAACAGCACGAGCAGGCCCGTCACGATGAGCGTGCCTCGAGCCCACAGTCCGGCGCGCGGGATGTCGCGCACCGGGTCGTGCGACTCCTCGGCCGCGAGCGGCAGTTCCTCGATACCGAGGAAGAACCACATCGCGAACGGCAGGGCGAAGAGGATCGGGAACACGCCGTGCGGCAGGAATGCGCTCTGACCGGCGTCGGGCGCGATGTCGAAGAGGTTGTCCCAGGAGAACAGGCCCGACGTGGCCGCCATGACCGAGAACACGAGGAGGATCCCGATCGAGATGATCGACACGACGATCGCGAACTTGAACGAGATGCTCGCCCCGGCGGTGTTGAGCCCGATGAAGAGGAGGTAGAGGATGACCCACCACACCCACGCGGGCATCGAGAACCCGAGCAGCTCGGAGGTGATGCTGTCGGCGTAGGCGGCGGAGAAGTAGACGATGACGGCCGTCGTGGCCACGTACTCGATCGTCTCGGCGAGTCCCGTCACGAATCCGCCCCATGGGCCCATCGCGGCGCGCGAGAACGAGTAGGCGCCGCCCGTGTGCGGCATCGCCGACGCCATCTCCCCGATCGAGAAGATGAGTCCGTAGTACATGACGACGAGGATCGCGAAGGCGATCAGCATTCCGCCGAAGCCCGCGAAGTCGATGCCGAAGTTCCAGCCCGAGAAGTCGCCGGAGATGACCGCGGCGACCGCGAGGCCCCAGAGGCCCCAGACGCCCGCGGTTCGGGTGAGCTTGCGTTTGTCGAAGTATCCGGACTCGGCGGTCGTGTACTTCACTCCCGAGACGTTCAGGGTGTCCTTGGCCATGACGGCTCCCTCGTGCTCATCGCGCAGCCGTGGGGGCGGCGCGGGTGCGATGCGTTGGGCCCGACTATAGGGCGCGCAATGGTCGCTCGTACAGACCTTTCTCAAGGCTTGTCCCCAGACCGTTCGTCGGAACAGGCGAGTGTGCGCCTATCCGGCCCGTGCCGGCTGTGATGTAATGGTCGGCGTTACCGACCTTTCGACCACGTTCTGAGGAGTTGCGGATGACGGCACCGACCGGGTACCTCTCGCTCGACCAATTGCGCAGCGCCATCGCCGAGGGCGAGGTCGACACGGTCATCGTGGCCTTCACCGACATGCAGGGCCGCCTGATCGGCAAGCGCGTGTCGGCGAGGCTCTTCCTCGAGGATGCCGCGGCGCACGGCGTGGAGGCCTGCAACTACCTGCTCGCCGTCGACGTCGAGATGAACACGGTCGACGGGTACGCGATGTCGAGCTGGGAGCGCGGCTACGGCGACATGGCCCTCATCCCCGACTTCACGACACTCCGCGCGGCCCCGTGGCTCGAGGCGACCGCCCTCGTCACGGCCGACCTGCTCTGGCTCGACGGCACGCCCGTCGAACCCTCGCCGCGGCGCATCCTGCAGCGCCAGCTCGAGCGGCTCGCCGAACGCGGCCTCACGGCGTTCGTGGGCACCGAGCTCGAGTTCATCGTCTTCGACGACTCGTTCCGCGACGCATGGCGCAAGGGCTACCAGGGCCTCACCCCCGCGAGCGACTACAACATCGACTACGCGCTGCTCGCCTCGACGCGCATGGAGCCGCTGCTGCGAGACATCCGCAACTCCATGGACGGCGCCGGCATGTACTGCGAGGGCGTGAAGGGCGAGTGCAACCTCGGCCAGCAGGAGATCGCGTTCCGCTACACCGACGCGCTCGGCACGTGCGACAACCACTCGATCTACAAGAACGGCGCGAAGGAGATCGCCGACAAGCACGGCAAGTCGCTCACCTTCATGGCGAAGTTCAACGAGCGCGAGGGCAACAGCTGCCACATCCACATCTCCTTGCGCGGCGAGAACGGCGAGGCGGTCTTCAGCGACCCGGATGCCCCGCACGGCATGTCGAAGCTCTTCACCCACTTCCTCGCCGGCCAGCTCGCGGCGATGCGCGAGCTCACGCTCTTCTCGGCGCCGAACATCAACTCCTACAAGCGCTTCGTCGCGGGCAGCTTCGCACCGACCGCGATCGCGTGGGGACTCGACAATCGCACGTGCGCGCTCCGCGTCGTGGGACACGGTCTCGGCATGCGCGTCGAGAACCGGGTTCCGGGCGGCGACGTCAACCAATATCTCGCGGTCGCAGCGCTCATCGCAGCGGGCCTGCACGGCATCGACGAGGAGCTCGAGCTCGACGAACTCTTCGCCGGCAACGCCTACGAGAGCGACATCGCGCGGGTTCCGGCCACGCTCCGGGAGTCGGCAGAGCTGTTCGCCGGTTCCGCGATCGCGAGGGAGGCCTTCGGTGGCGAGGTCGTCGAGCACTACCTCAACAACGCGCGCATCGAGCTCGCCGCCTACGACGCGGCCGTCACGGATTGGGAGCGGGTGCGTGGCTTCGAACGACTCTGAGCCAACCGCGCCGCTCATCGGCGTGACCACCTACCTCGAGCAATCGAAGACGGGCGTCTGGGACGTGCGCGCCTCGTTCCTGCCGAAGGTCTACATCGACGCCGTCACCGATGCCGGCGGCGTCGCGGTGCTGCTGCCACCCCAGCCGGTCTCGCCCGCCATCACGCGCGGCGTGCTCGGCGCGCTCGACGGCCTCATCGTCTCGGGCGGCGCCGACGTCGACCCGTCGCGCTACGGGCAGTCGCCGCACGAGCGCACCGGCGCCCCGCGCACCGATCGCGACGACTGGGAGGACGCGCTGCTCACGGCCGCCGTCGAGCTCGAACTGCCGTTCCTCGGCATCTGCCGCGGCGTGCAGCTGATGAACGTCGCACTCGGCGGCACGCTCGTGCAGCACCTGCCCGATGTCCTCGGCACCGAGGCGTACCAGCCGGCACCCGCGGTGTTCGGCGAGCAGGAGGTCTCGATCGAGCCGGGTTCCCGGCTCGGCGCGCTGCTCGGCCAGGGCGACGCGCCGCTGCCCGTGCACGTGTACCACCACCAGGCCCTCGACGAGGTCGCGCCGGGTCTCACGGTGACGGCGCGCACCGCCGACGGCGTCGTCGAGGCCGTCGAGCTCGACTCGGTGCCGTTCGGCATCGGGGTGCAGTGGCATCCCGAGGAGAACGCCGCCGACCGACGCCTCTTCGCTGGCCTCGTCGACGCCGCGCGCACGCACCGAGAGACCCGAGCACACCCGAGGAGCCAGTCGTGAGCCACACGATCGTGAACCCAGCCGATGAGACCGTGGTCACCACGGTCGCCTCCGCGACGATCGAGGAGACGGATGCCGCGATCGCCCGCGCCGCGCAGGCGCAACGCGCCTGGGCGCTCGTCGCTCCGGCCGATCGTGCGCGACTGCTCCGCCGCTTCGCCGACGCTGTCGACGGCGCGGTCGAGGAACTCGCGCGCATCGAGGTGCGCAACTCGGGCCATCCCGTCGGCCAGGCCCGGTGGGAGGCACGGCACGTGCGCGACGTGCTCGAGTACTACTCCGCCGCGCCCGAGCGGCTCTTCGGCCGGCAGATCCCCGTCGCCGGCGGCCTCGACGTGACGTTCCAGGAGCCGCTCGGCGTCGTCGGCGTGATCACGCCGTGGAACTTCCCGATGACGATCGCCGCGTGGGGCTTCGCTCCGGCACTCGCGGCGGGCAACGCCGCCGTACTGAAGCCCGCGGAGTGGACCCCGCTCTCGAGCCTGCGGCTCGCCGAGCTCGGGCTCGAGGCAGGCCTGCCCGACGGGCTCTTCCAGGTCATCGCGGGCAAGGGATCGGTGGTCGGCGAGCGCCTCGTCACGAACGAGACGGTGCGCAAGATCGTCTTCACGGGCTCGACCGAGGTCGGCAAGCACATCATGGCCGGGTGCGCCGCCCAGGTGAAGCGGGTCACCCTCGAACTCGGCGGCAAGAGCGCGAACATCGTCTTCGCCGACGCCGACCTCGAGCGCGCGGCGGCCACTGCGCCCTACGGCGTGTTCGAGAACGCCGGGCAGGACTGCTGCGCCCGCAGCCGCATCCTCGTCGAGCGCAGCGTCTACGAGCGGTTCATGGAGCTGCTCGAGCCCGCCGTCGCCGGTGTCGCGGTCGGCGATCCCGCCGACGAGGGCACCGAGATGGGCCCCCTCGTCGCCGGCGCACATCTCGACAAGGTGCGGTCGTTCGTGCCCGACGACGCCGACGTCGCGTTCCGTGGCAGCGCGCCCTCCGGTCCCGGCTACTGGTTCCCGCCGACGGTGCTGACCCCCGCTCGCGACTCTCGGGCGGCCCGCGAGGAGATCTTCGGACCGGTCGTCTCGGTCTTCCCGTTCGACGACGAGGCCGACGCGGTGGCATTCGCGAACGCGGGCGACTACGGCCTCTCGGGCTCGATCTGGACGCGGGACCTCAGCCGCGGCATCCGCGTGGCCCGAGGCGTGGAGTCGGGCAACCTCTCGGTGAACTCGCACTCCTCAGTGCGCTACTCGACGCCGTTCGGCGGCTTCAAGCAATCCGGCCTCGGCCGTGAGCTCGGGCCCGACGCCCCGCTGGCCTTCACCGAGACCAAGAACGTCTTCATCGCCGTCGACCCCCGAGGAGCACCATGACCGCCATCCCGCGCATCGATCTCACCCAGCGGCTCGCCGGCCGCGTCGCCGTCATCACCGGCGGCGCGTCGGGCATCGGCCTCGCGACCGCGAAGCGGCTCGCCGCCGAGGGCGCCACGGTGGTCATCGGCGACATGGATGCCACGGCAGGCCCCGCCGCCGCCGAGCTCGTGGGCGGCCTCTTCGTGCAGGTCGACGTGACCGACGAGGCGCAGGTGAACATGCTCTTCGACCGCGCCGCCGAGACATACGGCTCGGTTGACATCGCGTTCAACAACGCCGGGATCTCGCCGCCCGACGACGACTCGATCGAGACGACCGAGCTGCCGGCGTGGCAGAAGGTGCAGGACGTCAACCTGAAGTCGGTCTACCTCTGCTCGCGAGCCGCCCTGCGGCACATGGTCGCGCAGGGGCGCGGATCGATCATCAACACGGCGTCGTTCGTCGCGGTGCTCGGCTCCGCGACCTCGCAGATCTCGTACACGGCGTCGAAGGGCGGCGTGCTCGCGATGAGCCGCGAGCTCGGCGTGCAGTTCGCGCGACAGGGCATTCGCGTGAACGCCCTGTGCCCCGGCCCCGTGAACACGCCCCTGTTGCAGGAGCTCTTCGCGAGCGATCCCGAACGCGCGCAGCGCCGGCTCGTGCACGTGCCGGTCGGCCGCTTCGCCGAGCCCGAGGAGCTTGCGGCCGCGGTCGCGTTCCTCGCGAGCGACGACGCCTCGTTCATCACCGGCTCGACCTTCCTCGTCGACGGCGGCATCAGCTCGGCCTACGTCACTCCGCTCTAGGCTCGAGTCATGGCCATTCGGGAGCGGGGCGACGACGCTGGCGTCGATCCGGCCGCGGGCGAACCTGCGCCCACGCCGCCGACGGCACCGCCGGCGCCGCCCGAGGTCGTTGCCGACGTGTTGAGGCCGGGACTCCTGCTCACCCCGGCCCGTCCGGCGAACGCCTTCGAGGAGACCGTGCAGCGACTGCTCCAGTCGATCCGGCTCGGACTCATCGGCCCGGGCGAGCAGCTGCCGCCCGAACGCGAGCTCGCAGGAATGCTCGAAGTGAGCCGCGACACGCTTCGCGAGGCGATCGCCTCGCTCGGCGAAGCGGGCTGGATCGTCTCCCGTCGCGGTCGCTACGGCGGCACATTCGTCTCCGACGAGCTCCCCTCCACGTCGCCTTCAGCGCCTGGTGCCGGCGGAGACCCGGCGACGCGTGCGATCCGGCTCGAGGACACCCTCGCGTTGCGCGCCGTGATCGAGGTCGGCGCGGCTCGTCGCGCGGCCGAGAGCGAGCTCACCGCCACCGACCGCGAGCGGCTGTGGCAGGCCTACGAGGAGTGCCGGGTCGCGACCTCCGCCCAGTACCGCATGGCCGACTCGCGGCTGCACCTGCTCATCGCCGAGGTGCTCGGCGCGCCGAGCGTCATCCCGCTCGTCGCCGACGTGCGCATGCGGATCAACGAGCTGCTCGACGGAATTCCCCTGCTCGCGCCGAACATCGCGCACTCCGACGACCAGCACCGCGCGATCGTCGGCGCCATCCTCCGGGGAAGTCCCGACGAGGCAGCGAGCGCGATGGCCGAGCACCTCGAGGGCACCGAGGCGCTGCTGCGCGGCTTCTTCGCGTGAACGATGCCGCGCAGACGGGCACACGCATGCGAAACGGGCCGCGCCCCGAAGCCTGGGGACGCGGCCCGTTCAGGCGCGGTGCCGATCAGCCGATGAAGGCGAACGGCAGCATCGCGAGGCCGAAGGCGGCTGCAGCGAGGCCGACGAGCACGGCGCCGCCGAGCATGACGGCGTTCAGCACGATGCCCCAGATCGCCATGGTGCGCGACGCGGGCTCGCGCTTGAGCGCCAGGATGCCGAGCACGAGGCCGATGGCGGGCACGACGAAGGTGTAGCTCGCTACGATCGAGACGAGGCCGAGCACGAGGCTCGAGATGCTGAACCCACGCGTCTCCGCCCCAGGGGCGGCATAGGGGTTCTGCTCGGCGAACGGCGCCTGCTGGTCGGTGGGGGTGACGGTGGTCATGTCGATCTCTCCTGTTCGTGGGGTGTGATTCCACGCTACGGATGCCGCGAGCACGGTGACATGGGGCTATCCCCCCGATCCCGGGGGCGGCGTGCCCGCGACTCACGCCACCGGATCGACGACGGAGGCGAGATCCGCTCCGAACGTGAAGGATCGCCGCACGGCCCCGCCCGCGAGCACGCCGGGCAGCCAGAACCGTGCGTCGTCCCACATCTCGTCGAGCGGAATCTCCGCGATCTCGAACCACTCGGGATCGAGCTCGTCGGATGGCGCAGGCTCGCCGATCCAGCGACGGCACACGAACACGTTCGACTCCTGGCTCCACGCCTCGCGGTGCGGGAAGCGATAGCTGAGCAGTCCCCGCGGCTCGAGGTCTGCAGCCGCGACGATGACGCCGGACTCCTCGGCCACCTCGCGCACCGCGGCCTCGACCGCGGACTCGCCGGGCTCGAGCTTGCCGCCGAGGCCGACGTAGTAGCCCTCGCCGAGGCCGTGCTTCTTGCGGCCGAGGAGCACCTCGGTGGTGCCGTCCCGCTCGCGCAGGAGGTAACAGACGCAGACCTGTGGAAGCGGCATCCGTCAGCCGAAGAGGATCTTCGCCTCGTCGTAGCGGGCCTGCGGCACGCGATTGAGGCTGCCGACGGCCTCGGCGATCGAGACGGTCTTGATGTCGGTGCCGCGCAGGGTCACCATCGAACCCCACGCGTTCTCGTAGACCGCGTCGACCGCGTGCATGCCGAGTCGCGTCGCGAGCACCCGGTCGTAGGCGCTCGGGGCGCCGCCGCGCTGGATGTGGCCCAGCACGGTGTCACGCGACTCGATGCCGGTGCGCTCCTCGATCATTGGCGCGAGCCGCTCGGCGATGCCGCCGAGCCGCGGGCGATTGAACGCGTCGAGGCCCTTGTGCGAGTGCGCACCCTCCATGTCCTCGAGGTGGAAGCCCTCGGCCACGACGACGAGCGGCGCCCGGCCACGGTCGCGCACCGACTCGACCCACTCGCAGATCTGCTCGATGGTCTTCGGCTGCTCGGGGATGAGGATGGCGTGCGCGCCGCCGGCCATGCCGGAGTGCAGCGCGATCCAGCCGACGTGCCGGCCCATGACCTCGACGACGAGGCATCGCCCGTGCGACTCGGCGGTCGTGCGGAGCCGGTCGATCGCCTCGGTGGCGATCTCGACGGCGGTGTCGAAGCCGAAGGAGTAGTCGGTCGCCGCAAGGTCGTTGTCGATCGTCTTCGGAACCCCGACGATCTTCAGGCCGGCGTCGGTGAGTCGCCTCGCCGCCGTGAGCGTGCCCTCGCCGCCGATCGCGATGATCGCGTCGATGCCGTTCTCGTCGAGCATGCGCTGGATGTTCTCCGGGCCGCCGCCCTCGCCCTCGAAGGGGTTGGTACGGCTCGAGCCGAGGATCGTGCCGCCCTGCTTCGAGAGGCCGCGCACGTCGTGGCGCTCGATCGGCATGAAGTCGCCCTCGACGACGCCCTTCCACCCCCAGCGGAAGCCGACGAACTCGGCATCATGCGAGATGACGCCCTTCAGCACGGCGCCGCGGATCACGGCGTTCAGCCCGGGGCAGTCTCCGCCGCTCGTGAGGATACCGATCTTCATGCCTCGTGTGACTCCAGTTGCGTGAAGAGACCTGTCGCGATCTCAGAGGAACCTGTGATGGTGCCGGAGGCCGCTTCGTCGGGGCGTTTCGACTGCCGCAGTCTATAGCCTTCCCACGAAGGGCGATCCCGCGCGAGCGTCAGAGCGCCCCGTCGAGCGCCTGCCGCAGCAGGTGCACGAGCGCGTCGAGCTGCACGGAGTCGGCCGAACCCGGCTCAACGTCGCTGCCGTCGAGCGCGCGGGCGGCGAGGCCCTGCTTCGAGTCGATGAGCTCCGCGATGCGCGCGTCGATCGTGCCCGCGGCGATGATGCGCCATGCCGTGACGGGTTCGTCTTGGCCGATGCGGTGCACGCGGTCGATCGCCTGCGTCTGCTCGGCTGCGGTCCAGCTGAGCTCGGCGAGCACGACGTTCGACGCGGCCTGGAGGTTCACGCCGACGCCCGCCGCCGTGAGCGAGCACACTGCGACGGCGACCTCGGGGTCGTTGTTGAACGCGTCGATCGCCGCTTGCCGCTGGAAGGCGGTCTGGTCGCCGCGGAGCGACACGGTGCGGAGCTCCCGCGCCGCGAACGCCGCTTCGGCCTGGTCCATGACGTCGATGTGCTTCGCGAAGAACACGACCTTGCCGACCGATCGCGCCAGCTGGGCGGCGTAGTCGGCCGCGAGGCCGGCCTTCGCCTGGCCGATGCGGCGCACCATCGTGAAGACGTTCTCGCCCGACTTCGATGCCTTGGACTCTTCGAGCTCGGCGTGCGCGACCGCGCGGATGAACTGCTCGCGCTGGTCGTCGTCGAGATCGCCGATGCGCAGATTGCGCGCTTCGACGAGTGCACGGAAGCGGCCGGTGAGGCGGTTTCCGAGCTCGCGTTCGGCGGCGCGCACCGATCGGCCGAGCTCGTCGTCGAGTTCGACGGGCAGGTCGGCGATGCGCTTCGCAGGCAGGTCGGCGGCGACGTCGACCTTGCGGCGGCGCACGATGCCGAGGTCGATGACGGCGCGGCGGGCCTCGGGGTAGAAACCGTGCTCGGCCGGGGTGAGCCCCGTCTGCTCGAGCTTGCCGAGCAACTCGGGCGACGGCCGGTCGCCCTCGATCCAGCCGAGGAACTTCCAGATGGCACGGAAGTCGTCGACGTCGTTGATGAGCGGGGTGCCCGTGAGGGCCATGAGCAGCGGGTCGCCGCCCGGCGCGCTGCGGCGGATCTGCTCGGCGAGCGTGAGCACGTTGCGCGACCGCTGCGACTGCAGGTTCTTGATGAAGTGCGCCTCGTCGACGACCATGCCCTTGAAACCGAGGGTCGACAGCCACGCCATGTGGCGGTCGAGCACGTCGTAGTTCACGATGACGACGTCGGCGAACGCGTCGAGGGTCTCGCCGTCGCCGTGGATGACGGTGGCGCGGCGATGCGGGGTCCAGCGCTCGACCTCGCGAGCCCAGTTCATCTTCACGACGTTCGGCACGACGGCCAGCAGCGGGTAGGCATCGGCGACGGATGCCGCGAGCACCGATTGCGCCGTCTTTCCGAGGCCCGGCTCATCGGCGAGCAGGAAGGTGCGGTGTCCTTCGCGCACGCTCTCGATGAATCGGATCTGGTGCATCATGAGCTCGAGACCGCGCGGCGAGAGCCGGTCGACCTTGGGCGCCTCTGGCAGCTCCATCGAGGCGGCCTGGCCGCCCGAGCCGGTCTCGAACGACTTGAACAACGGGCCGAGGAGCTCCCAGTTGGCGAGGCGACGCACCGGCACTGGCGGCGGCGCGGCCTTCGAGAAGTCGGGAGCGAGGAAGGGGTTCGCGAGCTGCCTCGAGCGCACGGATGCCGGGATCACCTGGTTCTCGGCGAGCATGGGCTTCAGCTCGGGCTCTCGCGTGATGATGAGTTCGTCGGGCGAGAGCTCGGCGCCGGACTCGAGCAGCCAGTCGCGGCGGAACCGCTGCGCGACCGTGGAGATCGAGGCGTCGGGCTCGAGCAGGGCGATGAGGCTCGTGTCGCGCGCGGCCGTCTTGGCCAGGATCTGCGCGATGCCGTCGAGTCGCTTGAGCAGCTCGGCACGTGCGGCATCGCTCACCTCGGAGTCAGCCTTCACACGGGCACGCTCTTCGCGCATGAGCAACGCGATGACCTGGTACTTCGTGCGGTTCGTGGGGCCGAGCTTGCCCTTCTGCGCCTTCGTCTCGACTTCGCGCACCTTGCGCGCGAGGATCGGGATGATGGGTGCGTCATCGTCGCGCGAGCGCGTACGCTGTCGCTGCCTCGTCTGGGCCAATGGTCCTCCAGTTTCTGGGCCGCATCCGGCATGCCCCCCTCGACATCGGTCGTGATGGTCGAGGCCGGTTCGGCACATCACCCGATGTCGCCGATCGCGGTACGCCGAATCCCGAACCGAGCAGCACGCGAGCTGGGCTCACGCGGTCGGCCGAAGAACGGATTCGTCGGGCGCAGCGCCATTCTACCCGGAATTCGGCGCAGGTTGCGACGAAGCGATGCCGCGGGTCGCGGTTGCATCCGCAAGCCCGTGCGGGAACTTCCTCTGCGGCCTACTCTTGGACCATGGACGATCTCGCGAGGGCGGGTGCAGGCGTCTCGCCCGATGACGACGAATTCACGGTGGCGCAAGACACGGAGTTCGACGAGCCCGATACGGCCGCCGAGCCCGCAGACGGCGATGAACGCACGATCGACGACAGTCTCGACGACGAGGTGCCTGGCCTCGACACGGAACGACGCGTCGACCTGAGCGACGAGGCCGTCGCGGACTGACGCGCGAATCAGACCCCGCCGCCGCCGCCTCCGCCGCCCCCGCCGCCCGACGAGCCGCCGCCGCCCGAGCCGCTGCTCGACGAGCTCGAGCTCGAGCCCGACCACGACGCGCTCGACGCCGACGAGAACGAGTGCACGGCCCCGCTGAAGACCCCGGCATTGAAGGCGCTGCGGCCGGCGTACCAGTCGGGCGAGGTACCGGTCTGCTCGTAGAGCGACGCGAGCTCGCGGCTCCATTCGCGTTCGAGGCCGAACAGCACCGCGTAGGGCAGCAGTCGCTCGTTGAGCTTCAACACGACGACGGGGTCGAGCGGGGCGGCGAAGGCAGGCGCAGCCGCCGCGCCATCCATCGCGACCGGCACGGATGCCGCGGCCGGACGCTCGACCCGCAGTGCCCCATGGGGACTCTGCAGCACGCGGAGCCGCTCGGCCTCGGCGAGGCGGATGTAGAGGCGGAGCCCCTCGAGGTGGTCACGTGCCGCTCGCCCCTCTTCGGTGAGCGGGCGCACATCCATGACCACGACGAACGTCACGAGCTCGGCGAGGATCGCCGCGACGAACCAGATCGCCGGCCAGGCTCCGCCCATCTGCGCGTCGAGCGCGATGACGCCGAAGACCACGCTGAGCACCGCGCCGATCATGCCCACGACGGCGAACAGCGTGCGGCGGCCGAGGTCGGGCCTGCGCCGCAGGCCCGTCTTCACGACGCGCTTCGTGACGGCCTGGCGGAGAGCGAGCAGTCGCTTGCCGAGCGCGGTGTCGCGCGACGTCAGTTCGCGCAGTTCGCCCGGGGTCGGAACGCCGTAGAGCGCGGACACCACGGACCGGGCATCGGCGTCGCCCGCCTCGCCCCCGACGAACTCGACCGCGTAGCGCTTGCGGCCCGTCTCGACGATGCGCAGCTCGCCCGCCACCGCGCGCTCGAGGATCGTCGCCGTGACCCCCTTGCCGGATCGGCCCACGAGGTCGGCGGCGACCATCGCGCTGACGCCGGCCGGAGGCTCGTACTCGGCGATGATGGTGCCGCGCCCGGGGTGGTCGCGCCAGCGCACCACGCGCGTGACGATCGCCGCGAGCATCGAGAGGATCGCCACGATGGCGGCGAGCGCGCCGGCGATCGCCGCGGGCGAGGACATGAACGCCTCGTCGCGCGGCTCGAACGTGCCGGGCGCGAATCCGACGGCGATCGTGAGGTTGTCGTACGGGCCGAGGGTCGACGCCTCGGCGACGACCACCGGCGGGAGCGAGTCCCCGACGGTGAGCGTCTCGCACGGTGTGTCGGAGCCGGTCCAGCCGCGATAGCACGCGACGTCGCCGGTGAACGCCTCGGCGACGTCGGCGCTCATGCGCAGTTCCGCCCGAACTCGTCCGAAGGGCTGCGCCCAGCCCGTGCCGTTGACGTCCCAGTAGAACTCGTCGATCGCGGCGTCGTCGGGCGTGAACGTCACGTTGTGCTGCCGGTAGCTGATCACGTAGGTCTGCTCGCCGTGCACGAAGTCGTCGGCCCGGATCGTGACGAGGAGGAACTCCCCGTTCTCGTCGCGCTCGGCCTCGAATGCGCGAGGGCTGCCGGCGGCATCCGTCACCGACTCGATCTGTATGTCGGTCGGGTGGCCGTCGTAGTGGAGCGGAATGGCACGGCGGATGCCGCGGTTCTGATCGAACTCGGGGAACACCGCGACGAGCGTCTCGGTCGTGTCGAGCACCGAGCGGCCGTCGGCGTCGCGGGAGAGCTCGTAGACCGCGTCGAACGACGCGAACGTGAAGTCGTCGACGCCGGCTCGAGCACCCGCGTCGACGGATGCCGCCTCCCCGGGTTGCTCCGCCGCGAACGCGACGGCCGCCGGCGACGCCGCGAGGCCGAGCGCGAGGGCGAGGACCGACGCTGCGAGCATGCAGGCGAGGCGGAGACGCGTCATGCCCCAACGTTAGTGCCATTCGAGCCGAATGTACCCCAGGGGGTATATCCCTCCGGGCGATAGGATGTGCCCGTGATCGACGACATCAAGAAGCGCGCCCTGCACCGAACCAAGATCATCGAGGGCCAGCTCCGCGGCATCGAGAAGATGATCGAGAACGACGACTACTGCGTCGACATCATCACCCTCTCGCTCGCGGTGCAGAAGTCGCTCGCCTCGCTCAACAAGCTGCTCGTCGAGAACCACCTGCGCACGCACGTCACCGACATGTACGAGGCGGGCGGCGACCAGCGCGAGGCCGCCGTCACCGAGCTCGTGCGCATCTTCGAGCTCTCGAACAACCGCGGCTGACCGTGTCGGCTCTGAGCCTGCTCGATGCCCTCGCCGAACGCGCGCTCGTCGTCGACGGCGGCCTCGGCACACGACTCGAGGAGCGCGGAGCGGATGTCTCCTCCGAGCTGTGGAGCGCGCGAGTGCTCGCCGACTCGCCCGAAGAGGTGCTCGACGTGCACCGCGACTACTTCGCCGCCGGCGCCGACGTGGCGATCACCGCGTCGTACCAGGTGACGTACGAGGGATGTGCTCGCGCCGGGTTCGACGCCGACGCGACGACCGGGCTCCTGCGGCGCAGTGTGGAGTTGGCTCGCCGCGCGCGCGACGAGGCCGGGCACGGCTGGGTTGCGGCATCCGTCGGCCCATACGGGGCCATGCTCGCCGACGGGTCCGAGTACCGCGGCGACCTCGGGCTCGATGTGGAAGAGCTCCGCGATTGGCATCGGCAGCGCATCGACGTGCTTGCTGGCGCAGGCGCCGACCTCATCGCGTTCGAGACCATGCCCTCGCTCGTCGAGGTCGAGGCGATCCTCGCCGAGCTCGCAGGCACGGGTACTCACGCATGGATCTCGGTGACTCCCCTCGCCGGTCGGCTTCGCAGCGGCGAACCGCTCGCCGAGGCGCTCGCGCTCGCCGCCGCCGTCGACGAGGTCGTCGCCGTGGGCGTGAACTGCTGCGCACCGGGTGAAGTGCTCGGCGCCATCGAGGCGGCACGCGAGGTCACGACGAAGCCGATCATCGTCTATCCGAACAGCGGTGAGACGTGGGATGCCGCAGCCCGGCGCTGGAGCGGACGCGCGGCGTTCCCGACCGAGGCGGTGCGGTCGTGGCGGGCGGCGGGCGCCGGACTCATCGGAGGCTGCTGCCGCACCGGCCCCGGCCAGATCGCGGCCATCGACCGGGCTCTCACCTGATCGAAGGGAAGCGACCGTGCCCCGCATCGAGCTGATCATCGGCGACCTCACCGCCGAACGCGTCGACGCGATCGTCAACGCCGCGAACTCGAGCCTCATGGGCGGCGGCGGCGTCGACGGAGCGATCCATCGCGCCGGCGGACCATCGATTCTCGAGGAGTGCCGGGCGTTGCGCGCGACCACGCTGCGGTCGGGCCTGCCGACCGGCGAGGCCGTCGCGACGACGGCGGGCCGCCTGCCCGCGCGCTGGGTGATCCACACCGTCGGTCCCGTCTGGCCGGGGCCGGGCCCCGACGCCGACGCGAGGCGGGAGCTGCTCGCCGCGGCCTACCGCAACTCGCTCGGGGTCGCGACCGGCCTCGGGGCGGCATCCGTCGCCTTCCCGGCGATCTCGGCCGGGGTCTACGGATGGCCCGCCGACGACGCCGCCCTCGTGGCGCTCGGCACCACCGCGGAGGCTGCCGACGCGCCTCCGCTCGTGCGCTTCGTGCTCTTCTCCGAGCGCATGTACGACGAGTTCCGCACGGCCGCCGACCGGCTGGGGCTCCACGTCGGGTGAGCGCGCCGCTTCATGTGCCGGGCGCCGTGGTGGCCAGCCATTGGTCGAGCTCGCTCGGCTGGTCGGTGATGATGCCGTCGACGCCGAGCGCGCTCACCTCCTGCCAGCTCTCGTGGGTGTTCAGGGTGTAGCAGAGCACCGCGATCCCTGCCTCGTGCAGGGCCTCGAGCGCGCCGGGCACGGCGGTGACCGATGCCGCCGTCGTGCCGAAGCCGATCACGCCGAGTCGCTCGGCGAGCGCCACCGGCTCGGCGGGCAGCTCGCGGATGAGCATGATGCGAGGGGTCGTGGGCGACACCTGCTGCACGGCGAAGAGGGTCTCGAGACTGAAGCTCTGCAACACGATGCGGCCGCGAAGCCCGTGCTGCTCGACGAGATCGATGACCGTGCGCACTTCCTCGGGCGTCCAGTCGGCCTTCAACTCGACGAGGGCGCGCGCGGTCTCACGGCTCGCGAGGGCTTCGAGGAACTCGTCGAGTGTCGGGATGCGCTCCCCCGCGTATTCGGCGCCGTACCACGCACCGACGTCGAGGCGACGGAGCTCGTCGAAGTCGAGCTCGTCGACACTGTGCCGCGACCCGGTGACGCGCTCGAGACTCGTGTCGTGGAAGAGCACGGGCACACCGTCTCGGCTCAACCGCACGTCGGTCTCGACGAAGTCGAGGGCCTCCATCGCGCGTTCGAGCGAGGCCATCGTGTTCTCCGGCGCCTCAGCTCGATCGCCCCGATGCCCGACGATGAACGCCGCCGTACCCGGCATCCGGAGTGCGCCGAACACGTCGACTGCCGACGCGGTGGTCGGCGTGGCGGCAAGCAGGAGCGCGGCCGCCGTCGCCGTCACCGCGACCGACGCGAGCAGGACGCGAACGGCGCGGCGTGGTGGATGCGCGAAACGGGTCACGGGTAGGGCCTTTCCACCGGTCGCGCGCCATTGCGCGACGGTGCACTCACCCTAGCAACTTCGTTACCGTTTCGTTACCTCCCCCGTTCGCGGGACGCCGCCGCCCGCCGCCCGGCGCCGCTCACGCGAGTGCGAGGTAGGGGTACTCGGCCGATCGACGCTGGAATTCCAGGATCGCGGTATTCCGGATGCGGCCGCCGGCGATCTCCGTGGCGCGATCGATCGTGTCGGACTCGGCCCACGCCTCTGGGCCCTCCATCACCGTGCGCAGGAACGGCATGAGCGCTTCGCTGATCTCCCAGGTCGCCGAGTTCCAGAGGTAGGACGGGCTGTGGTCGACGGCGTAGTAGTTCGTCGACTCCCCCACCGTGAACATCGGCTCGGCGAACGAGGTGGGGCGGGCCCAGCTGAATCCCATTCCGGCGTCGACGGACACGTCGACGATGAGGCTGCCCGGACGGAAGGCACCCAGATCCTCCGTGCGCAGGTACGTGAGCGGCGCGTTCGGATCCTGGAGCGTGCAGTTGACCACGATGTCCCGTTCGGCCAGGAACGGGGCGAGCGGCACCGGGCCGTCCTCCGTGTTCACGGTGCTCAGGAACGGCGCCTCGGGATTGTGCTCGAACTGGATGATGTCGACCGAGGGGATCGGCGAGCCGACCGCAGCGGTGTCGCGATTGGTGAGCACGCGCACGTCGTGGATGCCGTGGGCGTTCAGCGCGGTCACGGCACCACGGGCGGTGGCACCGAACCCGATGACGACCGCGCTCAGGCGCCGGCCGTAGTCTCCCGTCGACCCGCACAGCTGCAGGGCGTGCAGCACGGAACAGTAGCCGGCGAGCTCGTTGTTCTTGTGGAACACGTGCAGCCCGAAGCCGCCGCTCGCCGTCCAGTGGTTCATGGCCTCCCACGCGATGAGGGTGAGCCCCTTGTCGATCGCGAGCTGGGTGATCGCGCGGTCTTGCACGCAGTGCGGCCAGCCCCAGAGCACCTGGCCGTCGTGCAGGTCTTCAAGATCGGACGCCTGCGGCTTCGGCAGGAGGACGACGTCGCTCCGGGCGATGATCTCCTCGCGAGAGCCGAGCGCGGCGACGAGGGGCTCGAGCTGCGCATCGGCGAAGCCGAAGCGCTCTCCGTAGCCTCGCTCGAGGATCATGTTCTCGCGAAGGTCGGGATCGATCCGCTCGAGGTGCGACGGATGCAACGGCAGTCGCCCCTCATCGGGCTTCCTGGAGTGCGCCAAGACCCCGAGTGGCAAGAGACGAGGGCTGGTGGTGTTGGCCATAGCGTGAGGCTACGCCATGCCGCGACCGGCGCAGGACCCCCTGCTCGGATGCCTGCGCCCGGCGGTGCGACTAGAGCAGGCTCTTCGTGTGCCACACCGTCTTGGTCTCGGTGAACGCCGTGATGCGGCCGAGCGCGGGTGCCGCGGCATCGGGGCCCGACTCGGGCCGGAGCACTCGTTTGAGCGTGTCGGCGGCGTCGACCTCGAGCGAGATCCAGTCGAGCGCGCCCGCACCGACGAGGTCGATCGCGTTCACGTCGGAATGGCTCGCGAGCCACGGGGCGATCTCGGCAGGTGAGCCCGTGAGCACGTTCACGACGCCCTTCGGCACGTCACTCGTGGCGAGCACCTCGGCGAGACTGATCGCCGAGAGCGGGAATCGCTCGCTCGCCACGACGACGACGGAGTTGCCGGCCACGAGTGCCGGGGCGATCGCCGAGACGAGCCCGAGGAGCGACGAATCCTGCGGCGCGATGATCGCGACGACTCCCGTGGGCTCGGGCACCGAGATGTTGAAGTAGGGACCCGCCACCGGGTTGGCGTTACCGGCGACCTGCGCGAACTTGTCGGCCCAGCCCGCGTACCAGACCCAGCGGTCGATGGACTCGTCGACCTGAGCGGATGCCACGGCGCGCGACACGCCCTCGGCCTCCTCGATCTCGGCGACGAACTGGGCCCTGCGGCCTTCGAGCAGCTCGGCGATGCGGTAGAGCACCTGGCCGCGGTTGTAGGCGGTGGCACCCGACCAGCCGGCCACCGCTGCACGAGCGGCGACGATGGCGTCGCGGGCGTCTTTGCGTGAGGCCTTCGCCGCGTTCGCGAGGAATGCCCCGTCGGCCGCGACGATCTCATAGGTGCGCCCCGACTCGCTGCGCGGGAACGCTCCACCGATGTAGAGCTTGTAGGTCTTCGGCACGGCGAGGCGGGTCATCGCTTCGTTCCCTTCGTCGCGGAGTCCGTTTGTCGGCGCTGCGCGGCTCGGCGCGTGCGCTTGGGGGCGGCATCCGCGGTCTCGATGGGCTTGGCCGTGGCGGGCGCCGCGAGGCTCGACTGTGCGGCTCCCCGGCCGACGGCGCTCGGGGCGAGGTACGCCGCCAGGCCGTGGCGGCCGCCTTCGCGACCGTAGCCGGACTCCTTGTAGCCGCCGAACGGCGAGGCGGGGTCGAATCGGTTGAACGTGTTCGCCCAGATGACGCCCGCGCGCAGCTGGTCGGCGACGGCGAGGATGCGGCTGCCCTTGTCGCTCCAGATACCGGCGGAGAGGCCGTAGGGCGTGTTGTTCGCCTTCGCGATCGCCTCGGCGGGCGTGCGGAAGGTGAGCACCGAGAGCACCGGGCCGAAGATCTCCTCACGGGCGATGCGGCTCGACGTCTGCACGTTCGTGAAGATCGTGGGCGCGTACCAGAACCCGTTCTCGGGGATCACGCACGGCGCGCTCCAGCGGTCGGCGCCCTCGGCGACGCCGACGTCGGAGAGCTCGCGGATGCGCTCGAGCTGCTCCTTCGAGTTGATCGCGCCGACGTCGGTGTTCTTGTCGAGCGGATCGCCGAGCCGCAACGTCGAGAGCCGCAGCTTCAGCCGCTCGACGACCTCGTCGTGGATGTTCTCCTGCACGAGCAGGCGGCTTCCGGCGCAGCAGACGTGGCCCTGATTGAAGAAGATGCCGTTGACGATGCCCTCGATCGCCTGGTCGATCGGAGCGTCGTCGAAGACGATGTTCGCCGCCTTGCCGCCGAGCTCGAGGGTCGCCTTCTTGTCGGTGCCGGCGATCTGCTTCGCGATCGCTCGTCCGACGGCGGTGGAGCCCGTGAAGGCCACCTTGTCGACGCCGTCGTGGGCGACGAGCGTGGCTCCGGTGTCGCCCGCGCCCGTGATGATGTTCACGACTCCGGCGGGGAGGTCGGCCTGCTGCAGGATCTCGGCGAAGATGAGCGCCGTGAGCGGCGTCGTCTCGGCGGGCTTCAGCACGACCGTGTTGCCGGCGGCCAGTGCCGGGGCGATCTTCCACGCGAGCATGAGCAGCGGGAAGTTCCACGGGATGACCTGCGCAGCGACGCCGAGCGAACGGGGGTTCGCGCCGAGCCCCGCGTGGTCGAGCTTGTCGGCCCATCCCGCGTAGTAGAAGAACCACGCGGCGACGAGCGGCACGTCGACGTCGCGCGACTCCTTGATGGGTTTGCCGTTGTCGAGCGACTCGGCCACCGCGAGCTCGCGAGCGCGCTCCTGCACGAGCCGGGCGATGCGGAACAGGTACTTGCCGCGGTCACGGCCGCTCATGCGCGACCAGACGTTGTCGTAGGCGCGGCGGGCGGCGGCCACCGCGTCGGCGACATCCGCTTCGTTCGCATTCGAGATGGTCGCGATGCGCTCTTCGCTCGCGGGCGAGATGGTCTGGAACGGAGTGCCGCGGCCGTCGACGAACTCGCCGTCGATGAAG
This sequence comes from Agromyces albus, assembly GCF_004134825.1. Taxonomy (GTDB): domain Bacteria; phylum Actinomycetota; class Actinomycetes; order Actinomycetales; family Microbacteriaceae; genus Agromyces; species Agromyces albus. The sequence continues at coordinate 37,985 of NZ_SDPN01000024.1, forward strand.
AGGCCGTAACTGTCGCGGAGCGAGAGGATCGCCCGCGACTCGGGGGCAGGTGCGTACTCGAGGAAACTCATGTCGTGCTCCAACTCAGTCGATCGTCACGTAGTCGGCGCCGGAGTAGTGGCCGGTCGCGAGCTTCTGGCGCTGCAGCAGCACGTCGTTCAGGAGGCTCGACGCGCCGAAGCGGAACAGGTGCGGCCGCAGCCACTCCTCTCCGACGGTCTCGGCCACGGTGACGAGGTACTTGATGGCGTCTTTCGACGAGCGGATGCCGCCCGCGGGCTTCACGCCGATGCGCTGGCCGGTGGCCAGGTGCCAGTCGCGCACGACCTCGAGCATGAGGAGCGTGACCGGGAGCGTGGCTGCGGGCGACACCTTGCCCGTCGAGGTCTTGATGAAGTCGCCGCCAGCGAGGATCGAGAGCCACGAGGCACGCCGCACGTTGTCGTACGTGTTCAGCTCGCCCGTCTCGAGGATGACCTTGAGGCTCGCGGCACTTCCGTCTGGCCTGCGGCACGCCTCTTTCACCTGCACGATCTGGTCGAACACCTCGCCGTACCTGCCGGCGAGGAACGCGCCGCGATCGATCACCATGTCGATCTCGTCGGCGCCGGCGGCAACGGCGTCGGCCGTGTCGGCCAACTTGATCGCGAGCGACGCACGGCCGCTCGGGAACGCCGTGGCGACGGCGGCGACCGACACGAGGCCGTCGTCGGGGTCGCCATGGGCCGCGCCGAGCGCATCGACGGCGAACGGCACCATGTCGCCGTAGACGCAGACCGCGGCGACGCGCGGCGACGTCGGGTCGGCTGGGTCGGGCGTCATCGCCTTCGCGACGAGCGATCGCACCTTGCCGGGCGTGTCTGCGCCTTCGAGGGTCGTGAGGTCGATGAGCGAGATGATGCGGTCGAGCGCCCAGCGCTTGGAGGTCGTCTTGATCGAGCGGGTGCCGAGGCCGGCCGCGCGCTGCTCGAGTCCGACCGCGTCGATGCCGGGGATGCCGTGCAGGTAGCGACGGAGCGTGGCGTCGTCGGGTTCGCCACCGAGCACGGCGAGCGCGCGCTCGCGGGCGGAGACGATGGAAGTGCCTGACATGGTGATGACCTGCCGTTCAGTGAGTGCTGGGCGCGGAGTTGCCGCGGAATCAGCCGTCGAGGAGGTGGAGGGCGGTGGCCTCGTCGGTGACGAGCACCGAGCAGAGGCGGCTGCGCACGACGGCGTCGGCCACGGCGTGCTTGGCTGGGCCCGAGATCACGGCGATGCCGATCGGCGCGCGCCGCAGTTCGTCGAGCGTGAGCCCGACCGTGCGCGCGTCGAGTGCCGGATCGACGATGTTGCCGTCGGAGTCGATGTAGCGGCCGACGACGTCGCCGACGGCGCCCTTGCGCACGAGCTCGTCGACGTCGGCCTCGGAGAGGTAGCCGCTCTCGACGTGCACCGAGGTGCGGTCGGCGGCGCCGGCGCTGAAGAGGAAGACATCGGCGGAGCGCGCGAGCTCGATGACCCCGGCGACGACGCGGTCGGCCTCGATGGCCTCCTTCGTGGCGAGCCGCTCGAGGATGGCGGGACTCGGCAGCAGGGTGGCGCTGCCGCCGCCCTTCTGGGCGATGCCCACGGCGGTGGCCGCCGCGGTGCCTGGGCGGCGATTGAGGCTCACCCCGCCATTGATCTGCACAACGTTCACGCCGATGGCCCAGCCGTTGCGCAACTGCTGCGAGATCTCGAAGAGGGTGCGGCCCCAGCTCACGCCGAGGGTGCGCGGCACCGGCCGCATGGCCGTGAGGTAGTCGGCCGCCGCTTGCGCGGTGCGCGCCTGGAGCTCTTCGGACGAGCCGACGCCCGCCGAGGAGACGACGATCGCGTCGGCCAGACCGCGCTCGTCGCGAAGCCGGCGCTCGATGGGCAACCGGCGGGCGCGCGGATGCAGGATCTCGATGCGGATGAACCCGCGCTGTTTCGCTTGCGCGAGGAGGCGACCGACCTTCCATCTGGTGAGGCGCAGGGCCTGGCCGATCTCGTCTTGGGTCTTGTTGTCTTCGTAATAGAGCTCGGCCGCGCGGATCGAGAGCAACTCGTCGATCTCGTCCATCAGGCCTCCTTCCACATCCTCTCCAGCGTAGGCAGGGCGACGCGCATCGGCAACACTCGCGGGTAATCCTGCTCATATGAGCATCCGGCGAGCGGATGTCGCGCGCCTAAGCTGGTGCCATGCCACGCCCGCTCGTGCTCGCCGTCGACTTCGGCGGCACCAAGGTCGAGGCCGCGCTCGTCGATGATCGCGGCATCCTGCTGCCCGGTTCCCGGCACCGGCGCGCCACCGGCAACGCCGCCTCGAGCGATGAGCTCGACGCCGCCGTGAGCGAGGTCGTGCTCGCGGCACGCGCCGACCTGCCGGCAGGAGCCGCGCTCCTCGGCGTGGGCGTCGGCGCCGCCGGACCCATCGACGTGGCCACCGGATCGGTCTCGCCCCTCAACGTGCCCGCCTGGCGAGATCACCCGCTCGCGGCATCCGTCGCCGAGCTCGTGCCCGACGCCCCGATCACCCTTCGCATCGACGGACTCTGCATCGCGCTCGCGGAGCACTGGGTCGGCGCGGGTCGCGGCGCGACGAACCTGCTCGGCATGATCGTCTCGACGGGCGTCGGCGGCGGCCTCGTGCTCGGCGGACGGGCTGCGCCCAACCCCACAGGCAACGGCGGGCACATCGGCCACGTCGAGGTCGGCGGGTTCGACGACGCCTGCGCGTGCGGCGGACGCGGATGCCTCGAAGCGGTCGCGTCGGGCCCCCGCACGGTCGCGTGGGCCAGAACGCAGGGGTTCACCGGTGAGACGGGCGAAGCACTCGCCCAGGCGCACGCCGCGGGAGATCCCATCGCGATCGCCGCCGTCGCACGCGCGGGTGGGGCCATCGGGCACGCGATCGCCTCGGCCACCAACCTGCTCGACCTCGATGTCGTCGCGATCGGCGGCGGGTTCTCACGGGTCTCCCCCGCGCTCTTCGAGCACGCACGTGAGGCGCTCACCGAACGCACGGCGTTCCCGTTCGTCTCACGCGTTGCCGTCGTGCCCTCTGGGCTCTCCGACGAAGGTCCCCTGATCGGCGCCGCCGCCCTCGTGCACCGCCCCGAGCTGCTCGCCTGAGGCGGGCCTCAGCGAGCGCGTTCGTCTTCGAAGAAACGAGGCCGCACGACCACGGCGCCCGCGATCGCCGCCGGCAGCGCCGAACCGAGGAGCAGTACGAGCGGCCAGAACCATCCGCCCGTGGCATCGTGCAGCAAGCCGACCACGAGGGGACCGGCCGCGACGATCAGGTAGCCCACCGATTGCACGAACCCCGACAGGGCCACGGAACCCGCATGGGAGCGAGTCCGCAGGTTGATGAGCACGAGCGCGAGCGGGAAGAGGAGCGGGCCCGCGCCGATGAGGGCGACCCACAACCACGTCGCCCAGCCGGGCACGAGCAGGAGGCCGAGGTAGCCGGCCACGAATGCGACGATGGCGATCACGATGAGCAGCTGCACCTTGCCGTAGCGCGCGGCGAGCACGGGCACGATGAGCCCGGCAGGCAGCCCCATGGCAGCGTAGAGCGAGAGCAGCGCCCCGGCCTCGGCGGGTGCCACGCCCGCGATGTCGTGCAGCATCGACGGCAACCACGCGAACGCCGCATAGGCGTTGAAGCCCGCGGCCGCGAACACGAGGGCGAGCGACCAGGCGAGCGGCGATCGAACCGCATGCCGCAGCATCCCGCGGTCGGCCTCCTCGAGCAGCGCCGCCGGCGCCTGCCGGCGCGGATGCACGAGCAACGCGATCCACGGCACGAGCGAGATCGCGGCGATCAGGCCCCACTCGCCGAGGGAGACGCGCCACCCCGCGGCCTCGGCGATCGGCACGGCGATGAGGGGCGGGATGAAGGCGCTCACCGACATCGCGGTGACGTAGACGGTCGTCAGCAGGCCGATGCGATCGGGGAAGTAGCGCTTCACGAGCGGCGGCAGCAGCACGTTGGCGACGCCCATCGCCGCGAAGGTCAGCGTGCTCGTCGCGACGAGGGTGAGCGCCGAGCCGGAGAACCCTCGCCCGAAGAGGCCTGCGGTGAGCGCGAGGAGTGACCAGACGAGGGTGACCTCGAGGCCGAATCGCTTCGCGACCATCGGCGTGAGGATGCCGAACACGGCATAGCAGATGGGCGGCAGCATGCCGAGGAATCCGACGATCGCCGGGTTCAACGGGATCTCCGCCTCGAGCTGGCCGAGGATCGGCGAGAGTGATGCCACGGCCGTGCGCAGGTTGAACGCGACGAGCACGATGCCGAGGAGTGCGAGGGTTCGACCGGCCCACAATGCTCGGGGCGGGGTCGCTTCCATCACGTCGAGTCTAGGCTGGAAGGGTGGCCGACTTCGCCAGGTACCTGCCGCTCAGCCAGCACTCCGGGGCTGACGAGCGCGGCGTCACGAGCGACCGCCGCGCACCCACCGCGGTCGTGCTCCGCGGGCTCGCGACGGCACTCGGCGCGGCCGACGACGCCGCGTGGAACCGTCCCACCGAGCGTGAAGGTCGCACGGTGGCGCACGTCGTCGCCGAGCTCGTCGCCGGGTTCGACCGGTCCCCTGCGCGCCGCGCGCTCGCCACGGCACGACGGGCGCTCGCCGTCGACGACGGAGCGGCCGTGATCGCCGACGATGCACCGAAGGGGTGTGCGGATGCCGCTGCGGCCCTCGAGGCTCGCGCTGCCGTCATCACGACACGACCGCAGCCGACCCGCATCGTCGAGCTCGACGACGCCGTGGTCGCCGCGCTCCTCATCGGCCACGCACTGGGGGTGGCCGTGCCGATCCCGCCACTCGCATCGGGCGCCGTCGCCCTCCGCCGCGCCGCCGCAGCGCCCACCGCGATCCGCGCCGTCATCTCGGGCCACAGCCTGCATGCCACGGATGCCGCGTGGAGCATCGGCCACGGAGCGCCGCTCGTGGGCACCGCCGACGAGCTTCTGCGGTTCCTGACCGGCATCGGCCTCACGGCACCCCGCCCGCCTCACGACGGCGACTTCCCGGCACCCGTTGACGGCGGCAGCCCTCCTCTCTGAAGGCGACGGCTCTTGCTCTCTGAAGGCGACGGCTCGTCGTCGAGTCAGGGGTCGAGGATGACCCGGACGCGCTCCACATCGTCACGGATGCGGTCGATGAGGTCGTCGATGTTCGTGAACGCGACCATTCCGCGGATGCGGTCGACGAACTCCACGTCGACGACGTGGTCGTAGAGGTCGATCTCGCGATCGAGCACATACGCCTCGACCTGCTTCTTCGGGACCCCCTGGAACGTGGGATTGTTGCCGACCGAGATCGCCGCGGGATAGCGGGTGCCGGCGTCGGTGAGCCAGCCGGCGTACACGCCGTCGGCGGGGATGAGCCCCTCGGACTCGGGCGTGAGGTTCGCCGTGGGGAATCCGAGTTCTCGGCCGCGCGCCGCGCCGTGCACGACCATTCCGGACACCGTGGGCGTGTGGCCGAGCAGCTCGGCGGCATGCCGCACGTCGCCCTCGGCGAGGAGCTCGCGGATCCAGGTCGACGACACGCGCCGCTCCCCTTCGGGCCGCACGTCGTCGACGACCTCGACGGTGAACCCGAACCGCTCGCCGAGCTCGGCGAGCAGGCGCACGTCGCCCGCGCCCCGCGCGCCATAGCGGAAGTCGCTGCCGACGAGCACCGACGTGGCGTGCAGCGCGTTGACGAGCACGCGCTCGACGAACTCCTCGGCCGGCACCGAGGCGAGCGCACGGTCGAAGGCGAGTAGCACGGTCGCGTCGACGCCCGTCGTCGCGAGGAGCTCGAGCTTCTGCCGCACGCTGACGAGCGCCTCCGGGCACTTCTCAGGGGCAAGGAGGGCGAGCGGGTTGCGATCGAACGTGACGACGACCGCCTTCACGTCGTCGGCATCGGCGATCGAGCGGAGCCTGCCGATGACCGCACGATGGCCCTGGTGCACACCGTCGAACTTGCCGATCGTGACCGCGGAGGGCCCGAAGCCGGCGGGGACCCCGTCGACGCCCTTGAACGTCTTCACGCGGCATCCGCCTCGCCTCGAGCTGGGCGGTGCAGTGCGAGCCACCACATGCCGAGCAGCGGGAGCACGAGCGGGATGAACAGGTACCCGAAGCCGAACCACGACCAGACCGTCGCTTCAGGGAACAGCTCGGGAAACACGAAGCTCAGCGTTCCCACGACGATGACGCCCGTGAACTCGAAGACGATCGTCGCCCAGGCGACGCCGTACCAGCCGCGCCCTGAGCGGATGAGGGCGACCGTCGCCACCACGTAGACGGCCGCAGCAAGCGCCGAGAGCGAGAACGCGAGCGGCGCCTCGTGGAATCTCTCGACGATCTGCACCAGGGAGCGGCCCACAGCGGCGAGCGCGAGCACGCCGTAGACGGTCACGAGCACGCGTCCGATGCCGCTCATCCGCCGCCCGCGATCGGAGTCGGGCCGGGCATTCCGCACGTCAGTCATGTCGTTTCGATTCTCTCAGACGCACTCACGCCTGCTGCACGGTCCAGATCTGGAACATGCGGTAGACCATCACGGCGACGGCGAGCGCGGCGACGCCGAGCACCACCGTGCTCCAGCGGTTGCGCTCGATGAGCGCCCAGAAGGCGGCAGCCGGCGGCAGCAGCAGTGCGCCGACGAGGTAGGTGTAGAACTCGAGGACGCTCCCGGTCGCGTGGTTGCCGGAGGCGGGCGCGGCGATCGCCACGATCAGTTGTGCGAGGAGCAACAGCTCCACGAGCGCGAGTGCGCCGAGCGCGAGGTCGTTCGGCACACGGCCCGCGAAGCCGAGCGCGAGGCAGAGCAGGCCCGCGGCGACCGCCACGCCGACCTGCACCCACATGAACCACTCGATCACTCTTCGGCCTCCTCGGCAGGGAATCCCGTGACGACCTTGAGCTGGGTGCCTCGGCGCTCGACGATCGCGATGAGCCGGTCGCCCGGGGCGATGGCGGCGATCGCAGCGTCGTGCTGATTGCCGTCGGATGACACGGGGTCGGTCGGGATCGCGCCGGAGGAGGCGCTGGGCGGCGCGTCGATGCGCTTGCCGTGCCGGAGGTCGACGGCCTGCGCCTCGGTGACGTCGATGACGGGCAGTGCTCGCCGTGCGGCATCCGCCGGGCTCATGAGGTGCCGTGCGACGTCGAAGCCCTCGAGCTCGCCGGCTTCGTCGACACCGAACCGGCCGATGCGCGTTCGGCGGAGCGCCGTGAGGTGGCCGCCCGTGCCGAGCGCGGCACCGAGATCGCGTGCGAGGGCGCGCACGTAGGTGCCCGAGGAGCACTCCACCCGCACGTCGAGGTCGATGAAGCCGTCACCGTCGCGCCGACCGACCGATTCGAACGCCGAGACCGTCACTCGCCGCGGCGACAACTCGACGACCTCACCGTCGCGAACGCGCTGGTAGGCGCGCTTGCCGGCGACCTTGATCGCGCTCACGGCGCTCGGAACCTGGTCGATCGCACCCGTGAGCGCCTCGATGCCGTGACCGATCGCCGCATCGGTGGCGGCGGCGAGCGCGTCGGCGGATGCCGCGACGAGCGGCTCGCCCTCGGCGTCGTCGGTCGTGGTGTCCCACCCGAGCCGGATCGTCGCGAGGTATTCCTTGTCGAGCCCGACGAGGTAGTGCAAGAGGCGCGTCGCGCTGTCGACCCCGAGCACGAGGAGGCCGGTGGCCATCGGATCGAGCGTGCCCGCGTGACCGATCTTGCGCGTGCCGGCGAGGCGGCGCATGCGCGAGACGACGTCGTGGCTCGTGATTCCCTGCGGCTTGTCGACGAGGAGGATGCCGCTGTTCACGCGGTACAGGCTAACAGTCGGCCACGCCGCGGGGCCTACGCTGGGTCGGTGAGGATCGGCATCATCGGCGCAGGTGCGCTCGGCGGGACATTCGCGGCACTGCTCGCCCGCGCAGGGCACGACGTCGAGGTGACGGCTCGCGGATCGGGCCTTGCCGCGATCCTGGCCGACGGCATACGGCTGACCGGCGGATTCGGAGACGCGCACGCGCGAGTCGACGCCGGCGAGGTGCTGCGCGTGCGCCCCGACCTCGTGCTCGTGTGCACGAAGGCGCAGGATGCCGAGGCCGCCATCTCGGCGAATGCGGCCGTCATCGACGGCGTCCCGGTCGTCATCGTGCAGAACGGACTCGACGGCGTCGCGATCGCCGAACGGCTCCTGCCCCGTTCGTCGTGCATGGGCGTGCTCTCGATCATCGCCGCGAACTACACCGAACCCGGGGTCGTGCGGGTGACGACTCGAGCGACGAGCTACCTCGGACGCGGCGACGGGCCGCCCGACGCCGAGTGCATTCGTATCGCGGCGATCCTCTCCGACGCCGTGCCCGTCGTCGCGATCGGCGGCTTCCGCGGCGCGCAGTGGTCGAAGCTCGTCGTCAACATGGTGAACGCAGTGCCCACGATCGTCGGTCGGAGCGTGCAGGAGGTCATCGACGATCGTCGGCTCCGCCGCGTCGTCACCGCGTCGATGCGCGAGACCGTGCGGGTGGGAATGGCGCGCGGAGTGCGGTTCGGGGCCGTGCAGGGTCTCGGCGACGTGCGGCTGCGCCTCTTCGCCCGCCTCCCGCTCGCCATCGGGCAAGTGCTGCCCTGGCTCATGCGCGTGCGGATGGGCGATGTGCCGAACCTCGGCTCGACCCAGCAGAGCATTCGGCGCGGGCAGCCAACCGAGATCGACTTCCTGAACGGGGCCGTCGTGCGCGAGGCATCCGTCGCCGGCATGGACGCCCCGGTCAACCGTGCGCTCACCGCGCTCGTGCACGAGGTCGAGCAGCACGGGGCGCTGCCCGTCAAGCGAGTGCTCGAGCTCGCCCCTCGCTGAGACGCGCGACCCGCCGACGCCGAAGGGGCCCGGCGAACCGGACCCCCTCGAGTCGTTCGGAGAACTATGCGCGGCGGCGTCGCACCCACGTCACGGCGAGCAGGGCAAGGCCTGCAACGGCGAGCAGCGCAGCGACGATGCCGATGGGTCCACCGTCGAAGCCCGTGGCGGCGAGGCCGGTCGCGGCGGTCGACGTGGCGGTGGTGGAGGCATTGCCGGTTCCGCTGCCCGTCGAAGGCGGCGCGCAGTCGAGGGTCACGGCCGGGTAGGCGAGGTCGACCGTCAGTTCGGGATTCACGACGAGCGTGACCTCGGTGAGGTCACGGGTCCAGGCGAAGTTCTCGTCGGTGACGACCCACTCGCCGTCGACGAACGCCCAGCCGGGCCATCCGGTCGGGGTCACGCCGTCTTCGGCGACCGTGGCGCCCGGCCACAGGGCTTTGCCCGACAGCTTGCCGTCGACGAGCGTGCCGAGCTCGATCGTCTCGGTGTTCGTGCCGTCGGTGAAGACGAGCGAGACGAGGTCGGTCGCCACCACCCCATCGGGGTCGTTCAAGACGACGTCGTAGACGATCCACGGCGCATTCGTGACGCACTCACCGGCGAGCGAGCCCGTGAGCGTCGGCTCGATGAACGAACCGTCGACATAGCTCACCGACCAGTGGCTCACCGAGTCCTTGTCGGGGTGGGCGAACTCGATCTCCGCTGCTGGGGGGACCACGTCGTAGTAGTACGCGACGGTGCCGGATTTCACGCAGTAGCCGTCGATGAGCTGGCCGTAGGGCGCCGTGGCGGTGACGGTGGCCGGGTCGCCCTCAGTGTCTACCTTGCCGGAATCGAGGCCGATGCAGTTGTCGGTGCTGGAGCTCGACTGGACGGACAGGCTCGGGTCTTCGACGAGCACGGCGTTCGCCGGCAGCGCTGCCCCGGCGAGCGATAAGGCGAGAACGCCGGCGGTTGCGGCCGCGGCGAAAATGGCGCGAGGGATCCTCATGGGTTCTCCTGATAGGTCGGGCGAAGGGCTCGGCACATCAGTCGAAACAGCGGCGGGTAGGGTGGCGCGTTCTGGCGCGCGGATACCGGCGATGCGGTGGGTGCCGCGTTTCGGGGATGGGCCATGCCGTGCTTGGGGGCGGGCAGTGGCACCAGTATGCCCGATCGCAGCGGGCGACGCAGCCGATTGTCCACACTCACGACGGGAGCGGTCCACAAGAGACGCCTTTCGCGTCAGCAGCTGTCGAAAAACCTGCGTCGTGGGTGTTCGGGATCGCTGTTGTCGACGACGGCGGATGCCGCGGTGCGCGGGTCGCCGTCGGCGTAGGCGAGCTGGTCGGCGGGGTCGACGGGGTCGCCGTCGAGCGCGATCCGGAAATCCCACAGCCCCGCCAGCCGGTCGCGCAGCACGAACCTGCCATCGAGCACGAGGATGGCGTCATGAGGGCCCGTCAGCCACTTCGGCTCCACCCACGCGTCGCGAGTTGGATCGTACACGCGCGTCACGAAGGCCGTCGAACCGCCGAGGCGGAACGGCTCGACGAGCACGCGGCGCAGCGCCGACTCGTCGAAGCCGTGGGCGTAGTACCGGGCAGGCGTGTCGGCGCCGAATGCTGCTTGGGCGGCACGCGAGCGGTGGAAGCCCTCGATGCTCGCGCGGAACACGGCGAGCTCGCGTTCCCTGAAGACTGCCGCGAGGTCGTCTCCGAACGCGGTCTTGCCGCTGTGCAGCGGGCCGTCGATCGCCACGATCACGCGGCCATGCCCGTGGTGCTGGAAGATCTCGTCGGCCAGCGCCCTGAGGAACGTGACGCGAGGCGTGGTGACGAGGCGCATGAGCCGAGCCTATCCTCGCGACATCCGCACTCGACATAGGCTGGAGAGCATGCCGAGCGAGACCGCCACGTCGATCGCCGGCACCCTTCACGATTGGTTCGCGGATGCCGCGCGGCCGCTGCCGTGGCGTGCAGCCGACGTGTCGCCGTGGGCGGTGCTCGTGAGCGAGTTCATGCTGCAGCAGACCCAGGTCGCCAGGGTGCTCCCGCGCTGGGAGGCGTGGATCACCCGTTGGCCCACGCCCGCGCGCCTCGCCGCCGAGCCGCCTTCCGAGGCGGTGCGGGCATGGGACCGCCTCGGCTACCCCCGGCGCGCGTTGTGGCTGCACCGCGCGGCCGCCGAGATCGTCGAGCGGCATGGCGGCGAGGTTCCCCACGACCTCGAGGCACTGCTCGCATTGCAGGGCGTCGGCCCCTACACGGCTCGCGCCGTCGCCGCGTTCGCCTTCGGCCTGCGGCATCCGGTCGTCGACACCAACACCAGGCGGGTGATCGCGCGTGCCGTCGCGGGTCAGGCCGAGGCCGCTCCCCCATCGGTCGCGCGCGACCTCGCGGCGATGGGGGCGATGCTGCCGGCGGATGCAGGTGAGGCCCGCGTGTTCAACGCGGCGACGATGGAGCTCGGCGCCACCGTGTGCACGGCGCGAACGCCACGGTGCGACGAGTGCCCCATCAGTTCGCAGTGCGCGTGGCGTGCCGCCGGGTACCCGGCCTACACGGGCGCCCGCAAGGCGGTGCAGGCACGCTTCGAGGGCTCAGACCGCCAGGTGCGTGGCCTCGTGATGCGGGAGCTGCGAGCAGCGCACCGACCGGTGTCGCGCGCCGAGCTCGAGCGCACCTGGCCCGATACCGCGCAGCTCGATCGTGCGATCGCCGGACTCCTCGCCGACGGGCTCGCGGTCTCCGACGGCGACGACGCCTTCGGCCTGCCCCAGTCGTGAGTTCACGCACGAGCCGCGCGCAGACGCCCCGGCCGCGTGGCCGGGGCATCCGCTCACCTCAAGATGCGTTCGACTCGAGCGCCGCCATGCGTTCCCGGTCGGATGCGTCGACATCGCGCAGGTCGAGCCCCCGTGTCTCCCGGGCCGCGGCGACCGCGACGAGGGTGATGGCGCACGCGATGAGCACGTAGACGGCGACGGGCACACTCGAACCGAATTGCGACAGCAGCGTCGTCGCGATGATCGGCGCGAGCGAGCCGGCGAAGATCGACGTGACCTGGTAGCCGAGCGAGACGCCCGAGTAGCGCATCCTGGTCGGGAACATCTCGGCCATGATCGCCGGCTGGCCTGCGTACATCGCGGCGTGGAAGACGAGGCCGATCGAGATCGCCGCCCAGATGATCACGGGCTGTGCCGTGCTCATCAGCGGGAAGGCGAAGAACGCCCACGTCGCGCCGAGCGCTGCGCCCGCCGCGTAGACCGGCCGTCGGCCGATGCGGTCGGCGAGCCGGCCGAAGACCGGGATCACGAGGAAGTGCACGAAGTGCGCGCCGACGAGCAGCAGCAGCGTGTTCGTCGTGCCCTCCTTCACCACTTGCGTGAGGTAGACGATCGAGAACGTCACCACGACGTAGTACAGGATGTTCTCGCCCACTCGCAGGCCCATCGCCGTGATGACGCCCCTCGGATAACGGCGCAGCACCTCGAAGACGCCGTACGACACGGCCTTCGCGGCTTCACGTTCGGCTTGCATCTCGAGGAAGATCGGCGCATCCGTGATCTTCGTCCGGATGTACCAGCCGATGAGCACGATGACCGCCGAGAGCCAGAACGCAACGCGCCATCCCCACCCGAGGAAGGCCTCCTGCGTGAGCGTCGCCGAGAGCACGAAGAGCACGAGGGTCGCGAGCAGGTTGCCGACCGGCACCGCGGCCTGCGGCCAGCTCGCCCAGAACCCGCGCGAACGCGCCGGGCTGTGCTCGGCGACGAGCAGTACCGCCCCGCCCCATTCGCCGCCGATGGCGAAGCCCTGCAGGAACCGCAGGAACACGAGGAGCGCGGGCGCGGCGACGCCGATCTGCGCGTAGGTCGGCAGGCAGCCCATGAGGAAGGTCGCGACGCCCACGAGGATGATGCTGAACTGCAGCAGGCGCTTGCGACCGTACTTGTCGCCGAAGTGGCCGAAGACGATGCCGCCGAGCGGGCGCGCGATGAATCCCACGGCGTACGTGAGGAAGGCGGCGATGATCCCGCTCAGCGGATCGTCGGACGGCGGGAAGAACGCGGTGCCGAAGACGAGCGTGGCCGCCGAGGCGTAGAGGAAGAACTCGTACCACTCGACGACGGTGCCCGCCATCGAGGCGGTGACGACTCGCCTGAGTCCTGAGGGCGGCGCGGCGGGCGTCTGCGCCTCGCCGACACGGGTCTGGGTCATCCGATGCTCCTTTGCATAGATCGACGCATTCGCGTCATCGCCTGAGTATGGCTGCATCGATCCGCACATCCAATGACGAAAGTCGCACGTGGAATGTGCAAGTATGCAGAAATGCCAGCGCTCACCCAACACGGTCCCCCGCCGAGTCCCGACGACCTGCTCGTGCTGCTCGCCGTCGCCCGCGCGGGTCGCTTCACGACGGCCGGCGCCGAGCTCGGCCTCAATCACACGACCATCGCGCGGCGCATCGGCGCCCTCGAGGCCGCGCTCGGCGGCCGCGTGCTCGCTCGAGGCGTGGCCGGCTGGGTGCTCACCCCCATCGGCGAACACGCGGTCTCCGCTGCCGAGGGCGTCGAGCGCGCCCTCGGCTCACTCTCGCCTGACGCGCCGAGCCTCTCCGGCGTCGTGCGGCTCTCGGCCACCGACGGCTTCAGCGGCTTCATCGCGTCGCCCGCGATCGTCGAGGTGCGCCGCGCTCATCCGGATGTCTCGCTCGAGATCGTCGCCGCAACGCGGAGAGCCGCCCAGCAGCGCGTGGGCGTCGATCTCGAGGTCGTCGTGGGCCGCCCGCACGTGCACCGCGCCGAGGCGATCCACCTCGCCGACTACGCGCTCGGGCTCTATGCGAGCCGCGCGTTCCTCGAGCGCCGCGGCATCCCCCGGTCGCTCGAGGAACTGAACGGCGCCCCGCTCGTGTACTTCATCGAGTCGATGCTGCAGGTCGACGCCCTCGACGAGGCGCGACGTTCGACCCTCGGCATGCTCGATGCGGTGTCGAGCACGAACGTCTACGTGCACGTCGACGCAACACGCGCGGGCGCGGGATTCGGCCTCCTGCCCGCGTTCCTGGCCGATCAGCACGACGACCTCGTGCGGCTGTTCACCGACGAGATCGACGAGCGGCTCCCCTACTGGCTCGTCTGTCGCCCCGAGGCGCTCCGCCAGCCGACGGTGCTGGCGTTCATCGGTGCCCTCCACGCGCGAATCGCCGCCGTCTCCGAGGAGCTCCTCGGCAACGGCCGTCGTCACTGAGGCGAGGTCAGCGGGGCCCGCCGAGCTCGGCGTGGTCGCCGAGGTCTTCGCCGTCGTCTTCGGAACCCTCGAGGTCTTCGAGGGCCTCGTCGTCGAAGTCGTCGTCATCGTCGAGATCGCGCGGCTTGACGTAGGGGTCGGGTTCGCCAGCGAACTCGGCATTGCTCGCGAGCACCGTGACCTCGGCGTCGCGCGTGCGCGCCTCGCGGAGCAACGATTCGATGTGCTCGGCGTTCTCGGGGATCGCGTCGGGGATGAACTCGAGCGACGGCGTGAGGCGCGCGGTGATGTTGCGACCGACCTCGCTGCGCAGCATCCCGGTGGCGGCCGTCAGTGCGCGAGCCGAGTCCTTGCGCTCGGCTTCCGAGCCGTAGACCGTGTAGAAGATGCTCGCGTGCTGCAGGTCGCCCGTGACGCGCACGTCGGTGATCGTCACGAACCCGAGGCGGGGGTCGCGCAGGCCCTTGTCGAGTCGCTTCGCAACGATCTCCTTGATGCGATCGGCCATTTTCCTGGCCCGTGCCGGATCCGCCATGTTCTTTCCCCTCACCGTCCCCGGGATGATCACATCGCCTGGGGTCCCTGATTCTTCACTGAGGTGAATCGGGGTAGGGGCCCCCGCTCTTCACCTCAGTGAAGAATCAGGGACCCCATCCACGATTTACACCCGGGGCTTCTCCCGCATCTCGATCGTCTCGATCTCGTCGCCGACCTGGATGTCGTTGAACTTGCCGAGGCCGATACCGGCTTCGAAGTCCGTACGCACCTCGGTGACGTCGTCTTTGAAGCGACGCAGCGACTCGATCGCCAGGCTGTCGCCGACCACGACGCCGTCGCGGATGACGCGTGCCTTGGCGTTTCGCGTGATCGTTCCCGACCGCACGATGACACCGGCGATGTTGCCGAACTTCGAGGAGCGGAACACCTCGCGGATCTCGGCGACACCCGACTGCACCTCTTCGAACTCGGGCTTCAGCATGCCCTTCAGCGAGTTCTCGATGTCGTCGATGGCGTTGTAGATGACGGAGTAGAAGCGCACGTCGACGCCCTCACGAGCGGCGCGCTCGCGCGCCTTCACGTCGGGGCGCACATTGAACCCGATGACGATCGCGTTGTCGATCGTCGCCAGGTCGATGTCGCTCTCGGTGACCGCACCGACACCGCGGTGGAGGATGCGCAACTGTACTGAGTCGTCGACCTCGATCTTCATGAGCGACTCCTCGAGCGCCTCGACGGCACCCGACACGTCACCCTTGATGATGAGGTTGAGCGCCTCGACCTTGCCCTCTTCGAGCGCACGAGTGAAGTCCTCGAGGGAGATGCGCTTGCGTGCCTTCGCGAGCTGGGCGTTGCGCTGGGCGGCTTCACGCTTCTCAGCGATCTGGCGCGCAGTGCGGTCGTCTTCCGTCACGAGGAAGGTGTCGCCGGCGCGCGGGACACTCGACAGGCCCTGCACCTGCACGGGGCGTGCCGGCGTGGCCTCGAGCACGGCGTCGCCGTTCTCGTCGGCCATCGCACGCACTCGGCCATAGGCCGTGCCCGCGACGATCGCGTCGCCGACCCGCAGCGTTCCCGACTGGATGAGGACGGTCGCAACCGCACCACGGCCCTTGTCGAGCTTCGCCTCGATGGCGACGCCTCGCGCGTCTTTATTGGGGTTCGCGCGCAGGTCGAGACCGGCGTCGGCGGTGAGGAGCACCGCGTCGAGCAGGTCTTGGATGCCGATGTTCTCGCGAGCCGACACGTCGACGAACATGACGTCGCCGCCGTACTCCTCGGCCACGAGGCCGAACTCGGTGAGCTGCTGACGCACCTTGCCGGGGTTGGCGTCGGGCTTGTCGATCTTGTTCACCGCGACGACGATCGGCACGTTGGCCGACTGTGCG
This sequence comes from Agromyces albus, assembly GCF_004134825.1. Lineage (GTDB taxonomy): Bacteria > Actinomycetota > Actinomycetes > Actinomycetales > Microbacteriaceae > Agromyces > Agromyces albus. The sequence goes on from NZ_SDPN01000024.1 coordinate 53,984, forward strand.
TGGTTCAGGGCCTCGACCGTCTGCGGCATGATGCCGTCGTCGGCCGCGACCACGAGGATCGCGATGTCGGTCACCTGCGCACCACGGGCGCGCATGGCGGTGAACGCCTCGTGGCCCGGGGTGTCGATGAAGGTGATCGCGCGCTCGCGGCTCTCGTGCTCGGTGCGCACCTGGTAGGCACCGATGTGCTGGGTGATGCCGCCGGCCTCGCCCGCGACGACGTTCGCATTGCGAATGGCGTCGAGGAGTCGGGTCTTACCGTGATCGACGTGACCCATGACGGTGACCACGGGGGGACGCTGCTCGAGCTCTTCGTCGGTCTCGTCTTCGAGCTCCTGGTCGAGGTCGATGTCGAAGCCCTCGAGGAGTTCGCGGTCTTCGTCTTCGGGAGAGACGACCTGGATCTTGTAGCCGAGCTCTTCACCGAGCACCTGGAAGGTGGCCTCGTCGAGCGACTCGGTCGCGGTCGCCATCTCACCGAGGTGGAACAGCACCGTGACGAGCGAACCGGGGTTCGCGTCGATCTTGTCGGCGAAGTCGGAGATCGACGCGCCACGACGCAGTCGGATGACGGTGTTGCCATCGCCGCGGGGAACGCTCACGCCGCCGAGCGACGGGGCCTCCCGCATCTCGAACTCTTGCCGCTTCGTACGCTTCGACTTGCGTGCCTTGCTCTTGCCGCCACCACGACCGAATGCACCGGCCGTGCCGCCGCCGGGGCCGCGACCACGACCGCCGCCGCCGCCCGCGGGACGCGGAGGACCGAAGCCCGTGCCGCCACCGGGGCGCTGGAAGCC
>NZ_SDPN01000025.1 GCF_004134825.1 Agromyces albus
CGCGCTCCCGCGCTAGGCGCGGACGCCGGCGCTGGCGCCGGTGCGCTTCGCCGCGCGGCGCTCGCGCCCGCCCTCGACGAGGCTGTAGAGCACGGGCAGCACGATGAGCGTGAGCGCCGTCGACGAGACGAGCCCGCCGATCACGACGAGCGCGAGCGGCTGCGAGATGAAGCCGCCCGTGCCCGTGATGCCGAGCGCCATCGGCAGGAGCGCGAAGATCGTCGCGAGCGCCGTCATGAGGATCGGCCGCAGTCGACGGGATGCGCCGTGCACCAACGCGTCGCGCACGTTCATGCCCCGGTCGCGGTACTGGTTCACGAGGTCGACGAGCACGATCGCGTTCGTCACGACGATGCCCACGAGCATGAGCACGCCCACGAGCGAGGCGACGCCGAGCGGGATGCCCGTGGCGACCTGCAGCGCGATCGCACCCGTGGCCGCGAACGGCACCGAGACGAGCAGCAGGAGCGGCTGCAGGAGCGAGCGGAACGTCGCGACCATCACGATGTACACGATGAGGATCGCCGCGAGCAGCGCGAGCCCGAGCTGCGAGAACGACTCGGCCTGATCGGCCGAGACGCCGCCGATCGAGGCGGTCGCGCCGGCGGGCAGGTCGGCGGCGGCGATCGCGGCCGACACCTCGGCGCTCGCCGTGCCGAGGTCGTCGTCATCGGGCGTGGCCGAGATGGTGGCGCTGCGCAGGCCCTGCACGGTCGTGACGGATGACGGGCCGTCGACCTCCGCGACCGTCGCGAGCGAATCGAGTGACACGAGCCCTTCCGGCGTCGGCACCTCGAGCGCCGACAGCTCGTCGACCGTGGTTGGCGGGTCGTCGCTCGCGAGGTAGATCGTGAGCGTCTTCTCATCGATCACCACCGAACCCGACGATTGCGGTTGCATCGCGGCCGAGACCAGGCCGCCGAGCGCGACCTCGCTGTAGCCGGCGGCGGCCGCGTCGTCACGGTGCACCTCGATGGCGATGTAGCGCCGCGACTCCGACAGGTTCGACGCGGTCTGTGCGAGCGAGTCGAGTCCGTCGAGTTCTTCCTCCATGGCCTCGGTCGCCGACTGGAGGTCCTCGGCGTTCGACGCGGTGACGTCGACCTCGATGTCGGTGGAGGCGCCGAAGCCGCTCGACGCGGCGAGCGTCACGTCGCCGATGTCGCCGAGCGCATCGAGCTCTCCCCGAACCGACGCCTGCAGCGCCTCCTGGTCGGCGCTCTCCTCGGTGGTGACGGAATACGTGATGGAGCTCGCCCCGCCGCCGAAGGCCGCCGCGATGCCGCGACCGCTCGAGCCGATCGAGGTCTGCACGGTCTCGACGCCCTCGGTGCCGCGAATGGCCTGCTCGACCGATCGAGACGCCTCGTCGAGCGCCTCGAGGCTCGTGCCGACGGCCAGATCTTGCGAGACCCGGAAGGTGTTCTGCCCCGACGAGCCGAGGAAGTTCGTCTTCATGAACGGCAGGAGCGCGATCGTGCCGCCGAGGATCAGCACGGCGACGATGATGGTCACGACTCCGTGCCGCAGGGTCCACGCGATGATCGGCAGGTAGCCGCGCTGCAGGCGCGACGGGTGCTCGAGCTCGTCGACCGCCGGCGTGCGTGTCGCCGCGGGCCGCGACCCCGCAGGCCTCCCGGGCACCTTGAGGCGCGCGTTCCCGTCGGCGTCGCGAAGGGCCGGGGCGAGCCACACGTCGTCGACGAACGCCGCGGCCGCGGCATCCGCCTCGTCCTCATGCTTGTGCAGCTTCGCGGGCTTCAGGAACCAGTACGCGAGCACGGGCACGATCGTGAGCGAGACGAGCAGCGAGGCGAGCAGTGCGATCGTCACCGTGAGCGAGAACGGCCGGAACAGCTCGCCCGTCACGCCCTCGACGAGGGCGATGGGCAGGAACACCGCAACGGTCGTGATCGTCGACGCCGTGATCGCGCCGGCGACCTCGCGCACCGCGTGCACGATCGTCGACACCTTGTCGACACCCTCGACGAGGTGGCGCTTGATGTTCTCGATGACGACGATCGAGTCGTCGACCACGCGCCCGATCGCGATCGTGAGCGCGCCGAGGGTCAGGATGTTGAGCGTGTAGTCGGCGGCCTGCAGGCCGATGAACGTGATGAGCACCGACGTGGGAATCGAGATCGCCGTCACGAGCGTCGCCCGCACCGACAGCAGGAACACGAGGATCACGATCACCGCGAACAGCAGTCCGAGCATGCCCTCCGTCGCGAGGGACTCGATCGACTGCTCGATGTAGGGCGCCTGGTCGAAGACGACCGTGAACGTCGCGCCGGGGTTGGTGGTGTCGAGCCCCGCCTCGAGGTCGGGCAGCAACGCGCGCACGGCGTTCGACACCTCGACCGTGTTGGCTGCGGGCAGCTTCGTGACGGCGATCGTCAGGGCGGGCTCGCCGTTCACCCGCGAGATGCTCGTGACCGGGTTGTCGGTGAGGGCGACGGATGCCACGTGGCCGATCGTCACCGCCACCGGCACGGTCACCGTGGCGGGTTCGGCCGCGTCGGGGTCGGCGTCGGGGTCGGGGGCGCCCCCCGCGGCATCCGGAGTCTCCTGCTGCTCGGTCGCACCGAGCACCGGCAGGGCGGCGATGTCCTCGACGCTCTCGAGCACGGCGCCGGCCTGCACGGCGAACGTCGAGCCGCCTTCGCTGATCGCGCCGGCGGGCACGAGCAGGCCGTTCTGCGCCAGCGCATCGCGGATCGACTGTTCGGTGATGCCGTGCGCGGCGAGTTCCTCGGGAATCGGGGTGATCGTCACCCGTTGCCCGATGTCGCCCACGATGGTCGCGTCGCGCACCCCGTCGAGGTCGCGGAGCTCGCCGAGGGTCGTGCGATCGATCTCGTCGGAGAGCGCGCTCACGTCGTCGGCGCCCGTGACGGCGACCTGGATGACGGGGAAGTCGTCGAGGCTGAGGGCGAGCACCTGGGGGTCGACGTCGTCGGGCAACTCGCCCGCGATGCGGTTCACCGACGAGAGCAGCTTCTGCTCGGCGAACGCCAGGTCGGTGCCGTAGGTGAAGCTCGCGATGACGCGCGAGAGGCCGGTGGAACTCGTCGTCGACGTCGACTCGAGTCCGGTGATGCCCTGGATCGCGGACTCGATCGGGGTCGAGACGTCGGTGTTCACGACATCGGGCGACGCACCGGGATACGACGTGACGATCGAGAGCTGCGGGAACTCGATCGACGGCGCCAGCTCCTGCTTGAGGCTCGAGAGCGAGATGCCACCGAAGATCGCGACGACGACGGTGATCAGGGCGATGAGCGCGCGATTCTTCATGCTGAGCGCGGCAAGCAGATGCATTGCACGATTCTTGCAGTCTGAAGGATCGTCATGTTGCGGAACGTCGGATCCCCCGTCTGGGGGGATAGACGGCCCGGCGAAACGCGAGGTAGGGTGCCAATCGACAAAGCGGGGGCTTATGACGGATTCCAAGGTGGAAGCTCAGCGGCGCATGCCCGGGCTTCGTCTTGCCCTCATGGCCACCGGATTCTCAGTCGCCTGGCTCGCCGTGAGCCTCTTCGCGAGCTCCTCGAGCGCCTCCGCCGACGAGCAGGACCCCAACGGTCTGCTCGGAAGCGTCGGCTCGCTGCTCGGCGGCGTCACGACCACCGTCGGCAACACGCTCGGCACGGTCGTCGGCACCGCGCCTGCCGCGCCGGCTCCTGCACCTGCACCTGCACCTGCACCGGCTCCCGTGCCGGCACCTGGTCCTGCGCCGGCACCTGCTCCCGCGCCTGCTCCGGCACCCGTAGCCGCCCCGGCTCCCGCGCCCGTTCCGGCACCCGTTGCCGCCCCGGCGCCGGCACCTCCTGCCGCCCCCGTGGCCATCGTCGGCGGCGTGACGGATGCCGCGAACAGCACGATCTCCGGCGTGAACATCGCCGTCGGAACGCTCGTCAACGGTCTCACCGGGGCGGTCACAGAGCTCGCCAGTGGCGACACCGTCAGCGGCATCCTCACTCCCGTCACGGGACTCCTCGACGGCGTCGTCGGCAGCCTCCCGATCGTGGGCGGAATCCTCGGCGACAACACGCTCGGCGGTGTGCTCGGCCCGGTCACCGGTGTCGTCGACGACACCCTCGACACGGTCGTCGGCGGCGTCGTCGGAACGATCGGAGAGCTGCCCACCGACGGCACCGGGCTGATTCCGTTCCTGCCCGACCTCCCACTCCTGCCGGGCTCGCCCGGCGAAGTGCTCCCCACGTCGCCCGGCGGCGGCAGTCCACCCGGCATCCCGCCGGTCACGACGCTGTCCGATGCACCGCGCGGAACCGCGGCCGCCTCGCTCGACTCCTTCGAAACATCCACCCCGCCTTCGGGGATTCCCACCACGACACCCCCCGGTGACGGCGCTCCGTCAGGCGGCGACCAGCCGCCCGTGAGCACGCCCGGCGCGCCTGCACCCTCGGGTTCCGCTGCCGGCTCGGCCGGCGCCGGGGCATCCGGAGCTTCCGACGCGGCCTTCGCCGCGCTCGAACTCGACGCACTCGCGTCACTGGTGCTGAACTCGGTCGACGACGAGCTGCCGTCGTCACCGGTCAGCGGCACCGATTCATCCCCTGACTGACGGGGACCGCTCCGCCTCATCGAAGGCGGAAACGGTCATCGCTCCCGCCTGGGAGCGACACAACCCATCAGTCAGGAGATCTACTCATGAAACGATTGGCTTTGAGGGCGCTGTACGCGACCCTCTTCGCCGGGGGGCTCTCGCTCCTCGGAGCCGGCGTCGCACATGCCTCGGACACGAGCGGCGACGACGGCATCCTGTCGGGAACCCAAGCGGGTATCTCGATCGAACTCCCGGTCACGCTCAGCGGCAACGCGATCTCCCTTCTCGGGGACTCGTCGTCGTCGGATGCCGCGACTGCGGTCGACAGCGGTGCCGCCGCTGCTCCGGCACCCGTCGCAGCAACCCCCGCCGAACCCGTCGCCGTCACCTCCGGTGACAGTGGCGTCGCCTCGGGCACGCAAGCGCTCATCGACGTCTCCGTGCCGGTCACGATCGGCGGCAATGCCATCTCGGTCATCGGCGACAGCTCGTCGAGCGATGCCGGCACCGCGGTCGCTCCGGCGGCTCCGGCGGCTCCGGCGGCTCCGGCGGCTCCAGCGGCCACAGCTGAGACCAGCGGCTCCGGCTCGCTGCTCGGCGGCACGCAGGGGCTCGTCAACCTGTCGGTTCCGATCACCGTGAGCGGCAACGCCATCTCGGTCATCGGCGGCTCGTCGAGTGACGGCGCCGGCACGGCGGTCGCATCCGGCGGTTCGAGCGACGCAAGCAGCGCGTCGACCTCGGGCCTCGGCGGCATCCTCGGCGGCACCCAGGTCGTCGGCGGCGTCGGCGTACCCGTCACGGTCGGCGGCAACGCCGTCTCGGTCATCGGCGACAGCAGCAGCAGCGGCGCCGACACCGCGGTGGCATCCGGCTCGGGCTCGGGCTCAGGCGAGGCCTCCTCGGCTGAGACGAGTGGCACCGACAGCATCGCCGGCGGCACCCAGGTGGTCGGCGGTCTCGGCGTACCCGTCACGGTCGGCGGCAACGCCGTCTCGGTCATCGGCGACAGCAGCAGCAGCGGCGCCGACACCGCGGTGGCATCCGGCGGCTCGGGTGACGCAGGCAACGCGTCGACCTCGGGCGAAGACGGCATCCTCGGCGGCACCCAGGCGATCATCGGCGGCAACGTCCCGGTGACGGTCGGCGGCAACGCGATCTCCGGCATCGGCGACAGCAACAGCAGCGGCGCCGACACCGCAGTCGCATCCGGCGGCTCGGGTGACGCAGGCAACGCGTCGACCTCGGGCGAAGACGGCATCGCCGGCGGCACCCAGGCGATCATCGGCGGCAACGTTCCGGTGACGGTCGGCGGGAACGCCATCTCCGGCATCGGCGACTCGACGACCGACGGCGCAACGACCCAGGTCGCCTCCGGCGGCTCGGGCGGCGGCGACGCCACCACCTCCGGCGAGGACGGGATCGCCGGCGGCACGCAAGTGCTGCCGTCGCTCGGCCTCCCGGTGACGGTCGGCGGAAACGCGATCTCAGGCGTCGGCGACAGTGAGTCGTCGGATGCCGAAACGGCCGTGGCCACAGGAACCGGGGGCGGTTCGGCCACAACGGATGGATCGGGCGGGCTGCTCGGAGGAACACAGCTCGTAACCGGTCTGTCCGTGCCCATCACCGTCGGCGGCAACGCCATCTCGGTGGTCGGCGACAGCTCGACCGACGGCCCGACGACGATCGTGAATCCCACGGACCCGACGGATCCCACGGACCCGACGGACCCGACGGACCCCACGGATCCCACGGATCCGACCGATCCCACGGACCCCACGGATCCTACGGACCCCACGGACCCCACGGATCCCACGGACCCGACGGATCCCACGGACCCGACCGACCCGACCGACCCGACCGACCCGGCGACGCCGGGTGATCGCGGCAGCGCCTCCTCGGTGGCGTCAGGCACGACGACCCCGGTAGCGGCCAAGACTCTCGCCGCCACGGGCACCGACCTCACGGGTCTCGGTGTGGCAGCCTTCGCGCTGTTCGCCGGGCTCCTGCTCGTCGGCTTCCGCCGGTTCGCAGTGCGCCGGTAAATCACGGTGAGCTCCGGCGCCGCCCTGAGGGCGGTGCCGGAGCACCCCGCGGCACTCAGTGCCCCCTCAGGCTCCGCGCCCCCTCAAGCTCCGTGCCGTCCCTAGGGCGGCACGGTAGGTCGCCAGAAACCCCTCAGGCGGCCGGTCGGGGCGGTGGCAGTCCCCCCGCCGCCGCCCCGTACTTCACCTTCGCTCCACAACTCAAGAGAGCCGGGTTACCCCGGACCAGAAGCCCTCAAGCTCCGCGTCGCCACCCGGTGGCGCGGTCGGCCGCCAGACACCCCTCAGGCGGCCAGGCGGGGCGGCGGCAGTCCCCCCGCCGTCGCCCCGCCTCACCCTCGCCCTACGACTTCGAGAAGCGCCGGGTCACCCCGGGGCAGATCGCCCTCAAGCTCCGCGCCGCCACACCCGATGGCGCGGTCGCCGCCAGAAGCCCACCTGGCGGCCAGGCGGGGCAGCGGCCGTGCCCCCCGCCGTCGCCCCGCCTCATCCTCGTCGCTCGAGAGAGCAACTACGCCGAGGGCCGCCGATCCAGCCCCGCCGCCGGAAGCAGCACGCCGTCGATGAGTGAGACCAGGAATTCGGCGTCGACCGGCTTCCTCTCCAGCAGCAGCCGGAACGCGGCCATCGCCGGTATCAGGTTGGCCAGCATCTCGACGTCGCAGTCGCGCGAGATCTCACCGCGCTCGATTGCGCGGCGCAGGAACATCCGGTTCACCGCCGCACGCGGCTCGATGATCGCCGCGTGCGCGGCATCGGCGAGCTCAGGCGAGCTCGAGAGCATGCCGAACAGCCCCGCCATGATCCGCATCTTCCGCTCTGCCTCTTCGATCGAGCGCGGGCGGATCATCGCGACGAGATCGCCGCGCAAGGTCCCCGTGTCGGGAAGCCGCTCGAAGTCGATCTCGCCCGCCTTCATGCATGCGACCGCGTCGAGCACGAGGTCGGCCTTGGACGGCCAGCGTCGGTAGATGGTCGCCTTGCCCGCCTTCGCGCGTGCGGCCACCATGTCGATGGTCATGCCGTCGAACCCGTTCTCGGCGAGCACGTCGATCGCTGCGTCGAGGATCTCGGGATCGCGGGTGTGGTCGCGCTTCCGGCCGAGCTTCGCGGATGTCGCGATGCGATCGACCTCGGCCGAAGGGTCGAGCTGCGTCATCGCGGGTCATCTCCGTGTCTCGAGCGTCGCATGTTGCTGCCATGTTACTTCAAGAACTGTTCATATCCGAAACTGTTGAGTCTCGTATATAGTGGCCGTCATGTCTCTCGCTCCCGCCGAACCGTCGACGTCGTCCGCTCCGTCGTCCCGCCGCTGGTGGACCCTCGCCACTGTGGCCCTCGCCCAGCTCATGGTCGTGCTCGACGCAACCGTCGTGAACATCGCCCTGCCCGCCGCCCAGGCCGACCTCGGCTTCTCGAACGGCGACCGGCAATGGATCATCACCGCGTACTCGCTCGCGTTCGGCAGCCTGCTCCTGCTCGGCGGCCGCCTGTCCGACCTGTGGGGGCGCAGGCGCACGTTCATCATCGGTCTCATCGGCTTCGCGGCGGCATCCGCCCTCGCCGGCGCCGCGCCGACCTTCGGCATCCTCGTCGGCGGGCGCGCGCTCCAGGGTGCGTTCGGCGCGCTGCTCGCACCCACGGTCCTCGCCGTCCTCACGACGACCTTCACGATCCCCAAGGAGCGGGCCCGCGCCTTCGGGATCATCGGGGCGATCGCGGGTGCGGGCGGCGCGATCGGCCTCCTGCTCGGCGGGTTCCTCACCGAACAGCTCGACTGGCGCTGGAACCTGTACATCAACGTCGTCATCGCTGCGATCGCCGTTGTCGGCTCAGTCGTCTTCGTGCGCCTTGCGCCTCGCACAGGCCCACGCCCCAAGCTCGACCTTCCCGGTACCGTTCTCGTCTCGGGTGCGCTCTTCCTGCTCGTCTACGGATTCTCGAACGCCGAGGCCGAGGGCTGGGAGTCACCGCTCACGTGGGGAATGCTCGTGGCATCCGGCGTACTGCTTATCGCGTTCGTGCTCTGGCAGCGACGCGCTGCACACCCGCTCCTGCCGCTCTCCATCGTGCTCGACCGCAACCGCGGCGCCGCCTACGCATCGCTGCTCATCGCCGGTGCGGGAATGTTCGGCATCTTCCTCTTCGTGACCTACTACCTGCAGACGTCGCTCGGTTACTCGCCCATGCAGACCGGATTCTCGTTTCTGCCGATGATCGCCATGCTCGTGCTCGCCGCGCAGCTGTCGACGAACCTCCTCCTGCCGCGCTTCGGCCCGAAGGTGATGGTGCCGGTCGGCATGCTGCTCGCCGCGACCGGCATGGTCTCCCTCACGCACCTCGGCGCGCAGAGCACCTACGCCGCCGACATCCTCGCTCCCCTGATGATCCTGGGCTTCGGCATGGGCTCGATCATGCCGGCGTCGATGCAGACGGCGACGTTCGGGGTCGACGGCTCGTTCGCGGGGGTCGCATCGGCGATGGTCAACACGAGCCAGCAGGTCGGCGGCTCGATCGGCACCGCGCTGCTCAACACGCTCGCGGCCACCGCCGTGACCGATTACCTCGCAACGCACACCCCAACGACCGATGCGGTGATCGCGGATGCCGCGATCCACAGCTTTGCGACCGCGTACTGGTGGGGCGCCGGATTCTTCACGTTCGGCGCGGTGCTGGCGGCCCTGCTCTTCCGCCGCAGAGATGACGGCCTGTCGGTCGCCACGCCGCGTTCCACCTCGTCGGAGACCCGCGACGAGGTCCCGGTGGCGGTCGGCTGAGGCGCGTCGCCGCTCAGACCACGGAGGCGAGCAGCTCGGGCTCGGGCTCGGACATCGGCGCCTGCATGAGCGACCGCCAGGCGCGGGTGAGCGCCCGCACCGCGGCATCCGTCGTCTCGGGGGAGTAGCAGATGGGCAGGCGGAGGAATCGCTCGAACGCGCCGTCGATGCCGAAGCGCGGACCGGCGGCCACGATGAGGCCTTCACGCCGAGCAGCGAGCGCGAGCTGCGAGCTGACGGGCGCGCCGAGCCCGATCCAGGTCACGATGCCGCCGTCGACGTGCGGCACGTGCCACTCAGGGAAGGCGTCGGCGAGCAGCGCCTCGAGCCGGTCGCGACCGGAGCGGAGCTGCTCGCGCCGCAACTCGAGGATGTCGTCCATGTGCTCCTCGAGCAGCCGCGTGACGAGCAGCTGCTCGATGATCGGCGTGCCGAGGTCTCCCGGCGAGCGCACCGCGAGGAGGCGGCTGATGAGCGGCCGGTCGGCCCGGATCCAGCCGACGCGCAGCCCGCCCCACACGGTCTTGCCGACCGAGCCCACCATGATGGCGGGGCCGTATGCGGCGAGCGGCAGGTACGACGCGGCGCGGTCGACGTCGAGCTCACCCGTCGTCTCGTCGGCGATCAGCACCGTGCCCTGCCGTGCCGCCGCGTCGGTCACGCGCTCACGCTGGTCGACGCTCATCGACCGGCCGGTCGGGTTCTGGAAGTCGGGCATCAGGTAGGCGGCCGAGGGATTGCTGTGCCGGATGGCCTGCTCGAGCGCCTCGGTCTCGTCTCCCTCACCGAATGCGCCCGCGTCATGCGGGGCGACCGCGACCGGCACGAGCCGAGCACCTGCGGCGCGCAGCGCCTCGTACGCGTGCGGATACGTGGGCGCCTCGATGATCGCCCGGTCGCCGCGACTGATGACGGCACGGGAGAGCAACGCGATCGCGTGCTGCGCGCCGATCGTTACCATGATCTGCTCGGGCGATGTCGGCAGGCCGCGCGCCGTGTACCGGTCGGCGATGACTGCGCGCAGCGCGGGCCTGCCGAGCGGGTCGAAGCCCGCGTCGCCGAGCTCGCCCGGCAGGTCGTCGATGGCTAGCCGCGCGACATCCGCCAGCCACGGCAGCGCGGGCGGCGCCGCCTTCGAGAAGTCGATGTAGTCGGCAGCGGGCGGCGCGGGGAGGATCGCGGGTGCGCCGGGCAGCCGCGCCACGCTGCCGGAGCCGCGCACGCTCTGCACGAGCCCGTGCTCGCGCAAGTGACGATAGGCCGCCGTGACGGTCGTGCGGCTGAGCGCAAGCCGCTCGGCGAGGTCGCGCTCGGCGGGGAGTCGAGTGCCGACCGGGATGCGCCCGTCGAGGATCAGGAGCCGCACGCGGTCGGCGAGGGCCTCGTAGGCGCTGCCCGCGCCACGCCAGTCACCAAGGAGGAGTTCGAGCGATCGCGCGGTGAGAGCCAAGTCCGACATAAGGCCACTTTAGGCCAATTGGCTCTATACGGGAAGGCCAATCATGGAATTGGATTGCATCATGATTCGCCGCCGCACCGCCGACCCGACCCCTCTGCTCATCCGCCGTCTCGTGCAGCTCTTCGTCGGGCTGTTCCTCTACGGCTTCGGCATCGCGCTCATCGTGCGCGGCGAGCTCGGCGTCGGCCCGTGGGACGTACTCACCCAGGGCATCATGAAGCAGACCGGCCTGAGCTTCGGGCTCATCACCGTGCTCATGAGCGGCGTCGTGCTGCTGCTCTGGATCCCCATCCGGCAGAAGCCCGGCTTCGGCACGATCGTGAACTCCCTGCTCGTGGGCCCGGCGGCCGATGTCGGCCTCTGGCTCATTCCTCCGGGCCTCGACCTCTGGGTGCGCGCCCTACTGCTGCCCGCTGGGATCGTCGTGCTCGCCATCGCGACCGGGCTCTACATCGGTGCGCACTTCGGCCCGGGCCCGCGCGACGGCCTCATGACCGGGTTGCACCGCGTCACCGGATGGCGCATCTGGATCGTGCGCACCGGCATCGAGGTCACCGTGCTCGCCGCCGGCTGGCTGCTCGGCGGCAACGTCGGCATCGGCACGCTCGCCTTCGCCCTGCTCATCGGGCCGCTGTGCGGGTACACGATGCCGCTCTTTTCGGTGAAGCGCTCCGGCCGGATGCCGGCCGACCGCGTCGGCACGCGCGCGAAGCCGACCGTGCGCGCTCACGCGGCCGAAGCGGTCACCCTTGCGCCGGCGCCGGGACGCTCGCCCGCCTGACCGTCGCCCTTCCGTTCTGCATCGATCCTCATCGCCTGAAAGGAGCCGGCCATGATCGCCACGATGTCGCTGCTCGCAGCACTCGCACTTGCCGGCATCGCCGCCACGGTCGTCGACTGGGCGCGCGACGGCTATCGCCGAGTGCGCCCACGCACCTGAGTGAGCGCGTTCCAGTGGAGTGACTGAATTCGATCGCTCCACCGGAACGCGCCCCTCGGCCGCCCCTATCAGAGGTTGCGCTCGGCGTAGACGGTCATCGCGTCGCGCACGAACTCGGCGCCGGCCGGACCGCCGTAGTTCGCGCCGAAGCGATCGTCGGCCACGTACATCTCGGCGAGGCCGAGGAAGTACTCCTTCGTCGGGCCGCCCGCGCCGCCCCCGGGCGTGCCCGGGATGCCGCGCAGCCACTCGAAGTGGCGCTGCGCGAGCGCTTGGGCCTCGTCGCCGGCGGGATCGATGCCGCGCTCGAACGCCGCGATCCAGTCGGTGCCGAGCGTGGTCGCGCGCTCCCGCCACGCCGCCTTCTCGTCGGCGCTCAAGCCGCGCCACCACGCGTCGCTCTTCGCGTACGCATCCTTGCCCCAGCGCTGCTCGACCTCCTCCTTGTACTGGGTGTGGTCGAAGCCGTCGAACATCTGATCTGCCATGAGTCGTTCACCTCCTTCCAATGCTCCGATGGTGCGTTCGACCGACGCGATCTGCCGCGCCAGTCGCTCCTGCTCGTTGCGCAGCCACTCGAGGTGGCCGAGCAACGCGTGCTGGGCGCTCGCCTCGCGGTCGAGCACCTCGGCGATCACCGGCAGGCCGAGGCCGAGGTCGCGCAGCAGCATGATGCGCTGCAGCCGCACGAGCGCCCGGTCGTCGTAGTAGCGGTAGCCGTTGCCGCCGATGCGGCTCGGCGCAAGAAGGCCGATGTCGTCGTAATGCCGCAACGTGCGGCTCGTCGTGCCGGCGAGCTTCGCGATCTCCTGGATCGACCAGTCGTCCACGACTGCCTCCTCTCGTGTCTCGTGTCTCGTGTCTCGCGACCGACGAGGCCGTTCAGCCTCGCGAAAGCCACGCTAGAGGTTGACGCTGCGTCAAGGTCAAGTAGCGAATCTGCTCCCAGTCCGGCGTTCGCGGGGCGCAATTCCGGATTCGCAGGCAACACGCCGTATCAGGCGTCGCCGCCGCGGCGAGTCGCCGTGCGCATCCGGAGTTCTGCACGCAGGCCGCACTTGCGCCGATGCAAGACGCGATATATCGTGTTCACAGACAAGACGCGATATATCGCGAGAGGGCACGGATGCTGCGGCATCCGCTTCCCGCACCAACGAAGGAGTACACGACATGGCCATCGAGAAATGGGTCATCGCCCCCGGCGAATCCCGGGTCATCGACCTCGAACTCGTACGCAAGCTGAAGGCGAGCCTCATCGGCGGCAAGATCGACGTGATCGCCCACGACGAGCCCGGCGCGCGGGTCGAGATCTCGAACGTCACGGGCAAGGAGCTCTTGGTGCAGATCGACGGCGACTCGCTCGAGATCGACCACCCGCAACTCCGCTGGGACAACTTCATCGAGGCCTTCAAGGGCTTCGTCGGCAGCGCGAAGGCCGACGTCTCGATCCTCGCCCCGCGCGATGTCGCGATGAAGCTCGGCGTGGTCTCGGGCAACGGCCTCGTCTCGGGCTTCACGGGCGACGGCAGGTTCAGCACGGTTTCGGGCGACTTCGTGCTCGACGACCACGAGGGCGACGTCGAGCTCTCGAGCGTGAGCGGCGAGCTCTCGGCCGGCAACCACGTCGGCCGCATCACGGCGCACAGCGTTTCGGGCGACATCGTCGCGACGGGCGAGATCACCACGTTCAACGCCGACACCGTGTCGGGCAACATGATCGTCGACACCCAGGGCACGCCCAACCGCATCGACACGAACACCGTCGCGGGCGACCTCACCGTGCGCTTCGCCGCCGGATCGGGCGCGCGCTACCGCATCAACACGGTCGGCGGAACGGTGCTGCTCGACGACATGTCGGTGAAGGGCATGTTCGGCAAGGGGTTCGAGCGCATCGTCGGGGAGCTCGCGGGCACGTGGCTCGACCTCGGCGCCAACAGCGTCTCGGGCAACATCTCCGTCATGCGCCGTGAGGCCCCGGCGAGTGCGGGAACGACCGGCGACGCGGGATCGGCGAACGGCGAGGCATCCGAATGACCCCGCCAGTCTTCGCCCACGGGAGCCTCAGGCTCTACCTCCTCGCCCTGCTCGACGAGCAGCCCCGGCACGGCTACGAGCTCATCCAGGCACTCTCCGATCGCTTCGGCGGCACCTACAGCCCGAGCGCCGGCACGATCTACCCGCGCCTCTCGAAGCTCGAGGAGGAGGGGCTCGTCACGAAGTCCGCCGATGGCCGCAAGACGGTCTACGAGATCACGGATGCCGGTCGCGCAGAGCTCGAGGCGCGCCGGCACGAGCTCGACGCCATCGAAGACGAGGTCACCGATTCGGTGCGCCGCCTCGCCGACGGCGTGCGAGCCGAGGTCGACGAGGCCATGCGCTCGTTGCGCGCCGAGCTCGCGAGTGCCGCCCGCGAGGCCAAGCGCGCCGCGAAGTCGGCGACGACCGCGACCATGAACCTCAGCTCCGAATCGAATCGGGCGCTGCACGAGGCCGAGCTCGCGATCAACGAGTTCCGCCAGCAGCTCCGCACCGACCTGCGCACGCACGCGCACCGCGGCCGGGTGAGCCCCGAGTCGGTGACCCTGCTGAAGGCCAGGCTCGCGCAAGTGCGGGCCGACGTGCTCGCGACGCTCGCCGAGCGCTGAACCCGGTGCACGCGGCATCCGTTGTGATCGACGGATGCCGCGTGCACATGTCGGTGCGGCGTGCTTTCATGGGCGCATGCCCGACGTGACCCTCCTGCCGTGGTCGGAGGACGACCTCGACCTCCTGCGCCGCAGCAACACCCACGAGCTCATGGACCAGCTCGGCGGTCCTGAGAACGACGAGCAGCTCCGAGCGCGGCACGAGCGGTACCTGCGCATGTGGCGCGAGGGCACGGGGTTCCAGTTCCGCATCGTGATCCCGGGGCATCCCGAGGGCGTCGGCACCATCGGATACTGGCGCCGCGACGAGGAGGGCGTGCCGGTGCTCGAGGCGGGGTGGTCGGTCGAATCCGAGTATCGCGGCCAAGGCATCGCGCCCGCCGCGGTGGTCGCGATGCTCGACGTCGCGCGGGCCGCCGGTGAGACGCTCCCCGTGCACGCCTACCCTCGCGTCGACAACCCGGCGTCGAACGCCGTCTGCCGCAAGGCGGGCTTCACCCTGCTCGGCGAGGTCGACTTCGAGATCACGCCGGGCCTGATCCTGCATACGAACGACTGGGTCGTCGGGCTCGCCGATCGCCCGCTCGCCTAGTCTCGAGGGGTGCGCGCGTATCTCGCCGTCGCCGTCGGCGGACTCATCGGCACCGGGCTCAGGCTCGGATTCGACCTCGCGTTCCCGCACGCCGACGGCGAACTGCCCGTCGAGACCTTCGTCGTGAACCTGTTCGGCTCCTTCGCCCTCGGGTGGCTCGTCGGCGGGCTCTGGACCCGGCCCGGCACGCCCACGTGGCTGAAGGCGGGCCTCGGCTCCGGCCTCATCGGCTCCTTCACGACCCTGTCGGCGGTGATGGTCTCGCTCATCGCCCTCACAGGCGCGGGAGAGCTGTGGCTCGGCGTGCTCTACCTGTTCGTCTCGGTCGTCGGCGGCCTGGCGCTCGCGGCGGCAGGGCTGCGCATCGGCTCGATCATCGCGCACCGCCCGATGCCCACCGAGGTCACCGACGCCGGAGAGACGCTGTGACCCCGCTCGTCGTGGCCGCGGTGCTCGGCGCGGGCGCGGTGGGCGCGGTGCTCCGGTACGCGCTCGCGCGGGCCTTCCCGGTGCGGCCCGGTCACTTGCCCGGCGGCATCCTCATCGTCAACGTGCTGGGGTCGGCGCTCGCCGGCGCGCTCATCGGGGTGGCCGAGCGCGCCGCCCTCGACGCTGATCTGCGCCTCGTGCTCGTCACGGGCTTCTGCGGCGGACTCACGACGTTCAGCACGTGGAGCGTCGAGACGATCGAGCTGTTCGACGGCGGGCGATGGCGCGCCGCGATCCTCAACGTCGTCGTGACGCTCGCCCTCGGCATCGCGGCGGCCGCGGGCATGTACCTCGCCTTCCGCTGAGGGTGAGCGGATGCCGCAGCGCGTGGCCGCGGCATTCGCTCATCGTCTGCTCAGGCCGCGTTGCGGCGGCGACGGCGGCGCACTTCCGACGTGATGATGCCGGCGATGAGCGCCGCAACGAGGAGCGAGCCCGCGACGATGGCGACGACGAGCCAGACGCCCGCATCGGATGCCGCGGCGTCATCGGCCTGCTCGTCGGTGCCGCCGTTCTCGCCGTCGGCATCGGCGCCGTCGGCGTCGTCGGTGTGCGGCGGCTGCTCCTCCCACACGCCGGTGGCCTCGGCGCCGACGCCGAAGTCGATCGTGCCCTCGATGGGGTGACCGTCTGACGAGACGGCGCGCCAGCGCACCTGGTAGTCGCCGCTGAGATCGGCGGGGAGCTCGACGGTCACCTCGGATCCCGCGATCACGGGCTCCTCCACCGAGATCTCCTCGCCGTGGTGGTCGACCACGACGACGGTGGTGCCGACCTCGATGATGTCGTTCGAGAAGCTGAGGCCGATGGCCTCAGGCGAGGCGTCGAGCACCTCGCCCTGCTCGGGGCTCGAGCCGATGAGCTCGTCGTGGGCGAGGGCGGGCGACGTGTCGGCGAGAGCGAAGAGCGCTGCGGCGGTGAGCGCAGCACCGGCGAGCACGAGCGCGCGCAGGCGGCGTGCGCGGTCGGCGGGGGCGTCGGCGCTGGTCGCCATCGAGGTCGCGGCGGTCGAGATGGGGGTTTCGTTGGTCATGTGTAAGGGAGTTCCTCTCCTCGTGCCCGGGGGTTTGTGCCGGCGGTGCGCGACGCGGGTGAATGTGCGCTGCGCGGCCGTGCCGGGGCATCCGGCTCCTGGCTCGCGATCACGGCGAGCGCCGTGCGCACGGGAGTCGAGCGGAGGGCGACCGACGCGGTGGCAGCACCACGCGCGAGCTGCGTCGCACGGTTCACGTCAGGCCCCCGGAGTGAGTTCGGAAATCGGCTCAACTCTAGCAACGGCGGAATCCGTCGCTGATCAGCCGACTTGACTCCCAGCGCAACAGGAGTAGTGTCATCCGCCGTGACAGACGAGGCGGAAGCCCCTCCAGCTGAACTCAAGTCGCCGAAGAACTGGATCATCGGCGACCCGCTGCCGACCGAGAAGCTCGAGGGGGAGCTCCTCCCGAAGCACCTCGCCCTGCCGATCTTCGCGAGCGACCCGCTCTCCTCCGTGGCGTACGCGCCGCAGGAGCTGCTCATGATCCTCATGGTCGGCGGCCTCGCCTTCCTGAGCTTCGCGCCGTGGGTGGCCGTCGCGGTCATCGTGCTGCTCGTGACCGTGGTCGCGTCGTACCGGCAACTCATCCGCGCCTACCCGTCGGGCGGCGGCGATTACGAGGTGGCGCACCGCAACCTGGGCGAGAAGGCCGGCCTCGTCGTGGCATCCTCCCTCCTCGTCGACTACGTGATGACGGTCGTCGTCTCGGTCGCGTCGGGCGTCGACAACATCATCTCGGCCATCCCCGAACTGAATCCATTCCGCGTCGAGCTCGCGGTGGTCTTCGTGATCATCCTCGCGGCCGTGAACCTCCGCGGCGTGAGCGAGTCGAGCCGCGCCTTCGCCGTGCCGACCTACCTCTTCATCGCCAGCGTCTTCGTGATGATCGTCGTGGGCCTCACGCGCACGTTCCTCGGCGATGCGCCGGTCTCCGAGTCGGCCGGCTTCGTCGTGGAGTCCGAGTCGCTCACGCAAGCCGGCATCATCCTCCTGTTGCTGCGTTCCTTCGCGAGCGGATGCTCCGCGCTCACGGGTGTGGAGGCGATCTCGAACGGCGTGCCGGCGTTCCGGCAGCCGAAGATCCGCAACGCCCAGGCGACGCTCGTGCTCATGGGCGGCATCGCGATCGTGCTCTTCGCCGGACTCACCGCGCTCGCCCTCATCTCCCAGGTGCACTACGCCGAGGATCCGTGCCATCTCATCGGATGGGCCGAGTGCGCCACCGAGCCGCAACGCAGTCTCATCGCACAAGTGGCGTCGGCGACGTTCGGCGACGACACGGCGCTCTTCTACCTCATCCAGGCGGCGACGGCGCTCGTGCTCCTCCTCGCCGCGAACACCGCGTTCAACGGGTTCCCCCTGCTCGGCTCGGTGCTCGCGCAGGACGGGTATGCCCCGAAGTCGCTCTCCACACGCGGCGACCGGCTGATCTACTCGAACGGCGTGCTCATTCTCGCGCTCGCTGCATCCGTGATCCTCGTGGTCTTCCAGGCGAACCTCACGGTGCTGATCCAGCTCTACATCATCGGCGTGTTCGTCTCGTTCACCCTCGGCCAGACCGGCATGGTGCGCCACTGGCTGCGCGAACTGCGATCGCCCCGAAAGCCGACGTCGTCGAAGTCGCCGCGGTCGTCGAGGGGTGACGCCGACGACCGGAGTGCGCCCATCACCCGCGGCGCCATCTGGCGTGCGCTCGCGATCAACGCGATCGGCGCGGCGATGACCGCGGTCGTGCTCATCGTGGTGACGGTCACGAAGTTCACGCACGGCGCCTGGATCGTGTTCGTGATGATGCCGATCCTCTTCACCCTCATGCTCGGCGTGCACCGCTACTACCGCGACGTCGAGAAGGAGATCGAGGTCGACCCCACCACGACCTTCGGCTCGGCCGGCGATCATGCCATCGTGCTCGTGGGCCGCATGCAGAAGCCCACCCTGAAGGCGCTCGACTACGCGATCGCGGCCCGCCACGACTCGCTCGAGGCGGTGCACGTCTCGCTGTACGAAGAGGAGACGAAGCGACTGAAGAAGGACTGGGTGAAGCAGAACATCCACGTGAAGCTGCGCATCCTGAACTCGCCGTATCGCGACCTCAGCTACCCGCTCATCCAGTACATCAAGTCGCGCCGCGAGGAACACGGCAGCGAGGTCGTCACGGTGTACATGCCGCAGTACATCGTGGGCCACTGGTGGGAGTCGTTGCTGCACAACCACAAAGCACGCCGCATCCGCCAGAAGCTCCTGCTCGTGCACGGCGTCACGGTCTCACTCGTGCCCTGGCTGCTCGACTCCTCCGACCTCATCTACGGCCGTCGCTCGCGCCCGTTGCCCGGCCAGGACCGCCGCGGCGAGCCGGTTCGTCCGGTGCCCAGGCGCCCGATCTCCTCGGACGGCCAGAAGCGCGGGCGCTAGGATCGGCCCATGGCAACGGATGCCGCGGTGCGAACGTTCCTCGACGGGGTGACGCATCCCGTGCGGCGCCGCGACGCCGAGACATTGCTCACCCTCATGGGGCGGGCCACCGGTGAGCCGGCGCGCATGTGGGGCTCGTCGATCGTGGGCTTCGGCGAGTAC
Source organism: Agromyces albus (assembly GCF_004134825.1). GTDB lineage: Bacteria > Actinomycetota > Actinomycetes > Actinomycetales > Microbacteriaceae > Agromyces > Agromyces albus. The sequence goes on from NZ_SDPN01000025.1 coordinate 19,128, forward strand.
CACTACAAGTACGCGAGCGGCCGCGAGGGGGATGCCGCTGCGACGGGCTTCTCGCCGCGCAAGGCGGCGTCGACGGTCTACCTCGCCGACGGCATCGGCGCTCACTCCGAGCTGCTCGCGAAGCTCGGCCCGCACACCACGGGCGTCGGATGCCTCTACCTCAAGGACCTCGAAGAGATCGACCTCGGCGTGCTCGAGCGAGTGGTGCGCGACTCGTACGCCACCGTCACGGCCGGCGTCTGGGGCCGGCGTGCCCGCGAGGGCGGCACTGCCGCGGACTGAGGCATCCGCTCGCTAGATCATCGCCATGATCTGGCGAGCGATCATACGGCCCGCGCGGTTCGCGCCGATCGTCGACGCCTGCGGGCCGTAGCCCGCGAGGAAGATGCGCGGATCGTTCCATGCCGCGCCCTGCCCGACGGTGACGCCGCCGGTCTTCTCGCGCAGCTTGAGCGGCGAGAGGTGCCGGAGGTCGGGGCGGAAGCCCGTGGCCCAGATGATGACGTCGGCTCGGGCCATGCCGCCCTCGTCGCCGTCCCAGACCACCCGGTCGGCCTCGATGCGGTCGAACATCGGCCGAGCCACGAGCAGGCCGCGCTCGATGCCCGCGGCGATGCGACGGCTCCTCGGCACTCCCGTGCCGCTCACGACGCTCGGCAGGGCCCGACCTGATCGGGCCGCCTCGTCTTGCCGAGCGACCGCAGCCGAAGCGCCCTCGAGATCGAGCTCCTGGCGATCGAGCCAGTCGATCGGGCGGCGGGAGACCCACGTGAGTCCGGCTGCGACCTCCTCGAGTTCGAGCATGAAGCCGATCGCCGACGTGCCGCCGCCGACCACGACGACGTGCTTGTCGCGGAAGTCGGCGGCTTCGGTGTAGTCGGAGGTGTGCACGTGCCGGCCATGGAAGTCGGCCATGCCCGGGTAGTAGGGCACGAACGGTGAACCCCACGTGCCGGTCGCGTTCACGAGGAACTGGGTCTGCAGTTCGAATCGAGGAACCGCGGGGGCCGGAGCCGCCTCGAAGGTCTTGCGCCGACGGCCGAACAGCCCACGCGCCTTCTGCTCCTCCTCGAGCGGCTGCGGCGTGAGGTCCTCGAAGCTGACGAGGAGGTCGACGCCCTGGTTGGAGACCGACCGCACGTTCATCGGCCGGCGCACGCGCAAGTCGAAGTGCTCCTCGAACCTGCCGTAGTAGTCGGCGACGACCTCTTTCGCGGGAAGATTCCGGTCGGCGGTGTCGAAGCTCAAGCCGATCTCGGCCATTCCGGGCAGGTCGTTGACGCGATGGGCGGTGCCGAGCCGCAGCGACGACCAGCGGTGCTGCCACGCGCCGCCCGCTCCGGGTGCCCGATCGAGCATCACGAAGTCCTGCTCGGCGACGAGTTCGAAGCGGCGCAGGTAGTAGGCGACCGACAGGCCGGCCTGCCCGGCGCCGATCACCACGACCTTCACGCGCTCGGGACTCTGCATCACCTGACAATCTCAACACGGGTTGCTGTATACGCGCAGTACGCACGTGGGCCCGACTGCGCCGGATTGCGCGTCAGGGCCTGCGGAGAGCGTACGCCATGGCTTGTGGAGGGCACCGCTTGGGGTCGGATGGCGGTGCTAAACTGACCACAGGATTATTCATTATCAGATGCGCGCCGGGTGAAGAAACCATCCCACCCGGCCTGAAGTCGTAAGGGGGTCACGCATGGGGCGCGGCCGTCAGAAAGCCAAGCACACCAAGGTCGCTCGGGAGCTGAAGTACTTCAGCCCCAACACCGACTACAACGCGCTTGAGCGAGAGCTCACCGGCTCAGTACATGACGAATACGAGGAAGAAGTCGCCAAGTGGTCGGATTACACCGACGACGGCGACACCTTCCTCGCCGGCGACGAACGGCGCGCGTAGCCCCTCGCCGCCGATCGGCCCCGGCATCCCCACCCGCTGTGGTGCTCATGACGGCGCGCGGTTTGCGTCGCCGTCACGATCCCACGGAACGAGCGACGCCCATGCCAGGGCGATGAGCGCCACCCGAGCGGCGCCGATCAGCCACGGGAACGGCAGCGCGAATCCGATCCAGAACACGGCTTCGACGGGAATCAGCGCGAGGCTCAGCACGGCGCCCATCCGGCGTCCGAGCCAGACGAGCCATGCCGCGAACGCGGCCGCGATCGTCACGAGCAGGTAGGCGACGAGGAGCGCCGCGAGCGGGCCTTCCTCGAGCCGGTCCGACAGGGGGCCGCCGTACATCGTGAAGAGGTCGAGGAACCACGGCAGCGTGCCGTTCTGCAGCAGGCACACGGAGATCGGCACCGCCGGAATGCCGAATGCGGCCACGTACACCCAGGTCAGCACTGCGTTGCTCCGCGCGAAGATCATTCGGCCTCCAGCCGCCAGCTTGCCGCATCCTCGACGAAGCGCTCGAGCTCTTCGAGCGATCCGGTCGCGGTCACGGCGCGAAGCACGATCTCGTCGACGACATCGAAGGCGCGCAGGCCTGAAGGGCGGTGCATCGTCGCGTCGATCGCGCTGATGCCGAGCCGTTCGAAGTTCGCCGCGTACGACGGCACCGACGCATAACGGTCGGCCTCGCGCTCCAGCGCGGAGCGCGCACGCTCATCGGTGATCGTGCGCACGTAGAGCACGCTGCGCACGTCTCGGTCGCCGGCCGCGGCGCGGAGCTCCGAGTGCGCTCGGGCGGCGGCGTCAGGAGTGAGCCAGTTGAAGAGCACGCCGTCGGCACGGGTGGCGGCGAGTCGACGCATCCGCGGGCCGAGCGCGCCGACGACGATCGCCGCCTCGGTCGCTCGCAGCGTCGCGATGCCGCGTTCGACGAGGCCGAGCGGATGCCGCGCGGCACCCGACCCGATGCCGAGCGTCGTGCGCTCCGCGGGGAGGCCGCCGAGGTCGAGGCTGTCGGCCGGTCGCCGATCGAGCGGGATCACCCCGGTCGCGAGCCGCAGGGTGCCGGTGACGGATGCCGCGACGCGCAGGCCCGCAAGCGAATCGCCCTTCGGCACGTCGTTGAGCCAGAGGCCCGAGAAGCCGAGCCGTTCAATGCGCGGGGCGAGGGCGCGGATGGCGCGGGCATCGGTCGCTCCCGAGAGCCCGATGGAGAGCGCCGCGCGCATTCGATCAGTCGGCGTAGGACCCGACGAGCCGAACCGCTCCGCCGTCGACGCCCTTCGCGCCCTGCTCGAAGCCCGCGAGATCGCGATCGCCGATCGAGACCGTGCCGACTTGCCAGGACGGCAGTCCGAGTGCGTCGAGCTCGGCGATCACGTCGGCCGTGGCATCCCTCGCCACGACCGCGAAGAAGCCGATGCCGAGGTTCCACGTGCCCTCGGCGCTCTCGAGCGACGTGCCGGCGAGGTCGCTCAGCACCCGGAACACCGGGGCTGGAGACCACGTCGACCGGTCGAGCTCGACCCACGAGCCGCGGGGCAGCACGCGCGCGAGGTTCGCGGCGATGCCGCCGCCCGTCACGTGCGAGAGGGAGTGCACGGCCGTGCCGAGCCGCCCGTGCCCGAGCAGGCGCACGAGCGGGCGCGTGTAGAGCCGGGTGGGTTCGAGGAGCGCTTCACCCCACGTGGTGCCGAGGTCTTCCGCGGTGTCGGCGAAGTCGATGCCGCCCTGCTGGAGGATGTGTCGCACGAGCGAGAACCCGTTGGAGTGCAAGCCGCTCGAGGCGATCGCGATGACGGAGTCGCCCGCGCCCACCCGCTCGGCGCCGAGGAGCCGGTCGGCCTCGACGACGCCGACCGCTGCGCCTGCGACGTCGTAGTCGTCGACGCCCATGAGGCCGGGGTGCTCGGCGGTCTCTCCGCCGACGAGCGCGGTGCCGGTGTCGGCGCACGCCCGGGCGATGCCGGCGACGATCGTGGCGATGCGCTCGGGCACCACCTTGCCGCACGCGATGTAGTCGGTCATGAAGAGCGGCTTCGCGCCCACGACCACGATGTCGTCGACGACCATGCCCACGAGGTCTTGGCCGATCGTGTCGTGCTTGTCGATCGCCTGGGCGATCGCGATCTTCGTGCCGACGCCGTCGGTGGAGGTCGCGAGCAGCGGACGCGCGTAGTCCTTGACGAACGAGACGTCGAAGAGGCCGGCGAAACCGCCGACGCCGCCGAGCACGTTCGGGCCGTGCGTCTTGGCCACCGCCTCCTTCATGAGCTCGACGGCGAGGTCGCCTGCATGCGTGTCGACTCCGGCAGCGGCGTAGGACGAGTTCGAGGTCACCTGTCAAGCGTACCCGGGCACCGCGCGTCGCCCGGGTCTGCGGGGCATGCGCAGGACTAAACTTGAATCATGCAGGCGGGTGGCACGCCGTCGTGGGTGATTCGCGAGAATGCGAGTCGCTCGGTTCTTCTTGCGCTCTATCTTCGCGAGGTGCTCGCGATCGCCTCTCCCGTCGAGTTGCCGCGGCTCCGCGACGTCGGCGCGGTGGGCACCCGATTCGAGGTCGACCAGCAGGATCTGCTCGAGCGGCAGTGGCGGGCCTGGTGGGCGATGACCGTCGAGCCCGAGGCGCATCCGTCGATCGTCCCCCTCGAACTCGTCGACGCCTACGGCACCGACGTCGCACTGCCCGTCTCGGGCGCCGAGGTGCTCGCCCAGGCGATCGTGCCGCACGCCGAAGCGGCGCGCGCGTGGGCCGAATGGGCGCACCAGGGCTATCGCACGGCGTCGGCAGCGCGACGCGGCGACTCGTACCGCGCCTACGCGGGCACGATCGCCGAGCACGAGCGCGAGGTCGGCCGGCGCGCGCATTCCTTCGAGCTGAACGTCGAGGTGATCCCGTTCACGACCACGGGCGTGTGGTGGATCGGCGCGATGACGGTGGCCGTCACCGATGCCCTGCGGTCGGATGCCTCGGCGTTCGACGACGCGATCCACCCGATCATCGCCGAACTCGCGTGACAGGCTCGCAGGCATGAGCATCTGGTTCGGAGAGCCGTCGATCGAGTGGGCGAACTCCCGCGGCGAGCACGCGCTCATCCGCGCGCTCGGCATCGAGATGACCGACCTCGGCGACGACGTGCTGCGCGGGCGGATGCCGGTCGACCACCGCACCCGGCAGCCGGGCGGGGTGCTGCACGGCGGGGCATCCGTCGCGTTCGCAGAGACCCTCGCGAGCTGGGGCTCGAGCTTCACCGTCGACCCCGCGTTGAACTATTGCGTCGGCATGGAGATCAACGCGAACCACATTCGGCCGGTGGCCGAGGGCTGGGTCTACGGCGAGGCGCGCCCGATCGCCCGCGGCCGCACGACGCAGGTATGGGAGATCAGGATCACGGATGCCGCGGGCAAGCTCGTGTGCATCTCGCGGTGCACGCTCGCGGTGCTCTCGACGCCGTCGCAGTACTGAGCGGGTTGGAGGATCGGCGCAGCCCGATGTTCGCCCCGGTGCCGCGAGAGCGACACCGGGGCGATCGTCAGGCGATCAGGACGCGGCCGCGGTCGCGTAGGCGGTCTGCGCGACCGAGCCGTAGTACGGCCCGAACATCATGTTCGGGATGTTGTTGTATCCGAAGCTGTTGAGCGAGTTCTGCGCCCCCGAGCCGAGGAACCAGGGGCCGCCCGACGAGCCACCGGGCATGTCGCACGGGATGCCCTGCGACTGCGTCTGGCCATACGGGTCGGCGGTGGCGGTGCCGGCGCAGGACTTCAGCGTCTGCCCGTCGAACGGGGCGGCGGCGGGGTATCCGAACGCCTCGTATGCGAGTCCGCGCGCCTGGTTGAATGCGACCGCGGAAGCGCCGACCGTCTGCGCGAGCGTGCGTCCGTTCAACGGCGCAACCTTCACGAAGGCCGTGTCATACGTGATGTCGCCGCCCTTCGTCCATTGGGTGGGCGCCGAGAACGACGTCGCGGCCCACTGGCCATAGGGGGCCGCGCCGTTCTCGTACGCGGGAACGAAGATCCAGCGGCTCGCGAACTTGCCCTTGCCGCTGTGCACGCAGTGGCCGGCGGTCGAGACGACGCTGCCGTTCGTCGCGCTCACGGAGTTCGCCGAGCACACGTAGTTGCGGCCGCCCAGGGTGAAGAACACCTTGCCGATGTTCGGCACGGCCGCCTCACTCGTCGCGAACAGGTCGACGTCGGGGGCGGGAGCGGGCTTGCCGTACGTGACCGGCGCGCCCTTGGCGACCTCGCTCGCGGGCGTCGACGCCACCTTGTCCGCGACCAGCACGTCGGCCGGCGTCGCCCCGCGCATTCGGTCGGGGGTCCAGTATTCGGCGGCGGTCGCCGTCTCCGCTGCCGGGACGCCGACATGATCGACGCCGGGCGATCCAGATGGCGGTGCGGCGACGGCCGCGGTCGGCGCGGCGAGCAGCGCGCTCGCGACGAGCGCGGCACCGACGAGCCCGGTGCGGAGTGAGGTGAGTTTCATGGACGCGTGCCCTCTCTATGCCAGCGGCCCGATCCCCCATGTTCCGGTTGCACCGGGGCCGCGGTGAACGGAATGCCCGAGAGCGTGTCATAGGTCCCCCGATCAGGGGGAGAGGCCGAGGCGGAGTTCGTGGACATCGACGAACATCGGCGCGGAACCGAAGAATCCGCCCCGGCGGTCCGCCGGCCGGATAGTCTCTTCCATTCGGCGCTCGCGCGTCGCGCGAATATCGTGGACTCGTGAAGCCATTCGTCCTCCTCGCCACGCGCGCGGAGGACCAGCCTGCCGACGCGGAGTACGCCCTCTTCCTCCGCAACGCCGGACTCGACGAGCGGGAACTCGTCCGGGTGCGGCTCGAGGCGGCGCCCATGCCCAGGCTGGACCTCGACACGATCTCGGGAATCCTCGTCGGCGGCGGCCCGTTCAACGCCTCCGATCCGCCAGAGCGGAAGACGCCGGTGCAGCACCGCGTCGAGGCGGAGTTCAGTGCCCTCCTCGACGAGGTGGTCGCCCGGGACTTCCCCTTCCTCGGCGCCTGCTACGGCGTCGGCACCCTCGGCGTCCATCAGGGCGCGCCGATCGATCGCACCTACGCCGAGCCGATCAGCGTCGTGCCCGTCACCCTGACCGATTCCGGAGCATCCGACCCGATCCTTGCCGGGCTGCCTCGGACGTTCAACGCCTTCGTCGGCCACAAGGAGGCCATCCGCTCGCTGCCCGACTCGGCGACCCTGCTCGCGTCGTCGCCGACGTGCCCGGTGCAGATGTTCCGGGTGGGTGCGAACGTGTACGCGACGCAGTTCCACCCCGAGCTCGACGTCGACGGCATCATCCTGCGCATCCACGCCTACGCGAATCATGGCTACTTCGCCGCCGACGAGCTCGAGACGACGATCGCCGCGGTACGGCGCGCCCCCGTGTCGTACCCGAGCCGGATGCTCCGGAGCTTCGTCGAGCGCCACGCCCGGTAGCCGAATCCGCTCGGATGAGCACCGACGGCCGCCCAGCCGGCTCGCCGCCGCACGTGTGGGAGGATGGAAAGCGTCCAGCTCGGACGCCCCTTCCACCCCCGAGGAGCCATCGCTTCGCATGTGCGGCATCGTCGGCATCGTCTCAACCGAGCCCGTCAACCAGCAGATCTACAACAGCCTCCTCCTGTTGCAGCACCGCGGCCAGGATTCCACCGGCATCGCCACCGCCGACGGCCCCGTCTTCCACATGACGAAGGCGCGCGGGCAGGTGCGTGAGGCGTTCCGCACGCGCGACATGCGCTCCCTCATCGGCAATATCGGCCTCGGCCACGTGCGCTACACCACGAAGGGCGCCGCCGAGCGCGAAGAGGAAGCGCAGCCGTTCTACGTGAACGCGCCCTACGGCATCATCCTCGTGCACAACGGCAACCTCACGAACACCCGCGAGCTCTCGAGCGACCTGTTCTCGATCGACCGCCGGCACGTGAACTCCACGAGCGACACCGAGATGCTCCTGAACGTGCTCGCCACCGAGCTGCAGGGCCAGATCAAGGGCCTCGACCTCGACACCGATCAGGTGTTCAAAGCCGTCGAGCAGGTGCACGCCCGCGTCGAGGGCTCCTACGCCGTCATCGCGCTCATCGCCGGTTACGGCCTCCTCGCCTTCCGCGACCCCTTCGGCATTCGCCCCCTCATCCTCGGCCGGCGCATGACCGAAGCCGGCAAGCCCGAGTGGATCGTGGCATCCGAGTCCCTCGTGCTCGAGAACGGCGACTACGAGGTCGTGCGCGACGTCGAGCCGGGCGAGGCGATCTTCATCGGCCTCGACGGCGAGATGGTCTCGAAGCAGTGCGCCACGAACCCGCGCCTCGTGCCGTGCTCGTTCGAGTACGTCTACCTCGCGCGACCCGACTCGGTGATGAACGGCATCTCGGTCTACGAGGCACGCTTGCGCATGGGCAACCGGCTCGCCGACACGATCGCCACCCATATGGACAAGGGCGACATCGACGTCGTCATGCCCATTCCCGACTCGTCGCGGCCGGCCGCCATGCAAGTGGCGCAGAAGCTCGGCATCGAGTACCGCGAGGGCTTCTACAAGAACCGCTACGTGGGCCGCACCTTCATCATGCCCGGCCAGGCCGAGCGCAAGCGCTCGGTGCGCCAGAAGCTCAACGCGATGGGCACCGAGTTCAAGGGCAAGAACGTGCTCATCGTCGACGACTCGATCGTGCGCGGCACGACCTCGAAGGAGATCGTCGAGATGGCCCGCGCGGCCGGCGCCAACCAGGTCACGTTCACGTCCGCGGCTCCCCCGGTGCGCTTCCCGCACGTCTACGGCATCAACATGCCCTCGCGCCGCGAGCTCGTGGCCTACGGCCGCAAGATTCCCGAGATCGCGGCCGAGCTCGGCGCCGACCACATGATCTACCAGGAGGTCGTCGACCTGCAGGCCGCGATCACCGAGGGCACTTCGATCGAGCAGCTCGACATGTCGTGCTTCACGGGCGACTACGTCACCGGCACGGTCACCGAGGAGTACCTCGCGTGGGTGGAGAAGACGCAGCTCTCCTAACCCCGGTGGTCGAGTAGCGCCGCCGAAGGCGACGCGTATCGAGACCACTCTGCACCAGACTGGCGTGATGGGGTTCACCAGCCGCGGCACCGTCCGCACGCCCGTGCTCGAGATCGCGTATGAAGAGGCGGGGCCGCCCGACGGTCCGGTCGCGGTGCTCTCGCACGGGTTCCCGTACGACGTGCGCGCGTACGACGAGGTCGCAGGGCTGCTCGCGGCATCCGGTGTCCGGGTCATCGCGCCGTACCTGCGCGGCTTCGGCCCGACGAGATTCACGGATGCCGCGACGCTGCGCTCGGGCGAGCAGGGCGCCCTCGCGCAGGATCTCCTCGACCTCCTCGACGCGCTCGAGATCGAACGAGCCGTCGTCGGCGGCTACGACTGGGGCGGACGCGCGTCGTGCATCGTCGCGGCGCTGCATCCGTCGCGTGTCACCGGGCTCGTGACGGTCGGCGGCTACAACGTGCTGAACCCTGCGCGCGCAATGGAGCCGGCGCGCCCCGAGTGGGAGGCCACGTACTGGTACGTGTTCTACTTCCACTCCGAACGCGGTCGCCGCGGCCTCGAGTTGCACCGCCACGAGCTCTGCGAGCTGCTGTGGACCACCTGGTCGCCCGAGTGGACGGATGCCGCGGCGGCATTCCGCGCGAGCGCCCCAAGCCTCGACAACCCCGACTTCGTCGACGTCGTGATCCACTCCTACCGCCACCGGTACGGGCTCGTCGCGGGCGACCCCCGCTATGCGGCGATCGAGCGCGCAATGGCCGCCGAGCCGCCCATCCCGGTTCCGACGGTCGTGCTCGAGAGCGGCGCCGACGGCATCGGCGGTCCGAGCGGGGCCGAGGGCCGCGAGTGGTTCACCGGCCCGTACGCCTTCCGTGAACTGCCGGGCATCGGGCACAACCTGCCGCAAGAGGCGCCGCGCGCGTTCGCCGAGGCGGTGCAGAGCCTGCTCTGAGGCCGCCCTAACCGACCGGCCCGCGGCCGGCCCGCTACTCGTCGATGCGGTGGGTCGACTGGTGCTCCATGGTGACGGATGCCGCGCGGCCCGCGAGCACTCGGTCGATCACGAGTGCCACGAGGGCGCCGAGGGCGACGCCGATCGTGCCGCACGCGAGCAACAGGAATCCGAACACCTGCCCCTTGTCGAACTCGGGGTTCTCGGGGAACGCGACCGTGAGGATGAGCGCGGCCACCACGCCCACGACCGCCCCGAGCGCGAGGAACCGGGGGTAGCGCGGCGATCGCCGCACGCTCACGGTGTCAGACGTGACGTCGGTCGTCTCGAACGGCTCGATCCGGCCGCCTGCGCCGGGCTCGAGGGATTCGGGGGAGTTCGAAGCGTCGCTCACCCGTCCATTGTCGCATCCGGACCCGGGCGCTTCCGCGGGCCGCGAGCCGGTTGGCTGAGCCCTCAGCCGAGTGCGACGAAGAACGACAGCACGAAGAGCACCGCGGCGACCGGCGTCATCGTCGAGCGCTCGGGCTTGCTGCGCGACATCGCGTTCATGACGATGCCGAGGCCGAAGTACGCGAAGATCACCCACGCCGCGATGTCGACGGCGAGCTCCGGAAGCACGGCCGCAACGAGCCCCGCCTTCATGAGGAAGATCCACGCGAAGGCGGCGTAGAGCACGATCGACACGACGCTGCCGATGCGCTTCGAGGCGGGCAGTACGCGGTCGGCGCCGCCCCACGCGAAGTGCCCGAGCGGCGCTCCCGCGATGAGCGCGAGCTGGAAGATTGCGAGCAGGCCCAGCACGACGCAGAGGGCGATGGCGGCGATGGTCACGGCGCAGAGCCTACCGGGTGCGCTTAACGCGAGAGGGGCAGCTGCGCGCTCACGTCGGCGCGCTGCCCCGAGGCGTGCACGCGGCCGGCGGCTCGCGCATCGGCCCAGGCGAGGGCCCCCGTGGCGAGGGCGAGCCACGTGGCGGCATCCGTCTCGATCACGTTCGGCGGAGTGCCGCGCGTGTGCTTGGGCCCCTCGATGCACTGCACCGCCCCGAACGGCGGCACCCGCACCTCGACGGTGCCGCCCGGCGCCTGCTCGGCGAGCAGTTGCAGCGTGTAGCGCACGGCGAGCGCGAGGGTCGCGCGATCGACGGATGCCGCGGCATCCGCTGCCCCATCGCCGCCCGTCGCCGCGGCGAGCGCCGCCCTGCCCGACTCGTCGTCGATCCTCGCTCGTGCCATGAGCAGATTCTCCCATCGAGCGCGCGCGTGCGGCTCAGGACACCGAGGCGGACCTGCCAGTGGCGATGCCGCGCAGCGTGAGCAGGAGGATCAGGACGGCGCCCGAGAAGATCGCGATGTCGGCGACGTTGCCGACGAAGAGGTTGCCGTAGCCGATGAAGTCCACCACGTGGCCGCGACCGAATCCGGGCTCGCGGAACAGCCGGTCGCCGAGGTGGGTGGCCGCGCCGCCGAGCACGAGGCCGATCGCCACCATCCAGCCGACGGAACGCAGCGACCACGCGAACCAGGCGAGGCCGACGACCGCGGCGGCGGCGAGCACCGCGAGCACCCACGTGAACTCGGTGCCGATCGAGAACGCGGCACCCGGGTTGTAGACGAGCACGAAGCGGATGAGATCACCGATCACCGGGACCGTCTGGCCGTCGGCGAGCGCCGTCTCCGCCCACAACTTGGTGCCCTGGTCGACGAGCACGACGAGGGCGGCGACGACGAGGGTGAACCAGAACAACCGGCGACCGGTAGGGGTCGGGTCGTCCGCGCTCGTCGCGTCATCCGCGCTCGTGGGGTCGTCCGCGCTCGTCGGCTCATCGGTGCTCACCCGCCCCATTATCGCCGCCGGTGCGCGCCGCTTCGTGCGTTGCAGGGTGGAGCACCCTGACGAACGCGTGACGAGCGGCCGAAATCGCTGGGGTAGCCTGAACCGGTGAGAATCCTCGTCCTCGGATCGGGCGCGCGCGAGCACGCCATCATGCTCGCCCTGCTCGACGAGGAGGCCGGGCACGAGCTCATCGCCGCACCCGGGAACGCGGGCATCGCAGCATCCCCCACGTCGTCGGCCCGCGGCAGCGTGACGACGATCGCGCTCGACCCGACCGACCCGGTGCTCGTCACCGACTATGCGTTCGAGAATGACATCGAGCTCGTCGTCGTGGGCCCCGAGGCTCCCCTCGTGGCGGGCGTCGCCGACGCCCTGCGCACCCGCGGCATCGCCGTGTTCGGCCCCGGCAAGGCGGCCGCCGCCCTCGAGGGGTCGAAGACCTTCGCGAAGCGCGTCATGGAGGCCGCGGGCGTGCCCACCGGCCGCGCGAGCCTCGCCGACACGCTCGAGGAGGTCGAGCGCTCGATCGACGAGTTCGGCGCCCCCTATGTCGTGAAGGCCGACGGCCTCGCGGCGGGCAAGGGCGTGCTGGTCACCGACGACCGCGACGCGGCGCTCGCGCACGCCGCCCACTACCTGCAGCAGGGCCCGGTGCTCGTCGAAGAGTTCCTCGACGGCCAGGAGGTCTCGCTCTTCCTGCTCTCCGACGGCACCCACGTGCTGCCCCTCTCGCCCGCGCAGGACTACAAGCGCCTCCGCGACGGCGACCAGGGCCCGAACACCGGCGGCATGGGCGCGTACTCGCCGCTGCCCTGGCTCGACGACCGCTTCGGAAGCGAGAAGGCGTTCGTCGACGAGGTCATCGATACGATCGCGCTGCCCACCGTGCGCCAGCTCGCCGCCGAGCAGACGCCGTTCATCGGCCTGCTCTACGCCGGCCTCATCCTCACATCGCGCGGCATCCGCGTGATCGAGTTCAACGCGCGCTTCGGCGACCCCGAGACCCAGGTCGTGCTGCCTCGCCTCGACACGCCACTCTCGGGCCTGCTGTTCGCCGCGGCCACCGGCGGTCTCGGCGGGCTGCCCCGACCGGTGTTCCGATCGGATGCCGCGGTCACGGTCGTGCTCGCGAGCGAGGGGTATCCCGAGGCGCCAGAGACCGGCCGGGTGATCGAGGGACTCGACGCCGCGGCATCCGTGCCCGGAGTGCACCTCGCCCACGCTGCCACCGCCATCGGCGCCGCGACCGAGGCCCGGGGCACGTCGCCCCTGCTCGCGACCGGAGGCCGGGTGCTGAGCGTCGTGGCCGTCGGACAGGACTTCGCCGAGGCGCGCCGCCGTGCCTACGAGGCGCTCGCGCACATCCGGCTCGACGGCGCCCAATACCGCACCGACATCGCGGCGCGCGTCGCGGAGTGACCGCGTGACTGCTTGACGCTGTCAAGGGATGACGGCCGCCCGCCGCCGTTCGGCGCCCGGCCTACACTGAGTCCGTGAGCGAAACCGTCGACGGCTGGACCCATGTCTACTCGGGCAAGGTGCGCGATCTCTACGTGCCGACCAAGATGATGGACGACGACGACAGCTGGACCGGCGACCCGCTGAGCCACTCGCCCGTCGTGCTCGTCGTCGCGAGCGATCGCGTGAGTGCGTTCGACGAGGTGCTCAGCCCCGCGATCCCCGGCAAGGGCGCGATGCTCACGAAGCTCACCCGCTGGTGGTTCGACCAGCTTCCCGAGGTGCCGAACCACTTGGCGCATCCGCTCGACGATCGTCTCGAGGCGCTCGAGCTGCCCGAGGTGCCCGACGAACTCGCCGAACGGGCGACCCTGTGCCGCACGCTCGACATGTTTCCTATCGAGTGCGTCGTGCGCGGCTTCATCACCGGCGGCGGCTTTAAGGAGTACCAGGAGACGGGCGCCATCGGCGGCATCCCGCTGCCTGATGGGCTCTCGAACGGCGACCGCCTGCCCGAGCCGATCTTCACGCCCGCGTGGAAGGCGCCGCTCGGCGAGCACGACGAGAACATCTCGTTCGAGCGCACCGTCGAACTCGTCGGCGACGTCGTCGCCGAGCAGTTGCGGGAGCTCTCGCTCGAGATCTTCGAGCACGCGTCAGCGATCGCCGAGCAGCGCGGCCTCATCCTCGCCGACACGAAGTTCGAGTTCGGCGCCGACCGCGCCATCGGCATCGTGACGCTCGCCGACGAGGTGCTCACCTCCGACTCGAGCCGGTACTGGGATGCCGAGGCGTACGCCACGGCCGAGACCCCCGAACTGCGCATGGCGAGCTTCGACAAGCAGATCGTTCGCGACTGGCTCGCCGCGAACTGGGACCCCGAGGCCGTCGAGGAGCCGCCGACGCTTCCGCACGAGATCGTCGAGCAGACGGCGGAGCGGTACCGGGCCCTCGTGGATCGGCTGACGCAAGGCGGGTAGTTCCCGGCGGGAATGCCGCGGCGGCGGCATCCGTTATCATTAGTTGTGACTACAACCAATGAGCGGCCGACGAGCGGACTCCTCGCTGCCGACACGGGCATGGGTGCCGTGACGCTGCGGGTGGGCGACCTCGACGGCATGATCCGCTACTACCGCGAGGGCGTGACCCTCGAGCTGCTGCGCCACGACGGGCCCGTGGCGGTACTCGGACGCGGCACGACGCCGATCGTCATCCTCGAGTTCGCCCCCGAGCTGAAGCACGCCGCACCGCGCAGCGCCGGCCTCTTCCACACGGCGATCCTCTTCAACTCCCGCGAGGCCCTCGCGACGGCCGTCTACTCGGTCGCCGCGAAGTACCCCGCAGCATTCACCGGGAGCGCCGACCACCTCGTGAGCGAGGCGTTCTACTTCAACGACCCCGAGGGCAACGGCGTCGAGCTCTACTTCGACCGCGACCGTTCGCAGTGGAGCTGGACCCACGGCTCCATCGAGATGGCCACCGTCTTCCTCGACCCGAACGAGTACCTGCGCGCGAACCTGACCGAGACGGCAGCGGATGCCGCGGCGGCGGGCACCGGGCTCGGCAGCGCCATCGTCGGCCACGTGCACCTGTCGGTCGGCGACATCGCGAGTGCGCGCGAGTTCTACGTCGACCGCCTCGGCTTCGAGACCACCGCAAGCATGGGATCGTCTGCCCTGTTCGTGAGCGCGGGCGGCTACCACCACCACATGGCCATGAACACGTGGAACAGCGCCGGCGCCGGCAAGCGCGGCCTCGCGCTCGGCCTCGGCAAGGTCGAGATCGTCGTGCCCGGCGCAGACGACCTCGGCGAGTTGGGCGAGCGGATGTCGCACTTCGGCGTTCCCACGCGTGACAACGGCCGCTCGATCGCATTCGACGACCCGTGGTCGAACCTCGTCGAGGTGCGCGCCGCCCGCTGAGGCAGCCTACGGCGCTGTGCGCTCGTGCGCCATCCGGTGGAAGTCCTCGAAGTCCTGGGAGACGCCGGGCAGCGGCGTCGAGTCGGGGCGCGCGCGGAGGCCGTCGAGGATGACGGTGAGCTGCCGTCGCCAGTAGGGCAGGTAGTCTCCGCCGAACTGCCCGAGCGAGCCGAGCATGTTGACGAGCACGTTGAGGTCGACGCCTGAGACGTCTGGGCGGAGCGACCCCTCGCGCTTGGCACGCTCGACGAACTCCTCGATCGCCGACTCGAACTCGAGGCCCGGGCGGTGCTCGGGATCGACCTCGGCGACGCGGCGCATGACGGCGGGCAGATACGGCGAGGAGGCGACCCACTCGCCGAGCCGCTCCACGAAGAGCTCGACCGAGCGCCAGCCCGTGGGTGCACCGAGGATCTCGGGGGCGAGGCGGTGGAACATCTCGATCGAGGAATCGTAGAGCTCGCGAATGAGTGCATCGCGCGTGGGGAAGTGCCGGTAGAGCGTGCCGGCGCCCACGCCGGCGCGCGTGGCGAGCTCGTCGAAGGGAGCTTCGATACCGCGCTCGGCGAAGAGGATGCGCGCCTCCGCCAGGATCCGCTCGTGGTTGCGCTGCGCGTCACGACGCGGTGTTGCGCTCAAGTTCACATCCTCACCGTACTGCCGACTACGATACGGAGAGCATCCTCCGCACTATTTGTCTGCGGGAGATGGCCGCTCGTTCGGGGGAGCTGAGCGGCAGATGCCCTGCCGGCTGCAACCCGCGCCGGCAGGGCATCCCCATTGACGGCGCCCATTCGGCTTGCGAGGGTGCGCGGCTAGGCTGAAGTCGTGGCCCAACCCGCCGAACAACCCGAACCCAGCGACGACGCCGAGCAGCCCGTCATCGGCAACACGCGGCGCATCGAGGCATCCGTCGTCACCGACTTCAGCGACCGCATGAGCTACGGCGGCTACCTCGACCTGCCCACGCTGCTCTCGGCGCAACGGCCGATCAGCCGGCCCGAGCACCACGACGAACTGCTGTTCATCATCCAGCACCAGACCACCGAGCTGTGGCTGAAGCTCGTGCTGCACGAGCTTGAGACCGCGCGCGACCTGCTGCGCGCCGACCAGCTCGCGCCGGCGCTCAAGTGCATCGCCCGCGTGAAGCACATCCAGCGCACGCTCACCGAGCAGTGGTCGGTGCTCGCCACGCTCACGCCGACGGAATACGGCCAGTTCCGCGGCGTGCTCGGCAACGCGAGCGGGTTCCAGTCCTACCAGTACCGCGCGGTCGAGTTCGTGCTCGGCAACAAGAACGAGCGCATGCTGCAGGTCTTCGAGGCCGACCCCATGGCGAGCGCGATGCTCGAAGCGGCGCTCAAGACGCCGAGCCTCTACGACGAGTTCCTGCGGCTGCTGGCGCGGGCCGGCTACGCGGTGCCCGACGAGGTGCTCGAACGCGACGTCACCACCGCGTGGACCTTCGTGCCCGAGCTCGTGCCGATGTTCGGGCAGATCTACGCGAATCCCGAGGAGCACTGGGCCGCCTACGAGACGTGCGAAGAGCTCGTCGACCTCGAAGACAACTTCCAGCTCTGGCGGTTCCGGCACCTGAAGACGGTCGAGCGCATCATCGGCTCGAAGACCGGCACCGGCGGCTCGAGCGGCGCTACGTTCCTCAAGCGCGCCCTCGAGCTCACGTTCTTCCCCGAGCTCTACGCCGTTCGCACCGAGATCCCCGGGTGACGGATGTCGCACGTCGCTGAACCCGAACCCCACGCGTCGGCCCGCGACGATGCGGCCGAGGTGCGGGCATCGGTCGCCCGGCACGCGTCGCGCTCGCCGCTCGACTTCGGTCCGCTCGCCCGCCCCGCGCGCCGGTCGCTCGGCGGCGACCACCCAGGCGAGCCGGGCACGATGCTGCCGCCGTTCCGCGACCACCACGTGCACCTCATGATCATCGGCGCCGATGCGCTCCGCGACACCGGCATCGCGAGCGTGGTCGACCTCGGCGGGCCGCTCGAGGACATCGCGTCGTACGCCCAGCGCGAGGGCCTGCCCCACGTGGACTTCGCGGGCGAGTTCCTCACAGCACCCGGTGGGTATCCCTCCGGGCGGTCGTGGGCCGCCGAGGGCAGCGTGCGCGAGCTCGAGGCTGTCGAGGGCGCGGGTCGCTCGTCGTTGCCGACGCCCGTGCAGACGGCGATCGACGAGCAGCTCGCGTTCGGGGCATCCGTCATCAAGGTCGCCCTCAACTCGGCGGTCGGGCCGGTGTTCGACCGCGCGACGCTCGATGTGATCGTCGCGACGGCGCACGCGCGCGGCCTGCCCGTGGTCGCCCACGTCGAGGGCGAGGGGATGTCGCGGCTCGCGATCGAGGCCGGCGTCGACGCCCTCGCGCACACGCCGTTCACCGAGCGCGTCGACGACGAGCTCGTGGCGCGCGCCGCAGCGCGCGGGCAGTGCTGGATCTCGACGCTGCACGTGACGAGCCACGGCGAGCCTTCCACCGAGCTCGACTGCGCGCTCGACAACCTCTCGCGATTCCGCTCCTCCGGCGGACGCGTGCTCTACGGCACCGACCTCGGCAACGGCGACCAGCCGCTCGGGGTGAACCCCGACGAGCTCGTCGCGCTCGTGCGCGCCGGGCTCGGGGCATCCGATCTCGTCGCCGCCATCACCGACCCGTGGCCCGGCCCCGACGTGCCACTCGACGGCATCGCGACGTTCATACCGGGCACGCCGCCCGCCGCGCTCGACGAGGTGCCCGAGTGGCTCGCGTCGGCCGTGATCGTTCCGATCGAAGACCTGGAGCTCCGGTGACCCTCGACCCGCATCTCGCCTTCGCGCGCCGCATGGACCGCGCCGACGGGCTCGCCCACTACCGCAAGCGCTTCGTGGGCGCCGCGGGCGACGTCGTGTACTTCGACGGCAACTCGCTCGGGCGGCCGCCGCTGGCGGCGATCGAGCGGGTCGAGCGGTTCCTGCGCGACGATTGGGGTGGCCGCCTCATCCGCGGCTGGGACGAGGCCTGGATGCAGCTGCCGTACGAGATCGGCGACCGCATCGGCCGGGCCGTGATCGATGCGAAGGCCGGCCAGACGGTGATCGGCGACTCGACGACCGTGCTGCTCTACAAGCTCGCTCGCGCCGCCGTCGATGCGCAGCTCGCGCGCGATCCGGGCCGGAACGAGATCGTCGTCGACACCGACAACTTCCCCACCGACCGCTACGTGCTCGACGGCATCGCGAAGGAACGCGGCGTGCGGCTGCGCTGGATCGACGTCGACACGAGCGGCGGCGTCACGCCCGAGCAGCTCGCGAACGCGGTGGGCCCCGCGACGGCGCTCGTCGTGCTCAGCCACGTCGCCTACCGGTCGGCCTACCTCGCCGACGCTCGCGAGCTCACCCGCATCGCGCACGACGCCGGCGCGCTCATCCTCTGGGACCTCTGCCACTCGGCGGGCTCGGTTCCCGTGCAGGCCGACCTCTGGGGCTTCGATCTCGCGGTCGGATGCACGTACAAGTACCTGAACGGCGGCCCGGGCTCGCCCGCGTTCGCGTATGTGCGCGACGACCTGCAGGCGGCGATCCGTCAGCCGATCCAGGGCTGGATGGGCGCGGCCGACGTGTTCGCGATGGGCCCCGAGTATGCGCCGGCGCCCGGCATCCGCAGATTCGTGAGCGGCACGCCGCCCATCGTGGGCATGCTCGCGATGGAGGAGACGCTCGCGATGATCGAGGAAGCCGGCATGCGGGCGATCCGCGCGAAGTCGGTGGCGCTCACGTCGTTCGCCATCGCCGTCGCCGACGAGTGGCTCGCCCCGCTCGGCGTGACCCTCGCCTCGCCGCTCGACCCCGAGCAGCGCGGCAGCCACGTGACGTTGCAGCACCCGGCGATGCGCGAGGTGACCGCGCGGCTCTGGCAGCGTGACGTGATTCCCGACTATCGCGACCCCGGCGGGCTGCGGATCGGACTCTCGCCGCTCTCGACGAGTTTCGAGGAGGTGCACCGCGGCCTCGCGGCGACCCGCGACACCCTGAAAACGGTGCTGCTCGAGCGCGCGGGACTCGCGTAGCCGGTGGTCGAGTAGCGATCATTACCAGCCACGCCGCCGGCTTGGCAAGCCCGCCGCCCGTTCAGGCGGATGGGATGGCCCGAGCGTACGATGGCCGAATCGCACGACGAAAGGATGTGGCACGATGACCGATGCCGACCGCAATATCGACGAAGCGACGAAGGCAGCTACAGAGGCGGCGCGAGGCGCAGCCGACCGAGTGGGCGACACCGCCACCGAGTCAGCGGCACGGCTCTCCGATGCCGCGTTCGGAGCAGCGGGCAAGATCTCCGACACCGCGAGCGATGCCGCTGACGCGTTCTCCGCGACCGCGCACGCCAAGAAGGCGGAGCTCGCCGACACGATCGACACCATTTCGCACCAGGCCACGGCCGCGGTGGAGAGTGCCAGAGAGGGCGTCAACGAGGGCGTCGCCTACGTGAAGGAACGCTACCGCGAGAACCCCGGCCTCGTGATCGCGATCGGAGCCGCCGCCCTGATCGGCGTCGTCACCGTCGTGAAGGCGATCACCCGGCGCTGACCACGCCGGCGAACGCGCCCGCGCGCCCAACGGCGCTCCGGCGTGCGTTCGCGCGCGCCCGATCTGCCAATCGAAGCGGCGCAGAGATCGTGAGCACGTGGCGGACGAGCCGCGCAGCAAGCCCGGATAGAATCGAGGCATCCAGACCCCCGACACCGGACGGAGAACCGCGGTGCCAACCATCGTCGTCGACGTGATGCCCAAGGCCGAACTGCTCGACCCCCAGGGGAAGGCCCTCGCCGGCGCCCTCGCCCGCACCGGTCGCACCGGGTTCACCGGCGTGCGCATCGGCAAGCGCTTCGAGCTCACCGTCGACGGTCCGATCGACGACGCACTCAAGGCGAGCGTCAAGGAGATCGCGGAGGAGATCCTCTCGAACTCCGTGATCGAAGACGTCGTGGGCATCCACTACGAGCAGTCGAACGCCGAGCTCGCCGAAGAGGCGACGCACGCGGCATCCGAGACGCACGACGGCACGGTGCTTTCTGACGGATTCGGCGCGCCCGCCGGCGAGACGCACTGAGGAGGCCGACCCATATGCGCATCGGCGTCATCACGTTCCCCGGCTCGCTCGACGACCGCGACGCACAGCGCGCCGTTCGACTCGCTGGCGGCGAGCCCGTTGCCCTGTGGCACGGCTCGCACGACCTCGAGGGCGTCGACGCGCTCATCCTGCCGGGCGGCTTCAGTTACGGCGACTACCTGCGGGCCGGCGCGATCGCGAGTCTCTCGCCGATCATGAGCGAGGTCGTGGATGCCGCGAACAGCGGCATGCCCGTGCTCGGCATCTGCAACGGCTTCCAGATGCTCGCCGAGGCGCACCTGCTCGAGGGCGGACTGATCCGCAACGACCACGGCTCGTTCATCTGCCGCGACCAGGCGCTCTCGGTCGAGAACGCCGACACCGCCTGGACGAGCGACTTCGAGGCCGGCCAGCAGATCACGATCCCCCTGAAGAACGGCGAGGGCGGGTTCATCGCGTCGGATGACACGCTCGACCGGCTCGAGGGCGAAGGACGCGTGGTGTTCCGCTACGTCGACGTGAACCCCAACGGCTCGCTCCGCGACATCGCGGGCATCTCGAACGAACGCGGCAATGTCGTGGGCCTCATGCCGCACCCCGAGCATGCCGTCGAACCCGGCTTCGGCCCCGACACGTCGCTCGCGATGCGCTCGGGCGTCGACGGGCTCGGGTTCTTCACGAGCGTCGTGCGCAAGGCACTCGTCGAGGCGTAGTCACGGCCGACGAACCGCGCGCGGCCACTCCTCGGTGGTCTCGATCGTCGAACGGGCCGGCTCGTCGGCCGACGGCGGGTTCACGACCGGGATCGCCTGCGTGAACTGGGCCGCTCGCTCCTCCGCCTCGCGCGTTCCGGTGAACAGTCCCGAGCGATCGCCGTCGCCTGCGCCGTGATCGGATGCCGGCGCCGATTCGGGCTTCGGCGGGGCATCCGTTCGCCCCGTCTCGCCGCCGCGCTGCAGGAGCATCCGCTGCGCAGGCTCGGCCTCGGGGTGCGTCCGCTGGATCCAGTGGACCAACTCCTCGCGCACGTAGCAGCGCAGGTCGAACAGGGTCGGTGCGTCGATCGCCGTCACGAGGATCCGCACCCGCACGAGGCCGCCGACGGCGTCGGTCACCTGCAGCACCTTCGCCCGGCCGTCCCACAGGTCGGTACGTTCGAGGATGGCGTCGAGGTGGTCGCGCATCGCCGCAGGGGAGACGCGCCAGTCGAGGTCGAGCTCGACCGACCCGAGGAGCTGGCTCGTCGTGCGGGTCCAGTTCTGGAAGGGCTGCGAGGTGAAGTACGTGCACGGCAGCACGAGCCGCCGGTCGTCCCACAGGCCGACGACGACGTAGTTGAGGGTGATCTCCTCGATGCGACCCCACTCCTCTTCGACGACCACGACGTCGTCGACCCGGATAGCGTCGCTGAACGCGAGTTGGATGCCTGCGAACAGGTTCGCGAGCACCGACTGCGCGGCGAGGCCCGCGACGATCGAGATGATGCCGGCCGAGGCCAGCACGGATGCGCCGAGCGCGCGGACGCTGTCGAACGTGAACAGGATGACGCCGAGCGCGATCACCACGACGATCACGACCACGAGGCGACGGAGGACCGCCAGCTGCGTTCTCGCGCGGCGGGCAACGCGGTTGTCGGCGACGTCGACGCGGTAGCGCTGCATGCCGAGGTCGGTCAGGAGCAGGAACACCTGGCACGCGAGCCATCCGCCGACGGCGATGACCGCGATGAGCAGGGCGTGGTCGACGCCCGGGCGCCACTCCTGACCGGCGAAGGAGACCGCCACGGCGATCCAGAGCCCGACGACGAGGAGCATCACTCGGAACGGCCAGCGGACGCGCCGGATGAGGATCTTCGCCCAGTCGCGACGACGCGCGATGGCGCGGACGATCGCTGAGGCGATCGCGGAGATGATCAGCACCGCCGCGACGACCGCGAGCAGGGCGATCGCGAAGGCCGACCAGGACTGCCAGGTGGGTGACATCGTTCCAGCCTTGCGAAGCCCTCGGCCGAGGCCAAGCAGATCCAGCCGATTGACAGGCGAGGCGGAGCGGCCGGTCAGCCGCCCCGCCCCGTCCCGCGCCCTTCAGAGCGTTCCGTCAGGCGTGGCGATCGGCGTAGCACCCCGGGGCATGATCAGCGCGGACGCCCGTCACGTAGGACGCGGGCGTGCCGGGCACGACGCCCGACACGTACAAGCCGGGTTCGGCGGGCGTGACGCCCGAGACGTAGTGACCCAATACGGGCTGGGGGAATCGCCCGGACGGCGAGGCGGGCGGGGCCGTCGTCGTCGCGGTCTGGAGGTGGGCGGAGGCGTAGGCTGGAGCGGATCCGTGGTTCATCGGTGCTTCCTTGGTCGGGAGTTCGGGGATCTGGGTCGTTGCGATGCCGGGGCTGCCACCCCGGCATCGCGTCTTCCGACCAGACGAGCACCCGAGCCGCGACATCCGCGCAACCCGGGCACCCGCCCGATCGGAGAGGTTCGGTCTGACTACGCGGCGGCGTCGTCGTCGTCGGCCTCGGGCTGCTGCGGCGCGTCGGCGTTCACGCCCGCGGCATACGCCGCACGAAGCGCGGTGCCGAGGCCGCCATCGACGTTCGTCCAGTACTGGAAGAAGCGCTCGCGGATCTCGTCGATCGTGATCGCGCTGGCCTGGCCGGCGAGGGTCGTGAGCAGGCGGGCCTTGGCCGCGTCGTCGTAGACCTCGCGGTAGAGCGTTCCGGGCTGGCCGAAGTCGCTGTCGTCGGAACGCAGCGTGTAGGCCGTGCGCACGAGCTCGCCGTCGCTCTCCCAGCCGCCCTCGGCCGCTCGCTCGGCGTCGGCCACGGGGCCGCCGAAGGAGTTCGGCGCGTAGACCGGCGCGCTCGGCGCGTTGTAGTGGTGACGCTGGGCGCCGTCTTGCGAGTAGTTGTGCACGGATGCCGCGTGCGGCGCGTTCACGGGAATCTGGTTGTAGTTCGTGCCGACGCGGTAGCGCTGCGCGTCGGGGTAGGAGAACACGCGGGCCATGAGCATCTTGTCGGGGCTGATCGCGATGCCCGGCACGGTGTTCGCCGGCGAGAAGGCGGCCTGCTCGATCTCGGCGAAGAAGTTCTGCGGGTTGCGGTTGAGCGTGAGCGTGCCGACCTTGATCAGCGGGTAGTCGGCGTGCGGCCAGACCTTGGTGAGGTCGAACGGGTTGAAGCGGTACTGCTTCGCGTCGTCATAAGGCATGACCTGCACGTGGAGGTCCCACGCGGGGTGGTTGCCTGCTTCGATCGCGTCGTGCAGGTCGCGACGGTAGTAGTCGGCGTCGGCGCCGGCGATCGCTTCGGCGGTCTCGGCGTCGAGGTGCAGGTCGCCCTGCTGCGAACGGAAGTGGTACTTGACCCAGAACTTCTCGCCCGCGGCGTTGATCCACTCGTAGGTGTGCGAGCCGTAGCCCTGCATCTCGCGCCACGACTTGGGAAGCCCGCGGTCGCCCATGAGGTACGTCACCTGGTGCGCGGACTCGGGCGAGAGGGTCCAGAAGTCCCACTGCATGTCGGCGTCGCGCAGGCCCGAACCCGGCAGGCGCTTCTGCGAGTGGATGAAGTCGGGGAACTTGATGGCGTCGCGGATGAAGAAGACCGGCGTGTTGTTGCCGACGATGTCGTAGTTGCCCTCGGTCGTGTAGAACTTCACCGAGAATCCGCGAACGTCGCGCCAGGTGTCGGGCGAGCCCTGCTCTCCGGCCACGCTCGAGAAGCGCGCGAGGGTCTCGACGGTCGAGCCGGGCTGGAACACGGCGGCTCGAGTGTAGGCCGAGACATCCGCCGTCACCTCGAAGGTGCCGAAGGCACCGCCGCCCTTGGCGTGCACGATGCGCTCGGGGATGCGCTCGCGGTTGAACTGCGCGAGCTTCTCGACGAGGTAGCGGTCGTGGAGCACGGTGGCGCCGTCGGCGCCGACGGTCAGCGAGTGGGCGTCGCTCGCGACGGGGGTTCCCGTCTGCGTGGTCGTGTGTTCGGCCATTGCTTCCTTCTCTCTTCGGTGTTCGACCGCCGTCGTTCGACAGGTCGGCGGATGGACCGGCGCTGGTCGGCCGGTTCGGGGCGGATCGGTCAGGTGAGGGCGCGGCAATCGGGGCACAGGCCCCAGAAGGTGACTTCGGCCGTCGCGATCTGGAACCCGTGGGTCTCGGACGGCGTCAGGCACGGGGCCTCGCCGACGACGCAGCCGACATCGACCACGGCGTTGCAGCTCGTGCAGACGAGGTGGTGGTGGTTGTCGCCGATGCGGTTCTCGTAGAGCGCAGGCGACCCGGCCGGCTCGATCTTGCGCAGGATGCCGGCACCGCTCAGCGCAGCGAGCACGCCGTAGACCGTCTGCAGCGACGTGTTGGGCAGCTCGCGCGTGACGCGGCGGAAGATCTCGTCGGCATCGATGTGCTCACCGAGCTCGATGGCGCCGAACACCGCGAGCCTCGGCTCGGTGACTTTGAGGCCGGCCTCCCGCAGGTGGGCGGCCGCCTCCTGGCGGTCGGGAGCGACGTCGGTCAACATGTCCCCACGGTAGCAGTTGTTTTGAGTTACTCAAAACAACTGAGGGAACCTCCGGTGGTCGAGTAGCGCCGGGCGAAGCCCGACGCGTATCGAAACCACGCGTCCCCGGCGCGATGATGGAGCAATGACCGACCCGTTGACGCCTGAACCCCTCACGCCCGAACTCGAGTCCACCATCCGTCAGATCTTCGACCGCCGCGACCGCGACGAGATGCAGCCGACGATCGACGCGTTCCTCGCGCTCCTCGCCGAGCACCCGGGTCACCCAGAGGTGCTCTACGAGGTCGGCGGATCGTACGACACCGCGGGCGAGGAGCAGACGGCGCTCGGCTACTACGAGGCCGCGATGGCGGCCGGCCTCTCGGGCGACTCGCTGCGGAAGTGCCTCATGCAATATGGCAGCACGCTGCGCATCCTCGGCCGCTACGACGAATCGCTCGTGGCGCTCGATCGGGCGCTCGCCGAGTATCCCGACTCCGCCTCGGTGCGGGCGTTCCACGCCCTCGCCCTGCACGCGGCGGGCCGCAGCGACGGCGCCGTGGGCGAGCTGCTCGAGCTCGTCGCCGACGGCCTGCGGATTCCCGAGGTGGTGAGGTACGAGGCCGCGCTGCGCGGCAACGCCGCCTACCTCAAGCAGCTCGACGCGGAGCGCCGGGCCGGCTGAGTTGGGCGCAGCCGCGGCCTCCGTTCGGTTCAGTACTGCAGCAGCGAGAAGATCTCGTAGCGATCGCCGAGCGCGGCGCGACCGCCGAGCGCCGTGAGCTCGAGGGCGACCGAGATGCCCGCGACCTGCCAGCCCGCGCGCTCGACGAGGCGCGCCGCCGCGGCGACCGTGCCGCCGGTGGCGAGCACGTCGTCGACGATGAGCACCCGGGCTCCGGGAGCGAGCTCACCCTCGTGCACCTCGAGCGCCGCGCGCCCGTACTCGAGGTCGTACTCCTCGCGGAGCACGGCGCGAGGGAGCTTGCCGGCCTTTCGCACCGTGAGCACGCCGGCCCCGGTGAGGGCCGAGGCCGCGCCCGCGATGAGGAATCCGCGCGCCTCGACCCCGCCGATCTCGTCGAAACGACCCGCGAAAGGGTCGGTCAGGCCCGTGGCGAGCGCATGCAGTGCGGGCGCGCTCGCGAATACGGGAGTGAGGTCGCGGAACGTCACGCCCGGTTCGGGGAAGTCTGGAATGGTCGCGATGCGGCTCGCGACGAGCTCGCCTGCTGACTGCTCGATCACCGGCTCAGAGTATCGCGCGCGACCGGCGCGACCGGCGCTCGGCGCCTGCGAGGATTGACGGACGCGAACGCCGACCCCTGGAGCATCCGTGTCACCGAAGCGCCTCTACCGCATCCTCGCCATCGCCGAGGCCGTCACGTGGACGATCCTCATCGTCGCGATGATCCTGAAGTACGCGGCGGGCTTCGATGCCGCGGTGCTCGTGGGCGGGTCGATCCACGGCTTCGTGTTCCTCGCGTACGCGTTCTCGGCGGTGCTCGTCGGCGTGAACCAGCGCTGGAGTGTCGGCCTCGTCGCCGTCGCCGTCGTCACCGCGGTCGTGCCCTACGCGACCGTTCCGTTCGACCTGTGGCTCGTTCGCCGCGGCCGGCTCGAGGGCGGCTGGCGCGACGAGCGCACCGACCACCCGGCCGACGGCAACTGGGTGAACACGTTGTTGCGCTGGTTCCTCGCGCGTCCGGTGCTGTTGACCGTGGTCGCGGTGCTCGGCATCGCCGCGGTGTTCACCGCGCTGCTCGTGATCGGCCCGCCCGGCGGTCGCGAGGCGTAAGCGAGCGGATGCTGCAGCCGCAGCATCCGGAGTCACCGTCGCGGCGCGACATCCGGCACCATTGATGACATGCCCATCCTGAACAAGGACATGTCGGTCTGCATCTCGCTCGCCGGCCGCCCGTCGAACCTCGGCACGCGCTTCCACAACTTCCTCTACGACGAGCTCGGCCTGAACTTCATCTACAAGGCCTTCACGACCGACGATCTCGAGGGTGCCGTGCGCGGCATCCGTGCCCTCGGGATCCGCGGATGCTCCGTGTCGATGCCATTCAAGGAAGCGGTCATCCCGCTCGTCGACGAGATCGAGCCGTCTGCTGCGGCGATCGAGTCGGTGAACACGATCGTGAACGACGGCGGCCGGCTCACG
Organism: Agromyces albus; assembly: GCF_004134825.1. Classification (GTDB taxonomy): domain Bacteria; phylum Actinomycetota; class Actinomycetes; order Actinomycetales; family Microbacteriaceae; genus Agromyces; species Agromyces albus. Next base: position 46,010 of record NZ_SDPN01000025.1, read on the forward strand.
GCCTCGAACACCGACTACGAGGCGATCGCGGCGCTCATCGCCGAGCACGGGCTCGATCCGGCCTCGCGAGTGTTGGTGCGCGGCTCGGGAGGTATGGCGAAGGCGGTCGTCGCGGCGTTCCGCGGCGCCGAGTTCTCGGACGTCACGGTGTTGGCGCGCAACGCCGAGGCCGGGCCGGCGCTTGCGGCGAAGTACGGGTACGACTGGGTCGCCGACGACCCGGCGCCGTCGTTCGACGTCATCGTGAACGTCACCCCGATCGGGATGCACGGTGCCGAGGCCCACGCCCAGGCCTTCTCGCCCGAGTTCATCGAGCGGGCCTCGACGGTGTTCGACGTCGTGGCGTTCCCTGCAGAGACGCCGCTCGTCACCGCCGCCCGCGCGGCCGGCAAGCGCGTGATCTCGGGTGCCGAGGTCATCGCACTGCAGGCGGCCCGGCAGTTCGAGCGGTACACGGGGGTGCCGCTCACGCGCGAGCAGGTGGAGCGGGCGTCGGCGTTCTCGCGGGCGGAGTAGCGCCGGGGCGGGCCTCCGGTGAACGCGCGACTGCTCACACCGCCGGCGTCGCCGCGGGACCCACCGGGCCGATCCCGGCCTCGGAGCCGACGAGCGCGGCGGCGATCGACGCGAGCTCGGCGGAATCCAACTCCAGCCGGGCTGCGGGGGCCCATTCGGCGACCTGCGCGGGGGTCTTCGCGCCGACGATCGCCCCCGAGATGCCCGGCCACGCGAGCACCCACGCCACCGCGACCGCGCCGATGGAGACCCCGCGGCGGGCCGCGATGGGTCGCAGTGCCTCGACGACGCGGAGGTTCCGCTCGAGTTCGACCGTGAACGCCGGGTTGCCGCGTCGCCAGTCGTCGGGCGAGAGGGCGGCGACGCGTTCGGCCGAGAAGGCGCCGGTGAGCAGGCCCGACTGCATCGGCGAGTACGTGATCACGGCGACATCGTGCTCCGCGGCCCAGCGCACCTCCGAGGCCGCGCTCCGGTCCAGGGCGGAGAACGGCGGCTGGATCGCGTCGATCCGGGCGATCGCGTGTGCGACATCCAGTTGCGCGACGTCGTGGTTCGAGAGCCCGATCGCGCGCACCTTGCCCTCCTGCCGCAATGCGGCCATCTCGGCCCAGTACTCCGCGAGCGGCGTCGCGTTGGGCGACGCCGACCCGCCGTCGCCGTTCCAATCGAGGGATTCGCCCGTGTCCGGCCAGTGCACCTGGTAGAGGTCGATCCGATCGACGCCGAGCCGGCGCAGCGAGCCGTCGACCTCGCGGCGGAGACTCTCGGGCCGCATGACACGGCTGGGTGCGGCATCCGGATGTGCGTCGTCCCAGACGAGTCCCGCCTTGGTGAACACGAACGGACGGTCCGCCTCGGCGAGCGCGGCGACCGCTCGACCGACGAGCGCCTCCGAATGGCCGAGCCCGTAGACGGCGGCGGTGTCGATCCAGGTGACGCCGTGCTCGGCGGCGGCGTGGATCGCCGCGATCGACTCGGCATCGTCCGTGGGGCCCCAGGTGTAGCGCCAGCCGGCCCCGCCCACGGCCCAGGCGCCGAAGCCGAGGCGACTGATGGGCATGTCTGCGATGTGATTGGTCATGCTTCGACGCTAGGAACGGCGCGGTGGCCCAGCCAGACCGCGTCGAACCGGGGACTCGGAGAGCCACCCTCGTGGCGCACATGGCTGGTACCGGGAGAGAGCCACGCCCGTGCGGCACATGGGTGGTACCGGGAGAGCCACGCTGTTGTCGGCGGCCTGCCGGAGAATCGACCGTATGAATCGACGGTCCGAGCTCTCCGAGTTCCTCCGGAGCAGACGCGAGCGACTGCAGCCCGAACACGTGGGCCTCGAGCGTTTCGAGGGTGCTCGGCGCGTGAAGGGCCTCCGGCGCGAGGAGCTCGCACAGCTGGCCCGGGTGAGCGTCGACTACTACACGAAGCTCGAGCAGGGGCGAGTGGGCAACGTCTCGGAGCCCGTGCTCGACGCGATCTCGCTGGCGCTCAGGCTCGACACCGCCGAGCGGAGCTACCTCCGCGAGCTCGTGAGCAGCGCTCCGGCACGCGAGCGCTCGCCCGAAGCCCAGTCGGGCACGGTCGAGCGAGTGCGGCCCACGTTGCAGCGGCTGCTCGATTGCGCCACCACGGTTCCGGGCTACGTCGTCGGCCGACGCTGCGACGTCATCGCCTGGAATCGCATGGCACGCAATGTCTTCGTCGACTTCGAACTCCTCCCCGACCGCGAGCGCAACTGGGGGCGGCTGATCTTCCTCCACGCCGACGTGCAGGCCCTCTACGCCGATTGGACGATCAAGGGGATGGAGACGGTCGCCTACCTCCGCATGGCCCGGGCGCGGCATCCGCACGACGACGAACTCTCCGAGCTCGTCGAGGAGCTCCAGCAGCGCAGCGAAGCGTTCCGGGAGTGGTGGCGTCGCCACGACGTGCTGGAGAAGACCCACGGGCGCAAGTGGCTGCGGCATCCGCTCGTCGGAGAGCTCGTGCTCGACCACGAAAGCTTCCACATTCCCGGTGACCCCGATCAAGTGCTCATCACCTACACGGCAGAGGAGGGATCCGCATCGGACTCGGCGCTTCGCCTGCTCAGCAGCTGGTAGCCGCGGGCGTCGGCGTTCTCGGGGGCGGAGTAGCGCGATTCGAACGAAACGTGGTGCCGCGCGGATGCCCCAGCCATATCATCGGCGGTATGGACACGCCAGCAGGGCCCCGCATCGTCCGCGCAGGTGAAGGCGACGTCACCGGCGAGCCCGGACTGCTCGACCGGTACCTCCTCGAGAGCGCGGGCTCCGGCGGCCGCCTTGCGCTCGTCGAGCACGTGCTGGGCCCGAAGTCGTTGGCTGCCCCGATGCACCGGCACAGCCGAGAAGACGAATACACGTTCGTGTTGGCGGGCACCCTCGGGGTGATCGAGGATGGAATCGAGATCACGGCGTCGCCGGGCGATCTCATCACCAAGCTGCGCGGACGCTGGCACACCTTCTGGAATGCCGGCGACGACGAGCTCCGTGTGCTCGAGATCATCGTGCCCGGCGGCATCGAGACGATGTTCCGCCGCCTCGCCGAGCCCGGCGGCGAGTACTCCCCCGACACGCTTCCCGCTCTCGCAGCCGAGTACGGCGCCGAGGTGGACTTCGAGGCGACGATGCCGCTGGTCGAGCGGCACGGGCTGGTGTTCTGACCGGGTGCGGGGCCCACACGGCTCACTTCACTGGATGAATTTATTCGAACATACGTTCGAATCTCGGCTCATTTTCCGCTAGAATTGGGCTATGCCCGAAGCGCCCGCCGCCCTCCGCGAATTGGAGGTTGCGTGCGGCGATGTGCTCGACGCGTGGGCGGGAGCACTCCTCCGCCCTTCGCAAGATCCCGAGGCTGATGTCAGCGCCATGGGCGACGACGGCCTCGTGCGCGCGACCGAAGCGCTGGCTCGTCTCGGTCGGCGCGTCGAGGCATTGCAGGCCCGATGCGCGGCCGGGGTTGCCGAGCGCTCCCGCGGCGGCATCGAAGGGCCAGATCTCGCGCGACAGCACGGCTTCGGATCGGCCGAGCGACTCATCGCACAGGCGACGGGCGGAAGGCACTCGGATGCCGCACGGCTCGTCGCTGTCGGAGAGGCAACGGCGCGGCGCGCCTCTTTTTCTGGCGCATCCCTTCCGCCTCGCCATCCTCATATTGCCGGCTCCTTGGAGTCGGGCGTGCTCTGCGTCGGCGCGGCCGACCTGATCCGGCGCTTCCTCGACCGCATCACGCCGGGAGTCGCCCGTGACGCGCTCGATGCGGCGGAGCAGCTCCTCGTCGATCGGGCGCCCATCGTCGGAATCGACGGGTTGGGGCGCCTGATCAAGCAGCTCGAGGCCCATCTCGACCCCGACGGCGTGAAGCCGCGTGAAGATGAGCTCCGGGCTCGCCGCTCACTCGCGATCTGGGAAGACGCCGCGGGGATGATCAACCTTCGCGGCGCGTTCGATCCCGCCAACGGCGCCCCGATCAAGCTCGCCATCGAGGCGTTAGTGGGCGCCGAGCTCCACCGGGCTCGCGACGCGAAGCGGCCGTTCGATACCGATACCGCCGACGGGGCTCAGGCCGGCGACGATCGCGTTCCAGCAGAGGATCGCACCATCGCGCAGCTGAACGCCGACGCCCTCGCTGATATCGCACGGCTCTCGCTCTCGAGTGCCGACGCACCGCCGGCGCTCCGCACCGCCGTCGTCATCACGAGGATCGACCTCGATGCGCTCGAGTCGGGCCACGGTCACGCCACGATAGATGGCATCGACCAGCCGGTCTCCGCCTCGACCGCTCGCGAGATCGCCGCTTCGGCGGGTGTGACTCCGATGATCTTGAGTGGCACTGGCGAAGTGCTCGATCTCGGCCGCACCGCTCGGTTGTTCTCGCCGGCCCAGAAGATCGCGCTCGTCGAGCGCGATGGTGGCTGCGCATGGCCCGGCTGCCATCGGCCGCCATCGCATACCCAAGCGCACCATATCGCGTGGTGGAAGCGCGACTCAGGCCCCACCGATCTCGCGAACGGCATCATGCTCTGCAGTCATCATCATCATCGAGTGCACGACGACGGGTGGCGCATCGTCATTCGCGATCGTCGCAGCTGGTTCATCCCTCCGCCGCACCTCGATCCCGAGCAGAGACCGCGGCCCGGCAACGTCGCGGCCCGGCACCTTCTGGCACACCGTGCGGCATGACCCGCGTGGTCGGGCACGCACCCGGTCTGCGCTCATTCGCCGCCCGGTAGACTTGCACGGTCAGGCATCCGCCCGCGGCATCCGCCTCGCCGCCCTTCTCTGGAGTTCGCCACCTGTGACCGTTCAGACTCCCGCCACGACTCCTGCGCCCGCGACGACCCGGCTCGACACCGTCGAGGTCGCCGCGACCACGCCCGAGAAGGAGCAGCCGTACGCCGCGCTCGGGCTCAAGCCCGACGAGTACGAGCGCATCCGCAACATCCTGGGTCGCCGGCCCACGAGCGCCGAGCTCGCGATGTACTCGGTCATGTGGAGCGAGCACTGCTCCTACAAGTCGAGCAAGATCTACCTTCGCCAGTTCGGCAAGAAGGTCACGCCCGAGATGAAGAAGAACCTGATGGTGGGCATGGGCGAGAACGCCGGCGTCATCGACATCGGCGAGGGCTGGGCGGTCACGTTCAAGATCGAGAGCCACAACCACCCCAGCTACATCGAGCCGTTCCAGGGCGCGGCCACGGGCGTCGGCGGCATCGTGCGCGACATCATCTCCATGGGTGCGCGGCCGGTCGCGGTCATGGACGCCCTGCGCTTCGGTGCGATCGACCACCCCGACACCGCGCGCGTCGTGCACGGCGTCGTGTCGGGCATCAGCTTCTACGGCAACTGCCTCGGCCTGCCGAACATCGGCGGCGAGACCTGGTTCGACCCGATCTACCAGGCGAACCCCCTCGTGAACGCCTTGGCCGTGGGCGTGATGCGCCACGAAGACCTCCACCTCGCCAACGCGAAGGGCGCCGGCAACAAGGTCGTGCTCTTCGGAGCCCGCACCGGTGGCGACGGCATCGGCGGCGCATCCATCCTCGCGTCCGACACCTTCGCCGAGGGCGGCCCCACGAAGCGCCCCGCCGTGCAGGTCGGCGACCCCTTCGCCGAGAAGGTGCTCATCGAGTGCTGCCTCGAGCTCTTCGCGGGCGACCTCGTCGAGGGCATCCAAGACCTCGGCGCCGCCGGCATCTCGTGCGCGACCTCCGAACTCGCGAGCAACGGCGACGGCGGCATGGCGATCGTGCTCGACGACGTGCTCCTGCGCGACCCCACGCTCACGCCCGAAGAGATCCTCATGAGCGAGAGCCAGGAGCGCATGATGGCCATCGTGCGTCCTGAGAAGCTCGACGGCTTCCTCGAGGTCGTCAAGAAGTGGGACGTCGAGACGAGCGTGCTCGGCGAGGTCACCACCACCGGGCGCCTGTCGATCATGTGGCACGGCGAGGAGATCGTGAACGTCGACCCGCGCACCGTCGCAGTTGACGGCCCCGTGTACGAGCGGCCAGTCAGCTACCCCACGTGGATCGACGCGCTGCAGGCCGACACCGCCGCGAACCTCGATCGCCCCGCCTCTCCCGACGAGATCCGCGAGCAGTTCCTGCGGCTCGTGGGCTCGGCGAACCAGGCGGATGCCGCGTGGGTCACGAGCCAGTACGACAAGTACGTGCTCGGCAACACGGCACTCAGCTACCCCGACGACGCGGGCATGGTGCGCGTCGACGAGGAGTCGGGGCTCGGCGTCTCGATCGCCACCGACGCGAACGGCCGCTACTCGCAGCTCGACCCGCGCCAGGGCGCGAAGCTCGCCCTCGCCGAGGCGTACCGCAACGTCGCCGTCACGGGCGCCGTGCCGGCCGCGGTCTCCGATTGCCTGAACTTCGGCTCCCCCGAGAACCCCGAGGTCATGTGGCAGTTCTCCGAGACCGTCGAGGGATTGAGCGACGGATGCCTCGAGCTCGGCATCCCCGTCACGGGCGGCAACGTCTCCTTCTACAACCAGACCGGTGACCTGCCGATCCACCCGACGCCGGTCATCGCCGTGCTCGGCGTCATCGACGACGTGGCTCGCCGCGTTCCGAGCGGCTGGCAGGACGACGGCCACAACATCTACCTGCTCGGCGACACCCGCGCCGAGCTCGACGGCTCCGCGTGGGCGGGCCTCGTACACGACCACCTCGGCGGCCACCCGCCGCTCGTCGACCTCGCCGGCGAGCAGCGCCTCGCGGGCCTGCTCAACGCCGCGGCGGTCGAGGGCCTCATCGACTCGGCGCACGACCTCTCCGACGGCGGCCTCGCGATCGCCCTCGCCGAAGCCGTCTCGCGCTTCGGCGTCGGCGCCCGGGTCGTGCTCGACGAGGTCACGCAAGACGCCGGCATCGACGCCGCGACCGCACTCTTCTCCGAGTCCGCCGGCCGCGTCATCGTCACCGTGCCGCGCGAAGACGACGTGAAGTTCCGCGGCCTCTGCGACGGCCGCGACTACCCCGTTCGCCGCATCGGCGTGACCGATGCCACGTCGGGCGCGCTCGAGGTGCAGGGCCTCTTCACGGTGAGCATCGACGAACTGCGCGGCGCGAACCGTGCGACCCTCTCCGACGCGTTCGGCCCGGTCGTCGGGTACTGAGCGAGCGGATGCCGCGACCGTGACCGTCTCCGATGGCGTCTCCTACACCGAGGAGTACGCCGCGTCGCACGGTCGGTTCTCGTTGATCCCCGCGGTCTACGTCGTGCTCCGTCGCGGCGACGAGGTGCTCCTCCAGCTCCGTCGCGGCACCGGGTACTTCGACGAGCACTGGGCGTGCGGTGCAGCCGGGCACGTCGAGCAGGGCGAGTCGTTGCTCACGGCGGCGGTTCGCGAGACGCGTGAGGAGCTCGGCGTCGACGTCGACCCGGCCACGCTCACGACCCTCACGGTGATGCACCGCACCGGCGGGGTGAGGGGTCGAGCCCGAGCCATCGAGGAGCGCCTCGACGTGTTCTTCTCGGCCACCGCCTGGGTCGGCGAGCCGCGCCCGCTCGAAGACAAGGCCGCCGAGCTCGGCTGGTTCCCGCTCGACGCGCTGCCCGAGCCGGTCGTGCCGCACGAGCTCGCCGTGCTCGATGCGATGCGCCGTGGCACGCTCGCCCCGATCACCCCCTACGGGTTCTGAAGATGGCATCCGAGCTCCAGTTCCCGGCTGTCGTCTTCATGGTGCCCATCGCACTGTTCGGCCTCGCGATCGTCATCGGCGTGATCGTGCGCTGGGTCCGCGCCCCGCGCGGCACCCGGTCGCGCTTCCGGCACGCGTTCGGGCCGATCATGAGCGCCGGCGAGAAGTACCAGGAGCTGCACACCGGCCAGCGCGGCCTTCAGGACTCGATCATCGAGTCGGTGCAGGAGCAGGAGGTCGGCGGCGCCGAAGCGGGCACGCCCGGCGAACGCTGAAGGCCGATCCGACGGCAGGCTGTCGCGGCTCACGCACCCGACGGCGGGTTCACCAGCAGGTCGACCCGATCGGCGAGGTAGCGCTCGAGCGGCGTGAGCGCGTCGGGCTGCGCGGCGCTCCAGCGCACGAACACCTCGCCTGAGTCGAGCACGAGGGGGTCGGATGCCTCGGCGAGCGCCGTCGCGTCGAGCTCGATCGGGCGCGCATCGAAGTTCACCGTCTCACCCTCGGCGAACCCGCCGGCCACGGCAGCGGCGCGGTACGCCCGCTGCTCGGCGACGGCGTTCGCCGTGACGCTCCGCCGCGCCGGCCGCTCGGCGCGGATCACCCGGCCGGCGGCGAGCAGCGCCCCTTCGCTCGTGACCAGCAGCGCACCGAGG
>NZ_SDPN01000026.1 GCF_004134825.1 Agromyces albus
AAGATTGCTCGCGTCCACTCTGTGGTTCCCTTCAGACGGAAACAGACCACAACATAACTCAACACAGCACCACCCTGCCCACACCCGAAAACGACCCCCGGTCGTTTCCCGGTTGTCGGGCGGGTCACCGAGACCACACACCCCACCACCACGTTGGCAGCGGGTGTGGCTAGAGTTTCGGCGGCCATAGCGCGAGGGAAACGCCCGGACACATTCCGAACCCGGAAGCTAAGACTCGCAGCGCCGATGGTACTGCAGGGGCGACCCTGTGGGAGAGTAGGACACCGCCGGACAATCATTAAGTGGAATGGCCACCCGAAGACGGGTGGCCATTCTGCGTTAAGGCCGGTATCCGATGTCGGCCGAGTACGGTTGAGTTCGACGAGAACTCCACATACGACAGGACAATCGTGAGCGATTCCAGGCATGACTCGGGGGACCAGGAGCGTCCGAAGCGATCCGAGCGACCGCACGGCGCTGGCGGTGGTGCAGCAGGGCGGACCGGCGGCCCAGCGAAGCGGCCCTCAACGGATCGCGGCGACAAGCGCCCGTACGGTGACCGCGACGCGAAGCGTCCCGCGACGGACCGTGGTGAGAAGCGTCCGCCGTACGGTGACCGCGACGCGAAGCGTCCGTATGACCGCGATGCGAAGCGTCCGTACGGCGACCGCGACGCGAAGCGTCCCGCGACGGACCGTGGTGAGAAGCGTCCGCCCTATGGTGACCGTGACGCAAAGCGTCCGCCGTACGGTGACCGTGACGCAAAGCGTCCCTATGACCGTGATGCGAAGCGTCCATTCGGTGACCGTGATGCAAAGCGTCCGTCCACGGAACGTGGCGAGAAGCGCCCCTACGGTGACCGGGATGCGAAGCGTCCGTCGACGTATGGTGACCGGGACGCGAAGCGTCCGGCATATGGTGACCGTGATGCGAAGCGTCCTTTCGACCGTGACGCGAAGCGCCCGTCGATCGATCGTGGCGAGAAGCGTTCGTACGGTGATCGTGATGCGAAGCGTCCGGCGTATGGGGACCGTGATGCGAAGCGCCCGTATGGTGACCGCGACGCGAAGCGTCCATACGGGGACCGCGATGCGAAGCGTCCCTACGGCGGCGCAGGCCGGTCCGACGACCGTCGTGGCGGTGCAGGCGGTCGCCCCGATGCGCGGGGCGGACATCGCGACGAGCCGCGCGAGACGTTCGGAGCCAGCGACCTCGCGATCCGTCCGCGTCACGATGCGCCCGAGATCCCCGAACGCATCGAAGCGCGCGACCTCGACAAGAGCGCGCGTGGCGAGCTGCGCACGCTGAGCAAGGAGAACGCGGATTGGGTGGCACGCCATCTCGTCGCGGCATCTGAACTCCTCGAAGACGACCCCGAGCTCGCCCACGAGCACGCGCTCTCAGCCGGCCGTCGGGCCGGTCGTATCGCCGTCGTGCGCGAGACGCTCGCGATCACGGCGTACGCGACGGGTGACTTCGCACTCGCGCTGCGTGAACTGCGCACGTACCGCCGGATCTCCGGCAAGAACGACCAGTTGCCGCTCATGGTCGACAGCGAACGCGGCGTCGGTCGCCCCGACCGCGCGCTCGAGGTCGGACGTGCCGTCGATCGTGCCGAGCTCGCGCCTGCGGTGCAGGTGGGCCTCGCCATCGCGATGTCGGGCGCGCGCCTCGACCTCGGCCAGCCTGAACTCGCGCTGGCCGAACTCGAGATCCCGCAGCTCGAACCCGATCGCGCCTTCTCATACAGCCCGGCGCTGTTCTCCGCGTACGCGGAGGTGCTCGAAGAGCTCGGCCGGAAGGCGGATGCCGCGACGTGGCGCGCCCGCGCCGAACGCGCAGAGGCGGCGCTCGGCGGGCCCGCTGAATCCGAGGTGTTCGAGATCTTCGAGGTCGAACTCGAGGACGAGGACGAGGTGCCGACGACGACAGCTCCTGCGGATTCACGCGACGAGTCGATCGAAGCCGACGAGCCCGCTGAAGCCGACGAGACCGAGGCGGGCGTGACCGACGACGCCGACGTCAGTATCGAGGCTGAAGTGCCCGACGACGCCGAGTCGGAGGCCGGCGAGCGGGCGAGGCCCGACGACACGGTCGACGACGACGGGGACGACTTCGATCCCGGTGCCGTGCTCGAGGACGATGTCGCCGCGGTGCTCGCCGAGGGTGCAGAACTCGACGCCGCCGGAGGCGCCGACGACACGGAGGGTGCGCCCGATGGGCCTGTTCGGAACGAGGACTGACGCGGCGACCCCGCTCGACGGGGTCGATGCCGTGTTCGCCGACCTCGACGGCGTCGTCTATGCGGGCGCCCACGCGATTCCGTACGCGGTCGACAGCCTCAATCTCACCAAGAGCGAGCGGGCCGTCGGGTACATCACGAACAACGCCTCGCGAAGCGATGCATCCGTCGCCCTTCATCTCGCGGAGCTGGGACTCGACGTCGTGCCGACCGACGTCGTCACGTCGCCGCAAGCGGCCATGACCCTGCTCGACGAGCACGTCTCGCCGGGAGCGCTCGTGCTCGTGGTGGGCGGCGAGGGCATCGTCACTGAGCTCGGCAAGCGCGGTTATCGCGTGACGCGATCCGCGGATGACGCGCCAGACGCCGTCGTGCAGGGCTTCGCTCCCGAGGTCGGCTGGCGCGAGCTCGCCGAGGCGGCGTTCGCGCTGAACGCGCACGGCGGACCGGATGTCACGGGCGGTATCCCGTGGATCGCGACGAACATGGACTGGACCATCCCCGTGGCCCGTGGCATCGCCCCGGGCAACGGCACCCTGGTCTCGGCGGTGCACACCGCCGTCGGGCGGTTCCCGCTCGTCGCCGGCAAGCCCGAGACACCGATCTTCGAGGAGGCACGCCGCCGCTTCGCGAGCGAACGCCCGCTCGTCGTCGGCGATCGCCTCGACACCGACATTCTGGGCGCGAACCGCGCCGGCATGACGAGCGCGGTGGTGCTCACCGGCATCGACCGCGCGAAACAACTGCTCGCAGCGGATGCCTCGAGCCGCCCAGACTTCATCCTCGCCGACCTGCGCGGGCTGCACGAGCCCTATCCGGCAGCCGAGCAGGTGCGCGACGGCGCCATCCGCGTCGGCGGTGCGCGCGTGCGCCTCGACGGCAGGCGTGTCGTGATCGCGGACGAGGGGGACGGTGGACTCGATCTCCTCCGTGCCGCCTGCACTGCCATCTGGCAGTCGGGCATCGCCATCCACGCCCTCGACGTGCCGCCGCGGTTGTACGCCTGAGCAGCGACCGGCGCGCGAGGTTTCCGCAGCCCATCGTCGCGACGAGGGCGACGTGTCGCCGACGCACGGTAGCGTTGAACAGGTGAGCACTGACGAGCCGATCCGCGACGACGAGCCTGGCGAGCTCGAAACGGGCGATTCCGCTTCATCGTCGGCGGCGGCGCACGCAGCGGCATCCGACGAGACGACTGCCGCTCTCAGCGACATCGAGGCGCTTCCGCTCGCCGAGCGCGCACCCGGCTACCAGGCGCTCGCCGACCGGCTTCGCATCGAGCTCGAGCAGTCCGACCCGTCGCGACCGTCCGATTCGTCGCGTCACACCGGCTGAGACATGGTCGAACAGCGACTCGACGCCGCCCTCGCCGCTCGCGGACTCGCACGCTCCCGCACCCACGCTGCTTCGCTCATCGACGCCGGGCTTGTGACGGTCAACGGCCGGCCCGCCGTGAAGGCAGCGCTGAAGGTGTCTGACGATGCGCGACTCGAGGTCGCGACATCCGATCACTATGTCAGCCGGGCCGCGCACAAGCTCATCGCCGCGCTCGACGGATTCGACGTGTCGCCCGCCGGCCGCGTGGTGCTCGACGCGGGCGCCTCGACCGGCGGATTCAGCCAGGTGCTGCTCGAGCGCGGTGCGCGCACCGTGCTCGCGGTCGACGTCGGTCACGGCCAGCTCGCTCCCGAGCTGCTTGATGCGCCGGGCCTCGTGCTCGTCGAAGGCTGCAACGTGCGCAATCTCGACGCCGCTTCGCTCGCGGAGCTGACCGGGGTCGCAGAGCAGCCCACGCTCGTGGCGGCCGACCTGTCGTTCATCTCTCTGACGACGGTGTTGCCTGCGTTGCGGGCGACCGCGGCTCCGGCATCCGATTTCGTGCTCCTCGTGAAACCCCAGTTCGAAGTGGGTCGCGGGGGAGTGCGGGAAGGCGTGGTGCGCGACGCGGCGCTGCGTTCGGAGGCGATCGCGAACGTGCTGTGGGCGGCGTTCGACCTGGGCCTCGGCACGGTCGGAATCTTGTCCTCCCCAATCGCGGGCGCCCACGGCAATCGTGAGTACCTCGTGCATCTCAGCGCCGACGAGGGTGTGAATCCGACAGAATGGATGCGTCGGGTGGAGCAGCTGGCAGGAGGAACGAACGCGTGAATGACGCACGGCACTTCCTCGTGGTCTCCCACACCGGCCGTCAGGCAGCGCTCGAAGCGACGGGTGAGGTGTGCACTCAGCTCCTCGCAGCAGGCGCCGTGCCGGTCATCGCGGCCGAGCACTGGGAAGACGTGCACTCGTTCGTGCCCGAGCTGAACGGCGCCGTGAAGCGGTTCGAAGAGGTCGATCCCGCCCAGATCGAACTCGTCATCGTGCTCGGCGGCGACGGCACGATCCTCCGCGGCGCGGAGTTGATGCGCGATTACCCGGTGGCCCTGCTCGGAGTGAACCTCGGCCACGTCGGCTTCCTCGCCGAGAGCGAGCGCGACGACCTCGGCTATACGGTCGCCCGGGCGCTCGCACGTGACTACACGGTCGAAGAGCGGATGACGCTCTCGGTGCGAGCCAAGGTCGGCAATGAGGTGGTCTACGAGAGCTGGGCGCTCAACGAGGTGACCGTCGAGAAGGCCGAACGCGAGCGGATGCTCGAGGTGGTCATCGAGGTCGACCGCCGGCCGCTCTCCACCTTCGGGTGCGATGGCGTGGTCATGTCGACACCCACGGGCTCCACGGCGTACTCGTTCTCTGCGGGCGGCCCTGTCGTGTGGCCGAGCCTCGAAGCGCTCCTCCTCGTGCCGCTGAGCGCGCATGCACTCTTCGCCCGACCTCTCGTCGTCGGCCCCGAATCATCGCTCGCTGTCGAGATCCTGCAGCGCACCGAGGCCTCCGCGGTGATCTGGTGCGACGGTCGGCGCTCGTTCAACCTGCCGCCCGGAGCCCGGGTCATCGTGCGCAAGTCGCCGGTTCCCGTGCGACTCGCTCGGCTCCACGAAGCACCGTTCACCGATCGGCTCGTGAACAAGTTCCAGCTCCCGGTGACCGGGTGGCGAGGACCGGTGGGCCGTGATTGAAGGCTGTCATGATTGAGGAACTCGGCATCCGCGATCTCGGCGTGATCGCCGAGGCGACCCTGCCGCTCGGGCCCGGTTTCACCGCCGTCACGGGTGAGACCGGCGCCGGAAAGACGATGGTGGTCACCGCGCTGGGCCTGTTGCTCGGTTCCAGGGCCGACGCGGGTGCGGTGCGCTCCGGTGCGAAGCAGGCCTGGGTCGAGGGACGCTGGCTCGTCTCCGACGACGGGGCGATCGCCGAGCGCGTCGCCGAGACCGGCGGCGAGATCGAGGCCGGCGAGCTCCTGCTCGGCCGGTCGGTCTCAGCCGAGGGACGCAGCCGCGCGGTCGTCGGCGGCCGCAGTGCACCCGTCGGGGTGCTGGGCGAGTTGGGCGACCAACTCGTCGTCGTCCACGGCCAAGCCGACCAGCAGCGACTCCGATCGGCGGTGGCGCAGCGCGAAGCGCTCGATCGCTTCGCCGGACCCGAGCTCCAGGTCGTCCTCGACGAGTACCGAACCGTCTTCACCAAGTGGAGAACCGATGCGGCCGAGCTCGTCAGGCTCCGCGAGGCGCACGATGCCCGAGCCCGCGAGGCCGACGAGCTGCGCGCGGCGCTCGACGAGGTCGAAGCCGCCGACCCGCAGCCGGGCGAAGACGCCGAACTGCAGGAGCGCGCCGACCGCCTCTCGAATCTCGAAGACCTCCGCTTGGCGGCGGTGCAATCGCGCACCCTGATCTCGGCCGACGAGCTGATCGACGACGCCCCCGACGCGGTGGCGCTCATCGACGGCGCACGCCGTCACCTCGAGCGCGTCGTCGCCCACGACGCCACGCTCGCACCGATCGCCGAGGCCCTGAAGAGCGCCGGCTTCCTCCTTGCCGATGCCGCCGTCGAGCTCTCGGGCTACCTCACCGGACTCGACGCCGACGGCGCGCGAGAGCTCGAGATCGTGCAGGAGCGGCGCGCGGTGCTCGGCGGCCTCATCCGGCGGCACGGCGGCACGCTCGACGACGTGCTCGAGTTCCGGAGCGCGGGCGGGCTGCGACTGCTCGAGCTCGAGGGCGACGATGAGCGCATCGCCGAGCTCGAGGCATCCGTCGTCGAGCTCGAGGCCGAGGTCGATCGGTGCGCGAGCCGGCTCACCGAGCTGCGCAGTGCAGCTGCCAGCACGCTCGCTGCGGCCGTCACCGCCGAACTGGGCGCCCTTGCGATGCCCGACGCGTCGCTCTCCGTCACGGTCGAGCCGACGCTCGAGCCGGCTGCACACGGCCGCGACAACGTGGCGATCCTGCTCAGCCCCCACCCCGGCGCAGAGCCGAGGCCCGTCTCGCGCGGTGCATCCGGAGGCGAGCTCTCGCGCGTCATGCTCGCGATCGAGGTCGTCATCGGCGGCACCGATCCCGTGCCCACGTTCGTCTTCGACGAGGTCGACGCCGGCGTCGGCGGCGCAGCCGCGATCGAGATCGGACGGCGCCTCGCACGACTCGCCGAGCGATCACAGGTGATCGTCGTGACCCACCTCGCCCAAGTCGCGGCATTCGCGACGAACCACTTGAGCGTGGTGAAGGGCACCGACGGGCGGGTCACGTCGTCGAGCGTGCGCCAGCTCGGCGGCGCCGAGCGCGAGGCGGAGATGGCGAGACTGCTTTCGGGACTCGCCGACTCGGCGAGCGGACTCGCGCACGCCCGTGAACTCCTGGAGATCGCCGCCGTTCGCGTGGCATGAGATGTGCGGCCGAGCGCCGTTCGAACACGGGGTCGGGAGTCGATCCCGAGCAGACAGGGGGAGCGAGTGGGGCATGTCGTGCGGAACGATCGAGAACGTCGGTTAGACTATAAGCCCGTGGTGGATCAACGCGGCAGAGACAATTCGAACGACACGACCAAGCACATCTTTGTGACGGGTGGTGTCGTTTCTTCGTTGGGCAAGGGTCTCACGGCCGCAAGCCTGGGCAATCTCCTGACGGCCCGCGGATTGCGGGTCGTCATGCAGAAACTCGACCCGTATCTCAACGTCGATCCGGGCACGATGAACCCGTTCCAGCACGGCGAGGTCTTCGTGACCGACGACGGCGCCGAGACCGACCTCGACATCGGGCACTACGAGCGCTTCCTCGACATCAACCTCAGCCAGGCGGCGAACGTGACCACCGGCCAGATCTACTCGACCGTGATCGCCAAGGAGCGCCGCGGCGAATACCTCGGCGACACCGTGCAGGTCATTCCGCACATCACCGACGAGATCAAGCGCCGCATGCGCCTGCAGGCCGCTGAGACGCCGAAGCCCGACGTCATCATCACCGAGATCGGCGGCACCGTCGGTGACATCGAATCGCAGCCGTTCATCGAGTCGGCCCGCCAGGTGCGCCATGAGCTCGGCCGCAAGAACGTGTTCTTCGTGCACGTCTCGCTCGTGCCCTACATGGGTGCGTCGGGCGAGCAGAAGACGAAGCCCACCCAGCACTCCGTCGCAGCGCTCCGCTCGATCGGCATCCAGCCCGACGCACTCGTGCTCCGCAGCGACCGGCCCGTGACCGACGCGAACAAGCGGAAGATCGCGCTCATGTGCGACGTCGACGAGGCCGCCGTCGTGAACGCGGTCGACGTGGCGAGCATCTACGACATCCCCACGATGCTCCACGAGCAGGGACTCGACGCCTACATCATCGAGTCGCTCGGACTCGAGGCCGACGACGTCGACTGGTCGGGCTGGAGTGAACTGCTCCGCGTCGTGCACGAGCCGAAGCACGAGGTCACGATCGGTCTCGTCGGCAAGTACATCGACCTGCCCGACGCCTACCTCTCGGTCACCGAGGCGTTGCGTGCCGGCGGCTTCGCGAACGACACCAAGGTCAACCTCGAGTGGATCCCCTCCGACGAGTGCCAGACGCCCGAAGGCGCCCAGAAGCACCTCGCCCACCTCGACGGCATCTGCGTGCCCGGCGGGTTCGGCGTGCGCGGCATCGAGGGCAAGCTCGGCGCGCTGCGCTTCGCCCGTGAGAACGGCCTTCCGGCGCTCGGCCTCTGCCTCGGCCTGCAGTGCATGGTCATCGAGTACTCCCGCAACGTCGTCGGGCTCCCCGGCGCCTCGTCGAGCGAGTTCGATCCCGACACGCAGTTCCCCGTCATCGCGACGATGGAGGAGCAGGTCGAGATCATCGCCGGCGGCGACCTCGGCGGCACGATGCGCCTCGGGCTCTACCCGGCGAAGCTCACCGAGGGCTCCCTCGCCGCCGAGCTCTACGGTTCGTCGGAGGTCTCCGAGCGGCACCGGCACCGCTACGAGGTCAACAACTCCTTCCGCGACCGTATCGCGGAGGCAGGCCTCGAGTTCTCGGGCATGTCGCCCGACCGGCATCTCGTCGAGTTCGTCGAGCTTCCCCGCGACGTGCACCCGTTCTACGTCGGCACGCAGGCCCATCCCGAGCTCCGCAGCCGGCCGAACGACCCGCACCCGCTTTTCCGCGGACTCGTCGGCGCGGCGCTCGAGCGCCAGCGCGCGAGCCTCCTGTTCGATGTCAACCGTGGCTGAGCCGCTCGCCGACGAACCGGTCGACGTGCCCGTGCTCGACAGCGAGCGGGTGTTCGACGGGCGCGTCTGGGACATCCGCCGTGACGCGTTCGAGCTCGGCGGCGCACGCATCGAGCGCGAGTACGTCGATCACCCCGGCGCGGTCGCGGTGCTCGCGCTCGACGACGACGATCGCGCGTTCCTCATCAAGCAGTACCGGCACCCGGTGCGCACTCGCGACTGGGAGATCCCCGCGGGGCTGCTCGATGTTCACGGGGAGGATCCGCTCGCCGCGGCGAAGCGCGAGCTCGCCGAGGAGGCCGACCTCGAGGCATCCGAGTGGGCCGTGCTCGTCGACTTCTTCACGTCGCCGGGCGGCAGCGATGAGGCGATCCGCATCTACCTCGCACGCGGCCTCACCGCGACCGCCGACGTCTTCGCCCGCGAAGACGAGGAGGCCGACATGGAGATCCGCTGGGTGCCACTCGACGAGTGCGTCGATGCCGTGCTCGCGCGTCGCCTGCAGAACCCGTCGCTCGCGATCGGGGTGCTCGCCGCGCACACCGCGCGAACCCGCGCATGGCAGAGCCTCGGTCCCGCGGATGCCGCGTGGCCGGGCCGATCGACCCCGCGGCGGGAGCCCGCAGCGCCATGACCCCGGCGACGCCGGTCGACGTGTACCTGCGGCACCTCGCCGTGGAACGCGGCCTCGCGCGCAACACCATCACCTCCTACCGGCGTGACCTCGCAATCTACGCCGAGTGGCTGCTCGCCCGCGGCCTCGACGGCCCGGGCGCCGCGACCGAGCAGGACCTCGCCGACTTCGTGCGCTTCCTCGGGTCTGAGCGCGTGCCGCCGCTCGCGACGTCGTCGATCGCGCGAGTGCTCTCGGCCGTGCGGGGCCTGCACCGCTTTCTCACCGAAGAGGGGACGATCCCCACGGATGTCTCGCGCGACCTGCGCCCGCCGAAGCTGCCCATGCGGCTGCCCAAGGCCATCCCGATCGAAGACGTCGAGGCGCTCATCGCCGCGGCCGGCGGCGAGGAGGTCGCGGAGCTGCGCGACACGGCCCTGCTCGAGCTGCTCTACGCCACCGGTGCACGCGTCTCCGAAGCCGTGTCGCTGAACGTCGACGACCTCGTCGACGACGAGGTGATCCGCCTCTTCGGCAAGGGCGGCAAGCAGCGCATCGTGCCCCTCGGCAGCTACGCCCGGCGCGCCGTCGACGCGTACCTCGTGCGGGCGCGCCCGCTGCTCTCGATGCGCGGCACCTCCACGCCCGCGCTCTTCCTGGGGCTTCGCGGGAGGCGGATGTCGCGACAGTCCGCCTGGTCGTCGATCCACCGTGCCGCCGAGCGGGCCGGACTCGCGGCATCCGTCTCCCCGCACACCCTGCGGCACTCGTTCGCGACGCATCTGCTCGAGGGCGGCGCCGACGTGCGCGTCGTGCAGGAGCTGCTCGGCCACTCGTCGGTGGCGACCACGCAGATCTACACGCTCGTCACAGCTGACACACTCCGGGAGATGTACACGGCGGCCCACCCCCGTGCTCGCTAGAATCGACCAAGCACACGCCCGACCAGGAGAGAGACGACACGTGACGTACCAGACGCACGATCCAGCGGACGGAATCGCTTCGCTGGAGCCGGAGCTCGGTCCCACGGGTCGCACCCACCGCGATTTCCCCGAGCCCGCGCCGCTCACCTCGCACGGGCCCGCTCGCATCATCGCCCTCTGCAACCAGAAGGGCGGCGTCGGCAAGACGACGACGACCATCAACCTCGGCGCCACGCTCGCCGAGGCCGGCCGCCGGGTGCTCGCGGTCGACTTCGACCCGCAGGGCGCGCTCTCGGCGGGTCTCGGCGTGCCGACGCACGACGTGCCCACGATCTACGACCTGCTGCTGTCGCGAAAGTTCGAACCGGCTGACGCGATCCAGCAGACCGGCACCGCGAACCTCGACGTGATCCCCGCGAACATCGACCTCTCGGCCGCTGAAGTGCATCTCGTCAACGAGGTCGCTCGAGAGCAGATCCTCGCGGGGGTGCTGCGCCGCGTCGCCTCCGACTACGACGTCATCCTCATCGACTGCCAGCCCTCGCTCGGCCTGCTCACCGTCAACGCGCTCACCGCGAGCCACGGCGTCGTCATCCCGCTCGAGTGCGAGTACTTCGCCCTGCGCGGCGTGGCGCTGCTCATCGAGACCATCGACAAGGTGCGCGACCGGCTGAACCCCGCGATCGAGCTCGACGGCATCCTCGCGACGATGTACGACGCACGCACGCTGCACTCGCGTGAGGTGCTCGAGCGGGTCGTCGACGCCTTCGGCGAGCAAGTGCTCGAGACCGTCATCACGCGCACCGTGAAGTTCCCCGACGCCACGGTCGCCGCGACCCCAATCACCGAGTTCGCCCCCGAGCACCAGGCGTCGAAGGCGTACCGGCAGCTCGCCAGGGAGCTGGTCTTCCGTGGCGCGGTCGCCTGAGGCGGCTTCGGCTTCCGAACAACGCGTGCCCGGCGCGACGGGGCCCGGAGAAGTTGGCGCGGCCGAGGCATCCGACGCGGGATTCCGGGTCGCCCTCTCGAACTTCGAGGGTCCGTTCGACCTGTTGCTCTCGCTCATCGCGAAGCATGAGCTCGACATCACCGAGGTCTCGCTCTCGGCCGTGACCGACGAGTTCATCTCCTACTTGCGCGGTGTCGACTCCGAGGAGGAGCTCGACCGCGCGTCGGAGTTCCTCGTGGTCGCGGCGACCCTGCTCGACCTGAAGGTCGCCGGGCTGCTGCCGCAAGGCGAACTCGTCGACGCCGAAGACGTCGCACTCCTCGAGGCCCGCGACCTGCTCTTCGCCCGCCTGCTCCAGTACCGTGCCTTCAAGGAGGTGGCGCGCTGGTTCTCCACGCACCTCGAAGCCGAGTCGTCGAGGCATCCCCGCAACGTGCGGCTCGAGGAACAATTCCGCCAGCGTTCGCCCGAGCTCGTCTGGACGCTGAGCGCAGAGGACTTCGCAGCGCTCGCCACCCTCGCGCTCACGCCGAGGGAGATCCCCGTCGTCGGCCTCGACCACTTGCACGCGCCGCTCGTGTCGATCCGCGAGCAAGCGGCCCATGTCGTGTCGATCTTGCGGCGCGGCGACCCCGTGACCTTCCGGGAGCTCATCGCGGGGGTCGGGCAGCCGGGCGTCGTCGTGGCGCGGTTCCTTGCGGTGCTCGAGCTCTACCGTCACGCGGCCATCGGCTTCGAGCAGATCGAGCCGCTCGGCGAACTGACCCTGCGGTGGGCTGCGGAGACCTGGACCGATGACAACCTCGAAAGCCTTGGAGCGGATTATGACGAGTGAGACGGATGCCGCGACCGAGGTCGATGGCGTGCGCGGTGTCGCCGAGAGCGACGGACCCGAGTTCTCCATCTCGACGCCGCTCGACGTGCCCGGCCAGCCGCAGCTCGACATCGATCGGGCGCTCGAGGCGATCCTGTTCATCGCCGACGAGCCGCAGGGCGTCGTGCACCTCGCGGCGGCCGTCGCGCGTCCCGTGGCGGAGGTGCGCGCCGCGATCGCGCGGCTTCGTGCCGACTACGACGGCACCGCGACGTCGGGGGAGCCGCGCACCGACGTCGCCGCCGAAGAGACGACGGCTCGCGGCATCCGTCGCGGCTTCGAACTTCGCGAGGTGGGCGGCGGCTGGCGCTTCTACGTGCGCGCCGACTACGACGCGCTCGTCGCCGATTTCGTGCTCACCCAGTCGTCGACGCGTCTCTCGCAAGCGGCGCTCGAGACCCTCTCGGTGATCGCGTACAAGCAGCCCATCTCGCGGTCGTCGATCGCCTCGATCCGCGCAGTGAACGTCGACTCCGTCGTGCGCACCCTGCTTGGTCGCGGCCTCGTCACCGAGGTGTCGAGCGACCCCGAGACCGGCGCGATCCTCTATGGCACCACCGACCTGCTGCTCACCAACCTCGGCATCAACTCGCTCGACGAGCTGCCGCACATCTCGCCGTTGCTCGACGACGGCCAGGAAGGATTCGATCTTGACTGACGCACCCGACACGGGCACGAGCCCGGGCGCTGATGCACCCGACAAGGGCACGAGCCCGGGCGCTGATGCACCCGAGGGCGTCCGCCTGCAGAAGGTGCTCGCCGCCGCGGGAGTCGCCTCGCGCCGCGTCTCCGAAGAGCTCATCGTCGCGGGGCGCGTGCAGGTGAACGGCCGCATCGTCACCGAGCTCGGCAACCGCATCGACCCGACCACCGACCTGGTCGCCGTCGACGGGGTGGCCGTGCAGCTCGACGCGGCGAAGCGCTACTACATGCTCAACAAGCCGCGCGGCGTCGTCTCGACGATGCGCGACGAACAGGGTCGTCCCGACCTCACGCAGTTCACCGCCGACCTCGAGGACCGCGTGTTCAACGTGGGCCGCCTCGACGCCGAGACGAGCGGCCTGCTCATCCTCACGAACGACGGCGAGCTCGCGCACGTGCTCGCCCATCCCTCGTTCGGGGTCTCGAAGACCTACATCGCCAAGGTGCGCGGCCGGGTGACGCCCCAAGTCATCCAGCAGCTGAAGAACGGCATCGAGCTCGACGACGGATTCATCAAGGCCGACCGCGCACGCATCCTGCAGCAGCAGGGCGACGACCGCCACTCGATGGTCGAGCTCACGCTGCACTCGGGTCGCAACCGCATCGTGCGGCGCATGCTCGACGCCGTGGGGCATCCGGTCGTCGACCTCGTGCGACGCAGCTTCGGGCCGCTCAACCTCGGAACGCTGAAATCGGGCGCCATGCGCGAGTTGACTAAAGTGGAACTCGGCCAGTTGCTCACCATCTCTCGCGCCGCGGATGCTGGCCAGAAGGGCAGCGACGGCCCGGGAGAAGGAGAGTCGTGGCCGAATCACGCCTGATCGGGCCGGTGCGCGTCGTCGGCGTCGGTCTGCTCGGTGCGAGCATCGGCCTGGGGCTCCGCGCCAAGGGAATCGACGTCATCCTCGCCGACGCGTCGCCCACGCATCTCGCGATCGCGATCGACTACGGGGCCGGGCGCGCCGCCCTGCCCGGCGACCGGCCGCAGCTCGTGGTCGTGTGCGTGCCGCCCGACGTCACGGCTGACGTCGTCGCAGCCGAGCTCGAGGCATACCCCGAGGCGATCGTCACGGATGTCGCGAGCGTGAAGCTCGCCGTCTACGACGACCTCGCAGCGCGCGGCGCCGACCTCTCCCGCTACATCGGTACGCACCCGATGGCCGGCCGCGAACGCGGCGGGCCCATGTCGGGACGCGCCGACCTCTTCGTCGGGCGACCCTGGGTCGTCGCGGCGCACGGCGGCATGTCGTACCAAGACGGCTCGGCGATCGACGATCTCATCCTCGATCTCGGCGCCACGCTCGTCGAGCTCACGCCCGAGCAGCACGACCGGGCGGTCGCGCTCATCTCGCACGTGCCGCAAGTGGTGTCGAGCCTCATGGCACGCCGCCTCATCGACGCGCCGCACTCCTCGGTGAACCTCGCTGGGCAGGGCCTTCGCGACATCACGCGCGTCGCGGCGAGCGATCCCGAGCTGTGGGTGCAGATCCTCGGGCAGAACGCGGCCCCGGTCGCCGACATCCTCCGCGGCTACCGCGACGACCTCGACCGCTTCATCGACGCGCTCGACAACATGGACGCCCCCGGCGCCCGCCGGCGCATCGCCGAGGAGCTCTTCGGCGGCAACACGGGCGTCGAGCGACTGCCGGGCAAGCACGGCGTCGACCACCGCTACGCGAGCCTCATCGTCATGGTCGAAGACCGCCCCGGGCAGCTCGCACGCCTTTTCAACGATGTCGGCGACGCCGGCGCGAACATCGAGGACTTGCGGCTCGAGCACTCGCCGGGAGCCCAGGTGGGCCTCGCCGAGATCTCCGTGCTTCCCGAGGTGCTCGAGCGCCTCACCGAAGAGCTGGCCGCACGCGGCTGGCGGATTGCAGGTTGAACGTGTCACCCGTCATCCCGTTCGTGGTCGCCGTCGACGGCCCCGCCGGCAGCGGCAAGTCGAGCATCTCGAAGGAGGTCGCGCGCCGGCTCGGGTTCGGCTTCCTCGACACGGGGGCGGCATATCGCGCGCTCGCGTGGCATGCGTTGGCGATCGGAGCCGATACGGATGACGCGGCATCCGTCATCTCATCGCTCTCGAGCTTCGACTACCGCATCGGAACCGACCCGGCGGGCTACGCCGTGCACGTCGGCGAGGTCGACGTGACGGAGGCGATTCGCGACCCCGCCATCTCGGCGGTCGTGAGCCGCGTGGCGCGGGTGCCCGAGGTACGGGCGCACCTCATCGAGCTCTTCAGGGCCAGCATGGCGACGACGCCCAAGCCCGGCATCGTGGTGGAGGGGCGGGACATCACCACGGTCGTCGCTCCCGATGCGCCCGTGCGGATTCTCCTTACCGCGTCGGAGGCGGTTAGAATAGCGAGGCGCTCCGCTGAGCTCGTCGGCCCATCGGCCGATACCGCGGGGGAGCAGCTGCGCAGGCGCGATCAGGCCGACTCGAAGGTCGTCGACTTCATGACCGCCGCCGAGGGAGTGACCACCGTCGATTCGACGGATCTCGACTTCGACCAGACCGTCGAGGCCGTGATCGGCGTCATCCGCACCGCGCAGCCGCAGATGGTCGAGTAGCCCACCGCAGGTGGCGGCCGAGCGCATCCAGACTTCAGAGGAGACACCATGACCGACCAGAGCGAAGAATTCGACGCTCCCGACGACGACCTCGCCGAGCGGCTCGCCGACGTCGATGAGGGACTCGCCGAACAGCGCGCCGCGGCGCTCCGCTCCGGCCTTGCCGACTACGAGCTCGACGAAGACGACCTCGACGTGCTCGAGATCTCCGAGGAGGGCGAGGAGGGCATCCGCTACCTCCCCGCGCTGCCGGTCATCGCGATCGTCGGTCGCCCGAACGTGGGCAAGTCGGCGCTCGTGAACCGCATCCTCGGTCGCCGCGAGGCTGTTGTCGAAGACACCCCCGGCGTCACTCGCGACCGCGTGGCCTACAAGGGCGAGTGGCTCGACCGGCGCTTCACGCTCGTCGACACCGGCGGATGGGAGCCCGACGCGAAGGGCATCGACGCATCCGTCGCGGCCCAGGCCGAGGTCGCGATCGACCTCGCCGACGTCGTGCTCTTCGTCGTCGACGCCACCGTGGGCGCGACGTCCACCGACGAGCACGTCGTGCGGCTGCTGCGCAAGACCAAGCGCCCTGTGTTCCTGCTCGCGAACAAGGTCGACGACGCCCGCCAGGAGTCCGAGGCCGCAGCGCTCTGGAACCTCGGTCTCGGCGAGCCGTATCCGGTCTCTGCTCTGCACGGCCGAGGCGTGGCCGACATGCTCGAGGCCGTATTCAAGGTGCTGCCCCAGGTCTCGGCGATTGCCAAAGACGAGTTCGGCGGTCCGCGCCGCGTGGCGATCCTCGGCCGCCCGAACGTCGGCAAGTCGAGCCTGCTCAACAAGGCGGCGGGCGAAGAGCGCGTCGTCGTGAACGAGCTCGCGGGCACCACTCGCGACCCCGTCGACGAGCAGATCGAGCTCGGCGGCAAGATCTGGCGCTTCGTCGACACCGCCGGCATCCGTCGTCGCGTGCACCTGCAGCAGGGCGCCGACTTCTACGCATCGCTTCGCACCCAGGCGGCGCTCGAGAAGGCTGAAGTGGCCGTCGTGCTGCTCGACGTCTCGCAGCCGCTCTCCGAGCAGGACGTGCGCATCATCGACCTCGTGCTCGAGTCGGGCCGCGCACTCGTGCTCGCGTTCAACAAGTGGGATCTCCTCGACGACGACCGTCGCCGCTACCTCGAACGCGAGATCGAGCAAGACCTGCACCACGTGGCGTGGGCGCCGCGCGTGAACATCTCGGCGCGCACCGGCCGCCACCTCGAGAAGCTCGTGCCCGCGCTCGAGCTCGCCCTCGAATCGTGGGACACCCGCATCGCGACCGGCAAGTTCAACGCGTTCCTCACCGAGCTCACGCAAGAGCACCCGCACCCCGTGCGCGGCGGCAAGCAGCCCCGCATCCTGTTCGGCACGCAGGCCGCGAGCCGCCCGCCGACATTCGTGCTGTTCACGACCGGCTTCCTCGACCCGGGCTACCGCCGCTTCATCATGCGTCGCCTGCGCGAGATCTACGGCTTTCAGGGTTCGCCGATCGTCATCAACATGCGCGTGCGCGAACGTCGCCAGCGGTAGCAGGAGGCACGGATGCCGCGAGCTCGCGCCGCACGAACGCGTTCTCGCGGCATCTACGTCGAGGTGCTCGTGCGCGCCGACCTCGAGACACTGTGGCGGCTCACGCAGGATCCTGAGCAGCACGCGCGCTGGGACCTGCGTTTCTCGCAGATCGTGCCCGAGGCTGCGCTCGAGCGCGGCGGGTATCGCTTTCGATACGAGCGCTCGCTAGGCCTGCATACGATCCGCGGCACCGGCACCTCCATCCGCGAACGTCATCATCTCGACGGGTCGAGTACGTCGGCGCTGCGGTTCGACACCGACGATCGGTTGTCGCCGCTCCGCGGCGGACGCGGCTACTGGCGATACGTGCCGACGGCCGAGGGTGTGCGCTTCATCACGGGCTACGACTACACACCTGGATTCGGACGCCTCGCCGACCGCCTCATCCGTCCGCTCGTTCGATGGATGACGGCGTGGAGCTTCGATCGCCTGCGGATCTGGGCGGAGACGGGCGTCGAGCCCGAGCGCTGGCCCGCGGCATCCGTGGTCGCCATCTGGAACCGCGAACGGCCACGAGCTTCGCGGTGCACGACAGAACCGCCCGCGCAGGGCGCCTTCGCGCACGAACCCGAATCACTTGCGACCCTGGAGGCACCGTGACCGAGGCAGCAGATCGAGCGGTCACGACCGTCGGCGCGGTCTTCCCCCGTGCTCTCGGCGATGACTTCGCGCGGCTGCATCCGATGATGCAGCGCCGGTTCGGCGTCTCGATCGACGGCGGGTATGCCTGCGTCGGGCGCGGCGTGATGACGAGCATTCGCCGCGGGCCGTGGTGGACCGTGCCGTTCCTGCAGTTCGGGCGTCTGCGGAACATCCTGATTCCGGATGTCGGCCACGACGTGCCGTTCACGATCGAGAACCACGCGTACCTCGATCCGTTCGGGCGCGAGACGATCACGTTCGTGCGGGAGTACCGGCTCCCCGGCCGGCGCCGTGCGAGCCGGTTCGACGCGACGATGGTCGTCGACCCGGCGCGCGGCACGGTCGTCGACTACCTCGGCACCCACCAGCACCTTGCCGTCGACCTGGCGTTCGGGGTGGAGGCCGACGGGTCGCTCCTGCTTCGATCGGGACAGCAGCGGTTCCGCGAGGGCGCTCTCGACTTCCGCTTCCCGATGCTTGGCTCGGGGTACGCCGAGTTGCGCGAGCGATTCGACGACGAGGCCGGCGTCTACCGCGTGCGACTCGAAGTACGGAATCGCGTTTTCGGCTTCCTCTTCGGCTACGAAGGGTGGTTCGAGTGCGAGTTCCCCGACACAACCGAGGTGCCGCAGCACCTGCTGCCGAAACGACACGAAGCGAGGTATTGAGCCGCTGAAGGGCGGTCAAGGCATTGCGGCCCGCTGCCGGCATCGGCGGTCACGGGTTCACGCCCAGTTACTCACCGACGACCAGTTGCATGATCGCCCGATCCTCCTTCGGGCGGGCGACCTCGCAGAAGCCGGCACTCTCGAACATCGACACGGTGCCCGGGAAGAGCTCGTTGGCCGGCGTCTTGCTGCGCGCATTCGGATCGACGGCATAGCCCTCGACGATGCGTGCGCCGTTCGCGGCCGCGAACTCGACCGCCGCGACGGCGAGCGCCTGCCCGACGCCGCGCTTGCGGTGGGCGCGCGGCACGACGAAGCACGACACCGACCAGATCGAGTCGTCGCTGAAGTCGGGGTTCGGCGTGCCGCCCGCGACGATGCGGGTGTGCGGGAGGCGTATGAGGTGCGAGCGGGGTTCGACCGCGCACCAGCCCACCGGGGTCTCGCCGTCGTAGGCGAGGAGGCCAGGACCGGCACCGGCCTCATGCAGTTGCGCCTCGAGCCGCCCACGAAGCTGCTCGTCGCCGACCGAGCGCCAATCGCTGCCGGGGATCTTGTACCACTGGCACCAGCAGTGCGCGGGGTCGCCCTTGGTGCCGAACACGGCTTCGACGTCGCCGAACGGCGCCTCGTTCGCAGGCACGATGCGGAAGCCCGCAGTCGTCTCGGTTTCGGTCACCACGTCATGCATGACGACCACGGTAGCTGCGGCATCCGACATCCGTCGACCGGGTTGCGTGACCTCCAGTTCGTCCGCAACGGGTGGGAAAGGAACGCTGGGCGGATGCCTCGCTTCGGGCGTAACGTGTGGTCATGGCCGCACCTACGCCCTCGGCGGGGGGCGTGACGCACCCCGACGCCGGAACCGCCGTCGTCACCGCGCTCAGGGCGATCGGGGATCGGCTCGACGTGCTCGAATCGGCTGCGCTCGACGACGAGCCCGACGCCGTGCATCAACTGCGGACGCATGTGCGCCGCCTTCGGAGCGTGCTCGCCGCCTACGCGCCACTGTTCGACGCGTCGGTCGCCCAGGCATTGCGCCGCACGTACGGCGAGTTCGGGAAGGAGCTCGGCACCGTACGCGATATCGAGGTGCGGATGCAGGTCGCCGAGCACGAGTTGCGCGAGGCACCCGAGGCACCGGAGGCGTCAGCGGCATCCGCTGGATCCGGTGCCACCGCGGGCGCGGCTCCGACCGACTTCGCGACCGAAGCGATCGATTCCGCGCGGGCGCGGCTCATCGAATCCGAGCTCGAGGCGCATCGGCTCGCGCATGCGCGATTCGCGGCCCGACAGCGGATGCCGCGTGCAGCAGCCCGTCGCGTGGCGCTCGCCATGTTCCTCGCGGCTCCGCCGCTCACCCTGCTCGCCGCGGAGCCCGCCACCGGAGTGCTCGGCGACCTCGTCGAGCGAGAGGCCCGCCGCGCCGTGCGCCGTGCAGCCCGTCTCACCCCCTCAGCCGACCGGGAGCGGTTGCACGCCGCCAGGAAGGCCGGCCGGCGCCTGCGATACGCCGCCGAGGCCGTGACCGAGGAGCCGGTCGTGGTGTTCGACAAGCGAGTGCACGCGCTCGCCACCGCCGGCGAAAAGCTTCATGACCTGCTCGGGGATCATCGCGACGAGGTGTTGTTCGCCGAGCATGTGCGCCGTTCGGCGGCACACGCCGCCCACGACGGGGAGCCCGTCGATGCGCTCGATCGACTCGCGGAGACTGCAGAACGGCGAGCGGTCGATCGGCTCGGCGGGCTCCATAAGGTGGTGAGACGCCTGCGTCGGGCTGAAGCGGATTGGGCGGCACGGTAGGCGGCGACGCCGTTGGGCCACAGTTCGGCGCGCTCCTCAGCATTGGCTCGAAGCCGCGTTCGCCCCGATACTGGTGCGATGTCCTTCGCGCCGATCCCCGCATCCGTCCGTCAGCGGGCCCTCGACTGGTACGGCGACCGGGGCCGGGACTGGGTCGACGCCCTCCCCGCCACCGTCGCCGGGCTCGCCGCGGCCTGGGACGCGCGCCCCGCCGGAGACCCCTTCACCGGTGGCACGACCGCCTATGTGCTGCCGCTCGACCGGGCCGACGGCACTCCGGCCGTTCTCAAGGTCGATCTGCAGGATGAGGAGAACCGATCCGAGCCGACCGCCCTGCGCGCCTACGACGGCGACGGCGCGGTGCGCCTCCTCGAATACGACCCCGACTCCGGCGCGATGCTCCTCGAACGCGCCCGACCCGGGACCGCACTGCTCGACCACGAATTCCCTGGCCTCCGCGAACAACACGTCGCACGGGAGCGCTTCGCGATCGCCTGCGATCTCTTCCGCCGACTCTGGCGCACTCCGGTCCCCGCCGCCGACTACCCGGAACCCCCGAAGGCCGCCGATCTCCTCAAGGGCTGGGCCGAGCACTTCGACGCGGCCGCAGGACGATCGACTGACGTTTCGAACGAACTCGCGCTCGGCGTGGAACTGTGCGACGCGCTCGCCGACGCCGACGAGATCGGGATCGCCAACCGCGACAACCACCTGAGCAATGTCGTCACGGCCGTGCGCGAGCCCTGGCTGCTGATCGACCCCAAACCGGTGCTGGCCGAACGCGCCTTCGACGGCGGGTACTTCCTGTTCAAACAACAGCTCCACGGCCCGCTCGGCGGCACCGAGCTGCTGCACGCCGTGGCCGAGGGGCTCGGCGCCGACCTCGAACGCGTGCGGGCCTGGGCCATGCTGACGACGGTCGCGCAGATCGCCGACGCCGGAAGCGCCGCCGATCGCGAGGCGTACACCGGTGTGCTCCGCGCCATCGAGCGCGCTTGAGTCACCCGGTTCCAGCAGGCCCGAATGGCCTGCCCGATCAGCCCGGCGGCTCGCAGATGACGATCGGGATCTCCCGGCTCGTGCGGTGCTGGTAGATTTCGTATCCCCGATAGGCGGCAACGACCCTCGGCCACAGCTCGGCGCGTTCCGCGGCGTCGGCGGTCCTCGCGATCATCGGCCGCCGCGACCCGTCCACCGTGAGCTCGACGAGCGGGTCGGCCACGAGGTTGCGATACCACTCGGGGTGGCGATCATCGCCGCCCTTCGACGCCACGAGCACGATCCGCTCGCCATCGACCACCGGGGTTGAGAGCACGACGGCGCGAGGCCGGCCGCTGCGCCTGCCGGTCGTCGTGAGCTCTACGATCGGCATGCCGACGATCCCGGCACCGAGATGCCAGCGGCTCAGCCGCAGGAGCACGCGGTGAGCGCGCGACAGGGAGCGGAACCAGAAGTCGGCGAGGCGTCCGCGACGAGTCATCCGAGATCTCCTGATCACGCGGCGGACTCGTCGCGAGTGCCGGCATCGGCCGCGATCCTGGCGATGCGCGCGAGCGCCGCCTCCTCCGAGGTCGACCGGTCGCCGAGCATCGTCCGCACCGAGCGGAGCACTGCGCCCGTGGCAGCGACGGCGGGGAACGGCGCCGCCGACAGCCCGAGCAGTCGTCGCTGGTCGGTCGAGAGCGACTGCACGGCGCCCGCGAACATGATGCGGTAGGCCGGGAGCATGCCGCGAGCCAACGGCGGGTTGCGGATGAAGCGCACGGTGCGGTCGACGCGTTCGTCGCGCTTGAGCACGCCGGCGTCGGCGAAGGCGCCGAGGCGTGCACGGAGGTCGGCGGCGGTGCGCGGGGCATCCGTGACGCCGATGAGCTCACCGGCGATCGACCACTCGCGCACGTACGCGTCGGCGCCGCCCGGGATCGGGCCCTCCCACAGCTCGTGGCAGGTGAGGAACGAGTCGGTGAAGGCCAGGTGCACCCACTCGAGGAGCTCGGGGTCACTCGCGCGATAGGGGCGACGGATGCCTCGCGCATCCGTGTACTCGCCCTGCACGCGCCGATGCAGACCCCGCACTCGCGCCGAAGCCCGCTCGGCGGTGGCGCGATCGCCGAACGTCACCGTGACGAGCCAGCGGATCGTGCCCGTGAGCCGACCAAGGGGATCCTCCTCGTAGCGCGACCAGTCGTGGATGCCGGCGAGGGCGCCTGGGTGCATCGCCTGCACGAGCAGGGCGCGGATTCCCGCGACCATCGTGGCCATGCCGCCGTGCACCGCCCACGCGGCCGAGCCCGGGCCGAAGTAGCCCGCGTCGTCGCCCTGCTCCAGCTCGTCGACCCAGGGCGGGCGCCCGTCGTCGGTGCCCGACAGGGTCTGCAGCAAGTGCGATCGCCATCGATCCCGAACCGAGCTCATGGCCGGAGTAGACCACATGAGGCTGAATGCCGCTTGGAAGACGGCAGCCGCGGTGCGCAGCCCGCGTCGGCACGAATCATGAAGTAAGGTAATGATGTAGTACCATCATGATATGACGACCCCGATCACCGTCCTCGACCGGCTCCTCGAGATCAGCGAGCTCTTCCAGAAGGACATGGCTCGCGCCTTCGACGGCACGCCGCTCACCGCCGCACGCATCCGCCTGCTCTGGGAGCTGCAGCACAGCGGACCGTCGACACAGCACGCGCTCGCCACGAGCCTGGGCGTGAGCCCCCGCAACATCACCGGACTCGTCGATGCGCTCGAGGCCGGCGGCTACGTCACCCGGTCGCCGCACCCGAGCGACCGGCGGGCGACGATCGTCGCGCTCGCGGCATCCGCTCAGCAGATGATGCGCGAGATGCAGCGCGAGCATGCCGAGCTCTCGACCGACCTGCTCGGCGCGGTCGACGCCGCCGATCGTGCAGCCCTCGAGCGCGGCGTCGACGCCATCGCGGCGCGGCTGCGCGAGCTCATCGCCGCCGACGAGGCGCGCCGGGCCGAACGGATCGAGGTCGGGGCATGAGCCTCGAGACGCCGACCCGGCACGACGCATCCGTCGGCCTTCGCACGTGGCGGTTCCTGAAGCGGGCGCTGCAGCTCGAGCTCAGCATCTACGCGAACATCGGCCGGCTCGTCGCGCGCCGTCCGGCGATCCCGCAGGGCGCCGTGGGCTTCAGCTATCACAAGCCCGTGCTCACCGTGCTCATCATCTTCATCGCGCTCTCGGCGTTCGAGATCCCGATCGTCGACCTCATCGTGCACCGGTGGCCCGGTGTGCGCATCGCGTTCCTCATCCTCGGCATCTGGGGCGTGACCTGGATGTTCGGGTTCCTCTGCGCGTACCTCATGAAGCCGCACACGGTCGGCCCCGACGGCATCCGCGTGCGACAGGGCCTCGAGATCGACCTCGCGCTCAGCTGGGACGACATCGCCTCGGTCGCGCGCAACAAGCGGGTCGACGAGCCGAAGTCGCCGAGATTCGAGGAGACGGATGCCTCGCGCATCCTCGTCTTCCGCATGCAGGACGAGACCGACATCGAGATCGAACTCGAACGCCCCACCGTCGTGCGGCTGCCCGGCGGGCGAGCGAAGGGCGGCGAGCAGACCATCACCGGCCTGCGGATCTGGGTCGACGACCCGCGCGGGTTCATGGATGAAGTGCGAAAGCACCTCTGACGACAGCGCGCCGGTCGCGCGACCCCTCAGGGTCGGCGACCGGCGCAGCTGTCGTTGTAAGGGTTACGGCCGCGTGGGCTCGTCGTCGGCGGCGTTCGGCGCGACGGGCTTCTCGTCGGTGGCGACGTTGGCGACGTCGGCCGCCTCAGCTTCTGCGGTCTCGACGTACGCGGGCGGTGCGACCTCGACGTTCGCGGGCGGTGCGACCTCGACGACCTGGGGCTCCTCGATGTCATCGAGGCTCGAGTCGACGGATGCGGGCGCCGGGGTGGCGACTGCAACAGTCGCGGCGCTCACCACGGCAGCGGCACGGTTGCGCGCGTGCGTCGCGAGGGCGATGAAGACCCCGACGACGCCGGCGGCCAGCAGCATGCCGCCGATGGTGCTCTGCGTCTGCAGGTTGAGGTACTGCAGGTAGTCGGAGCCCTGCTCGTTGTAGAAGTCGGCCTGGGCGGCATTGCCGCTCTGCAGCAGCCAGAACCCCAACCCGGTGACGGCGACGGCGGCGACCCACAGCACGATGAGCGGGATGTTCAGGGCGGGGCGTCGCGTGGTGGCGTTCGACAAGGTTCCTCCAGAGGATCGGTCCTGCGCAGCGTGCGCGCTGGATCGGTTGGCGTACGGCCGGATCGGCCTCAGCGAGCCTATGGCCGAAAGCTATGGATGGGGTTGGTATTTCCGATGTGGTGCCCTACATGAGCCGCTTCATCCGATCCCCGGCAGATGCCGGATGTTCAGCGAGTCGCCGACGATGCCGTGGATGCGACGGACCCCGGCATCGATGAGCTGCTCGACGAGCTGGTCGGCGATCGTGTGTGCCACGGTGTGCCCCCTCCGTGCGGTGCCACCCCTCCAGTCTTCCCCTTCTATTGCTCGTGGTCGAGGGGCTTCGGGTGCATGAGCACCACCGCGGATGCCGCTATGATGGTCAAGTTGTCTTCCGAGAAATCGGATGGCATCGGGCTGTGGCGCAGCTTGGTAGCGCACTTGACTGGGGGTCAAGGGGTCGCAGGTTCAAATCCTGTCAGCCCGACCGAAAAGTCCCGGAAACTCAAGGGTTTCCGGGACTTTCGAGGTTTAAGAGAATTGATCCACTCACCGAAAACTCACCGTTTTCACCCCTCCGGCACGCCCGATACGCTCTTGTCGTGCGACACGGCGCTGTGGCTCCCGGTCGCTTGCGGTCGTCAGGGCACGCTCCACGCACCTTCTCGGTATGAACGAACACGAGATTCTGTCGCCGCTCTCGTCGCCTGCTCCAGACGACGCCTGGGGGAGGGGCGATGTTGTTCGGGATCGCATCCTCGCCGCCCCGGGCACGCGACGCCTGTACTTCCCGAGCCGTCTGAGCTCCCGTCTCGAGGGTGCTGCGAGCGGAAGTCTGCCCAGGGTGCGGCCGCGTCGTCAAGTTGCTTGGGAACCGAGAGTCGGCCGGCGCCAGGGGCTCCGTGCGAAGACGCCGGGTACCGGCCGCTACACATCCCGTTGGCCGGATCTGAGACACATCGCGGTCGCCCGTCGAATCGACTTGTGGCGTGTCTTAGCCCTTGTGCTGCGCGCGATAGGTCCGCGGCGGCACCCCGTGCACCTTGCGGAAAAGCCGTGAGAAGTAGAACGAGTCCTGGTAGCCCACTTCTTCAGCTATGTCCGCGACGTCCTTATCAGTGGTGTCAAGCAGTTCTCGTGCCCGGGCCATGCGGAGCTGCGTTTGGTATTGGAGCACGGCCATGCCTACATGCTCCCGGAACAGCACTGCGAAATGTGATGTGCTCAGGGAAGCCATCGCCGCGAGGTCGTTGACCGAGACGCGCTCCTCGAGGTGGTTGCGCAGGTAGTCTCGAGCTCCCTCCACGGTGGAGGCTCCGTTGCCTGACAACTGCCGATTCGCGGAGAGAAGGGCCATGAGGTGCCAGGCGGCTCCAGAAGCGGCCACGAGGTTCTCCCACGTCGAGTCCTCGCCCATCCAGTGGACAACCTCCTCGACCAGGGCGACGACACGGTAGATATCCGAGACGCCGCGGACCGGAGCAGCGGGCGTCATGCCGGCTGCGCGCAGGAACTCGAGCAGGTCCCTGCCGGCGATGTGAAGCCACCACAATGTCCACGGATCGTCCGGGTCGGCCCCGTAACTGTGTGGCACTCCGGGCTGGATGATCATCACCTGGCCGGCATGAACGGTGTGTTGGACTCCCTCGATGACGCACCATCCCTGACCCTTTGTGCATGCGATGACGATCGCCTGGTCGATACCGGAGGTCCTCGTCATTCCGTGGGCCCGTGCCTCGGGGAAATAGCCGCAATCAGTGACGACCAGATGAGCTGTACCGGGGCGTTGCAGTGCGGCACGAACAGTGGGCCGCGGCAGAACGAACAGCCGTTGGCCAGGAAATCCATCTTCGATCGTCATCGCGACAGTCTGCGGCCACGTCGCCGTTTTGTCCAGTTATCTCCGTTGGATCGATCATTCCGTGGAGCGCTGGAGGTTCCTATGGTGATGAGATGCTCGACGTTGAGACCCCGGCGCAGTCCCGAATCGCCCTCCCTCCGGTCCCTGCTGCCCTGGCTGGTGATCGAGTGGCGGCGTGGTCGGAGCCGGTGCTGATCGACAGCTACCTGCCGGGTCAGCCCGACGCGTATCCCGCATTCCTCGACTCGCGGGTGTACCAAGGGTCGAGCGGCCGCGTCTTTCCGTTGCCGTTCCACGAGCGCATCGCGCAAGACAAGACGCCCCATCTCTGGCAGGCCGTGCACCTTGAGAACGAATGGCTGCGGCTCATGATCCTGCCCGAGCTCGGGGGTCGCATCCATGTCGCGTACGACAAGGTCGCGAAGTACGACATCTTCTATCGCAACAACGTGATCAAGCCCGCGCTGGTCGGTTTGGCCGGCCCGTGGATCTCGGGTGGTGTCGAGTTCAACTGGCCGCAGCACCACCGTCCCGCAACCTTCCTCCCGACCGACGTCGAGATCGAATGGGAGGAGGACGGCTCGATCACCGTCTGGTGCTCCGACCACGATCCCTTCGCCCGCATGAAGGGGATGCACGGCATTCGCCTGCGCCCCGATAGCTCTTTGATCGAGGCGAGGGTGCGCCTGTTCAACCGCACGGAGGTGCCGCAGACCTTCTTG
The DNA here is from genome assembly GCF_004134825.1 of Agromyces albus. Classification (GTDB taxonomy): domain Bacteria; phylum Actinomycetota; class Actinomycetes; order Actinomycetales; family Microbacteriaceae; genus Agromyces; species Agromyces albus. The sequence goes on from NZ_SDPN01000026.1 coordinate 26,947, forward strand.
TGGTGGGCGAACGTGGCCGCTGCCGTCAACGACGGCTACCAGTCCTTCTTCCCCACGGATGTCACCACCGTCGCCGATCACGCGCGGCGGGCAACGACCACCTTCCCTGAGGCGGGCCGGTATTACGGGGTCGACTATCGGGCGCGAGCAGATGCCGACCACCCCGACGGCGATCGACTCGACTGGTACCGCAATATCCCGGTTCCCACCTCGTACATGGTGCTCTCGACGGAGGACGAGTTCTTCGGTGGGTACGATCACGGCCGCGACGCCGGGTTCGTGCACTGGGCGAGCGGCGGCGTCTCGCCCGGCAAGAAGCAATGGACCTGGGGAAACGACGAGTTCGGCTGGGCCTGGGAGCGCAACCTCACCGACGGAGACGGGCCGTACATCGAGCTCATGGCTGGAGTCTTCACCGACAATCAGCCCGACTTCGCCTGGCTTGCGCCGGGGGAGACCAAGACGTTCAGCCAGTACTGGTACCCGATCCAGAAGATCGGACCGGTGCAGCAGGCGACGCTGCGCGCCGCGGCGAGCCTGCGCGGAGGAACGATCGGCGTCGTAGTGACGTCAGCTGTTCGCGCGCGCATCCTGCTCACCGACAACGCGGGCGCGACCCTCTTCGACACGACCGCGGACCTCGCACCAGGCTCCCCTTTTGCCGCCACGCACTCGGCGGCACGCTCCGAGGCCCTCACCCTCACCGTCACCGAAGGCGACGACGTGCTCGTGTCGATCGCGCCACGCGTGCAACGCGAACAGATTCGCAGCGCTGCGGTAGCCCCTCCGCGCCCCGCCGATGTCGGCAGCGTCGACGAGCTGTATCTGATCGGGCGCTATCTCGAGCAGTACCGGCACGCGACCCGCCACCCTGAGCAGTACTGGCTCGAAGCGATCGCCCGTGACGCTCGTCACGTCGGTGCCCGCACGGCCCTCGGTGCGCGCGAGTACGCCGCGGGAAACTTCGAGGCGTCGGTCGAACACCTCAGCCTCGCGGTCGCACGCAACACCGCGTGGACGCCGACGCCGACGAGCGGGGAAGCGCACTACCGGCTGGGGCTGGGCCTTATGCGGCTGGGTCGCGATCGGGAAGCCGAGGCGATGCTCCAGCGTGCCGCGTGGGACGTCGCGTGGCGGGGTGCGGCCTGGTGGGCACTCGCCCGCCTCTACGGCAGGCGTGGTGACTGGGCGGCGGCGCTCGATCGCGCCGAGGCCGTGGCATCCGCCGATCCCGACCACAACCAGGCGATCTGCCTGCGCGCCCGCATCCTGCGCGAGCTCGGGCGGGTCGGCTCGGTGGAGGTCGTGCTGGAACGCGACCCGCTCGATCAGTGGGCGCGCGACCTCGCCGGCCTCGAGCTCACCCGTGACGCCCCGACCCTGCTCGATGTCGCGATCGAGTACGCGGGTGCCGGCTTTCCACTCGACTCGCTGCGCCTTCTCGACGCCGCAGACGCTGTGCTCGACGACCAGGCCGTCGGCCAGGTCGCCGTTGGTCCGCTCGTCGCCTACCACCGTGCCCTCCTGCTCGACCTTTTGGGTCGCAGCGGGGCCGCCCAGCAGGAGCGGGTGCGCGCGAAGGGTCTCGACACGACCAACTGCCTCCCCTCGCGGCTCGAGGACGTCGCGGCGTTGGAAGCGGCGGGCGAGGAAGCCACTGCCCTCGCCCAGCTCGGCCACTGGTACTACGACCGGGGCCGCCGGTCCGATGCCATCGCCGCGTGGCGACGCTCCCTCGAGCTCGCACCCGACCGCAAGACTGCCACCATCGTGCACCGCAATCTCGGCGTCGCCGCGTACAACGTGGACCGCGATCCGTTTGAGGCGCGGATGCACTATGAGGCGGCGATCGCGCTCACCCCGCGGGATCCCAAGTTGTGGTTCGAGTTCGACCAGCTCGCGGCACGTTCGGGCGAGACGCCGGCGACACGGCTCGCGCGTCTCGAGGCAGAGCCTGACATGGTCGCGGCCCGCGACGACCTGTCCGTCTCATTCGCCAACCTGCTCATCGACGCGGGTCGAGCCGCTGAGGCGCGAGAGTTGCTGGCCCAGCGTCGCTTCCAGCCCTGGGAGGGTGGCGAAGGCCAGGTGCTGGGAGCGTGGGAGCGAGCGGCGCTCGCTGTGGCAGCCGACCTGGTCGGGGCGGGAGATGCCGAGCGGGCGGTCGAGCTGCTCATCTCCGCACTGGTGCCACCCGCCGAACTGGGCGAGGCGAGGCATCCGCTCGCGAACGCGTCCGCGATCCACCTCGCGCTGGGAGACGCGCTCATTGCGGCGGGCGATGAGAGCGGGGCGCGGACCCACTGGCGTGTCGCCGCCGACTCGGCCGGCGACTTCACCGGAATGCGGGACCGCAGCTACAGCCTGCGCACGGCGCACTCGGTGCTCGCGTTGCGACGGCTGGGAGACGATGCCCGAGCGAGCGAGCTCACGCGTGAACTTGCTGAATACACCGAGGAACTCGCGGTGGAACCCGCCGAGATCGACTTCTTCGCGACGAGCCTGCCGACGATGCTCTTGTTCGTCGACGACCCACAAGAGGTGCGTGACCTCGAGGTGCGAGAACTTCGTGCGCAGCTCGCGCACCTCCGACCGAAGCAGACAGGCCAGGCGGCATCGATGCCGTCGAGCTCGGACGGCAGCGAAGCCGACCGGGAACACCAAGAGAAGGGCTGAACATGAACGAGAGAACGAAGCGCTGGTCGCGTCGCGGCTTGCTCGCCGTGGCGGCGGTGACCGCAGTCATCCTGTCCGGTTGTGCCGCGGGCGGCGGCACCGCAGGAGGTGACGACGGCGCAGAGATCCGCATCGGCGCGATCTATCTCGACTCCCAGGGCTACTACGGCGGCGTCAAGGCCGGCGTGGAGGCCGCCGCCGAGGAGAGTGGGCTGAACGTCAAGTTCATCGAGACCAACCCGGGTGGTGACGTCGCGAAGGAGAGTGAGTTCATGACCACGCTCGTCTCGTCCGGCGTCAGCGCGATCATCATCTCAGCAGCCTCGGCGGACAGCAGCGTGCCCGCCATCAAGCAGGCCTTCGATGCCGGCATCCCGGTGATCTGCTACAACACCTGCGTGAACGACGACGCCGTGGAGAAATACGTCACCGCGTACATCATCGGCGACCCGGTGACCTTCGGGTCGAACCTCGGGGAGGCCGCCGTTGCCGCATTCACCGAGGCCGGAATCACCGCACCCAAGATCGGTGTCATCAACTGCGAGCAGTACGAGGTATGCAAGCTGCGTCTCCAGGGCTTCGAAGATGCCCTCGTCGCGGGGCTTCCGGAAGCGACGATCGTCGCCAACCAGGAAGGTGCCGAGGTCGATCGTGCCGTGACGGTGGCCGAGCAGATGCTCACTGCCAACCCGGAGATCAACGGCATGTACGGCGAGGCGGGTGGTGCGACCATCGGTGCGTACAAGGCAGTCACCACCGCTGGCAAGGTCGGCCAGATCTTCGTCTTCGGTTCTGACATGACGACCGAGATCGCTACGGAGCTCGAGAAGGGCGACGTGCTGAAGTCGGTCGTGGACATCTCGGGCATCGAGGTCGGCACGCTGGCGTGGGCCGCCGTGCAGGATGGGCTCGACGGAAAGACCCCGTCCGAGAAGATCGTGCAGGCACCCATCACTCTGTGGGATCCGACGACCGCCGCGGAATGGCTCAGCACGCACCCCGACGGACTCCCGTAACCACCACGCGGCTGGCGCCAGTGGCGCCAGCCGCGCTCCCCCCGTCATCAGCAGCGTGAGAGGATCAGCGCGATGTCAGCGTCGACAGAACAGCCCGAGATCATCGCCCAAGCGATCGGAGTCACGCGGTCGTACCCAGGAGTCATAGCGCTCGACAACGTGGACTTCGAGGTGGGCCGCGGGGAGGTCCGGGCTCTCCTCGGCCAGAACGGCGCCGGCAAATCCACACTGATCCGCCTGCTCTCCGGGGTCGATGTGCCGTCGAGCGGAACCATTCTCATCGCAGGAACCGACCTCGGCTCCGAAGGCGTCCACGGTGCCGCGGACCGGGGTGTGGCGACCTGCTATCAGGAGCTCAGTCTCGTCGCCGACCTCACCGTCGCGGAGAACTTCTTCCTGGGCAAGTGGCCGCGCGGCCGGTTCGGCATCGACACCAAGGCGATGGCCACCCGCGCCGCGGAGGCGCTCGCCTCCCTTGGTGCAACGATCGATCCGAATGCGATAACGGGCACCCTGACCCTCGCACAGCAGCAGATCGTCGAGATCGCGCGCGCCCTCCAGGATGATCCCAAGCTGTTGATCCTCGACGAACCCACCAGCGCCCTGGCGTCAGCTGAGGTCGCTCTCGTACTCGAAACCGTGCGTCGTGTGGCGGCGAAGGGAGTGGCGGTCATCTACGTGAGCCACCGCATGGACGAGATCCGCCAGATCGCGGCCAGCGCCACGGTGATGCGCAACGGCAAGGTCGTGAAGACCCTCTCGCTCGGTGAGAGTGACACTGCCACGATCATTCGGCTCATGATCGGCACGGACCCAGAGAACCAAAGACCGCAGGCCGTCGACCACGAGCCGGGGCCGGTGGTTCTCGAGGCCCGCGAGTTGGCCATTCCGCCCAAGGTCACCGACGTGAGCTTCCAGCTGCGCGCCGGTGAGATCCTCGGGCTCGCCGGCTTGCTCGGCTCCGGTCGCACCGAGTTGTTGAGGGCGATCGCCGGGTTCGAGCGACTCGGTGGCGGGGACATCCTCGTCGATGGCGAAACTATCGCTCCCGTTACCCCACGTCGCATGCGGCGGGCAGGCATCGCCATGACGCCTGAAGACCGCAAGCGCGAGGGCGCCCTCATGAACCTCGGAATCGACGAGAACATCGTCATGTCCGACTATCGCTCGGTCTCCCGGTCCGGGGTGCTCTCGGTGTCTCTGATGCGGGATGCCAGCGAAGCTCTCGCCCGACGCCTCAGCATCAAGGCTCACGACCTCGCCCAACCCATCTCCACTATGAGCGGCGGCAATCAGCAGAAGGCCGTCATCGCCCGGTGGCTGCACGCGGACGCCGACATCCTGCTGCTCGACGAACCCACCCGCGGGGTCGACGTCGAAGCGAAGGCCCAGATCTACGCGATCATGCGGGCGGTCGCCGACGAGGGAAAGGCGGTCGTCTTCGTTTCGAGCGAACTCGAAGAGCTTCCCTTGTGCTGCGACCGCGTGCTGGTGCTGCGCGACGGTTCCATCCAGCGCGAGTTCGTCGCACCTCACATCACACTGTCCGACCTCCTCGAGGCATCAATGGCCTCCCACTCCACCCAGGAAGCATCATGATCGACACAACAAGTCCTCCCGTGGCACTGTCGCCGGGCCGCCGCGTCCTCTCCAGCCTCACCGCGAACACGACGCTCATCAACATCGTCGGCCTGCTCGCCGCGATCGTCCTGCTCTACATCGTGCTGAGCACGACGGCGACCGGGTTCCTGAACGTCGCAAACCAGCTCGGCTTGTTGCGGCAGGCGGCGATCATCGGAATCACCGCGACCGGCATGACGCTGGTGATCATCGCGGGAGAGATCGACGTCAGCGTCGGCCCGGCCGTCGCGCTGTCTTCGGTCATCACCGCTGAGGCGATCATGACCTGGGGATTGCCGACTCCTCTCGCGATCCTCGTGACGATGGTGATCGCCATCGGATGGGGTTCCCTCGCGGGTGTGCTCCGGGCGCGGTTCCGCGTACCCTCCTTCATCGCGACGCTCGGACTCTGGAGCATGTTGCGGGGCATCGGCCAGTTCTGGACGAACGCTCTGCCCGTACCTCTGCCTGAGGATGACCCGATCATGAATGTGCTGAGCGGAAGCATCCTCGGTGTTCCGACTCCTGCCTGGGCCATGATCATCACCTTTCTGGTCTTCGGCTTCATCGCGCGCAAGACCGCGTACGGCCGGTCCGTTTTCGCTACTGGCGGCAATCCCGCGGCAGCCAGGCTCGCTGGCATCAACGTCTCGCGGGTGCGCATCATCCTGTTCGCCACCATGGGATTGCTGGCCGCGATCAGTGGCGTCTTCCTCGCGGCCAGGCTCGGCTCCGGTAACGCCGGTGCCGCGAATGGACTGGAGTTCGACGTGATCGCTGCCGTCGTGATCGGCGGCACGGCAATGGCGGGCGGGCGCGGAAGCCTCATCGGTACGTTCCTGGGGGTGCTGTTCATCACGCTCATCGGCAACGGTCTCGTTCTGCTCGGCGTCAACTCCTTCCTGCAGAACGTCATCCGGGGAGCGATAATCGTCGCCGCCGTGCTGCTCAACGTCACCTTGTCCCGTCGCCGCTCCGCACAGGCTGATGACTGATGGCTGACACGATGCGTGGCGTATTCCTGCCCGGCGACTCGACGGCCGCGGTGCGCGAGTATCCGATCCCCACGCCGGGGCCGGGAGAACTCGTCATTCGCACCGGTGCTTCGGGGATCTGCGGCAGCGACCTGAGCTATATCTACCACGGGTACAAGACGCACAAGGGACTCAGCGGCGCGCCCGCGTACAAGGGCGTGATCGCAGGCCACGAGCCGAGTGGTCGCGTTGTTGCCGCGGGTGAGGGCGTCAGCAGGTTCGGCGTCGGCGATGACGTGCTGGTCTATCACATCCATGGATGCGGGCAGTGCCGCAACTGCCGGGCGGGGTACTACATCAGCTGCACGGACCAATCCCAGCGCAAGGCGTACGGCTGGCAGCGCGACGGCGGCCACGCCGACTACGTGCTCGTGTCGGAGGCGACGTGCATCCCCCTCTTCGCCCCACTCAACTATGTCGACGGCGCGCTCATCGCCTGCGGCTTCGGCACGGCCTACGAGGGGCTGCGCCGCGCGAACGTCCATGGCGGTGAAGACCTGCTCGTCGTCGGCCTCGGACCGGTCGGCCTCGCCGCCGCGATGATCGGCCGGATGCTCGGTGCCCGCAGGGTCATCGGAGTTGAACGAAGCAAGGAGCGCATCGAGTTCGTGCGCGCGACCGGCCTCGTCGACGACCTCGTGGTTGCCGATGAGAGCGCGGTTGACACCATCTTCGCCCTCACCGACGGCAAAGGCTGCGAAGTGAGCGTGGATGCCTCGGGCAGCGCACCCGGGAGATCTACTGCCGTGTCTGCGACTGCCGAGTGGGGCCGCATGGCCCTGTTGGGCGAGGGTGGGACGTTCGAGACCGAGGTGTCCGACACGCTCCTGCACAAGCAACTGACCATCACGGCATCTTGGGTGACCTCCCTGCAGGGCATGGAGGACCTCGCACGCATGCTCGCGGCAGAAGGCCTTCACCCGGAGATCGTCGTCAGCCACCGGCTGCCGCTCGAAGATGCCGATGAGGCGTACCGGATCGCGGCGGGAGGGGCGACCGGCAAGGTCGTACTCGTCCCATCCGGGTGGGATGCTGCTTAGCGAGGCCAGCAGCGGCGACCCCGACCTGCCCATCTATCGGGTGGACAACGGAACCGTCGCGCTGGCTTTCCTGCCGACCGTCGGCGGGCGACTCATCTCGGTCGCCGCGCACGGTCGCGAGTTACTGTGGCGCAATCCCGAATACCTCGACGCGTCCCTCCAGGCGGTCCGTCGTCGGTCGGACTGGCCGCGCCACGATGGCACGTTCGCGTCGTGGGTGAACATCGGTGGCTCGAAAACCTGGCCGGCCCCGCAGGGATGGAACGGCGAAGGGGAGTGGGCGGGACCGCCGGATCCCGTGCTCGACTCTGGCGCGTGGTCCATCGAGTCCCGTGAGTCGGACGATGGTCTCGTCGTGATCATGACCAGCGCGGACGACCCACGGACGGGCGTCCGAATCACCAAGGAGTTCACCGTCCCGGGGAGCGGGCCCGAGTTCGCGCAGCAGACGACCTTCACGAACATCTCCTACCAAACGGTCACCTGGGCGGTGTGGGAGGTCGCGCAGATCGACACGGAGGGCGGGGGCGTCCACGCGGAGGTCGAGGTCGACGTGACAGACACCCGTGTCGTCGACCTCGGCAGCTACCACGGCACCTTCGAGGTCGAGCATGGTGAGGGCACCGTCTCTGCGGGTATCCAGGATGTCGTCGTGAAGCGTGGATTCCCGTCCGCCTCGGGGCGAATCGCTTACTACGAAGACACCGGCGTGGGCCTGGAGCTCTCTTTCTCACCGATCGTCGACGCGATCTATCCCGACCAGGGATCGCGCGCAGAACTCTGGATGCAGGCGCCCATTCCTGCGCCGCTCGCGGAGCTCGACGGGCTTCACCCCGACGCGTGGCTCGCGGAGCTCGAAGTACTCTCTCCCCTCACCACGATGCGCCCGGGCGAGAGCGTGAGTTTCGAGATCGGCTGGCGGGCGCTGCTCGCTGATTAGGCGAGACCTCTCTGCGATGAGTGGGTGTCCTCAGCCGGTACACGGTGCTCTCAATGAGATCGATGACAACTGCCTTGTTGGTGCCGGCGAGGACGCCGGAGACGATCCAGAGTGCGATTCCATGTGCGGTGCGTTCCTTCGGTCGGGGTCAATTGCTGATCGCCGGGGCGCGACCGATGTAGGTGCGGTCGTCGACCTGCGCGGCAGTGAACGCGGCGATGTCGCCGCGGGTGACGGGGAACCCGATCTTGTCGCTGCCGTAGAATCCGACGCGGAGTTTGACTGTCTTGGGGATGTCGTTGGGGGCGGTGAACCGGACGATCGTCCAGTTCGTGCCGCTGTTGCGGATCAACTCGGTCATGCCGAGTAGCTCGTCGTATGCCCCGGATGGAATCTCGGACCATCTGCTGGGGCATCCCGCCCGCATCGATCTGGCCGAGGAAGTGGTCGATGCTGAGTTCTGCCTGCAGGTCGAGTATCTTCTCGGTGATTTGAGCGGGACCGCCGACCATCAGCGCGCCGCGGCGAGCGGCGAGGTCGCCCATCTGGGCGGCTTCGTGAAGGGCGGGACGGAACTGGCCCGACCAAGTGCCCTTCTCCTCGCCTCGCAGGCGCAACAGCAGGTCGAGTTTCTCGCCGAAGAGGTCGTCGACCTGGTTGATGTCCTCGCCGAACAGTACGAAGGGTTCGGCGAAGGCGCTGCGGCCGGTGATGATCTCGGCTCGGCCGTGGCTGACCGGCTCGAAAAGGCGACCGACCGGTGTAATCGGGACCTGCGACAAGGTGATGTCCCTCGGAGTGGTGCGGTTTCCGGTCGGGGGCACTGATGCACCACGCCTCGCGCTGAAGGAACGGGTAGGATCGCCCCGATGGTCACGGTTAAGTCGATTGCGGCAGCCGTCGGCGTCTCACCATCCGTCGTTTCGGCGGTGTTGAGGGGCAGCCGGCATGTTCGCATGAGCGACGCTACGAGGGCGAAGATCCTCGAGGCGATCGAGGAGATGGGCTACACCGCGAACTTCGCGGCCCGCTCGTTGCGCACGTCTCGCTCCGGCGTGCTCGCCGTCGTGGCGCCGAAGCTGAGCAACCCCGTGTTCGCGCCGATGCTCGACGGCATCCATGATGCCGCGGAGGAGAACGGCTACGCCATCATGCTCGCCGAGGCGATGCGCCTCGTCGACGGCTCCCGCGCGCTCGAGCGGATCCTCGGCCAGGGGCAGGTCGACGGCACCATCCTGCGGCCCAGCTCGGACGTCGACTCCGAAGGCGTGCGGTCGGTCTTCAAGCGGGAGGCGCCGATCCTCGTGCTCGATGAGGTGCCCGACGCCGGGCAGCCCTGGTTGGCCATCGACGACGTTGCGGCCGGCCGGGTCGCCGCCGAGCACCTCCTGGAGCTCGGGCATACCCGCATCGGCTTCCTCGGAGGGTGGTTCAGCGCGCACCAGGGCTTCCGGCCACCCGCGGGATTCCGGCATGCCGGCCAACGTCGGCTCGAGGGGTACCGGGAAGCGCTCCAGGCGGCGGGCATCGAGCCGAGACCCGACGACGTCATCGAGTCCGACTACGCCGCGCACGCCGGACGCGTGGCCGTCGCCCGAATCATGGAGCTCCGCGACCGTCCGACGGCGTTCGTCGTGAACAATGCCACCACGTCGCTCGGCGTGGTCGGCGGGGCGATCGAGGCGGGCCTGCGGGTCCCCGAAGACCTGGCAATCGTGGCGATCCACGACATCGACGTGCTCGAGGACGTGAACCCGTCGATTACAGCTGTCCGGATGCCGATGTACGAACTCGGGCACCGCGGCGTGACGCTCGTCGCCCATGCCATCGAGGGCGAGGAGATCCTCTCGGGGATCATCACGTCGCCTCCTCCCGAGCTGATCCGCCGCCGTACCACCTGACCCGTTCACGGGCTCGGACGGAAGTTTCGACGCATCCGCTCTTGCGTTTCCGATGTCGTCCGGCTACGTTGATGCAACGTGGCATCACCCATCATTCCGATGGCGGCGCCTGACACGATTTCGAAGGAGATCCCGTGCACGCCCACGACAAAGCAGTCGACCCGACCCGCGTCCCGCTGAGCCGCCGTACGCTGCTTCGCCTCAGCGCGGCGGGCCTCGCCGGGCTCGCCCTCTCCACCTCGGCGCGGGCGGCCGAGGCATCCGCAGCAGAAGCCGGCTTCAGCTACGACTTCACGCTGCCGATCCCCGACATGGATCTCTTCGACATCGCGTCGCTCGACCGCTCACTGTTCACGACGCACGAGCAGGGCATCGTGCAGTACTTCGTCTCCCTTGCCGACATCGCGAACAACATGGAGGACGCCGATCCCGAAACGCTCGGCTGGTTCCACCGTGGCTACCAGGTGTACCCGCCCGAGCCGTGGGACGCGCGCAACCAGGAGTCGGTCTACACGCTCGCCTGGTTCTACACCTACGCGGCCTCCTGGAACCCGTACTACCTCGACCCGGTGCTGCGCGAACATGTGTACGCGGCCATGCGCTACTACCTGGAGGTCCAGGGCGCCGAGGGATGGTGGCCGTCGGACAGCTGGACCGACCGGAACCGGGCCGCAACCGGCTTCGCGCTCGTGTACCTCGGCGAGGCCGCCGTGATGATGGAGGGCGTCGGCTGGGATGCCGGCGTGCGGGCCGAGGTGCTCGCCTCGCTCCAGCGTGGCGCCGAGTACATGCTCGACGCGTCGGTGTCCGACGTCTGGGATGTCGGCATGCGGTTCAGCAACCAGATCATCGGCGGGATGACCGGCATCGCGTCGTTCAAGCAGCTGATGCCCCCGCACATCGAGTCCGCATATCACGAGCGACTCGACTTCCTGGTCGCGAACTCGCAGAGCCAGGGCGCCGGATACCTCTACGAGGACGGTGCGTTCGATGCCCACTACTCGCTCTACACCTCGCTGCGCGACCTCGCCATCGCCTACGAGCGAACCGGCGACGACCGTTACCGGCAGATGGCGCTCACGCACCTCGACTGGTGCCAGTACAACTTCCTCTGGGAGCCCGACGGTGCCGGATGGACAGTGAACGGCATTTCGACGCGGCAGTCGCTCAGAGCGCTCGCCGCCCTGCGCACGACCGACGGGAGCAACTACCCCGATCACCTCAACATCTTCAAGGAGTCGCACGTCGTTCGGGCGCTCAACTGGCACGCCGAGCACGTCGCCGCGCTACAGGCGGCCTGGGCGGCCGGCGAGGTGGAGATCACCAGGCTCACCCCGGCTGGGACCGCGCCCCAGAACCTCCGGCTGACCGTGGAGGAGCCGGTCTTCCCCACCCTCGCCGAGCGCGAGGCCGCAATCGCTGCCTTCCCCTACATGGGCTCCGGATCGTTCGTCGAGGCGCGCTCCGACGAGAAGTTCAACGCGCACTATGTCTTCGTGAAGCGCTCCGGCTACTACTTCGGCACGCACCACGGCACCGCCCGCGCGACCCGAGTGCGGCGGGGACCCTCGTTCTTCTACCGCCCCGAGACCGGTGCGTTCATCGCCACCCAGATGGGCACCGACAGCGCGTGGGCGACGATCGTGCCGGGAAATCTCATGGACGCCAAGGCGACCATGCAGCAGACCGGCGGCACCTTCCACGAGACGGAGACGTTCGAGTACACCTACACCGGCGCGAGCGGGCGCGTCGTGAAGACGTTCCAGTGCGGGCCACAGAACGTGCAGATCGCCGTGACCACGCCTCGTGATGGCGCGTTCATTGAGCGAGTGCCGCTCGTCATCGCACCTGGCGACGAGGTGAACTTCCTCGTCGGCGACGACGAGGTGGCGGTCGACGGCGCGGGGCAGGCACGTGCACACGGGGTCCGCATCCGCCGCGCAGGCGGCACGTTCGATCTCACGACCGTCGACGACGTCGAGATCGACCTTCGCCTCACGCCCACGACAGTGGTGCTCTTCAACGGCGCCGAGCAGCGCCGCATCACGAACCTCGACATGTCCGTCGTGGCATCCGCCCTCTCCTATAAGGTGCACATTCACGCATGACGCCAACGATCCTCCTCCGCTCCTCCTGGCAAACCGTCAACATCGGCGACGTCGCGCACTCACCGGGAGCGCTCCGTGCCCTGACCCGGCACGCACCAGATGCCCGGCTGATCCTCTGGCCCGTGCACCTCGACTCTCGCGAGCGAAGCATGTTCGCGCGGGCGTTCCCCGAGGTCGAGATCGTCGATGGCGAACTCCGTCCCGACGGCTCGGCCACTACGCCGGAGCTCGCCGCGGCGATCGCGGAGTCGGACGTGCTCGTGCACGGCTCGGCACCGAGCCTCGTCCGCGTCGACGACATGCGCCGCTGGGCGAGTGCAACCGGCAAGCCCTACGGATTCTTCGGCGTCTCGCTCGACCCGCTCAACCCGATCTTCACCGGCACGCTCGACGAGCTGGAGACCATGGTGCGCTCACTCGGCCGGGACGTGCTCGACGAGCGAACCCTCGATGTGCTCGACCATGCCGCATTCATCTATTGCCGCGACTCGATCACCGAGCTGTTCCTGCGCACGCTCGACCTGGGATGCCCCGTCGTGGAGTTCGGCCCTGACGCCACGTTCGCGTTCGACGTGACCGACGAGGAAGCCGCCGCCGCGGTCAAGGACGCGCACGGCCTGCGCGACGGGGAATACCTGTGCGTCGTGCCGCGCGTGCGGTGGACCCCGTACTACGAGATGCTCGGCGAGCCGCCGACCGCCCAAGACATCCGTCGCACGGCATACAACGGCCTCTGGGTCGACCACGACCTCGGCGTCCTGGCGGCGACCATCGTCGACTACGTCCGTCGCACGGGTCACCAGGTGCTCGTGGCGCCCGAGATGGCGTACGCCGTCGGCCTCGCTGAGCGACACTTCGGCGACGCGCTGCCCGCCGACGTGCGCTCGAACGTGCACGTGCTTCCGCGCTTCTGGTCTGCACCGGAGGCGCTGACCGTTTACCGTGATGCCGAGGCGATCGTGAGCATCGAGTGCCACTCGCCGCTCATGGCGATCAGCCAGGGCACGCCGGCCGTGTACGTCAGACAGCCGACGGATACTGTCAAGGGCCGTATGTACGACGACGTGGGCGCGTCGGGCGGCCTCGTTGAGATCTCTGAGGGACCGCTGCCCGTGCTGACCGCACTGCGGCGGATCCTGGACGACCCGGCGACCGCCCGTGCGAACACGGCGGCCGTCCGGGAGCGGGCGCACGAGCGCCTGCGTTCGATGGTCGAACACGTCCTCACCTGTGCCGGCCACGAGCCGGTGCGCATCGACGGCGCGATCCGAGAGCCCGCCGAAGTACTCGACTGACACCGATCACCAATGACGTGCGCCCCCGCACATGTCGAACGACAAACGACAACGACAAGGAGATAGCAATGCGAACCGCATCGAAGCGCTCGCTCGCCACGCTCGCCGGCATGCTCACCCTGAGCATCGGCATCACGGGCTGCAGCGGCGGAGGCACCGGCGCACCTGCCACCACGGCTCCCGAGGTCGACCTCGAGGCCGCCGTCACCATCACTGTGGGCGATTTGCCCCCGACGAGCGAGGCCGAGAAGCGGGCCTTCTTCGAGGGGCAGGTCGAGGCCTTCATGGCCGAGAACCCGAACATCACTGTGGAAGCCGTCGAGGACAAGTGGGATCCGCAGACCTTCCAGGCGCAGCTCGCGGCCGGCAACCTCCCGCATGTGCTCACGGTCGCATTCACCGAGGCGAACGCACTGGCCGCGCGCGGGCAGGTCGCCGAGCTCTCTCAGGCCATCGACTTGGCCGGCCTCGGCGAGCAGCTCAATCCCGATCTGCTCGACCTCGTCTCCGACGACGATGGCGGCATCTACGCGGTGCCGACGGCGGCGCAGGCCCTGGGCCTCGTCTACAACCGCGACCTGTTCGAGCAGGCCGGCCTCGATCCGGATGCCCCGCCGCAGACGTGGGACGAGGTGCGCGACGCCGCACAGCAGATCACCGAGACGACCGGCGCGGCCGGGTACGCGACGATGACGACGGAGAACCAGGGCGGGTGGATGCTCTCCGCCGGCATCTACAGCCATGGCGGCACCGTCGAGAACGCGAAGGGCACCGAGGCGACGTTCAACGACGACCCCGCTGCCGAGTACCTCGAGCTGCTGCAGGCGATGCGCTGGGACGACAACTCCATGGGGAGCAATTTCCTCTACAACGCCGGCGCACTCGTGCAGGACTTCTCCGCCGGCAAGATCGGCATGTTCATCGGCTTCTCGGGCCTGTACCGCCCAGCGGTGATCCGCAACCAGATGCCCGCCGATAACTTCGGCATGGCAGCCATGCCGATCGGCGCCGACGCAGAGCCCGCCTCGCTCACCGGCGGCCAGATCCAGGTCGTCAGCCCCGACGCGACGCCAGAGGAGCAGGTGGCCGCGGTGAAGTGGATCGACTACTTCTATCTGAAGAAGTTCACCGACGAGGCCCTCGCCGCCGAGCAGGCCGAAGCGGCCGCCGCCTCCGGACAGGCGGTCACGGTTCCGGAACGCCCGGCGATCAGTCAGGATGCGTACGACCAGTACTTCGAGTGGATCCAGCCGTACGTCAACGTGCCGCTCGAGAACTTCAGCACGTACATCGACGCGTTCGGGGAGCAGAACCTGTTGCCGGAACCGGCGGTGAAGGCCCAAGAGGTCTACGCCGAACTCGATGTGGTGCTGCAGAAGATCCTCACCGAGGAGGATGCCGACGTGGTCAAGGTGCTCGGCGAAGCCGAGACGGCCGTCAATCGGCTCCTGGGCCGCTGAGGCATCCGGGCCGGCCGGCGCGCGACCTTCGGCGCCGGCCGGCCCGACCACCCGACCACACTCTGACACTGATAGAAGGGAGGCGCGGATGACAGCCGAAGCTTCGGCCACCTCGATCTCACGCACCCGGCGCCGGTCATTCCGGTCATGGGTGACCAGCGGGGGAGTGACGAAGATCGCCTTCGCGCTTCCGTTGTTGTTCATCTTCGGCTACTTCTCTTGGGGGCCGATCGTCGACGGCATCGTCATGTCGGTGCAGAACACGAATCTCGTCGACGATCCCGAGTTCGTCGGCTGGAGCAACTTCGAATACGTGCTCACCGACCCGCTCCTGCCCAAAGCGGCAGCGAACACGCTGTACTACGCGTTCCTCGCGCTCGTGTTCGGATTCCCCGTACCGCTGCTCCTCGCGACGTTCATGGCGGAACTTCGCGGCACCCGCCGCCTCTACAGCGTGCTGGCCTACCTTCCCGTGATCGTGCCGCCGGTCGTGGCCGTGCTCCTCTGGAAGTTCTTCTACAGCCCTGAGCCGACCGGCCTGTTCAACACCGTGCTCGGATGGATCGGCGCCGGGCCGTTCGCCTGGCTGAACTCGGCCGACATCGTGATGCCCGCCATCGTGCTCGAGTCGACCTGGGCGTACGCGGGCAGCACCGTGATCATCTACCTCGCCGCGCTCACCGCGGTGCAGCGCGACCTCTACGAGGCCGCCGAGCTCGACGGTGCCGGGATCATCCGCCGCACGTGGCACATCACGCTTCCGCAAATCCGCGGTGTGCTGCTGATCATGCTGCTCCTGCAGGTCATCAACACCATGCAGGTGTTCACCGAGCCGTTCATCTTCACCGGCGGCGGACCGAACAACGCCTCCACCACGCTGCTGCTCATGATCTACAACTACGCGTTCATCGACGGGGACTTCGGCGCCGCCACGGCGCTGTCGGTGCTGCTGGCAGCCTTCCTCGGGCTGCTCTCCGCCGGGTACTTCGTTGCGACGAGGAGGCTCAACTGATGCTCATACAGACCGACAGTCGACCGATCCCCGAGGTGACAAGGGCAGCGGATGCCGCGGCCCCACCCGCGCGGCCACCACGCCGCCGCGAACCGCGCGCCTACGAGCGCGGAGCCATCTCCGACATGGACCGCAAACGCCCCGGGGTACGGATCTGGCTCGGCATCTGGCAGGCGCTCGTGCTCGCGGGCCTCCTCGTCGTCGCGCTCGGCCCGCTGCTCTGGCTCTTCAAGGCATCCGTCTCGAGCAGCCAGGAGATCCTGATGGATCCGTTCGCCATGCTCGTCAGCGGAGAATTCCAGGTCGAGAACTTCGTGCGCGCCTGGACCGAAGTGCGCATCGGCGACTACCTGCTCAACACGGCGTGGGTCGTGATCGGCTCGTGCGTGGCCACCCTCCTCACCTGCACGACCGGCGGCTACGTGCTCAGTGTGCTGCGACCGAAGTGGGGCGCGCTGCTGTCCGGCGCGGTGCTGGCGACGCTGTTCATCCCGAACATCGTCTCGCTCGTGCCGCTCTACCTCACGGTGATCGAGATGCCGGGCACCGGTTGGCGACTGCTCGACACGTATTGGGCGGTCTGGCTTCCGAACGCGGCGAGCGCGTTCCTCGTGCTCATCGTCAAGCGGTTCTTCGACCAGATTCCGCCCGACCTCTATGAGGCCGCGCGCATCGACGGCGCGGGTCCCGTGCGGGTGTTCTTCTCCATCGTGCTGCCGTTGTCGCGGCCCATCCTGGGCGTCGTGTCCCTCCTCACGATCATCTCGGCGTGGAAGGACTACCTCTGGCCGTTGCTGGTGCTGCCGAGCGCCGACAAGCAGCCGATCTCGGTGGCCCTGCCGAAGGTGGCCGACACCATCCCGCTGAACATCCAGATGGCTTCGCTGTTCCTCGCGATCATCATCCCGATCACGCTGTTCCTCCTGTTCCAGAAGCAGTTCCTCGAGGGCGCGGGTACTTCTGGCGCGGTGAAGGGCTAGCGGATGATGAGGAGGGACCCATGACGAACCTTCCCGGCTGGGCGCAGGAGGCGACGCTCGGCATCTTCATCCACTGGGGTGCGTACTCGGTGCCAGCCTGGGCCGAGCCGAGTGGCGCGCTCGGTGCCGTGCCCGAGGAGGAGTGGTTCGCGCACAATGCGTACGCCGAGTGGTACGCGAACACCATCCGCATCGAGGAGTCGCCGGCTGCGCAGCACCACCGGCGCGGGTACGGCGGAGCCCCGTACGCCGACTTCCTCGACGACTGGCACGCCGAATCCTATGATCCGGCCGACTGGGCGAGGCTGTTCTCAGCGGTCGGCGCCGACTACGTCGTGCCGACGACGAAGCACCACGACGGCATCGCGCTCTGGAGCGCCCCCGGAAGTACCGGCCTCAACACCGTCGAGCGTGGTCCGCAGCGCGATCTCATCGCGCCGCTCGCCGATGCCGTGCGCGCCGAGGGCATGCGGTTCGGGGTCTACTACTCGGGCGGCCTCGACTGGTCGTTCACCGATTTCCCCCCGATCCGGTCGAATGCCGAGCTGCTGCGCTTCCGTCCGACCGACGCCGACTACAACGCGTACGCGTTCGGCCACGTCGCCGATCTCATCGACCGCTATCGCCCCGACGTGCTGTGGAATGACATCGAGTGGCCCGATGCCGGCAAGGTCCCCGGGCCGCACTCGCTCCAGTCGCTCGTCGAGCGATACCGAGCGGCGGTGCCCGGGGGCATCGTGAACGACCGGTGGGGCGCCGACGTCTGGGACTATCGCACCAGCGAGTACGACACCGGCGCCGGGCACGAGGCCGGCACCGGCTGGGAGCACTGCCGCGGACTCGGTTTCTCCTTCGGCTACAACCGACTCGAAGACGAGTCGCTCACCCTCACCCCACGCGAACTCGCACGGCTCTACGCCGACATCGTGTCGCGCGCCGGCCGCCTGCTGCTCAACGTGGGTCCGACCGCGGCGGGGGAGATCCCGGCGGTGCAACGCCGCACGCTCGAGGGCGTCGCCGAGTGGATGGGCGCGATCAAGCCGCTGACGATCGGACGGCGCTTGCTCGGCGACGACCGCCGCGCCGAGCTCGAGGTGAGTGGCACGAAGTGGTGGCGGGCGTGGGAGACATCCGACGGCATCGTCGTCGTGATCGACGGGCCCGCGGCATCCGCTCGCCTGCGCAGTGACCGACCCGTGACCGTCGTGTCACTGCCCGACTAGATCACCGAAGGAAAGGGAGAGCATGACCGAACGGATCGTCTTCATCGGCGACAGCATCACCGACGCCGAGCACACGAGTGACCTACGCCGCCTGGGTCACGGTTACGTCGACATGATCTTCGACGCGTTCGCCGCGCGCGGCGCCGACGTCGAGATCGTCAACAACGGCATCGCGGGCAATCGGGTGGCGCACCTGCGCGAGCGATGGCAGACCGACGTGCTCGACCTCCGGCCTGATCTGCTCACCGTGTTCATCGGCGGCAACGACACGATCTCGACGTTATTTCAGGGCAGCCCGACGCCCGTGGCGGACTTCGAACGCGACCTCGACGACATCCTGACGCGCGCGGTCGCGGCCGGGATCCCGAGGATCATCGTGATCGATCCCTTCTTCGTCAGCGACGCGCCGTGGGCGGGGAACTGGAAGGACGGTTCGGAGTTCGCGCGTGCGGATCTCGACACCAAACGACCCGTGGTGCGTGCGCTCGCCGACCGGCACGGGGCGGCGTTCATTCCGCTGCAGGATCACGTGACCGCCGCGATCGCGGAGCGCGGCGGCGCGATCGTCGCGCCGGACGGCCTGCACCCCTCGTCGTTCGGCCACCGGTTGATCGCCCGCCTCTGGCTCGCGACCTACGACGCGCTAGCCTGACCCCCGGGGTCGGCGCGGGGGTCTCAGGCGCGACGGAACGGGGAGGTGACGCGGCGGCTTCCAATGCGGGGCATCGCTTCAGCAGCTACTCGGCGGATGATGCCACGGATTCCGGGAGGGTGATCGCGCTGCGTGCTCCGTCGTCCCAGAGGACGTCCGCGGTCGCCGAGTCGTCGGAGACGGCGACCGTGGGCGCCGAGCCGAGGGTGACACCCGCGAGCCCGATGGCGGCGACGAGCCAGCCGCCGTCGTCGGGAATGGGGGCGGCGAGCCAGGGTGTGCCGCTGTGCGGCCCGAGGAAGGTCGCGTCGTCGTCGAGCTGTCTGCCGGATGTCGTGAAGCCGGCGATCGCGACGATGCGTGATTCCAGGCGACTGGATGTCGCGACCGCGCCGCGTGGCGAGCAGGACGACTCGATCTCGTCGCCCGAGACAGGCCAGCCGGCGACGCGGAGCTCGTCGCCATCGACGACCTGTTCGGGGTCGCGGGCGACACGCACGAACCGCACCTCCCATGCGCCGCGGACGAGGGAGGCGGTCGTGAGTCGCGGTCCCTTCCGCACGGTGCCGCCCGGCCACGGCGTACCGTAGTCGGGGCGCTCGGGGGCGTCGTCGACCCAGTGCGCAGTGGTCTCGGAGACCGCCCAGCCGGCCGGGGTGCCGTCATCGCATTCGACCACGTCGACGACGTGCGTCGTGAAGCCCGACCGGTCGCTCGCCACGCCGCCGGCGACGACCGCGACTGACTGGTCGGGCAGCCGCCGGGATGACGGTCCGGCGAGGAGGGGTGCGGTGGCGGTCGAGTAGCCGAATTTCGCGTAGAGCGGGGCATCGATGCCGAACGTGCCGGCATCGCCGTGGTCGGTACCGTGGTTCACGACGCGAACGATCCCATCGGCCGGGGTGCCCGCCACGAGCCACCCCGGCGCGGTGATCCGCCGCAGCACATCACCCCGTTCGACGGGGAGCGGCTCCTCGACGGCCGTCCAGACGGGGTGCGACTCGGGCAGCGCGATGCCGAGCATGCCCTTCGCCGCCCAGTACGGCGAACCCGTGCCCGAGTAATTCTGGGCGGTCGGCCGCCAGGCGTGATGCCAGCCGAGCGAGAGCCGCCCATCGTCATCGGGAGCTCGATGGCTGGCGAAGTGGGAGACGATGCCGCTCGCAGCTCGCCGCAGCAGGCCTGGCGGCACGGCCTCGGTGTTGGCGAGGGCGCCGGCCCAGAACGGGGCCGCCGCGGCGAACCGGTACGTGAGGCTTCGCCCTTGGATGAGCGGCCCGCCGTCGGCGCCGATGAGGTGCACCGCGTCCACAAGATATTCGTCGAGAGCCGCACGGTACTTCGGCAACCTGACCCGATTCGGGTCATCCGCTTCGAGCATCGTCTCCCAGATCACGGGATAGAAGTGCAGTGCCCACCCGGTGTAGTGGTCGAAGGAGCGCTGGACGCCGTCGGAGATCCAGCCGCCGTCGCGGAAGAAGGTGTCGAGCTGGTCGAGGTCGGCTTCGATGTCGCCGCGTGAGTGCGGTGCGCCGACGCTTGCGAGGAATTGCTCGACGACAACGCGGAACCACGCCCAATTGTTGGGCGGATGTGTGCCGCCGACGAAGGTCGAGAGGTAGTCGACGATCTGCGCCTGGACTCTCTCGTCGAGGTTCGCCCAGATCACGTCGCGTGTGAGATGCAGGCCGATCGCGAGGGCTGCCGCCTCGACCTTCGCCTGCTCGACCTCGTCGGGTCGAAGCCAGCGTTCGGGCGAGTCCGGGTCGGTGCCCGCGTCGAGTCCTTCGGCGTACCACGCGGCGAGGGCTCCCGTCGTCTCGGGCGAGCCCGCGACGCGGAACGCGGCGAGCATGAATGTGCGCGCGAAGCCCTCGAGCGCGTCGACTTCTGCCCCGAACCCGCCCGGCGTGCCGGGGAAGCGCAGCAGCGCGTGTCGCGGCGAGGCGACCAAGCGAGCAGCCTCGAGCATGCGGTCGGCGAGCGCGAGCCAGTGTTCGCGGTCCCATCCGGTGATGGGGGAGTGTTCGGTCGACCTGCGGTTCACGCGCTCACCCTCACGTCGTCCTGGGTGATCTCGGACTCGAGCGGACGCCCGGCGCGCCATCTCGCCAGCTCATCGAGCGCGGCATCAGACAGTCGCCGGTTCTCGGTGCCGAGCGACCCGGCGATGTGCGGCGTGATCGACACGTTGGCAAGGCGGTACAGCGGCGAATCCTCGGGAAGCGGCTCGGGGTCGGTGACGTCGAGCACCGCGTCGAGCCTTCCGGTCGAACACTCGGCAACGAGCGCGTCGGTATCGATGAGGCTGCCGCGTGCGGTGTTGATGACGGTCGCCCCAACGCGAAGTCGCGCGAGCTCGCCCGCGCCGATCATTCCGCGGGTCTCCGGGAGTTCGGGGGCGTGCAGGCTCAGCGTGTCGACCGATGAGAGCAGCTCGTCGAGCTGGACAAGCCGTGCACCCGACCGCGCGACGACCTCGGCGCCGGCGTATGGATCGGCGACGAGCACCTCGACCCGCTCGAGCTGCTGGAGGAACGCGGTGACCAGACGACCGATGCGGCTGAAACCTACGATGCCGATCGTGCGTGCGTAGTTCGAGTAGCCATCGGTGAACAGCCCGGACGCCCAGTCGTGGCGGTGGGAGACCGGTTCGCGGGCGAGAAACTGCGCGCGCTTGCCGGCGAGCACGATCGACGCAAACGTGAACTCGGCGACGGGTACCGCGTTCGCGCCGGCGGCGCTCGTGATGGTGATCCCACGTTCCCAGAACGCATCGGTCGTGATCTGGCGCACCGAACCCGCCGCATGGAAGACCGCACGGAGCGCGGGCATCCGGTCGAGTCGTTCAGCGGTGAGCCGAGGTGCACCCCATGAGGTGATCAGCACCTCGACGCGCGAGACGTCCACGGCCAGCGCGGGGTCATCGAGGTCGGCGGGACTCGGCCGGAGGAGGTCGACGAGTGCGGAGAGCCGCGCAAAGCGTTCCTCTTCGAACTGCTGCGCGAAGGTCGGCGACTGCATAGCGATCAGAGCGGCGGGTATGTGCTCGCGGTTCATTCCTGCTTCTCCCTCAAATACGAACTCTTCGTAATCCGTCACCGGAAGCGACCAGCTATGTCATGACTGCTGCGCGCCGCTGATTCATCGTTGCATCATGTTTCGACAAACGCGAGTTCGAACGTTGGCCGGCCGGATTCGACGCGGCATCGGTGTTCCCACGACCGGAACCGACCGGAACCGACCGGATAGCTTCGCAGGAAGCGAACCGTCTGGTTCCCTGCAATCACACGGGAATCCGCGAGTTCCCGAGACATCCGGTGATGACCCGAAGGGGGCTGAATCCTCCAAGGGCCGTCGCGGCCGACGGGACGCGCGTCCATCCGACATCGGCAGATCCAACATCGTGTCGGGTTGTGCGTTCAGGTTCAGTCACCACGCCGACGCCCCGGGCTCGATGTACTGATCGCAGTACCGCCACCGAGCCGGTTTACGCCTGCCGCATCTCAGTGATCGCGAGCGCGGAGTCCCACGCGAGCCTGCTCTTCGCCTCGCCACGTCCGGTGCGCACGCGGTAGGACGCCCAGCGGGCGTACGAGCCGTCGGCGCGCCGGGCGAGCACGGGCACAGCGCGCACCCGCACGCCCTCGCGCGGGATCTCCTCGCCCGGGAACGTCAGCGGCGTCGGCCGCAGGGTGACGCCGGCGGTGAGGAGCGGCTCGCCGTCGCGCAACATCGCGCCCTTCCGCAGCGAGACCTGACCGGGGAGCGACGCGACCGGCACCAGCGGGATCCAGTTCGCGGGCACCTGGGACTGCAAGCGGTAGACGCGCTCCTCGGGGTCGAGGCCGTCGGGCCACGGGTCGGGCGCGGGCTGCAGTTCGGCCGACCGCTCACGCGGGTCGCCGCTGCGGCCCTGCACGGTCTGCTCGATCGCCCACGCCATGTTCGCCTGCTCGTCGCGGAGGAAGAGCACCTCCTCGTGCGGGGCGCCGGTGACGGTGCCGGCCGCGGTCGGCGGAAGCAGGACGCCCGGCAGCGCGCCGCGCCCGGCGGCCGCGACCTTGAACATCGTGAAGCGGGGGTCGTCGAGCTCGCCGATCTCGACCGTCTCGCCGAAGTCGTCGGTCAGCTCGACACCCGCGATGCGGTTCAGGGCGCCGAGCAGCGCGTCGACCGGCACGACGAGCCAGTCGTCGCCTGATGACATCGCGAACTCCGCGAGGGCGAGCCTCGCGAGATCGTGCGGCTGCGCCTCGATCGCGCCGAGGTCGACGGCGCCGTCCTCGAGCTGCCAGTAGCGGTCGGCGGGCATGCCCGGGTAGCGCAGCGGGGTCGCGAGCATCGTCGCGCTCGACTCGATCGGCGTGCCGTCGGGTGCGCCCTCCGGCGACTCGACGACGGCATCGGGCACCCACTCGAGGTCGCTCCACCGAACCTCGGCCGAGCCGAACTGGGTGCCGCGCGCGACGACCGCCTGGCGGCCGTCGCCGAACCGCAGGGCGAACCGGTACTCGAGCCGCTCCGTCGACCATGCCCCACCCGAGTCGGGCGCGCCGAACAGCCACGCCAGCCACTCCTGCAGCACGAGCCGCACCGCGCCCGGGTCATCGGCGTCGGCGAGCCAGTCCGGCTCCGCGGGCGCGAGCCCCACGAGCTCCTCGGCGATCGAGACGCCGTCGGCCACGCGGCCCGCGAGCAGTGACAGGAGGCGGGGCGCCTGGGGGTCGAGCTTCGCCTCGGGGGCATCCGGTTCGGGGTCGAGGGTGAGCGGATGCCTCGCGAGCAGCGCCTCGAAGACATCGTCGGCGCCGGCGTCCTCGAGCAGGTCCGCGAGTTGGCGGCCCGCCTCGGCGCGCTGGCGCAGGCCGCGCTCGAACGCGAGGGCCGGCACGTCCTGCACGAGCTCCTCGAGCACCGCGCCCGCGCGCCACGGTCGCCACGTCGCGCCCTCGGGGGCCTCGACTGTCGCGTCATCGAGCGGCGCCCACGCCGTCACCGGCAGCGCCGCGGATCGCACCCGCACGCTCACGACGGAGCCCGCGTCCTCGCCGATGAGCTCGCCGATCTGCCATTGGCGGCCGAGCATCCAGGCGGCGTCGGCGATGCGTGCCTCGGTGCCGGGCTTCGGGTCGCCCGTGGTCGAGTCGGGCTCCAGCCGGACCATCGCCGGCGGGTCGACGATCTGCAGCTTCCCGGCGAGGCTCTCGAGCCTCACGTTGTCGATGGTGCTCGCGACGAGCTTGATCGGGTCGGCCATCAGTCCACCTCCGAGAGGAACGGCGCCAGCGTCGGATCCCACGCGACCGCGGCGAGCTCGGCGAAGCCGAAGCCTTTCCTGGCCTGCAGCCAGGGGCTCGCGACGTAGATCGCGGGCAGCACCGCCGCGTCGCCCGGCACGCGCTCGAGCGTCACGAGTCGCGCCTTGGCGAGGTCGACCGCATCGATCACCGTCTGCACGACCGAGTCGGTCGTCCAGCGCCGGCCGTCGGGCGAGATCGCCGAGAGCAGCACCTGCGGCGCACGCGCCGACGCCTGCCGGGCATGCACGGCCAGGCCGGTCGCGGACCGTGCCGCGCGCAGCGCCGTCTCGGGCGCCCGAAGGTCGAACGCCTTCGCGTCGGGCTGGAACGGGAGCGCCTCGACCCAGGCCTCGATCGCGAGGCCCGCGAACGCACCGGCCACATCGTCGGCATCGGGCGGCAGCTCGACCACGAGGTGCGTGGCCGTCGAGTCGGGCCACGGCACGTCGTCGGGGAGCGCGCCCGCGAGCCAGCGGTCGGTGCCCGGTGCCGGCCCGGTGTCGGTGCGCTCCGTGAGCTGCACGGCCGTGAGGTCGATGCGCCGGCCCAGCGCGCCGCCGACGAGCTGCGCCTCGGCGAGGCCCGTCATGCCGTCGAGCACGGTCGCATGGTCGCGGACGAACGCGTGGAGGCGCGCCCGACCCGGTTGCGCGAACGCCGGTTCGGCGACCGCCTGCACGAACGCGTCGGGTTCGCCGGCCGCCGAGGGCGGGCTGAGCAGCGGCAGCAGCCGGAAGCCGTCGCCGAGCACCGCTTCGGCCGCCGCCTGGGCGGCGTCGCAGAGCTCCT